>NZ_JBIAUR010000061.1:0-1052 GCF_042893105.1 Streptomyces sp. NPDC001663 | reverse complement strand
CGGCCTACACCCTTACCCCGGGACAACCACCGCCCGGGATGGACTACCTTCCTGCGTCACCCCATCACTCACCTACTACCACCTTGGTCCGGCGGCTCCACCACTCCCCTTTGCCCGAAGGCTCCGGGGCGGCTTCACGGCCTTAGCATCAGAAGGTTCAGTGTTTGACGCTTCACAGCGGGTACCGGAATATCAACCGGTTATCCATCGACTACGCCTGTCGGCCTCGCCTTAGGTCCCGACTTACCCTGGGCAGATCAGCTTGACCCAGGAACCCTTAGTCAATCGGCGCACACGTTTCCCACGTGTGAATCGCTACTCATGCCTGCATTCTCACTCGTCAACCGTCCACGACTCGCTTACACGGCCGCTTCACCCGGCAGACGACGCTCCCCTACCCATCACGATCCCCGTTGGGGGTATATATCGCAATGACACGACTTCGGCGGTACGCTTGAGCCCCGCTACATTGTCGGCGCGGAATCACTAGACCAGTGAGCTATTACGCACTCTTTCAAGGGTGGCTGCTTCTAAGCCAACCTCCTGGTTGTCTGTGCGACTCCACATCCTTTCCCACTTAGCGTACGCTTAGGGGCCTTAGTCGATGCTCTGGGCTGTTTCCCTCTCGACCATGGAGCTTATCCCCCACAGTCTCACTGCCGCGCTCTCACTTACCGGCATTCGGAGTTTGGCTAAGGTCAGTAACCCGGTAGGGCCCATCGCCTATCCAGTGCTCTACCTCCGGCAAGAAACACACGACGCTGCACCTAAATGCATTTCGGGGAGAACCAGCTATCACGGAGTTTGATTGGCCTTTCACCCCTAACCACAGGTCATCCCCCAGGTTTTCAACCCTGGTGGGTTCGGTCCTCCACGAAGTCTTACCTCCGCTTCAACCTGCCCATGGCTAGATCACTCCGCTTCGGGTCTTGAGCGTGCTACTACAGCGCCCTGTTCGGACTCGCTTTCGCTACGGCTACCCCACCCGGGTTAACCTCGCAACACACCGCAAACTCGCAGGCTCATTCTTCAAAAGGCACGCAGTCACGAGA
>NZ_JBIAUR010000060.1:0-1070 GCF_042893105.1 Streptomyces sp. NPDC001663 | reverse complement strand
CTAGTGTCCTGCGCCAGTAGTTGATCGTTAGTAGTCGTGTGACTTCTGCTGCTGGTGCGTCAGTTCCTCGTCGGGGCCCGAAACTGGAGCCGTTGCTGCTGTCTGATGACGAGCGGGCGGCGTTGGAGCGGTGGACACGTCGGGCGACATCGGCTCAGGCCCTGGCGTTGCGGGCGCGGATCGTGCTGGCATGTGCGGGGCCGGACGTACCGCCGATTGTCGCGGTCGCCCGGGATCTGCGGGTGACCGCGGACACCGTCCGCAAGTGGCGGCGGCGTTTCCTCGCCCAGCGGCTGGATGGACTGGTCGACGAGCCGAGGCCGGGCCGGCCGCCCACCATCAGCGTTGATCAGGTGGAAGCGGTCGTGGTCACCACGCTGGAACAGCTGCCGAAGAACGCCACCCACTGGTCGCGCACGTCGATGGCGCAGCACAGTGGTCTGTCGAAGTCCACGGTCGGCCGGATCTGGCGGCAGTTCCAGCTCAAGCCGCATCTGGCGGACACCTTCAAGCTGTCGACGGACCCGTTGTTCGTGGAGAAGGTCTACGACGTCGTGGGCCTGTACTTCAACCCGCCCGAGGGTGCGGTGGTGCTCTCGGTGGACGAGAAGTCGCAGATCCAGGCCCTGGACCGGTCCCAGCCGGTGCTGCCGATAATGCCGGGCATGCCCGAGCGGCGCACCCACGACTACGTCCGAAACGGTCTGACCACCTTGTTCGCCGCGTTCGATGTCGCCACCGGTGAAGTCATCACGGCCCTGCACCGCCGGCACCGGGCCGTGGAGTTCAAGAAGTTCCTGATCCGGATCGACAAGGAGGTTCCCGCACACCTGCAGATCCACCTGATCGTCGACAACTACGGCACCCACAAAACCCCTGCGATCAAGGCCTGGCTGGCCAAACACCCGCGGTTCGAGCTGCACTTCACCCCGACCGGCTCCTCCTGGATCAACCAGGTCGAGCGGTGGTTCGGCTACCTCGCGCACCAAATGATCCGCCGCGGCGCACACAAGAACATCCAAGCCCTGGAAGCCGACATCCGTGCCTGGGTCAAGGACTGGAACGAAGAC
>NZ_JBIAUR010000059.1:0-1197 GCF_042893105.1 Streptomyces sp. NPDC001663 | reverse complement strand
TGCCAACCCGTGCGCCCGTGCAGGTCACCCCTATCTTGAGAAGCGCTTCCTCCCGGGCGTGAACGCCCGGGGTTCCGCGCTAGATCATGCTGAAGCATCCGCTCAGCACAGCACGCGCAGCGCCCCGGGCAGGACTCTGACCGTCACCGGCAGCACGGCCTCGACCTCGCCGTCGGCGCCGTAGGGCACCTCGCGGTCGGCGGAGATGCTGATCTCCCGGCCGCGCAGGATGCGTACTTGGGGCCGGTCGACATGGGTGCCGGTCTTGAGTTCGTTCATCATGGCGAAGAACAGTCGCCGGGGCGCTTCGCTGATCATCACCACCTCCAGCAGGCCGTCGTCCACGCGGGCGCCGGGGGCGATGAGGCGGCCGGAGCCGTAGTAGCCGGAGTTGGCGGCCACCACCGTGTAGCCGGTGTGCCGGTGTTCCTCACCGTCGACGGTGACCCGGTAGTGGGCGGGCCGCCAGGTGGTGACGGCCCGCAGACCGCCGGCGTAGTAGGAGGCCGCGCCCTTGAGGAGTTTGGCGTGGTTGGCGTGGCGGTTGGCGAGCGCGTCGACGCCGGCGTACACGCTCCCCAGGACGACCGTGCGGGGGTGGACGGCCGACTCGACCTCGATGGTGTCGACCGGGCGCGGCTCACCGTGCAGGAGCACCTTGGCCAACGCCTCTGGTTCCGTGGGGAGTCGGAGCGCCCGGGCGAAGTCGTTGCCACGGCCGGCGGGGACCAGGCCGAGCACGCTTCCGGTGCCGCTGAGGGCTCCGCCGATGCCACCGGCGATGCCGTCCCCGCCGACGGCGAGCACCACCCGGCCCTGCTGTCCGGCCTGCCGGGCGAGTTCCTGGGCGTGGGCCAGGCTGCGGCTGTACTCCGTCTCCAGCTCGGCACCCGCCTCACGCAGCAGCCGGGCCACGCCCAGCAGCGCGGCGGCTCCGGTGGATCCGCCCGCGGTGGGATTGACGATGGCGGTGAAGTGTCGCATCGGTGCGCCTCCGGGGCGGACGGGGTGGGGCTGCCGGGCGGTGGTGTGACAGGACGGCGGGTCGGTGATGCGGTGGCGGTTCGTCGGCACGGCGTTGGGCCTGCGAACCGGTGCCGGGTCAGTCGTCCCTACCTTGTTGATCGGGATGAGCGAGCCATTCGTAGGGTTGGTTCACCCAGGGGCGCTGGGTGTGGCTTTCAGTCGTCTGCCGTG
>NZ_JBIAUR010000058.1:0-1302 GCF_042893105.1 Streptomyces sp. NPDC001663 | reverse complement strand
TGCTCAGTGGTTGCGGGGGAAGCCGAGGTCGACGCCGGCGGGGGCGTCGGCGGGGTCGGGCCAGCGGGTGGTGACGACCTTGCCGCGGGTGTAGAAGTGGGTGCCGTCGTTGCCGTAGATGTGGTGGTCGCCGAAGAGGGAGTCCTTCCAGCCGCCGAAGCTGTGGTAGCCGACGGGGACCGGGATCGGGACGTTCACGCCGACCATGCCGGCCTCGATCTCCAGCTGGAAGCGGCGGGCGGCGCCGCCGTCCCGGGTGAAGATCGCGGTGCCGTTGCCGAACGGCGAGGCGTTGATGAGGGCCACGCCCTCCTCGTAGGTGTCCACGCGCAGCACGGACAGGACGGGGCCGAAGATCTCGTCCTGGTAGGCCTTGGCGGTGGTGGGCACCTTGTCGAGCAGCGAGATGCCGATCCAGTGGCCGTCCTCGAAGCCCTCGACGGTGTAGCCGGTGCCGTCGAGTACGACCTCGGCGCCCTCGGCCGCGGCGCCGGTGACGTAGGAGGCCACCTTGTCGCGGTGCACCTTGGTGATCAGCGGGCCCATCTCGGAGGTGGGGTCGTTGCCGGGGCCGATCTTGATCTTCTCGGCGCGTTCGCGGATCTTCTCCACCAGCTCGTCGCCGATGGAGCCGACCGCGACGACCGCGGAGATGGCCATGCAGCGCTCGCCCGCGGAGCCGTAGGCGGCCGAGACCGCAGCGTCGGCGGCCGCGTCCAGGTCGGCGTCCGGCAGCACCAGCATGTGGTTCTTGGCGCCGCCCAGCGCCTGCACGCGCTTGTGGTTGGCGGCGGCGGTGGTGTGGATGTAGCGGGCGATCGGGGTGGAGCCGACGAAGGAGACGGCCTTGACGTCCGGGTGCTCCAGCAGCCCGTCGACGGCCACCTTGTCGCCGTGCACGACGTTGAAGACGCCGTCCGGCAGGCCTGCTTCCGCGAGCAGCTCGGCGATCTTGATGGACGCCGACGGGTCCTTCTCGGAGGGCTTCAGCACGAAGGTGTTGCCGGTCGCGATGGCGATCGGGAACATCCACATCGGCACCATGGCCGGGAAGTTGAACGGCGTGATGCCGGCGACGACACCCAGCGGCTGACGGATGGACGAGACGTCCACGCGGCTGGCCACCTCGGTCGACAGCTCGCCCTTGAGCTGCACGGTGATCCCGCACGCCAGGTCGACGATCTCCAGGCCGCGGGCGACCTCGCCCAGCGCGTCGCTGTGCACCTTGCCGTGCTCGGCGGTGATCAGCTCGGCGATCGCGTCGCGGTTCGCCTCGAGCAGCGCCCGGAACTTGAACAGGAT
>NZ_JBIAUR010000057.1:0-1365 GCF_042893105.1 Streptomyces sp. NPDC001663 | reverse complement strand
GCGTCGTCGGCGAACTCCGCGGCCGTGCGGCCGTACACCTTGCCGACCTCGGTCAGACCGACCCCGGCGATCGCCGCGCCGCCCATCAGGACACCGTCGCGGTCGGGTGAGCCTGCTCGTCGAGGGTGCGGGCGAAGTCGAGCGCCTCGGACCAGGAACAACCGCGGGCGATCATCATCCGGTACTTCATGATGTGCGTCGGGTGCTCGATCGCCAGCGCGCCGGTGAGACGGTCGCCGGTGCGGTACAGCGCCACCCACCGCCCGTCCTCCGGATCACCGGCCACCACCCGTACCTCGTCCGCCGGGGAGAGTCCGACGAACTGGATGCGCGTCTTGTACCAGTCCGACCAGAAGTAGGGGACCGTGGAAAACGGCTTCGCCTGCTGCGGGTGCAGGGCGTTGAACGCGGCGGCGGCACCCTGCTCGGCGGCGCTGGTCCAGTTCTCCAGCCGCATCGACTGCTCGAACAAAGGGTTGTGCCAGTGCGCAATATCGCCCGCCGCGTACACCCCGGGCACCGACGCGGCCAGCGTCCGGTCGCAGCGCACACCGTTACCGAGCTCCAGGCCCGAGCCCTCCAGCCAGGAGGTGGCCGGGTCGGCGCCCACACCCGAGACCACCAGGTCTGCGCGCACGGTGCTGCCGTCCGCGAGGTCGACGGCCAGTCCGTCACCGTCCCGGCGGATCTCCCGTACACCCACTCCGCGCCGCAGGTCGGTACCCGCCCGCTCGTGCAGCGCGGCACACGCCACACCCATCTCGTCACCCAGCGCCCGGCGCAGCGGCACCTCCGCCGCCTCCACCACCGTCACCGACAGACCCCGTTCCCGGGCCGAGGAGGCGACCTCCGAGCCGATGAACCCGGCGCCGATGACCACCAGCCGGGCCCCGCCGTCGAGCGCCCGGCGGACCGCCACCGCGTCGTCCACCGTCCGCAGGGTGTGGACGCCGGCGAGGTTCTCCGTGCCCGGCAGGACCCGGGCGACCGCCCCGGTGGCGATGACCAGCGCGTCGTACGGAACCAGGTCGTCGCCGTCCACCAGCACCGCACGGTCCTCGGTGTCCAGAGCGGTGGCCGGCGCTCCGAGCCTCAGCTCGACACCGAGCTCGTCGCGCAGGGCCGCCTCGGCACGGAACGTGGTGCCCACGGGAACGGCCGGCTCGGCCGCCAGATAGGCCTTGGAAAGAGGCGGACGGTTGTAGGGCAGGTGCTCCTCCGCACCGATCAGCGTGACGGAACCAGTGAAACCGCTGCGACGAGCACTCTCCACGGCACGCAGCCCCGCCAGAGAGGCACCTACGACGACCAGTCGCCGGGATTCACTCATGACAGTCACTCCCCCACCAGCCGGAGGGCCTCGGT
>NZ_JBIAUR010000056.1:0-1429 GCF_042893105.1 Streptomyces sp. NPDC001663 | reverse complement strand
CGATGGTGTCCCTCGTCGTGGTGTACGGGATCAGCGGCTGGGAGTGCGCGGGCGTCTGCCCGGGGCGCACTTCCACGGGTGCGGACCGCTCCCTGAACAGGAGGCGGGCCATCGCGTAACTCTCCTTGGTGAACGCCCAGTTCAACCACGAGGAGTGCACGATGGCCCTGTCCCAGTCTGAACTGATACGGCTGCTTGAGTCACTACGCTCGACCGACGGAATCGAGCTGATCCGCGCCATCGCCGAGCGAATGGTGCAGGAGTTGATCGAGGCCGAGGCAAGTGCCCACATCGGTGCGGAGTGGAACGAGCACACGCCGACGCGGACCACCGTCCGCAACGGGCATCGCGAGAAGGTGCTGACCACGCTTGCCGGCGATCTGGACCTGGAGATTCCCAAGGTCCGCACCGGCAGCTTCTTCCCCTCGCTGCTGGAGCGACGGCGCCGCATCGACCAGGCCCTCTACGCGGTCATCATGGAGGCATACGTGCACGGTGTTTCCACCCGCAGCGTGGATGACCTGGTCAAAGCCCTGGGCGGGGACAGCGGGATCTCCAAGTCCGAAGTCTCGCGGATCTGCACGATGCTGGACGAGCCGCTGACCGCGTTCCGCACCCGCCCGCTGGATCACGTCCGCTTCCCCTACGTCTACCTGGACGCGACCTACTGCAAGGCGCGCGTCAACCACCAGATCGTCTCGCGGGCCGTCGTGGTCGCCACCGGCATCACCGAGGACGGCAACCGCGAGGTCCTGGGCCTGATGGTCGGTGACAGCGAGAGCGAGGCGTTCTGGAAGGAGTTTTTGCGCTCGCTGCGTGAGCGCGGCCTGTCCGGGGTTCGTCTGGTCGTCACCGACCAGCACGCCGGGCTGGTCGCCGCGGTCCGCAAGGTGATGCTGGGCGCCGCCTGGCAGCGGTGCAGGGTTCATTTCCTGCGAAATGTCTTCAGTGTGATCGACCGGGATTCTGGTGAAATGGTCGCCGCGACGATCCGCACGATCTTTACCCAGCCCACCGCCGGCCTCGTGCGCACTCAGCTGGACACCGTCGCCGACATGCTCGGCGCCCAGTTCCCCAAGGTCAAAGCGATGCTGTTGGAGGCGAAGGAGGATCTGACCGCGTTCGCGGACTTCCCACCCAGGCACTGGAAGAAGATCCAGTCGACGAACCCTCTGGAACGGGTGAACCGGGAGATCAAGCGCAGGATCGACGTCGTCCAGGTCTTTCCCAACGACGACGCGCTCATCCGGCTGGTCACCGCCGTCCTCTTCGAGATGCACGACGAATGGATCGCCTTCCCTCGCCGCTACCTCCCCGAAGGCAGCATGAGCGAGATCTACCGCGAACTCCCCGAAAGCGCCCCCGCGCTACCCAACACCCCCAACACGCCCACCAGTTGATCCCCAACACCACGACGAGGGACACGACC
>NZ_JBIAUR010000055.1:0-1519 GCF_042893105.1 Streptomyces sp. NPDC001663 | reverse complement strand
GCTGACGCTGGATGCCGGTGGCCTGGCCGCCGACGCCGCAGTAGTTGCCGCCGGGCACGAGCCGAACGGGTACTTCTGGGAAGGTCTCGTGCGGTTTGCCTGGCCGGATATTGTCGAGCGCCTCGATTTCGACAGCGAGGCCGGCATGTTCTGTGCGGTCGGGAGTTCGAGCGACCTCGCGCGGCTCAAAACGGCTGTTGAGTCCGTCATCACAAGCCCCGAGGTAGTCCGCGACATCATTGCCCGTGCGAAGACTTCAGGCTTCGAATTCGACGACTAACGCTGTGACTGCATGGGTTCGCAGGGTTGTTCAGGCCGCGGTGGCGAGGGGGCGTCCGCCCCAGCGGATGCCTTTCTCGCTGCGGATGCGGGCGCGTTCCTTGCGTTCGGCGGCCAGGACGTCTCGGTGGCGGGCGTTGGCGTTGCGCCAGCGCAGGTAGGCGTGCAGGGCCCGGGTCTGCACGGTGTGGTTGGGGTGGTTGGAGTTGGCGATGGTGAACTGCCGCAGCGGTCCGAAGTGCGCCTCGATCGGGTTGGCCCACGAGGCGTAGGTCGGGGTGAAGCACAACTCGACCTTGTGCTTCTTCGCCCAGCGGCGGATGTCGGCGCCTTTGTGTGCGGACAGGTTGTCCATGATGACGTAGATGGGGGCGCCGTCGGGACGGGCGGCGCGGATCGACTTCAGCGCGGCCAGCGTGTTCGCGGCGCCCTTCTTGCGGCGGTTGACGCCCCACAGGCGGTCGTCGCCGACCGAGTAGCAGCCGTGGAAGTAGCGCACCCCGTGAGTGCGGTGGTAGGTGGCCGGCACCCGGTCGGGGTGCTTCCGTTGAGACCACCCCGAGCCTGCGGTGGGCCGGATTCCGAGCGGGCCGAACTCATCGAAGGCGAACACCCGGTCCGGGAAGCGGTGAAGGACCTCCTCGATCCGGTCCAGCTTCGTCTCGCGGTCGGGGTCGGGGGATTCCTTCCATGTCTTGGTGCGCTGGAAGGTGACGCCGCGGCGGGCGAGCAGGCCGCGTAACGCCTCGCGGCCGATGCGGATCACCCGGCCGTGGACTTTCCGCAGGTAGGCGACGAGTTTGCGTAGCGACCAGCGGGTGAAGGGCTGGTCGAGCTTTGTGGGGCGGGTGGTGGCCGTCTGAACGATGAAGTCCTCGTCGTCACGACTGAGCAGGCGGGGACGGCCTCCCGCCCACCGAGGGTCCAGACAGGCCAGGCCGATCTCGTTGAACCGGTGGATCACATCACGCACGGTGTCCTCGTCGGCCTGCACCAGCTGGGCGATCACCGGCACCCGGTTCCCGCCGGCCGAGGCCAGCAGCATCATCGCGCGCCGGTAGCGCACGGAGTTGGTGCTGCCGCGGCGCACGATCTGCTGCAGTTTGTGCCCCTCCTGGTCGGTCAGTCTGCGCACACGAACAGGCTCGGCCACCGCGCCTCCAGCAGTCGGATCGGACGTCACCGCACATCCAACCGCCACGACCACCAACCCGGCGAACCTATGCGGTCACAGCACTAG
>NZ_JBIAUR010000054.1:0-1598 GCF_042893105.1 Streptomyces sp. NPDC001663 | reverse complement strand
GTTCGGCGGCGTCCTACTCTCCCACAGGGTCCCCCCTGCAGTACCATCGGCGCTGTAAGGCTTAGCTTCCGGGTTCGGAATGTAACCGGGCGTTTCCCTCACGCTATAACCACCGAAACACTATGAAACTGTGAACTGCCGCACCGCCGTGGCCGGGCGGGGCTGTTCGTGGTTTCAGAACCAACACAGTGGACGCGAGCAACTGAGGACAAGCCCTCGGCCTATTAGTACCGGTCACCTCCACCCCTCACGGGGCTTCCAGATCCGGCCTATCAACCCAGTCGTCTACTGGGAGCCTTACCCCATCAAGTGGGTGGGAGTCCTCATCTCGAAGCAGGCTTCCCGCTTAGATGCTTTCAGCGGTTATCCCTCCCGAACGTAGCCAACCAGCCATGCCCTTGGCAGAACAACTGGCACACCAGAGGTTCGTCCGTCCCGGTCCTCTCGTACTAGGGACAGCCCTTCTCAAGACTCCTGCGCGCACAGCGGATAGGGACCGAACTGTCTCACGACGTTCTAAACCCAGCTCGCGTACCGCTTTAATGGGCGAACAGCCCAACCCTTGGGACCGACTCCAGCCCCAGGATGCGACGAGCCGACATCGAGGTGCCAAACCATCCCGTCGATATGGACTCTTGGGGAAGATCAGCCTGTTATCCCCGGGGTACCTTTTATCCGTTGAGCGACGGCGCTTCCACAAGCCACCGCCGGGTCACTAGTCCCGACTTTCGTCCCTGCTCGACCCGTCGGTCTCACAGTCAAGCTCCCTTGTGCACTTACACTCAACACCTGATTGCCAACCAGGCTGAGGGAACCTTTGGGCGCCTCCGTTACCCTTTAGGAGGCAACCGCCCCAGTTAAACTACCCATCAGACACTGTCCCTGATCCGGATCACGGACCCAGGTTAGACATCCAGCACGACCAGACTGGTATTTCAACGACGACTCCCCCCGAACTGGCGTCCGGAGTTCACAGTCTCCCAGCTATCCTACACAAGCCGAACCGAACACCAATATCAAACTGTAGTAAAGGTCCCGGGGTCTTTCCGTCCTGCTGCGCGAAACGAGCATCTTTACTCGTAGTGCAATTTCACCGGGCCTATGGTTGAGACAGTCGAGAAGTCGTTACGCCATTCGTGCAGGTCGGAACTTACCCGACAAGGAATTTCGCTACCTTAGGATGGTTATAGTTACCACCGCCGTTTACTGGCGCTTAAGTTCTCAGCTTCGCCCCACCGAAATGGAGCTAACCGGTCCCCTTAACGTTCCAGCACCGGGCAGGCGTCAGTCCGTATACATCGCCTTACGGCTTCGCACGGACCTGTGTTTTTAGTAAACAGTCGCTTCTCGCTGGTCTCTGCGGCCACCCCCAGCTCAGGGAGCAAGTCCCCTCACCAGGCGTGGCCCCCCTTCTCCCGAAGTTACGGGGGCATTTTGCCGAGTTCCTTAACCATAGTTCACCCGAACGCCTCGGTATTCTCTACCTGACCACCTGAGTCGGTTTAGGGTACGGGCCGCCATGAAACTCGCTAGAGGCTTTTCTCGACAGCATAGGATCATCCACTTCACCACAATCGGCTCGGCATCAGGTCTCAGCC
>NZ_JBIAUR010000053.1:0-1682 GCF_042893105.1 Streptomyces sp. NPDC001663 | reverse complement strand
AGAAGCTGTTGTCTTTCCGGGCTTGAGAACGGTGTTTTCGCTGGTCGGGCGTAGGGTCGGTGTTCCTGTGGGAGTGGTGGTCTGTCGTGTCGCCGCTGCTGTGGAGGTCATGGATGCCGTCGGTCGTGGGGCTGCTGGAACAGCGTGAGCTCGTGGCTCGCCGTCGCGTGGACGAGCTGCGGGAGGAGGCCGACCGCATCCAGGCTGAACTGGCCGTGGCCGAGCGGGACTGGAAGGAATGGGCCATCGCTCGCTCGCGGGTGGGCGAGGTGCTTGCCCCGGCAGACGAGGCTGGGCATGGTCACGACCAGGCCGGCAGGACAGCACCGACAGCCGAGGGGCAGGCCGGGGAGGCATCGTCAACGCCGGAAGCGGCGAAGGCGAAGTCGCAGGTGCCGGTGTGGCGTGAAGGGCTTGTGTGGTCGGTGCTGTCGGTGGACTACCAGCGCATCCTCACCGCGCTCGCGGACCGGGCCCGGCTCGGGCAGGGTCCGCTGACCTGCCAGGAGATGGCCGCAGTGTTCGGCATGGACGTGGTTCCGGCGAGGGTGGAGGTACTGAGGTCGAAGGCGAAACGCCTGGTCGCGCGAGGCTGGCTGGCCGAGCCGGCGCCGGGCCGGTTCACGCTCGCCCGCGGCGTGAGCGGGCCAGGCGGCGGGTCATGAGCAGGGTCATCGACCAGTAGATCATCGCCTCGGCGCTGGTGGTGCGGCGTTCGAAGTCGCGCGCCAGGCGGCGGCTTCGCATCAGGTGGGCGAAGAGGCGCTCGACGATCCACCGCTTGGGCAGTACCACGAAGCCGCGCATGTCGTCGCTGCGCTTGACGATCGCCAGCACCAGGGCGAACGTGACCAGGCAGTACTCGACGAGGCTGCCGGTGTAGCCGCCGTCCGCCCAGACCAGGGCCAACCGGTGGTGCGCGTCGGCGACTTGGTGCAGCAGGACCTGGGCGGCGGCGCGGTCACCGACATCCGCGCTGGTGACCATGACGCCCAGCAGCAGGCCGAGGGTGTCGACCAGGACGTGTCGCTTGCGCCCGTTGATCTGTTTGCCGCCGTCGAAGCCGCGGCTGTCGGCGCCGACGACGGCGTCCGCCTTGACGGACTGCGAGTCGATCACACCGGCCGTCGGCTCCGCGTCCCGGCCCAGCCTCATCCGGACCTGGCCGCGCAGCCGGTCATGGAACTCCTTGACCAGGGCGTGGTCGCGCCAGCGGCGGAAAAAGGCATACACGCGGTCCCACGGCGGGAAGTCGGCCGGCATCGCCCGCCACTTGACGCCGTTGTCAACGAGATAGCGGATCGCGTCGAGCACCGCGCGGTGGCAGTATCCCTCCGGCCGGCCGCCCCGCCCGCGCATCCAGCCCGGTGTCGGCAGCAGCGGCCGGACCTCAGCCCACTCCTCGTCCGTCATGTCAGACGGGTACCGGCGCTGCCGTTCAGGCCGGTCGGCCGCGTTGCCGTACACGTGCGCGAGGCAATCACACGTTGGAGCGGCCGAGTTGGACTGCCCGGCCATCGACACGGAAGACTGCAGCACCGGGGCCTCCTGTTGCTCCATGGATTCGACACCCACGAGCTGTTCAGGAGGTCCCTTCCTCATGCCCTCGCCAGGGCAGGATCACCCGACCGGGAACCCGCGTTCGACCGCCACCGCTCAAGATCGAAAAGGCAACAGCTTCT
>NZ_JBIAUR010000052.1:0-2050 GCF_042893105.1 Streptomyces sp. NPDC001663 | reverse complement strand
CCCTGCTTCCATGCGTCGGCCCGCACGCGATCACCCGATCAGGAACCCTGTTCGACCAGACCAGCCCCGTGATCGATAAGCGGATGGCGTCTCAGAGCCTCCACACCTGACGATGCGTCGGCTAGGGTCCAGGCGGGTCCGTACCGAGCGCAGTCGGTACGGACCGCCGCCTTCCCGCCCTCCAACGCGATCGCCGTAGTCGACGGCACGCTGGTGGCCCAGATGACGATCGCGTCCACGATCGACTGTCCCGACGAGTTGCTCACGCGGACACGCCACGCACGCCTGGGAGTTGACCACATACGCCACCAGCCCCCGGGCGTACGGGTCTGGCTATCCCCGACGCGGAGCAGCTGGTCGACGTGCCCCCGTTCTGGGCCGGCACCCAGTCCTCGTGGCGATCACCACGCCCGGCGACCGCATGGCGTCCCGATCATCGGCTGCCCGACCGCTCGAGGTGACAGTGAGGGGGTTGCGGCTGGCCAGGTCACGGGCGAGTCCGCCGAGACCTTCCATCGCACCCGCGACGCCCACGACATCCTGGTCGACCCTCGTGCCAGGGCCGCGCCGAAGTCGCCCGCGCCAGGCAGGTCGCCCTGCCCGAGACCGAAGAGGCCGCCGAGTGACCCGCCAGCAAGAAGCGATGGTCGCCTTCCTGCGCGGCCGGTATACCGAGGGCATCCGAATGGCGAAGGACATCGCGCGAATGCTCACCGTCCAGGGAGCCGAAGTCGAATGGGGCTGACGTTGTCCTTCCTCGGCGAGAACGGCCGCGGAAAGGTGCATATCGTGTGCGTGCCCGTCCCCGGACATGACGGCCTGCCGGCCTCACAGCACTAGGCGCCACGACCGCCGTTGAAAGAGGACTACTACAACTGCCATCGCCCGCACGGCGGTCTCGGCGGCCAGACACCCTACGAACGCCTCAAGCAGAAGGCCACGACTCAGACGTAATCAGTGATCGTCAGTTGCGCACGTCAAGCGCTCTGGTCGGATATATACGACCCGTCGATGACTGGAAATCTGCATGGATCTCCATGCCATAATTGAACTATGATTGATCCCACCAGCATCAATTTGCCCCGATTCCTCACTGGATGGTACGGGGAGCCCGAGGTCGCATCCAGACGTGTACCCAGCGATCATTCATGGCTGCCTCAGCCGCTGAAGGATTGGTATGAGCTGTCATCTCAGTGGACCATGCCACTCATCACCGTGAAAAGAATGCGTTCCCCGGAAGAGATTACAACGGAGGGCAGGAAAGCCGTCTTCCTAGAGGATCAAGGTGAAGACTTCTGGGCTTTCGATCTCGACAATCCCATGGATGTATATGAAGGGAAACTCTACGGCGATTGGGAAAAAGCGAACGAGGATCTTTCCGAGTTTCTGATCCACAACGCTCTCAATGAAGCCGCGTACGGCGCTAGAGCAACACGGTCGTGGGACGCGGTCCCGGAAAGTCTGCTTGCAGAAATCCTGTCCCCAATGGAAGAGGTAGCTTTTGGTGGTTGGAGATGGCCCAGCCCTGGAGGACGTGTATTTGTAAGCGATGCCCTTGTGGCCAATATCGGGCCTGCCGTTGAGGATAGTGCACCATGGGGGGACAGGCCAGGATATGCGGAGGTCCAAATTGGGAGCAGTCGCCCCGGACTCCTCTCCTATCTTGACGAAATAGAGGGAATTGATTGGCTCAAGTCTGGAGCTGTTGATTGATGCCAGGAGGTGCGGTTCCTCGAGATGGCAATGCCGCTTAGAGGAACCGCACAATCATTTCCCGGTAAATGGAATTGTCTGGATTGCTCCGTTCGAATCCATGTACTTCACTTCTAGGCTTGCCCCCTTGGGCAACCAGTCCGCAAGGGAGGCGCTGCATTTTCCACAGATGTAATCGCCGCTCAGGTAGAGGGTACCCTCCATGATTCCCGTTCTCTCCATTGCGGCAGCAGTCTGTGCCTCTAGTGCTGTGACCGCATAGGTTCGCCGGGTTGGTGGTCGTGGCGGTTGGATGTGCGGTGACGTCCGATCCGACTGCTGGAGGCGCGGTGGCCGA
>NZ_JBIAUR010000051.1:0-2071 GCF_042893105.1 Streptomyces sp. NPDC001663 | reverse complement strand
GTGGGCGCGTCAGCAGGGCGTGAGCTACCAGACGGCTTGGCGGTGGGTGAAGGACGGCAAGATGCCCGTCGCTGTCCGCCAGGCGCCGTCCGGGACGTGGCTGGTCGATGAGCCCGCAGTGGAGGCGTCCGGGCGGGTGGTGGCGTACTGCCGCGTCTCCTGCGCCGACCAGAAAGCCGACCTCGACCGGCAGGTCGCGCGCGTGGTCCAGGGGGCCACCGGGCTCGGCCTGCCGGTGGCGGAGGTCGTGACTGAGGTCGGTTCGGGGCTGAACGGGCGGCGGCGCAAGCTGCATCGACTTCTGGCGGACGCCGGCGTGGCCGTGATCGTGGTGGAGCATCGTGACCGGCTGGCCCGGTTCGGTGTCGAGCACCTGGAAGCCGTGCTGTCGGCTTCCGGCCGTCGCCTGGTCGTCTTGGACCCCGCCGAGAGGGCCGACGACCTGGTACGGGACATCACCGAGGTACTGACCTCGATGTGTGCACGCCTGTACGGGCGGCGGGCGGCGAAGATGCGTGCCGCCCGCGCGGTGGCCGTGGCGATGGGCGAGGCCGCCGGGTGAGGAAGTTCCAGCCGCAGCCCGGTTTCGTGGTGCAGGCGTTCCGGTTCGCGCTGGACCCGAACGCCGGTCAGCAGGCCGCGTTGCGTTCGCACTGCGGCGCGGCCCGTGCCGCCTACAACTGGGCGCTCGGCTGGGTGACCGCGTCGTGGTGGCAGCGCCGCGCCGAGGAGACGTACCACATCCCCACCGACGAGCTGACCAAGTGGCGGCCGTGGTCGCTGCCCGCACTGCGGAAGGCGTTCAACGAGTCCAAGCACACCGACCCCAGGTTCGCCCAGTGGTGGGCGGAGAACTCCAAGGAGGCGTACTCCACCGGCCT
This sequence comes from Streptomyces sp. NPDC001663, assembly GCF_042893105.1. Lineage (NCBI taxonomy): Bacteria > Bacillati > Actinomycetota > Actinomycetes > Kitasatosporales > Streptomycetaceae > Streptomyces > Streptomyces sp. NPDC001663. The sequence goes on along the minus strand of NZ_JBIAUR010000051.1, from coordinate 1,190 downwards.
CGCGAACGCCGCCGCCGCGTTCGACAACTACGCGAGGTCCAAGCGCGGCACCCGCAGGGGCAGGCGGGTAGGCATGCCGCGCTTCAAGTCCAAGCGAAAGGCCCGCCTCGCCTGCCGGTTCACCACCGGCACCATCCGTATCGAGGCGGATGGCCGACACGTGACGCTGCCCCGGCTCGGCACGATCCGCATCCACGAGCCCGCCCGCGGCCTGCCCGACCGGGTCCAGGCCGGGACGGCCCGCATCCTGTCCGCGACCGTGCGACACGAACAAGGACGCTGGTTCGTCTCCTTCCAGACCGAGGTCAAGCGGGAGATCCAGCGCGTCACCCGTCCCGATATCGCGGTCGGGATCGACCTCGGGGTGAAGATGCTCGCGGTGATGGCCGACAGTACCGGGGAGGTCCGCGAGGCCCCCAACCCCAGGCACTACGACCAGGCGCTGAAGCAGTTGCGGCGGGCATCCCGCGCCGTCTCCCGCCGCCAGAGCCCCGACCGACGTACCGGACAGAAGGCGTCCAAGCGGTGGGAGAAGGCCAACGCCCACCGCAACCGCGTCCACCACCGGGTGGCCAACCTCCGTGCCGACGCCCTGCACAAGCTCACCACCGACGTGACGTCCGAGTACGGCACGGTCGTGATCGAGGACCTCAACGTCGCCGGGATGCTCCGCAACCGGCGCCTGGCCCGCCAGATCGCCGACGCCGGATTCGGCGAGATCCGCCGCCAGCTCGCCTACAAGACCCGCCGAAACGGCTGCCGCATCGTGACCGCCGACCGCTGGTTCCCCTCCTCCAAGACATGTTCCGGGTGCGGCGCGGTGAAAGCCAAACTGCCGCTGCACGTCCGGACCTACGCATGCGACGCCTGCGGCCTGGTCCTCGACCGGGACGACAACGCAGCCCGCAACCTCGCCGCCCTCGCGGCAGCAGCAACTGGTACCGGAGTGGCCGGCGACCAGGACACCGCCAAGGTGTCGAAGCCTCGTGGAGCCGACCAGAAGACCCGCACCACCCGCCCCCGCCGCAGGACGGGGACGGGGCGGGCAGGTGGCGCAACCCTGCCGCACCAGCGGCAGACGGAAACGAGAGACCGTACTCAAGCCGAAGCCCTCACGCTTTGGTGATGTGACGGACCTTCCGGGCCGAAATGCCCGGGATGCTGAGACCCGACTACGGTCTCCGCAACGG
>NZ_JBIAUR010000050.1:0-2176 GCF_042893105.1 Streptomyces sp. NPDC001663 | reverse complement strand
CCCGCGAGGAGCCCCGGATCACCCTTCAGATCGTCAAACGCACCGATGAAACAGCGGGGTTCGTGGTGCTGCCGCGCAGGTGGGTGGTGGAAAGGGCTCAGCGCGGCCTTTGCAGAGTACGCGCAGCGGCGTCTGCACATCGAGCACGTCGCGGACCTGACGCTGCTGCTCCTGCCCAGCTGCCTGTACGGGGCCATCCAGGGTCCGAAGACCATGCGCCGTCCCACCTACAACCCTGACGGAACCCCGTTCCACCCGGGTCTGCACATCCTGTGCGGGGCGGTGTATCTGTGGGGCTCTCAGTTTCCGGACATGAGCCGCAGGGGCAAGGCGGGTGTGGTCGCTAGTGTCGCGGCGATGATCGGGGCGAGCTGGTTGTCCTGCCGTCGTGAGCCGGGTGACGGGCCGGCGTTCGTCGCCGAGCTTGTGTGGACCGCGCTGGCCGGGGTGGGCAGTGTGCGTCTGGGCAAGACCATCCGGGACATGGGGGCCCGGGTGACAGACGAGGAAAAGCGACGTACGCAGCAGGCCTGTTACCGCGCGGTGCGGGCCGGCTGGGATCAGCAGCGCCGACGAGTCCGGCTGGTGCGTGACCACCTCAGCGGGCGGTTGGACCGTGTGCTGGAACGGGCGGACGAGTTGGACGCGGTCACCGCGATACAGCTCAAGAGCACGGCTTCCCGGATTCGGCAGGCGACCGAGGCGCTGGACTGTGCCGACGCCCAGCCGCCACGCCAAAGTCCGGCGGAGCAGCTCACACAGGAGGACTGATGCGCTACCTGATCGTTGATGACCGGCCTGAGATGCGTGACGCCCGTGAGATGTGGCTGAGGGAGAGCGCCGACACCGGCGCTGACCTTGCGGTGGCCTCCTGCGCGGCCGTCGACTTCGAGGATGCCCGGGCCCTCGGGGAACGTTGGCGCGACTACGACTGCCTCGTGGTGGACGCACACGACGACCGGCGCGCCTCAGTCCGCGCGCCGGGCGAAGGAAGCCGGGGTCCAGTACCGGGACTACGACCGCTTTCCGGGCCGTGACGTGGTGCTCGCGGCGCGCAGGCACAACCCCGACATGCTCATCATTGCGGTGAGCTACTACGCCCGCCACGAGCGGGACGTTGCCGCTTAGTTTGCCGGTGCGGGGGCTGACTACCTGTTCGGCACCGACCAGGTCCCGGACCGCGAGACCTTCGTTGCGGCGGTGCGTAATCCCCAGCGGCACGAGGAGGCGGTACGGTACGCCCGCAGTGCCTCGACCCGAACCGCGCAGATCTGCGACCTGGTGGCCGCGGCCACCGACGAGCAGCTCGATGTGCTGTTCGACCGGGGGGCGTCCAAGCAGCGGGCCCCGCGGCCGGTCCAGCGGATGATGCAGCAGCTCAAGACGCTTCTCGACGTCGTCGACCAGGGCGGGCCCAAGGCGCCGTACGCCCAGCACCTGCGCAGCAGACTGCGTACGTTCCACCTGCGGCACCTGCCGAACATGGACAACCCGCGCGGAGAGGACTACTGACGACCGCTCCGTATTGCGGCATAAACCCAGGCCCTGGCTGCGGCGGTGGTGCTAGCCTGCCCAGCCACGAGCGAGTGGGGGGCCGCGGTGCGGGGCAACGGGCTGGATCTGCCGGGTTTACGGAGCTGGGCGTGGACCACACAAGGGGAACTGCGTAGACACCGGACCCTTTTGAACACGTTGAACTTCTTCCCGTCCCCGGACCAGGACACGGGAACGAACATGCTGCTCTTCTGGGAGGCGTTCGCCTGCTCGCTGCTGACGGTGCCGGACGACACAACGCCGGGCGACGCGCTGCAGCTGGCCGCCGCGGAGAACTATGTCGTCGTCGGCAACAGCGTCACCATCACCTACCGGTGGCTCAGCGCTTTGGGCGAGTCGCTGAGAGACCTGTCCGTGGTCACCCCGGATCGGCTGGCCTCGGCCCTGGAGGAGGCCGCCCAAGCCGCCCGAGCCCATCTCGCCCATCCCGTCGACGGCACGATGCTCACCGTCTTCGACGCCGCAGCCGAGTCTGCCAGGACCGCCCTGTCCGAAGGTACGACGACGGGGGCTGCCCAGCGCATGGCCTCAGACGCCATCCGCTTTCCGAACGTGATCGTTTAGTTCGGGTGGGTGGGCATGAACTCCCGTTCGTGGCGGGAGAGATGGGCGTGGTTCATCC
>NZ_JBIAUR010000048.1:0-2811 GCF_042893105.1 Streptomyces sp. NPDC001663 | reverse complement strand
TACTCAAGCCGAAGCCCTCACGCTTTGGTGATGTGACGGACCTTCCGGGCCGAAATGCCCGGGATGCTGAGACCCGACTACGGTCTCCGCAACGGCAGCACCGAACTCGAGGACGCCGTGCTGAACTTCGCGGGCATCCTCGCCCTGGTGGTCGCCCTCGTGCCGACACCCAACGTCGGCCGCTGCGGCTCGGTCCTCACCGACACGACCAACCGGGCGCCAACATCGCCAAAGAAGATCGAGGAGTTCCTCGGCTGGTGCAGCGAGACGGACGTCGAGGCCGTCACCCTCTGGCTGCTGTCGACGGACAACTTCGACCGGCCCCAGGAAGAGCTCGGCCCGCTGCTCGGGATCATCGAGGACGTCGTACGAACCCTCGCCGCTGACGGCCGCTGGCGGGTGCACCACGTCGGGACCCCCGACGCAGACGCTCCGCGTCAAGGTCCCCGGCCCGGCATCCTGCTGGACGCTCGCCGTTGACGGGGTCCTTCGCCCCGTCAACGAGCGGGTGCCGGTCGTGCCGGGCCAGCGGCACGTCGACCTTCGCTGCGACCTGCTGTGGCCTACCCCGGGCGGGCACAGGGGCACCTCGCCTGCACGGTCCATCTGCCAGCCCGGGGGTGAGTGCGCCTCGCGCCCCCTGGTGCGGACCTCGGACTACTGGTGTTCCGCCAGGGTGACGGGTCGAGCGTGCCCCTTGGCCGATTGGGCCAGTTAATCGGACCTGTCGGTCCAGGCGGTGATCACTGATCTTCGGTCCTGGGCGCCGGCACCGGACCGCACTCACTCCGCGGCCCGGTGTCAGGTCGGCCCCGGCTCGGCCCGCGTGTCACCCGCGGCCCGGGGCCTTACTCCACTTCCGTCACCACGCCGTCCGCGTCCATGACCCAGCTTCCGCTTTCGACGCCGTACACCTTCTTGTCTTCGAGCCACTTCCAGGACATCTGCTGCAGGACCTGGTTGGCCCGACGTTCCCAGACCGGATTGTGGTCCCAGCCCTCGACACGGATCATCAGCTTGTCGGCGCCCGGAATCGCCTTGTAGAGCTCCGGAACGGAGAAGTGCAGCACCGGCCCCAACTCCGCCGCCGTGTTGGCCGTCCTGTCCTGGTCTCCGTAGATGATGCACACCGGCACGGCGGTGCCGAGCGTGGAGCCGTAGGGCACGGTGCTCGTGTTCCAGCCCCACCAGTAGGAGTTGCGCCACCGCATGATGCCTTCGGGTGCCCCCGCGGTGGGACCGCCCCACTTTTGACCGATGCTGTCGCAGTCCATGATGGCCTTCCACACGTGGCCGGCCAACTCCTTGTCACTGATGGTGCCTTGCAGGCCGGCCTTGCTGGTCAGGTTCATCGGGAAGCCGAAGACCGCGGGCGGCTTGGACTCGGGCTGCGTGGGCAAAGCCGTGCCGGGAGGCGGAGCGAAGGGCGCGGCGGTGTGTGTCGACCACCGGCCGTCCGGGGGAAAGATGGGCGCGAGAAGAAACATTGTCGCTACGTCCCCGGGGTTCTGCAGCGCGTACGGACCCATGACGAACGCGGCTGCAGACCAGCCGATGAAGGAGACCTTCTCGTTGCTGCACCGTGCCCTGATGAACTTGACGACGGTAGCCAGCTCGTCCCATTCGCTCTGGGAGTTGCCCAGTTGGTGCGGGTAGGGCGCTGTCGGGGAGCAGGTCCCCGTGCCGGGATTGGTCTCCAGCAGGCCCCGCTGGGCCGGGTTGGCGTTGCATGGGTCGTCCATCTTGGGGCGCGGGGAGAGCCCGGAACCCTGGAGGTCCATGATGAACACGTCGTAGCCCTTGCCCGCCAGATACTGCGCCCAGCTGTAGCTCGTGTCTGGGTTCGGGGAGCCGCCCTTCGGAGGGAGCACGAGGTCGAAGCCGGGGAGGGCCGGAACGCTCCTGCCGTGGAGCATCAGGACCGGCTTGGGGGTGCCACCGGATCCGGCGGCCTTCTTGTATTCCCGAACGAAGAGCTCGATATCTTCGCCGGAATTCGCCGGGATGGTCGAGGTGTGCTTGACCTTGTGGTCGACGCGAGTCAGTTGCGGCATGGTCGCCTCCGATGGCTGTTCGAGCTGAGGAACGGTTGTTCCCGAGGGTGGTCAGCATCTCCGCCTCGCCCGGGCCGTACGGGGAGCCGGAAGGCGGGGCGCACGGATGGTGACTGATCGGGTGTGCGCCGCTCCTCCGATCGGCGGGGCGCATCTGGGGGAGCACGCCAGCGACCACGCTGCCGACCCGGGAACCCCTCCGGAGGCGGAGCGAGTGCGGGTCGTGGTCAGCACCTCAGACTCGAACGCATGGGCGGGCAAATTGAGGCTCTGGCCGGCTGCGTACGTCCCACGCCATGTATGCGCTACAGGCGAGGGCTCCGTACGGTGACCGGATGGACAGTTCCGTCATCTTCAACGTCGTCACCACGGGCATCGCCGTTGTCGCAGTGGTGACCTCCGTCGCCTTCAGTGCGCGACAGGTCCGCGTCGCGCGGCACGCCAACCACATATCCGTCATGGTCGATCTGCTCCAAGAGTTCCGCTCGGCAGACTTCCACGAGCAGCACGATTACCTCTGCACGCGCTTAGGCGCAGAGCACGACCCAGCGGGTGGGGTACGGGGTTTGCCCGCCGAAGCCAAGACGGCCTTCTACAGCGTCGTGTACTACTACCAGTCCTTTGCGAACCTCGCTGTGTTCGGGCTACTCGACGAAACCCTTAGAAGCTGTTGCCTTTTCGATCTTGAGCGGTGGCGGTCGAACGCGGGTTCCCGGTCGGGTGATCCTGCCCTGGCGAGGGCATGAGGAAGGGACCT
>NZ_JBIAUR010000047.1:0-5681 GCF_042893105.1 Streptomyces sp. NPDC001663 | reverse complement strand
TGTCTTCAGCCTCACGGCCATCTCGCAGCGGCCGCGGCAGCGCAGGCTCACGCGTCTGGGGACAGGGCACGGATCGTGAGAGAACCAGGCAGCGGCGGCAGCGCAGCCTCACGCCGGCCTCGCCTGCTGTTCGGCAGCCCGGTCTTCTGCGTCGGCAACAGGTCACACAGATTCGCAGCAATTACGAGAAGTACTAGATCGGCGCCCTCCACGGCGTCGGGGCGTCGTCGCATCGCTCGACGATCCGCTCGCTCGTCATACGCACAACCGCCTTGGCTACGGCGAGAACTTCCTGCGCATGACCTTCCCAGCGTTTGTGCGCGAGAGGCAGGCTCTTGCCTCGCACTGGCTCCCCTCTGCACAGTCCCGTTCGCCCCTTCAAGGTCACAGGATCCAACTCCAAGTCGCGGGGCTGGACTTGCACTCTCAGCTGCGGGATCACCCCATCGCGCGAACCACCAAAGGACCCTCACAAAAAATGATCGATCAAACGAGTCGCGAAGGTCACAGTGCGCTTTACGGGACAAAGCAACGAGTGCAGAGTGGGGGCAAGTTGGCGGCACCGAGTGCCGCCGATAGGCCCGATGGTCGACCCCTAGTGCACTCTCCTGAGCCAATCGGGGGATGGTGAAGAGAGTCAGGACAGCTAACCGGTGATCGCGCTTCGTACCCAACACGTGAGGGCACGGACGTGACCTCGGCGGCGCGGGACGCCATCCCGCATCGACGGCCTCACGGCCGGAGGGGAGCCGATCTTGAAGCTGCTTTCCTGGTTGCAAGATCGGTGGACGGAACAGGTGCGACCACACCTCTCCTCGGAGAGAGTCTCCGCGGCGTGCGAAGTAATCATGCTGGCCGCGTGGGCGTGGAAGTTCTGGTCCTGACGCACGTAGGCCCCAGCTGAAGGAACAGCCGGGACCTACGAACATCCGATACCAGAGGCCTCACCCTGCAGTCCGCGGCGGCCACCGCGGAAGGGTGGGGCTTCTGGACAATTGGACCCAATGTCAGCGGGACATCGAACCAAAGTAAGGCTAGCAAGGCGCTTCCCCACCATGGCCGCGGTGGCCATCACGGCCGAGGTGAACGCACCGGCCACACAGTCGCCGAGCCAGCCCTGTACGGTCCGCGTTACGGACTCGCCATCGGCGGTGCGGCCACGGCGTTCCTCGACCTCTGGCTCGCCTCTGGCGCACGGGGCCAGTTCACCATCGGACACACCTGACTGGCCCTACCGCGCCGATTGCCCTGGCGCCTGATGGACTTCGTCTCCGGCGCCCACCTCACCCGTGGCGTCCCGCATCAGACAAGCGCGACGTACTACCCGCCTGGACCTCCCCCGTGACCGCTTCTTCCTCCTCTTGGTGTACCGGCCACCATGAACAACACCTGCCGACCGTCGGAAAACGATCTCCAGCCGATCGGAGAACGATCTTTACCGGGCCTCACCACCGCACATCAGACCCACCCCGTCTGTCCCAGACTGGCTTTGCCCGCCACAAGGGAAGCGGCCCCAGCGTTGGGGGCCTGAGCCACGCGCGGTCACTACAGGATCTGACCGGCGTAGAGAGTGCCGATGCCGACGGCAAGGGTGCCGAGGAGAAGCCGCAGCGCGGTCTCGGGCAGGTGGGGCTGGAGACGAGCACCGAGATATCCGCCGACCAGGCCCCCGGCCCCGCAGGACAGACCGAGAAGCCAGTCAGGGGCGACGTCACAAGCAAGCCCCGCAGCAGTGGGCCCGGCGGACGAGGCCGACGCCGGTTACCAGGACGGCCTCTCGACAGACCGCCAGGCCATCACGTCAGCTGACGCACCGTCAATCATCTCTGGAAAGCTACTGGTAGGTCGGGTGTCGTAGGACTGCGCGACGTTCGGAGCAAGGCGATGGGGCGCGAGGAGGCTCTACTCTCCTGTCAGCGCGGAAGTTTCTAGAGCCGGGGGGGCGAAGAGCATGGAATCGGGCGACTCTGGGGCTGTCGCGACTGGTGGGGGCATCGCCATAGGAGCCATCCATTCGGCCGACATTCACGTACATCGGCCCGGCACCCTGATTCCGCATCAACTGCCGCGGAACATCGAGGCATTCACGGGCCGTACCCCGGAACTGCAAGACCTCCTGGAGCACCTCGCCCCCGCAACTGATCGCACGCACGAGCCCAGGGCCATCCTGGTGACCGGGATGGCCGGCGTCGGCAAAAGCGCCCTGGTCCTTCAAGCAGCCCATCAAGCCGTACGTGAGGGCTGGTTTCCCAGCGGATCCCTCTATATGGACCTGCGCGGCTACGACCAGACCGCGTCGATCGCGCCTTCCGATGTTCTGGAACTGGCACTGAGATCCCTGGACGCGACGCTTACGCCGGAACGCATCCCGATCGATGTTCACAGCCGCGCGGGAATGTACCGCACGGTACTGGCCGGGTTGCCGGGCGCTGTGCTGATCGTGGTCGAGAACGTCGCCACGGCCGAGGAGGTGCGCCACCTGCTTCCGGCCGACCCACGACACCGAATTGTGATCACCTCGCGGCACCAGCTGCCCTCTCTCATGGCCCGCACTATCAGCCTGGATCCGCTGTCGAAGAGCGAGGCAGTCCACCTACTCGAAGCGGCGATCCGCAGCTCGCGGCCAGAGGACTCTCGCGTCGCCGGCGACCCTCAGGCCGCCGCCATCATCGTGGACAGCGCAGGGCGCCTGCCGCTTGCAGTGGCCATCCTCGCTGGTCGACTCTCCACCGACCCCACGCTCCCACTTGCTGAACTCGCACAAGAGCTCCTTGAAGCGGCCGGAGCCGATCAGCGCCTGGAGCACCTCGGTGACGGCGAAGTGAGCGTGGCTGCAGCGATCGAGCTGTCCTACCGCAACCTTCCTCCAGAGCAGGCCCAGTTGCTCGCTCTGCTCGCGGTCACCGTCGGGCGGAGATTTTCCACGGATGCTGTTGCGGCGGGGCTTAACACCGACACCCGTGACGCGCGGCGCACGCTTCGCTCCCTGGCCGCAGCCCATCTGATCGAAGACACCTCGCAGCCCGATAGCTGGGCGATGCATGACCTGATCCGTGCCTTCGGCACAAGTGTTGCGGCCGAAGCCGTCGATGCTGCTCAACGAGACCAGGTCCGAGACCGGATCCTCGATTTCACCCTGCGCCATTCGGACGCGGCTGACGATGGCACGGGTTTCTTCACCACTCGGATCGGCGCCCGTCCCTTGGCCGGAGTCCACAGCGACAGCCCCAGCCAGGATGATCGCCTCGGCGTGGTCCGTGACGTAGAGGTTCTTGCCGAACTGATCGCCGCTACGGAAACACAACTCCCTCTGTCGATTGCCCTCATCGGCAACTGGGGCGCCGGCAAATCCAGCCTCATGCTGCAGATCGAACAGCAGGTCACCAAGCTGGCAGAACGATCCCAAGGCCGGCCGAACCGCACCGCGTTCGTCAGCTCGGTCCGGCAGGTGAGGTTCAACGCCTGGCACTACAGCGACACCAACGTCTGGACAGGACTGATCACGCACCTGTTCACCAGCCTGGCCAGTGACAACGAGGACGAAACACCAAGTGCCGCTCCCGATCCCCAACAGGCGAAGCAGGACCGTGAGACGCTGCGCACGCAGCTGAACCAGCAGGAGGAGACCGAACGGCAACTCGCCGATCAGCTGGCCGCCGCCGACAACGCCACACCTGCCCCCGGACAGTTCGCGTCCCTCGCCTCGCCCATCAGGTCCTACCGAGTCCTGCGGGCCACCGCACTCCAAGCCTCAAGAGACCTGCGCTTCAGCCTGCCGGTGCTGGCGCTGTGGCTAGCACTCGCCGCACTCGCCGCAGGCGCCTGGCTGACACGCGGTCCCCTTACCGCAGCACTCACCAGCCTGCTGGCCACCGCTGCAGCGGCCGCGCCGCTACGACCACTCTGGTTGAGACTGCGCACAGCCCACCGCGAACTACTCCGCTTCACCGAGCGGCAATACGGCGAACTAGCCGCGAAACAACGCGACATCAGGACCACCATCAGCGGACTGCGGGAACGACTGGCCCTCGTCGACGCCGCAGCCCGCCTGGGCGAATTCCTCCAAGAACGCGCCGATGGGACGGCCTACCAGCCCTACCGAGGCGTGCTGGGCCAAGCTCACGCCGACCTACAACGCCTCAGCCGCGACCTGGCGGCTGTCCGCACCCAGTGGAAGGCGGACGGGACGAAGTCCGCGCCGCCGCTGCAACGCATCGTCCTCTACATCGACGACCTCGACCGGTGCTCCCCGGACCGCGTCGTCCACGTACTTCAAGCCGTACATCTCATGCTCGGCCTGGACCTGTTCGTCGTCGTCGTGGCCGTCGACGCCCGCTGGCTGATCCACTCACTGCGCCACCACCACAGCGCCCTCTTCCAGCACGAGAACATGCCCGACGCCGCCACCATCAGCCCGGACACCGGCGGCCTCGCGACCACAGTGGACTACCTCGACAAGATCTTCCAGATCCCCTACGCCCTGAACCCGCCGACCGCCCAGACCATGGGACGCTACCTAACCTCACTCCTGCCAAACGCGCACCCAGAAACCGCCCCGCAGGCGCCTGCAGCGCGATCAGAGCCTCCAGCCTCGTCCCCCGCCGAAGAGGCCAGCACAGACGAAGGCCCTGTACTCCCCCGGCTTCGAGAGCCAGTAAGCACCCCGCCGGCCAGCGACTCCGCGACGTCCGAGCCCCGAGCCGAGAGCAGCTCGCAATCCGGCACGGACGCAGCCCCGCACAGTCGCAACGAACACGTCGACCTCATGCCCCTGGGCCTGCGCATCGGAGCCGTCGAAGCGGCATTCATGGCTCAACTCGGACGGCTGCTGCCCACGCCACGGGCCGCCAAGCGACTGGTCAACCTCTACCGGCTCGTCCGCATCGGTGTCCCCGCCACCGACCTGCCCGCCTTCGCCAGCACCACCGTCCCCGCCCCCTACCAAGCCGTCCAGATCCTCCTGGCCGTCCTGGCCGGCAGCCCACGAGCGGCCGAGGAACTCTTCCGACGCCTCCTCGCCTGCACCAACGACAGCACGAACATCATGGCCCTGCTCGAGGACAACAATTCAGCGCCCCCGGCCTACGAACGCATGACCCGCACCCTCCGCGCCGTGCTCCACGACCTCGAGCAGACCCAGCCCATCCCGACCACGGTCGACCAGTACCGACGCTGGTGCACCGACCTGGCCCGCTACAGCTTCCACACACACGACCTCACCCCCGCATCGGACCCACCCATCGGCCAGCCATGAACCCCCGCCCCGGCCGCGCGGCAGCTACAGACTCCTTTCGGCCGAGACCTCGCAAAAAGGTCAGCACCATGTCCGAGAACACCACCGCCTCCACCGGACTCACCTCGCAGTACACCGCACAGGTAACCAGCGACCTTGAACACAACCTCAAGGAACAAGAACGCGTCAGCACAGAAATCACCGCATTGCAGCACCAGTCGGCCACCCTGCAGCACGACCACACCCTGCTCGTGCACATGCAGCAAGCCCTCGGCATCACCCCCCAGCCCGCAGAACCCGCCGCCGCACCCGACCAACCTGCCGTGCCGGCTCCCCGAAAGAAGCCCGCAGGAGCGTGTCAGTGATCTTGTGTAAGTCGCCTGGTTTCATTGGATGCTGAGCCGGTCCTCGAAGAAGAGTGAGAACTGGTTCAGTGCCTCTTTCCAGT
>NZ_JBIAUR010000046.1:0-7589 GCF_042893105.1 Streptomyces sp. NPDC001663 | reverse complement strand
ATCCAGCACCGGGCCGGCATGCAGACCTCCAAGACCATCGTCGCGGTCAACAAGGACCCGGAGGCCCCGATCTTCGACCTGGTCGACTACGGCGTGGTCGGCGACCTCTTCGACGTCGTCCCCCAGCTCACCGAGGAGATCAACACCCGCAAGGGCTGATCACCCCGCACCGGGCCGAGGCCCCCCCCCCCGCGACTGCACGAACAGTCACGGGGGCCTCAACTGTGTATCGTCCGGCGCCGGAATGCCGTACGACAGCGTGCTGTTGCTCCAGACAGATCACGAGCTGCCGGGACAGCCTCGGCGCGGTGAGGGGGCGGGGTCGCGTGCTGCATCTGACGATCGAGGTTCCGACGCGGGACGGTCTCCCGCTGCGCGGGTTGCACTGGGCTCCCGAGCCGGGGCGTGCGGCTCCGGTGGTGCTCGTGGTCACCCCATACGGTGCCGATCGCTACCACCCGGACGGCACCGCCTTCGCTTCGGCCGGATTCCACTTCGTCAGCCTGGACTCGCGGGGCCGCGGTGACTCGGAAGGGCGTTTCCACCCCTTCGTCCACGACGGCGACGACGGGCACGACGCGGTGCGGTGGCTGGCCGCGCAGGAATGGTGCAGCGGCGAGGTCGTGATGTACGGGGGCTCGTACAGCGGCTTCGTGCAGTGGGCCACCGCCGCGACCCGCCCGCCCGGGCTGCGGGCCATCGCTCCGGTCGCCTCGGTGTACCCGGGTGTCGACTTCCCCATGGCCCACAACATCCCCACCGCGTACGCCGCCCGCTGGCTGGCGTTCGTGGAGGGGCGCAGGATGAACAACGGTCCTTTCGAGGACGCCGAGTTGTGGGCGGCCGCGGGCAGCGACCTGATCGGCAGCGGGCGGCCCTTCCGGGACCTGGACGTCACGACGGTCGGCAAGCGGCTTCCCGCCTTCCAGGAATGGCTCGACCACCCCTCGCTCGACGAGTACTGGGCGCGGCTGGCCCCCAGCCGCGCCCAGTACGAGCAGATCACGCTGCCGGTGCTCACCATCACGGGCCAGTACGACGACGACCAGCTCGGCGCGCTCACCTACTACGAACGCCACACAGACGCGGCATCGACCGAAGTCGCCGCCCGCCACCTGCTGGTGGTCGGCCCGTGGGATCACGGCGGCACCCGGACGGCCGCCCGCAGCTTCGGCGGTCTGACGTTCGCCGAGAGCAGCGCGATCGATCTCAGGGCGCTGCATGTGGCCTGGTACCGCTGGGTGTTGGGGCTGGGCGGCAGGCCGGGCTTCCTGCGCGACCGTGTGACGTACTTCCATGTCGGCGAGGATCGCTGGCACGGGGCGGCACATCTGCCTCGCGCCGATCAAGAACTGCGCTTCCATCCAGTGGCTGATGCCACATCAACAGAGCCGGGCCATCGGCGACTTGATGTGAAGCCCGCTGCGGTGGACCAGTTCGTCTCCCTCTTCCTGCACCCGGGTGCGGCCGGCGGGCCGGAGCGCGACGAACCGTCCGACGACCGCACCTTCACCGACGACCGCCCGCTGACCGGCGCCGACCCGGGAACGGCCGTCCACGTCAGCGAGCCGCTCACCGAGTCCCTGGACCTGTCCGGCCGACCGCATGCCACGCTGACCCTCTCCAGCGAACTGCCGGACTTCGACCTGCTGTTGGGGATCTACCTGCTGCCCGGCGACAGCACGCCGCGCCTGCTCGGCGAGACAGCCGTGCGTGCCCGCTACCACGCCGACCTGCACCGACCCGAACCCTGGCCACCCGGCCGCCCCGCTCCCGTCGAGCTGAAAGGGTTCCCCTTCGTCTCACTGCGCGTCGACCCTGGCGACCGCTTCGCCCTGGCGATACGGCCTCCGCACCGGCGCTGGCAACCCAACCACCAGGCAGGCGGCCCTACCGCCGACGAGACGTCCCTGGACGCGGTCGGCGGTGTCGTCCGCCTGCACCAGGGACCCGCCCACCCCTCAACCCTCGTCCTGCCGGTCGCCGTATCGATCGACTCAGTACGACCTGGGCAGCCCCAGCACGTCTGGGAGACGTAGTTGAGGACTGTCGCCGAGGACGAACTGGGTTCCCTGCTGGCCAAGGCGGCGGCCGGTCAGGCGGCACTGACCGCGGCCCTGCACTGCCAGCAGGTGCTCGGCGGGATCGGATTCACCGCCGAACACCCACTGCACCGGCATCTGCGCCGGGCCGTCGTCCTGGACGGACTGCTGGGCAGCGCCACGGGAGTTGACCCGGGAGGCCGGATCGCTGCTGTGTGCGGAGGGTGCGGCTCCCGGCTGCTTCAGCCGTGAGTCACGTTCTCCTGTGACTCACATGCAGCTCTGGCTCACCAGGGCAGCGGGCCGTTGACGTCGAAGTAGCCGCCGGTCGGGCCGTCGGGCGCGACCTGGGCCATGCGCACGATGATCTCGGCGGCCTGCTCGACGGTCTGGGTACCCGTGTTGCCGTTCAGGTCCGTCTTGGTGAAGCCGGGCTCGACCGAGTTGATCCGCATGTTCGGGAACGCCTTCGCGTACTGAACAGTGAGCATGTTGACCGCGGTCTTCGATGTCGGGTAGGCGACGCCCGGGTAGAAGTGCGCGGGATGGTCGGGGTCGGAGAGGTGGGTCAGCGAGGCCAGGCCGCTGCTGATGTTGACCACGACCGGGGCGGCCGAGCGCTGCAGCAGGGGCAGGAAGGCGTGGGTGACGCGGACGACGCCGAAGACGTTCGTCTCGAAGGTGTTGCGCATCTGGTCGGCGGTCAGGGTCTCGGCGGTGGGCACGCTGTTGCCCTCGCCCCTGGTCTCGATGCCGGCGTTGTTGATCAGTACGTCGAGTCCGCCGTCGGCCTCGATCGTCTTGGCCGCGGCCTCGACCGTGGTGTCGTCGGTGACATCGAGGAGCACGAACCGCGCTCCCAGCTGCTCGGCGGCCCGGCGTCCGCGCTCGGCGTCGCGGGCACCCACGTACACGGTGTGACCTGCTGCGATGAGCTGGCGGGCGGTCTCGTGGCCGATGCCCTTGTTGGCTCCGGTGATCAGTGTTGTCGTCATGCGTCCACACTGCGCCGGAACGAAGCGGCCAGCCAGAAGACCCTGCTTCCTGGGACTGCCGGTACCAGGCACATGCACGGCCGACGGTGTTCACTGGGGGCATGACGGCGACGGAACTCGGACAGGCGCTGCGGCGCTGGCGCGACCGGGTCTCCCCGGACGCGGCGGGGCTGCCCTCCGGCGGTCACCGGCGCGCGGCCGGGCTGCGGCGCGAGGAGCTGGCCCTGCTGGCCGGGATCTCGGTCGACTACATCACCCGGCTCGAACAGGGCAGGGCGACCAACCCCTCCGCGCAGATCGTCGAGGCTCTTGCCCGTGCGCTGCGGCTGTCGGGCGACGAGCGCACGTACCTCTTCGGGCTGGCCGGGCTGGTGCCGCCGGGCCCCGACATCGTCCCCGGCTACATCACGCCCAGTGTCCAGCGGCTGCTGGACCGGCTGGTGGACACGCCAGTCGCGGTCTCCGACGCGGCCATGACGCTGCTGCTCGCGAACCCGATGTACGCGGCGCTGATGGGCGACCCGTCGGGCCTGCGCGGCTTCGAACGCAACGGTGTGTGGCGCAACTTCACGGGCGTGCCGACCCGGGTACGGCACTCGGCGGAGGAACGGCGTTCCTTCGAGGTCGGCATGGTGGCGGAGCTGCGTTCGACCGCCGCGCGCTACCCGGCGGATCGCCAACTGCACCGACTAATTGCGGAGTTGCGGGCCAAGAGCGGGCGGTTCGCGGAGTTGTGGGACGCGGGTGTCGTCGGCCGGCTCGAGGCCTCGCGCAAGACGATCGAGCACCCGCAGGTGGGCCTGCTCACGCTGGACTGCGATCTGCTCCGGGTGGAGGAGAACGACCTTCACATCCTTGTCTACTCGGCCGAACCGGGCACCGAGGCCGCCGAGAAGTTGGCGCTCCTCTCGGTGGTCGGCACCCAGAGCCTGGTCGAGAAGCGCTAGCGCAGCTTCTCCTTCATCTCGTCGAGCACGCGGCGTAGAAGCCCTGTACGTCGAGGGTCTGGTTGACGCCGCGCTAGGCCTGGCGGAGTCCGAAGGACGGCATCGCGGCTATCTGCTCGGCAAGTTCGCGGGTGACCTCGTCCAACTCATCCCGCGGGACGATCCGGTTGACCATGCCGACCTTCTCGCCTCCTCGGCGATCAGCGGCCGGCCGGTGAAGAGGATCTCCTTGGCCTTGCGGGGGCCCAACTCTCCGGAGTGAACGGCGGTTCCCGGCCGTTCCGGGGCGCCGAACTCCGGTGCCAGCGGGGCGAATTGGGTGAGCGTCACCAGGTAGGGCGTCGGGTCGGTCAGTTCGGTCCAGCCCAGGTCGGCGTAGAAGCGCCACAGAGAAGCCGGGGCGGCGCCGTCGTCGGCGACGGCACGGACCAGCGCCGTTCGGGCACTCCTTTACGACGGCCTTGTGCAAGGTGTCCTGCCACAGCCGCTGCTCGGCGTCGAACTCAAACAGCAACGAACGCCCTCCTTGCGGCGGTGTCGGTACCCACCGGGTGGGCGCCAGGTGATACCCCTTGAAGAATGGAATTCTCAACATTGGGAACCACAAGTCTCCTCCACACCCTCGAAGCTGCCCAGCCTGACAGCAGGCTCCTTGCCGCTGGACTGCAGTAGTGTTCTCGCCATGGCACAGAAGGCGGACCACCAGGTGAGCAGCCCGAGCGAGGAACCGGCCTGGAAGCAGCGCGCGGTCGAGCGTTCCACCCAGGCGGCGAAACGCCGGGCCGAGCAGAGGGTCGAACGGTTCCTCGAAGCGGCACAGGCGGTCATGACGGAGAAGGGCACGACGGACTTCACCGTGCAGGAGGTCGTCGACCGTTCGAAGCAGTCGCTGCGGAGCTTCTACCAGCACTTCGAGGGCAAGCACGAGCTGCTGCTCGCGCTGTTCGAGGACGCGATGAGCAAGTCGGCCGACGAACTGCGCGCTCTCGCCGCCGAGCAGGCCGACCCGCTGGACCGGCTCAGGGTCGTCGTCCTGGAGCTGTTCGAGAGCTCGCGCCCCGACCTGACCGGCAAGCAGCGCCCGCTGTTCACGGACTTCGCCATGCGCCTGCTGGTCACGCACCCCGCCGAGATGCGAGTGGCGAACGCGCCCCTGCTCGCACTGTTCACCGAGCTGATGACGGAGCTGGAGGACGCCGACCTCCTGCGTTCGGGCTTCAAGGCCAGGCGGGTTGCGGCGCTGACCATGCAGACCGTCATGTTCAACGCCCAGTCCAGCGGCCAGGAGGGGGCCCACCCATTCACCGCGGAGGAGATCTGGGACTACTGCGCGAACGGGATCACGCGCGACTGAGGCGGTTCCGGCGACCACACCGTCGCGGGACGACCACACCGCCGGTGAACGGCTAGACCGGCAGGCTGTGCAGGAGGTCCGTCACGAGAGCGGGGTTCTCGGGGCCGAGATGTCCCGCACCGGGGACGTTGTGGACGGTGAAGCGATTGTCCGGGGTGAGCTCGTCGGCCTCCGCAATCATGCGGTCCTGGAGCGCGGTGGCAACGGTCCGGTCTTTCCCGAACCGCAGGTAGGTGCGGGGAATCCGCCCCCAGGTGTCGGCGCGTCCGACCGCCCGGCCGTCGTACGCGGTCATCGACTCGTCCGTCTGCATGCAGCACCGACCCGCCCGTGCCCGGGATGCCTCCGGCGGGGAACCACGGCACCGGGATGGCCAAGACGATGCACTTGTGTCCGGTAGATCGTGGTTGAGGTGGGATCTGCCGACGTCCACGGCACCAGACGGTCTTCGAAAAGGCTTCCGCTGACGAGGGCACTGGTCCTATCGTCTCAGCCCGTGATCAGAAACGGCGTTCCACTGCCCCCGACGGTCTACCCGCTCGCCAAGAGGCGTGTGTGGGCCATGCTGGCCGGCTCTCTGCTCTTCGTCGCTCTGGGCATTGTCTTCCTGGTCGCCCACAGCACCATGAAGATGACTGTGGCAGGGGCGCTGGCCGTGCCCTTCTTCGGGTTCTGCTCGGTGATCATCATCCAGCGCCTGCTCCGTGATCGACCGGAGTTGGTGCTGGACGACGCGGGAGTGGACCACGCGAGGCTGGGCCGGTTCGGCTGGGACGAGATAGCCGCCGTGCGGATACGCGAGCAGCGGGTCCGTAACACCTCGCAGTGGTTCATTGAGCTGGTGCTGCGCGATCCCGACGCCTATCTGGCTCGAGCACCCAAGCTCGTCCGCAGCACCGCGTCCATGAACGCACGACTTGGCTTCGGTCCGGCCAACATGGCCACAAACACCTTGCCGGTGCCGCCTGAGGCGGTCCTGGACGCGATGCGACGTCACTGCCCCCGACTTGCAGTAGAGCAATGAGTGCACCGTTGGCCGACCGGCTGATTCCGTCTCTTTGGTCGGCGTCGGGTCCACATGGGGATGCCCGCAGTGAGGAGTGCGGCCTGATAGGCGATGGCGAGTTTGTCGGTTCGCGCGGCCAGGCCGCGCCACTGCGGTTGATGCACCGTTCGACGGTGTTCCGCTGCTTGTAGGCGTCGCGGTCGAATGCGGGCGTGCGGCCACCTTGCCGGCCTCGCCGTAGGCAGTGGCCGATTTGGCCGGAGGACTGCGAGATGACCGCGCGGATTCCCCGGCGTCGCAGGTGCCTGCCGATGGCGCGGGATGAGTAGGCCCGGTCGGCCAGGACGCGAAGGGCTGGATTCTCGGCCTGCCCGGGCCGCTTCAGGGCACGCGGATGCGGGACATACCGAGGGGGTCGCCCCCTATTGCGTGCTCCGGCGGGGCGTTGGTGGGCCCGGACGACCGTGGAGTCCACCGACACCGTCCAGCCGACGTCGTCGTCGGCGTCCGCTGCTGCCAGGACGGCGGCGAGGATCTTCTCCCAGGTGCGGTCGACGGCTCACCTGATCAGCCGTTTGTGGGCGGTCTGGAACGAGCCGAGCTCGTCGGGCAGGTCTCGCCGGGGCGAGTTGCGGTACTTCCACGCGCGCCTCGAGGGTGCGGCGGAGGTCGGCCCACCGCGCCCACGGACCGGATCGGCCAGTCCGGTTCACCGACGTTCAACCGAGACTAGGAGTGGTCCCAGCGATGGCGGCCAGCCACCCACGAACCCAGGTGAACGCCCCTGTACGCGCGCCGGCACCCCATCAACACAGTTGGAAGGCGTGTTGGCCCCTCGGCCGGGAAGATGTCAGCCGCTTGTCTCCGGGCCCCAGCGCTCCGGCCCCACCCCCCGCCAGTCGATCCACGGCACCCCCGCGACCTCGGCAGGATCGATCTCCAGGCCGGCTCGGCGGAGGAACTCGGCGACATCGGCCACATTGTGGGCCAGGCCGAGGATCTCGCCGTCCACGCGCACGCGTCGGCCACCCGTGGGCGACGGCGGGTGCACGGTCACTCGAATCGGTCCGGACACGCCTTCAGGATCATCCGGCATGTACGGCTCCGCATTCCAGCGCGTCATTGGAGGACCCTCAGTGTTCGGACGGCAGGTCGTGTCCCTCGTCGTGGTGTTGGGGATCAACTGGTGGGCGTGTTGGGGGTGTTGGGTAGCGCGGGGGCGCTTTCGGGGAGTTCGCGGTAGAT
>NZ_JBIAUR010000045.1:0-13534 GCF_042893105.1 Streptomyces sp. NPDC001663 | reverse complement strand
GGTGACCGCGCCCGCGTCGGTCAGCACGGTCTTCGGCGAGGTCCCGTTGCGGCTGTTGCCCGAGCCGCGGCCGGCCGGATCATGCTTCTCATAGCTGGGCGTACGGGCGATCCTCGTCATGAGCGCGATCTCCGTGGTCGGTTCGATGGCCTCACTGGTGGCCTGTGTGCACGCCGGGTCGGCGCCGCTGCTGGTCACCTCCGCCGCCCTGGCCGGGGCCGGACACGGCCTCGGCCAACTGGGAAGCGTCACGCTGATCACCTGCGGCATCCCCGACGACCGCCTCGCGGAGGCCAGCGCGGCCTTGAACATCGGCGTCTACCTGCCGGCCGGGCTCCTGTCGGTCGGAGTCGGCTACCTGAGCGACGCCGTCGGCCTACCGACAGCCACCACCGTCTACGGCGTGACCGTCGTGTGCGCCGCTCTCACCGCGGGCGCTTTCGCGACGGTCCGGCGCACGGCCTCGAACTGATCACCGCGGGGGCGGCCCCGGCGCAGGCGGTCATCAGGGCCCGCAGCACGAACCGCACCGGCCGGCGCGGTCAGTTCCGGGGCGTGGACGAGCCAGGACCGAGCCCGCGTGTGTCGGAGGGGAACTCGCCGAACCGCTCGCGGTAGGCACGGGCGAACCTGCCGAGATTCGTGAAGCCCCACTGGTAGGCGATGTCGGACACGGTGCCGGTACCGGCCCGCAGATCCGCGTGGGCCCGGTCGAGGCGCACACGTCGCAGATACTGCATGGGGCTCGTCCCGAGGTGTTTCTGGAAGGCGTACTGCAGCCCGCGCAGGCTGAGGCCGGCCTCTTCGGCCAGGTCGGACAGCGTGTGGTCACGCTCTGCCGAGTCCTCGATGACGTCGATGACATGTCTCAGGGCCCGCGGAAGGGTGCTCCCCGCGGGCTCGGCCCACAGCGCGTCGCTGTAGGAGTGTCTCTGGGACAGCAGCAGGCCCGAGATCAGGCTGCGCTCAAGGGTCTCGACATGCCTGGCCGCCGCCGGGCTGCGGGCGGTCCCACTGTCCACGAAGGAGAGCAGACCGGACAGGAGGGCGAGCCAGCGCCGGCCCGCGTCGTCGTCCAGGCGAAAGCCCAGACGGAAGTCGATCGGACGCGACACGGGATGACCGAGCAGGCCCGCGAGCTCTTTCTCCACCTGATGGCGGTCGAACTTGATGCACAGCTGAGCGGCGTCGGCCTCCCAGCGGGGCAGGTACGTGTGCCGGTGGGGCGAGAAGACGGCGGCCACCGACGGAGTGGCGATCGTGCTCTGGGTCCCGCACCGGGAAACGACACGCCCTTGCAGCGGAACGTTGACGTGGTAG
This sequence comes from Streptomyces sp. NPDC001663, assembly GCF_042893105.1. Lineage (NCBI taxonomy): Bacteria > Bacillati > Actinomycetota > Actinomycetes > Kitasatosporales > Streptomycetaceae > Streptomyces > Streptomyces sp. NPDC001663. The sequence goes on along the minus strand of NZ_JBIAUR010000045.1, from coordinate 12,214 downwards.
CCGGTCAGGTCGCCCGGATCGACGCTGGCCGACGCCCCGAAGCGAACGTAGCCGATGGTGACGTGGGACAGGCGGACAGCGGCCAGCCGGGGAGCGCGCAGGCGCGGAGCACGGTCGAGGGGCTCGACCCGGGCCGGGTAGTAGTGACTGTTGAGGACATCGCGGAAGAGGCCGAAGTCCGGGTCGGTGATCTCGTTCGGCATGTGGCTCAGCGCAGTGCCGGTGAGAACGGACGTCTCCCGGTCCACCGGCCCGGGAGACGTCCGGAATGTGAAGTCGGAATCCCAGTCCACCCCTGGTTCCTTTCGTTCTCGCCGAGCCCGTACACGCCCGTCACCACGGCAGCTTCCAGCCCGTCCGCGACGATGACGTGACATCGCGCGAGATCCGTGCGCCAAGTGTCCTGGTCGCTGCGTGAAACGTCTCCCGGAATCGGACATCGGCTCCTACGTTCGAGCCACCTTGAACCGCATCGAGCAAGGAGCCGCTGTGACCGATGTCTTGAATCACCCCATCAGCGTGGGATCCGCAGCCGTCCAGCACAACCCCGCTGCCGCGATCGACTGGGATCTGGTGCGACGGGCGTCCGACCTGGTGCCACTCGTCAGGGAACGGGCCGAACAGACCTCGCAGGCGCGCCGGGTCGTCCCGGATGTCATGAAGGCTCTGGAGGAGGTCGGGCTCTTCAAGCTCTTCGTGCCCCGGCGCCACGGCGGGCACCAGGCGAACATGGGCACGGCCGTCCAGACCATCGCCGAGGTGGCTCGCGGCGACGGCTCGACCGCGTGGGCGGTCGCCCTGCTGAACGTGTGCACCTGGTTCGCCACGACCTTTTCGCAGGAGGCGCAGGACGATGTGTTCGGGGCCGACCCGGACGCGAAGGTCTGCGGCATCTTCACCCCCGGTACCAAGGCCGAACGCGTCGACGGCGGCTATCTCGTGAGTGGCCGCTGGCCGTACGCGTCCGGGTCGTTCGCAGCCGATTGGGGCACCCTCGGTATCGCCCTCGACGTCCCCGAGGGCGAGGACCCGCGGGCGCTGGCGTTGATCCCCTCCGAGGCCTGGACGATCGAGCCGACCTGGTTCGTGGCCGGGATGAAGGGATCCGGCAGCGACACCATCGTGGTGGAGGACCACTTCGTCCCCGATCACCGTATCCAGCGCTTCCTCGACATGCGGGAGGCCCGCTACCTCACCCCGCACACGGACGACCAGAACTCCCACATGGCGTTCATCGCCGTCGCCGCGCTCATCCTGGTCGCCCCACAGCTCGGCCTCGCCCGTCACGCCCTTGAGCGGACCCGCGCCAAGCTTCCTGACAAGCCGGTCGCCTACAGCACCTACCGGGCCGCCCGGACGTCACCGACCCACCAGCTCGGCGTCTCCGCCGCGGCGACCAAGTTCCACCAGGCGGAGCTGCTGATGCGGCAGGCCTGCCTGGACATCGACACCTGCGCCGCCGCACACAGCCTGCCGACCCTGGAGGTTCGCGGCCGGATCCGCAACGACACGGGTGTCATCGCCGAACTCGTCAAGGACGGCATCGACCTGCTGATGACCGCCAACGGCGCCGGCTCCTTCGCCGAGGCCAATGTGCTCAGCCGCGTCTGGCAGGACGCCGAGATCGCGGGGCGTCATGCCTACGTCAGCCCGGAGGTCGGCAAGGAGGTCTACGGCAAGGTCCTGCTCGGCGACGACGAACTCACGATGGACCTGTGACCATGAACGCGGACACGATCAAGGCGGGGCCTGTCCCGGACCCCGCCGACGCCGCCCAGCTGCGCCATGTGCTCGGCCACGTGCCGACCAGCGTCACCATCGTCACCGCCCTCTCCCGCGGTCTGCCCATCGGTGTCACCGTGGGATCCTTCAGCTCCGTCTCGCTCGATCCGCCGCTGGTGAACTTCTTCATCGACCGCTCGTCGACGACCTGGCCCAGGCTGAACGAGTCGAGCACCTTCACCGTGAACGTCCTCGGCATGGACCACGCCTCCCTGTGCCGGTCCTTCTCCCGTCGCGGAGCGGACCGCTTCGAGGGCGTCGAATGGGAACCGTCTCCCTCCGGAAACCCCGTGATCAGCCAGGCCGTCGCCGCCCTCGACTGCAGCCGGTACAAGATCGAGATGCTCGGGGACCACATCCAGGTGGTGGGACGGGTCGAGTCCATGCAGCTCCAGAACGCCGGCCCGCCGCTCGTCTTCTACCGCGGTGACTTCCTGCGGTTCGGATGCGAGGCGGCGAGCGGTGGGTGAACAGGGAAGAGACATGATCTACGAACACGCGCGACTCACCATCGACCCGGCGGACGCCGGGAAGTTCGAGGAGGCCGTTCCGGCGGGGCGCGAGGCGTTGCTCGGCGCCCCCGGATGCCGTGAGGTCTCCTTCCGGCGAAGCGTCGACCAGCCCGGTGTCTATCTCCTGGAGGTCGGCTGGGACGACATCGCCGATCACCTCGAGGTCTTTCCCACGACACCGCAGGCGGCACGGCTCGCGGACGCCATCGCGTCCTTCTGGACCAAGGAGCCGGAAGTGATCCACTTCGACGGCGAGGAACTCTGAGATGACGACTCGGACGATCTCGTCGGGCGCCACCGACGCCCCTGACGCCTCCGCCGCGGGATACGACGGTCTGCTCGACGAGGTCCTCGCCTCTTTCCAGGACACGCCCGATCCCCGGGCACGCCATGTACTCGAGGCTCTCGCGCGGCACACTCACGCCTTCCTGCGTGAGGTGCGCCCCACTCCGACCGAGTGGTCGTACGCCGTCGACTTCCTGACCCGCACCGGCCAGAAGTGCAGCGACACCCGCCAGGAGTTCGTCCTGCTCTCGGACGTCCTCGGACTGTCGATGCTCACCGAGATCCTCAACGAGTCCGACATCGAGGCGGTCACCGACTCGACGGTACTCGGCCCCTTCCACACGACGAAGTCTCCGCCCCGCGCCTTCGGTGACAGCATCGACCTCGTGGGGACCGGAGTTCCGTGCCTGATCACCGGCACGGTCGCCTCCGCTGACGGACGGCCGCTCGCCCGGGCGTCGGTCGATGTCTGGCAGTGCGACGAGAACGGGTTGTACGACGTCCAGGCACCCGATCGCATCCCGGCGGGACATGGACGAGGGCTGTTCCGGACGGACGGCGAGGGCCGGTTCGCCTTCCGCAGCATCGTGCCCAGCCCTTATCCCATCCCGACGGACGGCCCGGTCGGAGAGCTGCTGAAGTGCGCCGGCCGTCACCCGTACCGCCCCGCACACATCCACTTCATCGCCTCGGCCCCGGGGCACCAGGAACTGACCACGCACATCTTCGTCAAGGGCAGCCCCTACCTCGACTCCGACGCGGTGTTCGCGGTCAAGGACTCGCTCGTCACGGAGCTCGTCGAGGACAAGGATCCCGAAGTGGCCACGCGGTACGGGATCTCCGTCCCGTTCCGCCGCGCCATGGTCGACCTCGTCCTCGCCCCGGCGACCTCCGAGGAATCCGGGTTCGCGACTGACGCCGGGTTCGGCGGTGCCCTGCTTGTCCGTCCCGCCCTCGGCGCACCGCAGCACGATCCCCGCGCAGAGCCAGGAACAGAGCGCTCCTTGCCCGCCCCGCCCACCGAGTCGACTGGTCCCGTTCCACCGCGCTGAGGACCGGCTCGGCCTTGCGCCGGCCCGGCTGTGGCGTGTCCGTCAGCCCAGCCGGCCGCCTGGCGGCGAACCCGCCATTTCCCGCGCATTCACACCAGTTCCCCCTGCGAGATTCCATCCACCCGCTGCCCCTGCTGATCAGCGCCTCCCTCGCCACGAGGGGATGGTCACACCGAGGAAGAAGGACAGCGTCCGTCCTGTCATCCCTGACATCTCGGTATCGCCACGCGTCCTTCAGTGTCCAGTAATTGAACACCGCGCTCCGACGACCCGGCCCTAGGTTGCCAACGAGAAACGAACCGGCAACCCGGCCGCAATGTAGTTCGAGAGGTGGAGTGAACAGATGAGTGACGGCATGCTCAGAGTCGACGGAGCCGAGCTGTACTACGAGATACGCGGAAGCGGACCGGCCTTGCTGTTGATCAGCGGAGCCGGAGGGGATGCCGGTTATTTCTCCGGCATGGCCGAGGAGCTCGCCGACGCCTTCACGGTGATCAACTACGACCGGCGTGGCAACTCCCGCAGCACCGGTCGTGTCGCCGCCCCCATGACCGTGGCTCAGCAGGCGTCCGACGCCCGCGCGCTCATCGACGCTCTCGCCGGCGGCCGGGCACTGATCTTTGGCAACAGCGGGGGCGCGATCATCGGTCTCGCGCTCGCCGCACAGCACCCGGAGGTGGTGGCCGGGCTGATCGCGCACGAGCCCCCGATCGTGAGCCTCCTGCCCGACGGCGACCCACATCGTGACTTCTTCACCGACCTGGCCAAGCGGTACGCCGATTCCGGTGCCGAAGCCGCCGCCGGGCAGTTCGTCCAGTCGGTGCGGGGCGAGGGGACGTACGCGTGGCCGGATGACCTGACGAAGCGGTTCCTGGACAACGCGGATCATCTCCTCTCTCGGGAGATGGCGGCGTTCGGGGGGTTCCGTCCCGATGAGGCCGCGCTCTCGGCGGCGCCGTTCCCGATCGTGCTCGGGGCGGGATCCGCCGACCGAGGGCTCTCCTACGCGCGGCCCTCGATCGAACTCGCCCGGCGGCTGGGGGTGCCGTGGGCGGAGTTTCCGGGCATCCACCTGGAGTTCATCCCCCGTCCCGCACTGTTCGCCGCCGCTGTCCGGATCCTGGCCACGCAGATGCACAGCGGCGCTGCAGCGGTCCCCGCCCACTGGGAAAACCCCGCGCGGTAGCCGGAGCGTCACCTTGTGACCGCCCGCTACGCGGGCACCAGGCGTCAGGTACGAGCATGCGCTCCGCACGCCAGGACTCCAGCACGCGGAGCGGAGACCCCACGGGCGCCACGGACGGTTTCGGCGGCTGGGACGACGTTCAGGCCTCCCGGGTGGAGGTGAACGTCCCCACGTGCGGATACCCGTGACGAAGCTGTTGTTCCCGCTCGTTCCGGGCGTGGTGACCACGAAGGTCGTGAGAGCCGACGGTGTACTGCGAATCGAGGCGCAAGCCACCGCCGCTGGGGCTCAATGTCCGGACTGCGGCCGCTGGTCGATGCGGAAGCGCGGCTCCTATCTGCGGTTTCCTGCAGACCTTCCCATCGGTGATCAGCCAGTGGGAGTCGTGTTGCGGGTACGCCGGTTCGTATGTGGCAGCACGGGCTGCGGCCGCTGTACGTTCGTCGAGCAGATCGAGGGGCTGACACGGAGATCCGGCCGCTGGACCGAACGATTACGCACGGTGCTGAGCGTGATCGGCCTCGCGGGCGTGGTCGCAGACAAGCTGCAGCAGGTCGTCGGTGACGGCGTCCCAGTTGGCGACCTCCGGCCAGCGCGCGCCGCCGTCCAGTTCGTCGGTGAGCGTGGACAGCAGCACAATCTCCCCGGGCCGGCGACCGCGAGTGAGGCGGTCCCACCTGCGGGCGCCACCGGGCTGGAGCACGCGGCGGTGCAGCCGGTCGGGGTTGTGGCCCGCGCTGGCCAGCAGCTGCTCGACGGTTTCATGCCGAGGCACGCAGCCCCAGTGGCTCCAGTAGTCGCAGGCCACCCCAACCGCAGCCGGCGCTCCCGGCCGGCCGACGAGACCGCACTGTTTCGCCTGCAGGGCGAGAGGCTGGTGTCTGTCAGCTCTCGTCGGCCGCCTCGAGGGCCGCGTCGAGCGACAGGTGCACAGCGTCGGAGAATCCGAAGAGGTCGAGAACCTTTCGGATCGAAATCTGCGTGGTCACGATCTGCATCTTTCCGCTCTGTCCGCCGACGGTATGCCAGTGCCTCAGGAGGACATTCAGACCGGCGGAGTCCAGGAAGGATGCCTTGGCAAATACGACGACGTAGTGGCTGTAGCCGTGCCGGCGCAGATCCTCCAGCAGACTCTCCAGTGTCGGGCTCGTGTTGTAGTCGAGCTCGCCGCTGATGCTCACCACGGCGTGACCGTCGACGTTTTCCCATGTCAAGGTCAGATAGTCGCTTGGCAGGGGGCCAACAGCAGGAACCCCGTCAGCGGCCCCCAGCGTGCTGGGCGGGGAGGCTACCTCGGCGTGTACCGCGTGCAGAGCCGCCTCGACCTCCGACTGCTGTGTCAGCAGCTCTTTGAGGATCTGCCCTGTCGCGAGCGCCCATGCATCCAGACCGGCATCGCGGTCTCCTTCACCGGTCATCTGCGTCAGCCTCCTGCTGCTTCCGGGCCGCAAGCCACCCCTGCAACTGCCGGCGGGCATGGCGCAGGTTGGACCGGACCGTGGCCTCGGACACGTTCAGCCGGTCCGCGATCTCTTTGGTGGCATATCCGTCGAACGCGTAGGCCACCGTGGCCTGCTGGGCGGAGGGCAGTCCGTGCAGCAGGGCAATCACCCGCTGCTGCTCCTCGCGCATCACCAAGCCGTCTTCCGGACTGGCCTCGGCCACTGGCCGCTGAGCAAGCGCGTGTTGTTCCTTGACGCGGCGTTGCCCCTCGCGTCGGCCGTTACGCCAGGCGCAGCGGCGGGCCGTCAACCGTACCCAGGGGATCGGCTCCTGCAGGTCCTGCCACCACTGGCACGCCTTCACCATGGCCTCCTGCGCGGCGTCCCGTGCCGTCTGCAGCGATTCGCCCTGCGCCACGAGATGGAGAACGAGGGCCGGATACTGCTGCCGGAAGAAGGCGTCGAATTCGCCTTCTTCTGCTGCCCGCACCTCCGGCCTCCCTGCCTCATGGCGGCACCCGCACGCGGCATCATCCTCACCGTCGTCGGCTGCGGCTGCCAAGGCGCCAGCCCACAACTACCGCCACCACACCCGCGATTGCGGTAGCCGCCAGCGAATGCGTCGACGTATACACAGCGGTCAGCCCTGCCGCCGCAGACTGAAAGTACAGCGGTCCCACCGCCGGTGCGGGCGCCGGCGTACCGCCACCGCACTGGCCGTCATCTTCCGCCACGGGAGACACCCCATCGAGATCTGCCATACCCCTAAAGAGGCACCAGCCCCGCTCCGCGTGCAAACACCCGGCCCGCGGCGGAAACCCGGCGCAAGACGAGCTCACGGACGACACCTGCGCAGCTGGGCCGGCGCGTCAGGCCAGGTGCCACCTGGCGCCTACCGAGGCAGCGGCGGGCGGGCATCGGGGCGACTTGAGCCGGGTGGCGACAGCCTGCCTTGTTCGTTCGAGGGGGCTAGGTGTCATGGTGCCGTGTCCGGTGCCCGCGGTGCGTTTGTTGCGGGCCAGGTAATGATCGCCGACTGCAGCGACGGCAAAGACGGTGACGATCACCGTGCTTCCCCTGTTGGCGCCCGACCAGCAGCCCACGCAGCTCCTCCCAGACTTCGTCGGCCTCGTGGCCGAACATCACCTGGCATCCCCAGAGTTGATCGGGGACAGCAGGCCGTCCCCGGGCCACAGCATCTGTTCGGCCACGAGGCCGGTGAGAAACGTGTCGACCTCGGTCAAGACCGCGGCGCGGTCGATGGGCCCGTAGTCGATGAAGTCGTCGGCTGCGGCGTCGTAGGCCCGTACGTGACTGCCGGGGCCGGTGCAGACCAGGGCACGCGCGATCTCGGGCAGGCCGAGACTGAGGGCATCGCAGTCTCCGCAGCGGACAAGGTGGAGCAGGTCGGTGGTGACGCGCTCCCAGTCGCCGACCCTCGGCCAGTCGGCGCCGCCGCCCAGTTCGTGGGAGAGGGTGGCGAGCGGCCCAGATCATCGACCAGATGCTCGATGAGCGCGTCGACGAGCGGGCCGGTGCGCATCGTCCACCGGATCCAGTCGCGCCGTATCCGTCACCGCGCTTCTCAGAGACAGCGCCCCGACGGGCTTCCCGAGGCCTTGTCTGGTCTTCACATCAACCCCCAGTCTCAGCTGGCTCATACCGCTCTTCCCGGGCCGCATGTGCCAGCTGACGGCACCGAGAACGAGGCACGATTCCTGGACCGCTCGCGGACGCGGTCGTGGACGGTCGACGTGCGCGTCAGCTGACCCGAAGACCGACCGCCAGCGTCAGTTCGAGGACCCGGTGTGGTGATGCGAGATCCGGAAACAGCTCCCGCAGCTGCGACATCCGGTACCGGACTGTCTGGGGATGGACGAACAACGCCGCCGCCACCTCGTCCCGCCTGCCCTGGTGCAGCAGCCACGCCCGCAACGTCTCCTCCAGCCGCCGTGCGGTCGCGACAGGCAAGGTCCGCAACGGTGCGAGGGCTCGGGCACGCAGGTCTGCGAACGCATCCGCGTCGGCGCTCAGCACCAGCTCGGGCAGGTGGTCCTCGGTGTCGCGAATATCAGAGGAGACGGAGCGCGCGCGTACGGCTCGTGCGTACGAGGCGGACGCACGAGCCCATGGCCGGGCCGGGCCGACCACGGCGGTGCGGTCGGTCAGCTGCCGCAAGAGATGCGATCGGTCGGCATCGGGGACGAGCAGCACACCGGTGGCGTCCGGCAGATCGTCCAGGATGAGGGTGCTCGGGTCGAGCGCGCGGTAGGCGGGCCGGGCCTGGGCGGCGGGCAGCAGGACGGCGGTCAGCGAAACCGGAGGCTGCCACCCGGCCCGTTGAGCAGAGGCCAGCAGCACGTCCGGGCTCGCGCCGGCGAGGAGGTCTCGGGCCAGGTGTTCCAGGTGGCGCTCCTGGTCCCTGCCCCGGGCGGCCAGTTCGTCGGCGTGGCCCGCGGCGCTCGCGGCGGAGAGCTCGTCGATGTAGGCGAAGGTCAGCTCGGCGAACTTGGCGACCTCGGCCGCGGGCAGACCTGCGGGTACGGCACCCGCTGCCAGGCATCGCCAGGCCACGCGGGCGCCGACGCGGTAGGCGCTGAGCAGGGCGTCCATCGAACGGCCGTCGCGCACCTCGCCGCGGCCCAGCTCGTAGGCCGCGTCACCGGCGTCGCCGCCTGTGGCGTTCCCGCTCGCGAGGTCCAGGTAGTGCCCCAGGGCGGTGCGGACGGCTCGGCGGATGGTGGCGCCCATGTGGCCCGACAGGGCGTTGGCATAGGGAGGGACCTCGTCGATGATCGCCTGGACGACCTCGTCGGCAGTGGTCTTCAGCGCGGCCCGAAGTGCGGTGACCGTTGTCTCATCCAGGGCCAGTTCGCTGACCCTCCGGATTGCATGGCTCACGTTTCTATTCCCTGCGAACAATTCAGCCAGCCAGATTTACGTCCTGCGGTCAGGACTTTACGCCTAGAGGCGCATCAAGCTGGAGTCATGACGAGTACAGCCCTCCGCAGCAGGGCGTGGAAACTGCTGGAGATGGTCACGACGCCGCTGCTGCCGTCGGACTACCTCGACCTGGTCAGCCCACTGCGTGCGGGCGCCGACCTGCGTGGGCGCATCGAGGCCGTGCGCCCCGAGACGCGTGACGCCGCGACCATCGTGATCAGACCGGGACGGGGCTGGCGCGGCCACACAGCCGGTCAGTACGTGCGCATCGGGGTCGACGTCGACGGCGTGCGCCTGTGGCGTGCCTACTCCATCACCTCGCCGACAAACCGCCAGGACGGCCGCGTCACGATCACCGTGAAGGCGCTCCCGGACGGCAAGGTCAGCAACCACCTCGTCCGCAGAGCGAAACCGGGCACGCTGATCCAGCTCGACCAGCCGACCGGCGACTTCGTGCTGCCGCAGACCAAGCCCGCCAAGGTGCTCTACCTGACGGCCGGCAGCGGCATCACGCCTGTGATGGGCATGCTGCGCGACACTGAGTTCGACGACGTCGTCATGGTCCACTGCGCGCCACAGCCGCAAGACGTGATCTTCCGCAACGAACTGCACGACCTGGTCGCGGACAAGAAGCTGCGGCTCACCGAGGTGCACACCGACACAGACGGCATGCTCGACATCGCCCGTCTCGACGAACTCGTGCCCGACTGGGCCGAGCGCGAGACCTGGGCCTGCGGGCCCGCGGGCCTGCTCGACGCCGCCGAAGCGCACTGGACCGAGCACGGCGTGCAAGAGCGCCTGCACACCGAACGCTTCCGCCCCAGCATCGCCGTCGTCGGCGACGGTGGCGAGGTCACGTTCAGCACCACCGGCAAGACCGTCGACGCGGACGGCGCCACGCCGTTGCTGGACATCGGCGAGGAGGCCGGCGTGCTCATGCCCTCCGGGTGCCGCATGGGCATCTGCTTCGGCTGCGTCACGCCGCTCAAGGCGGGCGCCGTCCGCGACCTGCGCACCGGCGAGATCACCGAGGCCGAGCCGGGCGTCCTCATCCAGACCTGCGTGTCCGCCGCGGCGGGCCCCTGCGACATCGAACGGTAGGAGCACCTTGACCGCCATCGACCCCACCGCCCACCTGACCGCGGAGCAGATCGAGGAGCTCGGCCGCGAGCTGGACGCGATCCGCGACGAGGTGATCGCCAGCCGCGGCGAGAAAGACGCCGCCTACATCCGCAAGGTCATCTCGGCGCAGCGTAAGCTCGAGCTGGTCAGCAGGGGCGTACTGCTGTTCTCGATCTTCCCGCCCGCGTGGCTGCTCGGCACCGCCGGTCTGTCCGTGGCGAAGATCATGGACAACATGGAGATCGGCCACAACATCCTGCACGGCCAGTGGGACTGGATGCGAGACCCGAAGATCCACTCCACCACCTGGGAGTGGGATCACGTCTCGCCGTCCGACCAGTGGAAGCACTCCCACAACGAGCTGCACCACACGTACACCAACGTGATCGGCAAGGACAACGACCTCGGCTACGGCATCATGCGCGTCGACGAGGACCAGAAGTGGCACCCCTTCCACCTCGGCCAGCCGCTGTGGAACTTCATCAACGCCTGCTTCTTCGAGTACGGCATCGCAGCGTACGACCTGGAGCTCGGCAAGAACCTGCACAAGCGCCGCCGCAAGAACCCGGAATTCCGCGCACGCGCCAAGGCCGTGGGCCGCAAGATCCGCAAGCAGGTACTCAAGGACTACGTGATCCACCCGCTCCTGTCGGGCCCGTCGTTCCTCCCCACGCTCGCCGCCACATTCACCGCGAACCTGGTCCGCAACATCTGGTCCCACTCAGTGATCATGTGCGGGCACTTCCCCGAGGGCGTGCAGGTCTTCGAACGCCGGTCGATCAAGGGCGAGACGCGCGGCCAGTGGTACCTGCGCCAGATGATGGGCTCGGCGAACATCAGCGGCAGCAAGGCCATGCACTTCATGACCGGCAACCTCTCGCACCAGATCGAGCACCACCTGTTCCCCGACCTGCCGAGCAACCGGTACGCCGAGGTCGCGGTGAAGGTGCGCGCGCTGTTCGAAAAGTACGAGCTGGAGTACGTCACCGGGCCGCTGCCCAAGCAGGTGTTCTCCGCGTGGCACAAGGTCGTCCGGCTCTCGCTGCCGAACAAGAAGCCCACAGTCAAGGTCAAGACGCCGGACCGCGAGCAGGAACTCGTCGCGGCCTGATTCCCGGTATTGGTTCAGACCTTTCGGGTACCGGCGGCACCGCCGGGTTCGGCGAGATCCGTTGCGGACGGGGAGCGGCCGCGACATCAGACCGTACGACACGGGATCCGGGCAGCCCGGTGTCCGGCTGCGCTGCCTAAACGTGCGCCAGGAGCTCAGCCCACAGCCCCCGACGAGGCGTTGTAGTGCGCTGACCTGCCGTGGTCGGGCCGGTAGCCGGGTGCGTACGCGCACTCGGTTTGCCGACGGGCGGTGCGCCGCCCGTCGGGCTGCAAACCGGGGGCCGCGGCTCCAACTTGGCAGGGAAAGGCCGAAATCACGGCAGGCGACAGCCGACTGACGAAGTGGGCCGAACGCAGCGTGAGTCCCGCCGAGAGCGATACACGGTCGTCGTCAAAACCACCCGGTACCTGCGGCTGTGGATGGTGGCGCTGCTGATCGGCCTGGCGGCCGCGATCCTCTACGAGCACGCGAAGTCGCACCTGATGGGCCCCGGCAGCGGGCACTGCTGGCAGCATTCGATCAGCGCCTACTACTACACGCCCGTGCAGTTGTTCCTCGTCGACGCCCTCGTCGCGATCGGCATCAGCCTCATCGCGCTGAAGGGGTGACAACTGCTACAGAGTTTCTATTCGTATGTAGTCATCTCTAGTCGTATATCTTTGGGTGGGTGAAGCTTTCGGGGTGGGCGCGTCAGCAGGGCGTGAGCTACCAGACGGCTTGGCGGTGGGTGAAGGACGGCAAGATGCCCGTCGCTGTCCGCCAGGCGCCGTCCGGGA
>NZ_JBIAUR010000044.1:0-23593 GCF_042893105.1 Streptomyces sp. NPDC001663 | reverse complement strand
GCGACACGACAGACCACCACTCCCACAGGAACACCGACCCTACGCCCGACCAGCGAAAACACCGTTCTCAAGCCCGGAAAGACAACAGCTTCTCAGGGGATGGTTCGCGCAGGAGGTCGGGGCGAGCCTCAGCGAGGTCAAAGGCCCGCTTGAGACCCTCCATGATCGCAGGCTCAATCCGGTAGACACGGACACGGTCATCGAGCTCGAGCACCCTGGTCCGGTTGTCCGGGCCGATCCTGCGCCGTACCGCGCGGACGCTGGTCAGCACCCCGCCGATCTTCCCCTGCGGGATCGGCATCTCGGGGTGGTCGATGAAGTACTCGCGGATGTCGTCGTAGGAGGCAGTGCCGCCGAGCTCGACCAGGCGGCGCAGCACGGCGCGGGCGCCGGGCATCACGGCGGCGACGGTGTCGAACAGCAGCCGGTCCGTCCAGCCCTCCCACAGCTCCTCGCCGCTCAGATCCGCAGGGTCGGGCCGGGGCTCGTGCGCAGGCGCGTCGGGCCAACTGCTCGCCACGAGAGCGGGGTTGAGCCCGTACGCGGCCTGCACGGCCGCGATCGCCTGCTCGTACGTGTCCCTCTGGGTATCAATGGTCAGCTGCACGCCCTCCCCCTCCGCGATCTCCTCCCCCATCCTGGACCCGGCAGGGGAAAGTCCGAAGGCGTTGCGACGGAACTCCATTGCCGCCGCGCGGGCCTCCGTCGCGCCGCCCCACCCGCGCCGGTGTCGCACATGGGCAGCCGCCGGTGACGCAGCAGTTCCTCCGTCACACGGCCAGATCCTCCGGCACCGCGTAGAGGGCGTCGATCGGGGTGAGCACCGTGTAGAGCAGGACGTCGTGGGGGCCGAGCCCGAGCAGGGCGTAGAACCAGCCCCGGCGTTCCTCCCACTGCAGCCTGATGCCGCCGCGGCCGCCGGCGCGGCTGGCATCCCAGCCCAGCCGCATGTAGGTGGTCAGGCCCAGCTGGCGGGTGCGGACGGCGGCCCGGACGATGCCCGGCGGAATGCCGCGGGCAGCGACCTGCGAGTTCGCAGGCAGGCGGGCGAGAGAGCGGGGAGGGTTGTCAGACGGGTTGTCGGCGGGGATACCGACCTGGTCCACGCAGGGGGTTGTCGCTCGTGACCGTGGTCGAGCCTTCGTGGTCGGCAACGGGATCGGGGCCAGCTGCTGCCCTGTCCGGCACGCGCGGCGCCGGAATATCATCCGGGGTGGGGGAGGCGGCTCCGGGAGTGTCGGTGCCATGACGCCCGGAGCCGCCCATCACCCGGCCGGATCCACCGGAGGAGGCTGCGGCCCCCGCCATGGTCGCCGCGATAGCCGGGCGGGGCCGCCGACACAGCACAGGCACGTTGCCGTGTCACCTGGTCAACGCCCCCGGCACCCGCAAGGACACGCCCCGCACCGTGGATTCACACCGGCCGTCCTGCCACCATGAAGGAAGAGGATTTCCGGTATTCCTCAACGTGTATGCACCCTGGCCGGGACGGAAGGAACTGCGGATGCCGATGACTCCCCCAGAGCGGCGGTGGACCTTCCTGACCCATCACGCCCGGGTGCTGCTGGCCCTCGCCCGGGACCCGCAGACACGGCTGCGCAGCCTCGCCGCCGCCTGCGAGATCACCGAACGCACGGTCCAGGCGATCATCGCCGACCTCGAGCAGGCCGGCTACCTCCGGCGGCGACGGGCCGGACGGCGCAACGAGTACGTCCTCGACCTCGACCGGCCGCTGCGGCACCCCGCCGAAGCCGGACTCGACGTCCGCGCCCTCGTGGAACTCGCCGCCGCTGACGTGTCTCAGCCGGCGAAGACGGCTTCCGCCTCGGCGACGGTGTCATAGACCCGCAGGATCTGATCCGCCCCGGTCATCTCAAGGACCCACTGCAGCGGCTCGGGCACGCACGCCAGCACCAGCACGGCCCCGCCCGCCTCCGCCTGGCGCCACGCTCCGAGCAGCACGTTCAGCCCGGCGGAGTCGCAGAACGAGAGGCCGGACAAATCCAGCACGATAAAGCGGTCGCCCCGCGCGATCAGTTCCTTGAACTGCGGGCGCAGCACCGGGTCGGTCGCGTAGTCCATCTCGCCGCTGACCCTCGCGACCAGGCAGCGGCCGGCGGCGATCGTCTCGAGCGACGCCTCAGCCACAACGCTCTCCCAACCGTCCCGCCGGAGACCGCGGCGGATTCCCGGCAAGAGCCTACCGACCCCCTGCCCCGCCCTGGACGTCCCACTCCGCCTTTCACCCCACCGCCGCGCGCGTCAACGTCAACGACCAGTTCGCGGCGTCAGCCCTGACGAACCGGCGCCGCAGCCGCCCAGACGGTTCAAGTGCCAACGGATGTGAATGTTCCCGGCCTCTTGCACAATTCCCTCATGCAGCCGCTGCCAGTTCCTTGCCCTGCCCACCTCATCCCGGACGCCAGCGGCACCGAGGCTTTCCACACCGCATACCGGCAGGCCATGACGCAGCACGCCGTGTTCGTCGCCATCGAATCCGACGGCCCACACTGGACCGTGAAGGCCGACACGCTCACCGCGGGCCCCACGCACTCCCTCGAGGACACCGTGAACGACGCTGTCCGGGCCGCGATCGTCCGCATAGTCCACACCCGCGAGGTCGGTGCGGACGCCTATGCAGGACCGATCTACTTCATGATGCACAACGTGTCGAGCGAGGAGCGGGCCCGTGAGCTCGCGGCCGCACTCCACGCCGCCCTGCACGGCGACCTGGAACCTCTCCACCGCGCCGTCCCTCCCGCGTCCTGACCTGAACGCCCGGTAGTCCTGACGAGCCGATGCGCGTGCATGTCATGACCGGATCAGGTGAGCCCGTGCCTGTCACCTCCCGGATGACCCCCAAGCCGGCGGATTGGCACGGACCGGACGCCCGCATAGCAACGCTGAAGCCTGCCGTGAGCCGCCCTGCTACGGCAATCGCCTGAGCCACAGCACGGCAAGGCCGTAGGCGACAGCCGCCACAGCAAGTCCCGCAAGGACCGTAGCGGTGTATGCCCAATCGGGCAGCGTGTGCCTGAAGAACCCGAACATGACGTCACGAGTGATGAGGAAGGCTGCAACGGCGGCGAACATCGCACCCGCTGACTGCTGGGTCCACCGTCCCGGCTTCGACGCGACGCGGCCATCCGGGCGAGGAGCAAAACGTTCTGTCACTCGTCACTTGTACCGGCCGCGATGTGACTCATCAATGGCAGCCTGGCCCAAGCCCGCACGCGGCAGAGCTTCGGCGTCGACGTGCGATCACGAACCGGACATTCTGCGACTACGCCGAAGCCCTGCCGTCACCTCTGCTTCGTCCTGCCGCGGGGCATGGGCTCGGGGGCGTAGAGGAGATGCTGGCCTCCCGACCACGCCCTGACCAGCATGGTGACCTGCCAGTTCGCAGGCAGGCGGGCGAGCGGGCGCGGAGGGGTGTCGGACAGGGTGTCGGAGGGGTTGGTGCGTGTTTCTGAACTCGCTGAGCCCTTGGTCCGCTCTTGCAGGTGGCTGTAAAGACCGTGTTGATCGTTGCCAGGCCCTTCGGCGCAAGGCTGGTGGCTGCACCGCCTACCCACTTCCTCCATACCAGCGAGCGCCGATCGGGACAGTTCGCAGCCTCGGAAGCTGGTGATCATGTAATGCGGTGGTCCTTACTCAGTTGACGATCTTCGCTCGGTGCCCCGGAGCAGGCGTGCGGCGGTGGTGGTGAGGTCGATGATCAGCGGTGCCAGGAGAGGAAGGCTCAGCCAGGCGGCGAGGATCCTGGAGCCGATGCCGGCGCCCCACAGCGCCGAAAGCAGGGGCCAGAAGACGTGGATCCACAGGAGTACTGCGGTGGCGCCTGCCCGGGGCGGGCGGTCTCGTCCGTCCGTCACGGTTCGGCGGCGGTCATCGGTTGGCGTCCCGGCCGTACACCACGTAGGCGATCACACCGAAGATGTTCCCGAACGCGCAGATCAGCATCCAGGCCGGGGCCGTCAGCTGCCGGGTGTCGGGGTGCCGTGAGATGTCGAACAGGCAGTAGACGGTGGGGACGACCGCGACCAGGGACACGAGCACGGTCAGCAGGAGCGGAGGGGAGCTGGCGGACGCGTACATGCGAGGGCCTCTCTGGCAGACGTGGAGGAGCGGGAGCAGGGGGTTTGTGTCCCGGGGCCCGGCTCAGGGGTCAGTGCGGGCGGCCTGTTCGCCGGGCAGGAGGATCGTGCCGAGGATGCGTCGCCTGCGGCCCGGTTGCTCCGTGTTGGCCAGGAGCGGCTCGAACAGCCGTTGGATCTCGTTGCGTACGGCGGCGAGTTCGTCGTCGTCGAGCCACAGTCCGGTCAGGCGGTAGCTCACCCCGTCGCGCAGGTAGTCGATGTCGCCCTGGGCGAGGTAGCGGTCGAAGTCGGCCAGCAGCGCGGCGACGAAGGCCATGAAGGCCTGCCGGTGGTCGTCGGCGCTCATCGTGGCCAGGTCGTCCGGGCCGATGAGGGTCGGCCGCAGTGCGTAGGTGCGCTCCAGTGCGCCGCCCACCTGGCGCTCCGCGGCGACCGCGAGGACTCCCGCGTCGGCCAGTCGCGCCACGTGGCGATAAAGGCTGGCGACGGGGACGTCGCCGAGCTCGGCCTGCAGCTCGCTGGTGGTCAGCTCCCGGTTGCCGAGGAACGCCTGCATGATCCGCAGCCGGACGGGATGCAGGAGCAGGTCAGCACTTGCCACATCCACCTCCCTCCAGGGATCGTTCTCAATAATGATAACGTCGGCGGGCTGGAGAAAGCGATGACAGAGCGTGAGCCGGCGGCGACCGGCCTGGCGGTCCTCGATCTGGCCCGGCGGGGGCGCTTCGCGGAGATACGCGGCCTGTTCGCGCCGGCGTTGCGCCCGCTGGTGACCGCCGAAACGCTCCAGGCCGCCTGGTCGGCCGAACTCGAGCGGCACGGCGCGGTGTCCGCGATCGGCGTGCCGGTGAGTGAGCCGGACGCGGCGGGCGTGGTCGCGGTGAAAATCCCGGTGACCTGTGAGCACGGGGCGCTGACGGTGATCGTGTCGGTGCACGCGGGCTCCGGCCTGCTCACCGGCATCCAGCTCGCGCCCGCCGACGCGGCCCGGCCGGTCCGGCCGTGGCAGCCGCCCTCCTACGCCAACCCCGGGGCGTTCGACGAGCAGGAGGTGGCCGTCGGCTCCGGCACGCTGGCGGTGCCCGGCACGCTGAGCCTGCCACGCCGGCCCGGGCCGCTGCCCGCCGTCGTGCTGCTCGCCGGTTCGGGCCCCAACGACCGCGACGAGACGATCGGGCGGAACAAGCCGTTCAAGGACCTCGCCTGGGGACTGGTCGGCCGCGGCGTTGCGGTCCTGCGGTTCGACAAGGTCACCCGGGCCCACCCCGGCGAGGTCGCGAAGATGCGTGACTTCACCGTGGCCGACGAGTACGTACCGCATGGCCTCGCGGCCCTCGACCTGCTGCGCCGACACCCGGCCGTCGACGCGGGGCGGGTGTTCGTCCTCGGCCACAGCCTGGGCGGCACCATCGCCCCGCGCGTGGCGGCCCAAGAGCCGTCCGTCGCCGGGCTCGTCCTCCTCGCCGGCGGAACGCAGCCGCTGCACTGGTCCGCCGTGCGGCAGCTGCGCCACCTCGCCTCGCTGAACCCGGCGACCGCCGCCGCGTCCCAGCCCGCCCTCGAGGCGATCACCCGACAGGCCCAAAGGGTCGACGACCCCGGCCTGTCCCCGGCGACGCCTGCCGCGGAACTGCCCTTCGGCCTGCCCCCGCCCTACTGGCTGGACCTGCGCGACTACGACCCGGTGGCCACCGCCGCACAGCTGGACAGGCCGATACTCATCCTCCAGGGCGGCCGCGACTACCAGGCGACCGTCGCCCAGGACCTCGCAGACTGGAAAGCAGGCCTCGCCCACCTGCCCGACGTGACGATCCGCATCCACGCCGCGGACAACCACTTCTTCTTCCCCGGCACCGGACCATCGGCGCCGAACGAAAACGAGCCGGCCCAGCACATGGACCCGGCGGTCGTCGCCGAGATCGCCGACTGGCTGACCTCCCCAGGACACAACCGGGTCGACCCCGGCGGCTGACACACGCCTGCGGCACACCTCGCCGACAGCTCGCGCCCGTTCCGGCCGCTGACAGCGGGGCGTGCGAGGCCCGCCCTGCGAGCCTTGTTCGCGCGTGCTGGAGAGTCTGCTGCCTCCGGAGGGGCCACGGACCTCCGCCGGCCCTGGGAGAAACCCACCACCTCCGACCGGCTCACCCCGGCCCGGGTCCGCCGAGGGTTCAGGAACATCCGCGCTCACCTCGCCAGCCCGACCCGTGTTCCCAAACCCCGAGGAGCCGGCCCCGGAAGACCACCCGGCGCCAAGAACAAACAGCGGGCACCCCGCTACGACGTCGGCAAGACCGTCAAACGCCCCGAGACCCTCAAGGCCATCGGCACGCCCGGAAGATCTTGGTAGATAAAGAACAAACTGAAGCGTCTTTCCGCATGTGGTCATGGGTGAGGCCCTGCCGGATTCCGGCAGGGCCTCACCCATGACGAGCGTGTTCAGGTGTGGCTAGGCCAGGTGGGTGTGTCGAAGCCGGCGCCCAGCCCGCTCACGAAAGGGCGAGACCGGAAGGGCGAGACTCACCTTCGCCCGGGCGTTTCCCGGTACACCACCGGGCCGCCCGTGTAGGCATCAAGCAAGACGCGGTCACCCATGGGACGATCCAGCTCGACTGTTACCTGCTTTTCCCTCTTCTGCGCGGTGCAGTTACTCTCGTCCGGGTTCTTGACGGAGGCCGAGAGCACAACACTTCTCCCGGTTTCCAGCACGTGCACGGCGGGGCCACTGTCGCAGGCGCCGTGGTAGGCGATAACGGTGAGCGATCGCCCGTCTTCGGCAAGCCGGACCAGCCGACCGAGCGGTGTCAACTGGCTGTCGGGAAGGTCATGGGCTGGCTTGATCGGCGAGCGGGGGGTGTTGGACGGGCTAACGGCGGCCCGCTTGAGGGGCGAGGTGTAGCCCTGCAGTGTGAAGAGCCAGGCGGGGACCGTCGCTGGTCCGCGGGTTGTGGCCAGCGTCATGGTGCCCAGCTTCGCGCCGGTCACGGTGAGGTGGGGCCCGTCGATGCGGGCTTGAGCCAGGCTCTCGTATGCCGTTGTTGCCGCCATCACTGGCCGTGAAAGCGATGTACCGCTCGCCCAGGAAACTCGTCCGTCCTGCGGCCTGGTGGCTGGTAAATCGCTTCGCAGGACGAAGTTCTGAGTCTGGTAGGCGCGCTGATCAGCCTTACTCTGCAGGCCACCTCGCGGCAGCTGGACCGCGTTCTCTACGGGATGGTAGCCAGCACGCCACGCGGCAGCCGCCTGCGAGCCGTCCCAGGCTGCGGCGACCTGCCGGGCGCGTTGCACGGCTGGCTCGGCCTGGTGGCCTGCTTCCTTCTCGCTGCCGCAACCGGAGACCGCACCCACGCCAACGGCGGACAAGGCCATCAAGGCAAGCAGGCTGGTGGTGCGCGATGCCCTGATACTCATGCTGTCTCCCAGGGGTGGCGACGCGGTATTTTTGTGTCGTCACTCTGACGTGGTCGGGCCAGGAAAGGTTCACCGGTTGCGGCAGCTGCAGATGGTGTGCCGTCAGTAGACGTGGAGACCGCGTTCGTTCAGCACCGTTTGTACCGGCGTGTAGAAGGACTCACGGTCGCTCTGCCCGTCCGAATCGCCACAGGGCTTGTCGAGATAGTTGCCGCCTGAGGTGATGCCCAGCGCGGTCTTCCCGGTGAACAGGGCGCCTCCGCTGTCGCCGCCCTTGGCGCAGAGGCTGGTCTCGATCATGCCGTACAGCGTGGTCCCATCGGCGTAGGTGACGGTCGTGCTCGACTTCGTCACGTTGCCGACCAGATCTTGGCTGGTGACGCCGATCCGCCTCACCGCCTCGTCCTCCGCCGGGTAGCGGGAGTTGTCGATCTGGGCGTTCGTGCCTCCCCCGTAGTGGATGGTTCCGGGGGTGGTCAGGTTGGGGTTGTCTACCTTGATGGTGGCCCAGTCGCAGGCGCGGCTGGCACTGTCACAGTGCTGCGGGCTCGCCCCGAACCTATACGCGGTCTGGGTGCCGATGCGGGTGCCGTCCGCGTCGACATACCAGACGTTGCCGGTACCCGGTACGCAGTGGCCGGCGGTGAGTGTGTAGACCGCTCCCGATGAGTTGTGGGTGTTGAATGCGGCGGAGCAAAGCCAGCCCGAGGACGTAATGCCGTTGCCGCCGCGGAGCGTGGTGGCAGTCTCCAACTTGCCCCCGACTCTGTCGATACGCACCGCACCCGGGTGAGCCGCTGCCACTTCTTCGATCCGGGCCCGGTCGGCGTCGGACACCCCGTCGAAGATTTCGACGGACACCTGGTTACTGTCGGCCTCGACGCCCCACGCGGTGTTGGGAATCCCGGCCAGCTCGTCGAACTCGCCCTGAATGGAAGCAAGTTCGGCTGTGCTGCGGGTCACGAGCTTCGGGACTCCGCCCGCGTCTCGGACGGACTGCGCGGCGGCCGCGTCGGTGACCGCGACGACGGCGCGTCCGTCCCTGTAGTACACGCCGCCGGTTCGGTCGTCGCCAAGCCTTGCCGCCAGCGCTGCCGCCTGGCCGGGGTCGACGAGTTGTCTCGGACCGTCGTCGGCGGATGCGGGGGATACCGCGGCGGCAGCAACCAGGAGCGCGGCTAAGAGCAACTGCGTGGGTCTCTTCCGATCATGTCTCACTTGTGTGAACTCCAAGGGATCTCGACACTAGCGAACTGTCGTTCGAAGAACGCGCTTTCGACTCTAGCTCAAAGTGCTGCTATAGAGGTCTTGTGTGCACAAAGTGACCAGCGAGGATTCCGCTTCGGGTAAAAGGGCTGCTGGTCGAACCGTTCAGGCTCTTGGCCACCGCCGACTCAGGCAGCTGACTGGCGCCTGACAGGACGACACACTGTCCAGCGGTATGCCGGGGCCGCCTGCGGCAGGACATCGTCACCGGGCGCCGGACCCGCCCCAGCCGCCTCGACGTGCACCAGCCCCATGCGCAACGACACACCAGCTAGACTGACGGCACGATCACTGGACCAAATCCACGGCCTCGTACGGGACTTCGCTCCTCGCCCGCCGCCCGGGCACCGACCCGCCGGACTGGATCGACACCGCCCGAGTCGCACGACTGCCCGGGATCACCGGCTTCGCTCACGGGCTCGCCACCGGCTTGGAAGCCGTGATCGCCGGACTCACCACGCACTGGAGCTCAGGCGGCACCGAGGGTGCCGTGATACGCATGAAGCCGTGTTCAGGTTTCAGGAACGCGACGAAGACGCAACGGCCGCCAGCCCGTCCCTGGGCCGTCGCCAGCCCGGTGCACCAGGCCATCGCCCTGCTGGAGTCGCTGCACGAGACCAACCTGCAGTTCCCCAGCCGTATGCCAGCCAGCAGCGGGCGCAAAAGCCGCGCGGGCGCGCGTACTTGGAACACCAAGCACATCAACGGGCGTTGCCTGCAGGCTTGATGGGGCTGATCGGCTGGCGCGAAAGGGAAGGACGAGGGCACGCGTTGACATTGCAGACCCGCGGGGGCTGCTCGTTAAGAGGTCCTAACAGAAGCGGTTGATCGTGTGACTGTTGGCTTGTCCGCTCGTTGGTCTGGTCGTGGGGAAACGTCAGTCGCGGCCCTGGATCGTGTCGGACGAACTGTGGTCGCTGATCGAGCCGTTGCTGCCCGAGCCGGCACCGAAGCTGGTGGAGGGCCGACCGCGGGTGCCGGACCGGCAGGCCTTGTGCGGGATCCTGTTCGTGCTGCATACCGGGATCCAGTGGGAGTACCTGCCGCAGGAGCTGGGCTTCGGCTCGGGCATGACCTGCTGGCGCCGCCTGGCCGCGTGGAACGAGGCTGGGGTCTGGGACCAACTGCATCTCGTGCTGCTGAAGAAGCTGCGGTCGGCCAAGAAGCTGGACTGGTCGCGGGCGGTGATCGACTCCTCCCACGTCAGGGCCGCTCGGCGGGGCCCAAAAGCGGTCCCAGCCCGGTCGACCGTGCGCGGCCGGGCAGCAAGCACCACGTCATCACCGACGCCCAGGGCATCCCGCTCGCGGTGTCGCTGACCGGCGGCAACCGCAACGACGTCACCCAACTCCTGCCCCTGCTGGACAAGATCCCCGCCGTCGCCGGGACCGTCGGCCGGCCCCGGCACCGGCCCGACGCGCTGCTCGCGGACCGCGGCTACGACCACGATAAGTACCGGCGCCTGCTGTGGGCCCGGGGCATTCGCCCGGTCATCGCCGAACGGGGCCAACCGCACGGCTCCGGCCTGGGCATCTTCCGGTATGTCGTCGAAAGAACGATCGCCTGGCTCACGGCTTCCGCCGCCTACGCATCCGATGGGAACGACGCGACGACATCCACGAAGCCTTCCTCGGCCTCGCCACCTGCCTCATCACCTACAGACACGTACGACGCCTTTGTTAGGGCCTCTACGAGGAGCGGCCCTGCTGGAGAAAGCGCTCTTCGACGGTGGTGTCGCCCGATGACGTGATGGACTCACGCCGTGACGACACTGGCGCCCCGCGTCCTCCACGCACTCGAACAGTTCCATGCCGACCGTCCCTGGGACCACAACGCCCACTACCACCAGTGGCTCCTGCGCCAGCTCCCCAGGCGCTTTGACAGTGCCCTGGACGTCGGATCCGGCAGCGGCGACCTGGCCAGGCTCTTGGCCACGTGCCAAAGCAGTGCAAGGAATCGACGCCGACCCGACAATCGTCGCTCACGCGCGAGATCTCACTGCTCCGTCTGCCCCCGTGACCTTCACCGTCGGCGACGCTCTCAGCGACATACCGTCTGGCTCCTACGACGTCATCACCTGCGTCGCCACCATCCACAATCTGCCATTCAGTGACGCTCTCACCCACTTCCGTCAGCACCTGGCACCCGGGGGAACCCTGGTCGTCGTTGACCTCGCCCACGCACAGTCTCTCGGCGATCATCTACTCGGCACTGCCGCCATTCCCTCGAATGTCGCCATGGCCTGGATCAAGAACAAGGGCCGCAAGGCCCCGCGGCCGGCCTCAATGACCGCACCGACCCGACCGGCGACCATGGGCTTCCCCGACATCGTTCGCGACGCCCGCCGAGTACTGCCCGGCGCACGGCTACGCCGTCGACTGTTCTGGCGCTACACCCTGGTCTGGCACCAGCACTAACCTGTGCGTTTCACTTGCCGCGGTGTCCGGATCTTGATCCGAAACGCGAAAGTGCCCTCTGAGCTGGGAAGATGAGGCTTGTCGAAGGTCTCTGTCATCCCAGCAGGACGGCACTTTCTGCGTGCACACTACCCGGGCGCGCCCCAAGCTCGTCGTCTCGGCTGACGGCCACGGGGTGGTCAGCCATGCCGGGTCCCGTCTGCTGGCCGATCTCGCTGACGCCACCGGCCTGACCGCCGCGTTCACCGACGCGCTGCGCCGCCTGCGGCCACGCGGCACCGGACACAACCCGGGCAGGATCGCGGTGGACGTGGCGGTGATGCTCGCCGACGGCGGCAAAACCATCGCCGACTTGGCCGGTGCTCAAAGACGGCGCTATAGCTGCATCCGGCGGATGCTGCGAGCTGTCGGATATCGGTGCCCGGTCGGTCACCGCTGGCGTTGAACTGTCCATTCGGGTCTTCCTTTCGGTCCGGCGGACATCCGAGCGGGCCGGCCAGATCGCCTCTGTCTGCGAAGCCAGGCTGCCAGATGGCACCAACCTCGGTGATGCGACTGTTCGCGGAGTGGAGGTGTGGGGGGCGTCGACCTTGATGACGGATACCTCATCCACAGCCGAGCCCGCGTCGCACTCCGAATCGATGACACGCCCGTGGCCCCGCGAACATCTCGCCGGGCAGACGCTGCCGGTCAGGCTGCCGTTGCACCTGTCACTTCTTGTCGAGGTGTGCCTCGGTCGGCGCGGCGGGCGGTCCGTCGGCGTGCTGGTGCTCGGCTTCAACGCGGTGGGGTTTCCAGCTGAGCTGAAGCGCGACGATGATCGCGGCGAGCACTGCGAGACCGGTCGCGATGAGGAACGACAGGCGGTAGCCGTCCACAAGAGAGCTGCTGTGGCCAGAGGTGGCCGCAGCGGCGGTGGCGAGAATCGCGAGGCCGACCGCGGCGCCGGTCTGCTGGCTGGTGGTGAACAGAGCCCCGGCCAGTCCCTGGTCGCCGGCCCGGACTCCGCTGGTGATCGCGATCGACGCGGCCGGCAGGGCGAGCCCGACCCCGGCCGCGGTCAGCACCAGGCCGGGCAGCACCGCTGCGGGGTAGCTGGCCCCGACGGTGATCTGGGCAAGCCACAGCTGTCCGGCGCCCATGCTGGCCAGCCCGGCAAGCAGGAGGCCCCTGATGCTGAACCGGGCCAGCAGCCGACGGGTGCCGAGGGTGGAGACGAGCACGACGGTGGCGGTCGACGGGACCAGCGCCAGGCCGGTCGCCATCGGGCTGAACCCCAGCACCTTCTGCAGGTAGAGCGAGGCGAAGTAGACGTAGCCGGCCAGGATGGCGCCGATCAGCAGCATTGCCGCGATCGCGGCCCGCCGGGCCGGCTCCGCCAGGATCGACAGAGGCAGCATGGGTGCCGCGGACCGCTTCTCGGCGAACACAAATCCCGTGGTCAGAAACACGGCCAGGGCGAGAGTGACGAGGGTGGCGGGCGCGGTGAAGCCGTGCTGCTGCCCGCTGCTGAGCCCGAAGATCAGCGCGGCGATGCCGGTGGTCACCAGCAGCGCCCCGCGCACATCGACGCTGCCGCGACTGCCGGACCGCTTCGCGGTCGGCAGTCGCGGTACCAGCGCGAGCATGATGGCGATGACCGGCGGGTTGATCAGGAACACCGCCCGCCAGCCGAGGTACTGGGTGAGCAGCCCGCCGGCCACGATCCCGGCGGTCGCGCCCGCCGCGGTCGTGGCTTGCCACATTGCCAGCGCCCGGTTACGGGCGGCCCCTTCTGCATTGGTCGTCGTCAGCAGTGACAGAGCGGCCGGGGAGGCCATCGCCCCGGCCGCGCCCTGCACGATCCGGGCGATGATCAGCATGATCGGCCACTGGGCGAGCCCGCAGGCCAGCGATGCGATCCCGAACAGGGCCAGGCCCAGGGCCAGGACCTGCCGCCTGCCGAGCAGGTCCGCCAGGCGGCCGCCCGCAAGCAGCAGCGATCCGAACGCAAGCGCGTACCCGGTGACGATCCACTGCAACTCCGCTGCGGGCATGCCCAGCTCCCGCTGGATCGACGGCAGCGCCACGTTCACGATGCTGAAGTCCAGTTGCAGCACGAACTGGGCGGCGCAGATCAGCGAGACGACAAACGCGGTCCGTTGTGAGCCGCTCGCAGCGTGCCGAGGCATGGCGTCATTCTTCGGGTGGTCTGCCATGGGCGAATCCCCTGTCCTGGCGGTGTTCCTTACTGGTTCGTCGGCGTCAACCACGCCCGTCAGAACTTCGAGGCGGTCCGGCGGCAGCGCGCACGGATAGACTGCATCTGTCTGGCAGATGGAACCGTCCAGATGTGCTGCAATTCAGGCCTAGGCGGTGGCCGATGGAACTCAGACAGCTACGTCACTTCCTGGCGTTGGTCGAGGAACGCAGCGTCACTCGCGCCGCCAAGCGCGAACTCATCGTACAGTCAGGCCTGTCGAACTCGCTCCAGGCCCTCGAACGCGAACTCGGTACGGCCCTCTACGTCCGCGGGACCAGGCCCGTCCGGCTCACTGCGGCCGGCGAGGCTCTGGTGGGCCCGGCCCGCCGGACCGTGACCAGCGCCGCGCAGGCGGAAGAGGCCGTACATCACACCCGTGACGTGCTCATCGGCACACTGCGCCTCGGCGTCTCGCTCTCCGCTCAGCATCTGGTGCCGTTCGCTTCCTATCTCGGCGAGTTCACTCGCGATCATCCCGGCATCGACCTGCGCCTGCAGTACGCGCCCGCGCTGACGATGATCTCGATGCTCGAGGCCGGAGAACTGGATTGCGTGATCGGACCCGCGGTCAGCCAGGTCCCGGGCGTCCGGATGACCCGCCTGGCGCGAGAGCCGCTGCACCTCGTCTGCCGCGCCGATCATCGCCTGGCGGAGCGCACCGAGGTCACCATCGGACAACTGGCCGACGAGCGGTTCGTCGAGGTACCCCCGGGGTGGACGGCCCGCCTGTTGAGTGACGCCGCGTTCACCGGCGAAGGAATACAGCGCCGCGTCGTCTGTGAGGTCGGCGACTGGGAACTGTTCCTCGAACTGGTCAGCGCAGGCGTCGGTATCGGCTTCGCTCCAGTCGGCCTGCAGTACCCGGTGCTGACCGCACCGGACAGCGTTCTGCGGCTGATCGCGGTCGAGGGCGTGCATCTGGAAAGGCACATCTACCTGATGCTGCCCTCGGCGGGCGAGACCAGCCCGGCAGCCCGGCAGTTCGCCGATCAGCTGCTGCGTATTCACCCCGCGGGCAGCTGACCCGGCGCCTGTTGGCCAACGCAGCCCTGTCGACTCGGAAGTGGCACGGCTGCCGGTGCGCTCATGCCGCGACCATCTGATCGTCAGATGGGCTCCATCTGAGACAGGTGCGACGCAGGCGACATCAGCGGCAACGAAGGCGCGGTTGTACCGGGTGAAACTTCCACGCCGACCGTGGACGCCGGGCCAATGGCAGAACAGAGATGCCGCCCCGGAAGATCCGCCCCTCGGTGCCTGCACGGCCGAAGACAAGAAGGAGGTCGCCGAGATGAACCTCACTGACCACGCCGGAGTCCGGCTCACACACGGAAAGCCCAAAGTCAACGGTGTGGAGATCCACTACGCGATCGGCGGCGCCGGCGAGCCGGTGTTCCTGGTGCACGGCGTACCGAAGACCATGTCGTACTGGCGCCACGTCGTGCCCCTGCTGACCCCGCACTACACCGTCATCGCGGTCGACAACCGAGGCGCCGGCGGCTCCCAGCGTCCCCTGACCGGCTACGACACCGCCACCATGGCCGGCGACGTCGCCGAACTGGCCACCCACCTGGGCTTCGACCAGTTCCGCGTCGCCGGCGAGGACTGGGGGGCGGCCATCGCCTACGCCGTCGCCGCCTTCCACCGGCCCCGGGTGCAGCAACTGGTCTTCCAGGAAACGCTCCTGCCGGGATTGCCGGCCGGCCCTGGACTGCCGGGCGGCGAACAAGACCCCTCACTCGCCGCCGACGACGGCCGCACCGGCTGGCACTTCAGCTTCTTCAGCCTGCCCCACATGCCCGAACTGCTGCTGGCCGGACGGGAACGGCCTTTCTGGACGTACTACGCCAGACGTCAGATGTGGGACCCCAGCGCGCTGACCGAGGAGGACATCGACGACATCGTGCACTCGGCCGAGCAGCCGGGCGGCACCAAGGCCATCCTGGAGATGTACCGAGCCCGCCAGACCGACGCCGAACAGAACCGCCCGCATTACGCCGACCCGATCAGCTGCCCGGTCCTGGCCGTCGGCGCTCAGAACTATCTCGGCGACGAAGTATCCGGACAGCTCGCGCAAGTGGCCCGCGACGTCCGCGGCGTCGTCATCCCCGCATCTGGACACAACATCGCGCTCGAGAACCCGACCACCCTGGCCCAGGCCTACCTCGACTTCTTCGCAGGCGACTGAGGTTCGGCAAGGCCTCGTGCGGCAACCCCGGGCGCGGGCAGGCCCAGGATAACCAGCAGCCAGTCGATGAGGCGGTGTTCACTGCACACGTCCAGACCGGTACCCGGACTGCCGCAAGCGGGCAGGAGGCGTGTACGGCAAGCGCCAACGCACCCTGAACGAGCGGTCGTCGGGGCCTCGCCGGGGCATTGAAGGCGGTACGGAATGCGCTGATCGTGCTCTCGATGGCGGCCCGCAGCGAGTAGCACGAGAGCCATTCCTGGGTCTGCTGCTCGGTCCGCGACTCAGACTGGATGTCGTAGAGATCGCGCGGCAGGAAAGAGACCTTCCGGGCGTCGGTGCGGGTGCAGGCGGCCTTCACCGGGCGCTGGCGGCAGTCGTCCGGGGAGAACTCGACGGTGACGTAGGGCGCGAGGGAGGCCGGTGTCGACCACCGACGGCTCACCTTGCCCTGCGGACAGGTGACCTCCGTCGCGTCCCAGTCGATGTGGAAAGCTTCGCGGTGGAAGACGGTGCCCTTGCGGGACTGGCGGGTGCTCCTGGCCCGGATCGGTCCGACCAGGCTGACACTGTGCTCGCGGGCGACCTGCTGCTTGAGCGCGACGGAGAGATACGGTGGGGATGCAGCGAGGCACACGCGCGCCTGATCGGTCGGTGTGCCCGCCGTCGTGGCTGACTTTCGTCGGCGGAGGCACAGCCGATCTCCGAGACGAGGGGCGACCCGCACTGGTGGAGGGCGCCCCATGGCCTTGACTCGGTCATTGAAACGCCCGGCCAAAGTCGCTACACCGCCCGCGCTGTGAGGGGCACCGGGCCCGGCAGATCGACCGGGCCCGACACGCCTACTGATCTCTTCGGACTGTTGTCGGATGCTGATCCCTGCGGTAGGCCGGTGGCATGCGGTACGCGCAGGGTGGCGGGCTGACCGCCGAGCGGCGGCGGTTTCGTGAGCCGATCCGGTACCAGGCCGGTGAGCGGTTCGCGCACGGTGAGAGGACCGCGGTGATCGCGAAGGATCTGCGGGTGAGTGAGCGGTCGGTGGAGCGCTGGCGTCATGCCTGGCAGGAGGGCGGGATGGACGCCCTCGCCTCCACGGGGCCAGCGAAACTTCCCAAGGTGTCCGACGGCCAGTTCACCGAGCTGGAAAAGGAGTTGGCCCTCGGGCCTGCCGGGCACGGCTGGGAGGACCAGCGGTGGACCCTGGCACGGGTCAGAGCGCTGATCGCCTGGAAGTTCGGCATCGACTGCTCCTCGGCGGCCGTCTGGCGGCTGCTGCACCGGCACGGCTGGTCCTGGCAGTCTCCGGCCCGCCGCGCGCTGGAACGCGACGAGCAGGCAGTGGGTTTGTGGAAGAAGGACGTGTGGCCGCAGGCGGAATGACCGCGGCGGCGCTGGGGGCCTACATCGTCTTCGAGGACGAGGCCGGGTTCTCGATGACCCCGCCGCGCGCCCGCACCTGGGGCCGACGCGGGCAGACACCCGTGGTGCGGGTGCGGGGCCGCTCCTGGCGCCGCTGGTCGATCGCCGCCATGTGCTGCTACCGGCCGGGCGAGACTTCCCGGCTGATCTACCGGCCGCGCCGCCACCGCAAGCACCGAGGCAAAGGACGCGACACCTTCGCCTGGAGCGACTACCGCGACCTGGTCGTCCGCGCCCACATTCAACTCCAGGCTCCCATCGTCTTGATCTGGGACAATCTCAACACCCACCGGGCCGCCGGGATGCGGGAGTACGCGGCCGCACACGACTGGCTCACCATCGTCCAACTGCCCTCCTATGCACCGGACTTGAACCCGGTCGAGGGCGTCTGGTCGCTGTTGCGCCGTGGCCCACTGGCCAACACCGCCTTCACCGACGACGAGCACCTCGAACGCACCCTCCGTCGGGGCTTACGCCATATCCAGCTCCGCCCCGACCTCATCGACGGCTGCCTCACCGGCACCAGACTGCCCCTCACCCAGCAGCCGACAACAGCCCGAGGAAGTCAGTAAGTCGGTGTTTTCAACTCCCTCCCGGACTGCGTCCGGCAGACCGGGAGCGAGTGATCTTTGTCCCGGAACAGGGCGTGCATGCCGCAGGGACTTGATGGACTGGGGCGATGAAGATCTTGTCACCTCGTGTCCTGCGGGCTCTTGAACGGTTCAACGCCGCTTATCCCTGGGATCACAACGCCCACTACCATCGCTGGATCCTGCGGCAACTGCCGAGGGG
The DNA here is from genome assembly GCF_042893105.1 of Streptomyces sp. NPDC001663. Taxonomy (NCBI): domain Bacteria; kingdom Bacillati; phylum Actinomycetota; class Actinomycetes; order Kitasatosporales; family Streptomycetaceae; genus Streptomyces; species Streptomyces sp. NPDC001663. Next base: position 5,758 of record NZ_JBIAUR010000044.1, on the reverse strand, counting down.
CTTCGACCGCGCCCTGGACGTCGGTTCCGGCAGCGGTGATCTTGCAAGGCTCTTGGCAGAACGAGCCGACGCTGTGCTGGCCCTCGATTCCGATCCTGTGATCACAGCCCAGGCCCAGAAGCTGACTCCTTCCGGGCTCCCCGTCACCTTCACCGTCGGGGATGCAATAACCGAGGTTCCTGCCGGCCCTTACGACGTCATCACATGCGTCGCCACGATTCACCACCTGCCGTTCACCCAGGCGCTCACCCGTTTCCGCCGTCATCTGGCTCCGGGAGGGACGCTGGTGATCGTCGGCCTGTGTCGCGCCCAGACCCCTGTGGACCACCTGCTCGGTGCCTTCGCCATTCCGGCCAACGCTGCCATGGGCTGGCTGAAGAACAACGGGCGCACCTCGCAGCGCCCCGTCTCCATGGCGGCCCCTACCCGCTCAGCGGACATGACCTTTGACGACATCGTCCGTGAAACCAGAGACCTCCTCCCTGGCGCACGGCTGCGCCGACGGTTGTTCTGGCGCTATACGCTTGTATGGAATCAGCCCTGAGCGGCCCGTGGCTTCCTCGACCAAGTATCGGTGCGGGGGCTCTTGCGGGTGTCGATGATGTAGAGGCGTCCGGCCGGGCGGTTGATCCAGTAGACGGCGGTGAGCTGTCCGACCGCGGCGGCGCGGACGTCCTCTCCCTCGATGTCACGGCTGTCGAACGGTGGGAAGGACCACAGGTCGCGGCCGGCGATGTCCATCACGTCGCGCAGCATCTCCCGAGCGTCTCGGGCAGGGCCTCCAGGCCGGCGAGTGCCTTCGGTGACAGCCGTGCGGGCCAGGGCGTGTCGCTCACCGGCGGCCGTCGAGTGCGTCGGCCAGGTCGACGCCGTCGGAGTCGTCGAGGCCGCCGGCCATGAACTCGCTCACGGCCGGCGCGGCTTCGACGCGGGCCTGCCAGGTGCGGACGACGTCATGCAGCGGGCTGAGGCTGTAGGAGTGCCGGGAGCCATCCTTGCGAAATCCATTGGTGCCCGGCTTGCTCCGCTGATGGACTGACGTCCTGCCGTGAGTCTGCCGCGTGACGGAGGTAGTGGTTGTGACAGGCTATGACGTGCTTGCCGAGGTGTACGAATGGCTCATCTCGGATGCAAAGTTGCCTCCAGCCGAGTTCGCTGCGTCGTTCGACGACGTCCTCAATCTCCTGCCGTCGAACGCTCACGTCCTCGACTGTTCGTGCGGAACCGGACAGTTGGCGGTTGGCCTCGCCGGTCGTGGCATGCAGGTTGTCGCAACTGACGCCAGCGAGGCGATGGTTCGTCGGACTACCGAGTTGTCTGAGGAGTTCGGGGCATCCGTCCGGGCCGTACGGGCGAACTGGGAAGAGTTGCCCGACCATTTCCAGGACAACACGTTCGACATGGTGTTCTGCGTTGGCAACTCGCTTCACCATGCCGCGGGCGCGACAGGCAGGGGTGCTGCTCTGGAGTCGATGTCACGGCTTCTGCGCCCCGGCGGGCGCTTGGTACTCACATCCCGCACTTGGGAACTCGTGAGGGCCAGAGGTTCCCGGCTGGAGATCAGTGACCGACTCGTCCGGCGGAACGGTCGCGATGCCGTCGTGGTCTACCGCTGGGAGATTGCGCCGCATTGGGAGGAGGAGCACCACATCGAGATTGCGATCGCGCAAGTTGATGCGACCGGGTTGGTTCTTGTCCGCTCGGAACTGTTGTCCTGCTGGCCCTACCGGTACGAGGAACTCGAAGTCGAGCTGCACCGGGTCGGACTCCAAACGGAACTGAGCACGTTCGATCTTGAGGCCGAGAACTACATGGTGGTCGCGAGCAAGGTATAAACACCGGACTCTCAGTCCCTGGCCGGTGACGGCGGCCGTGGCAAAGTCCAGATGTGCGGCCAGGCGAGTCCAGGCTGATGGCCACCGGAATTCTAGGTGGATGGCCGTCTGACCAGTGGTGTTCCTGATCACTTCCTTAACTGGAGGAGACCCCTCCACCGTTTGCTGGTGTTTGCACGCATCAGCTACCGGCCGGAGAGGTCCTGTGACGAAGTCTGACACGGAGATTATGGAAATCCTTGAGGCGTACGACCTGACGGGGACGGTCTGGTCGGCGGCGACCTTGACGGGGCACGATCCGAAGACGGTCAAGCGGTATGTCGAGGCCCGCAACTGCGGGCGCAATCCCTATGAGCGAGAGCCGCGGCCGAAGATGATCGATGCGTTCGGGGAGAAGGGCGAGGAGTGGGTCGAGCAGTCGAAGGCGACGATCCGCGCCGATGTGGTCCACGAGAAGCTCGTGAAGATGGGCTACCGGGGCAGCGCTCGCTCGACGAGACGGGCGGTGAATACGGCGAAGACCGCGTGGAAGGCAGGCAAGCGCCGCACCTACCGGCCGTGGATTCCCGAGCCGGGCCGGTGGCTGCAGTTCGACTGGGGCGAGGGTCCGCGCATTGCGGGGCGTCGGACCTGGCTGTTCTGCGCATGGCTGTCCTGGTCGCGGTTCCGGGTCGTGATCCCGGTCTGGGACTGCACGTTGGGCACGCTGGTGGCCTGCCTGGACACCACGCTCAGGCGGATCGGCGGGGCGCCGACGTATGTGCTGACCGACAACGCGAAGACGGTCACCGTCGAGCGCATCGCCGGGATCCCGGTACGTCATCCGCAGATGGTCGCCGCGGGCCGGCATTACGGCTGCCAGGTGGTCAGTTGCGTGCCCTACGACCCCGAGTCGAAGGGCGGTGCGGAGGCCACGGTCCGGATCGCGAAGGCCGACCTGGTGCCCACCAACGCGAATTTGCTGGCCGCCTACGACACCTTCGCCGAGCTCGCCGATGCCTGCCTGAACTGGTGCAATGCGGTGAACTCGCGCCGTCACCGGGCGACCGGGCAGATACCCGCGAGCCGTCTGGACGTCGAACGCACCACCCTGCATGTCCTGCCCATCGAGCCGCTCGCGCTCGCGCTGGGCGAGGAGAGGCTGGTCGGCTCGGACCGCACGATCAGCTTCAATGCGGTGCGCTACTCGACCCCGCCGGGCTATACCGGTGCCAAGGTGTGGTGCCGGGCGGTCGGTGAGGAACTGTCCATCACTGCCCGCACCAACTCCGGTGATCTGTCGGAGATTTGGCGCCACCAGCTTTCCACCCCGGGTGTTCCGCAGATCATCGACGAGCACTACCCCGACCATCCCGACGGCCGCAGCATCCACCAGCCGAGGCTGCGGCCCCGCTCGGAAGCGGAGATCGCGTTCGTGGGCATCGGCCCCGGAGCCGGGCACTGGCTCAAGGAGGCCGGACCCGCCGGCGCGGTCCGCATCCGCGCCAAGATGGCCCGCGCGGTCGAGCTGGCCACCGTCCTGGGCAACGACAAAGTCGACCAGGCCCTCGGCCTTGCGGCCACGGCCGGGCGCTTCGCCGACGACGACCTGCTCTCGATCCTGGGACACATCGCCGACAGTAAGCCCGCCGGCGAGGTCGTCCGCGCGGACGAGTCCCACTCCGTCCAGAACGGAACCATCGGCTGGCAGGCCCTGGGCCAGTAGGCAACGGCCCCAAGCCCAGCGGAGCGGGGTCAGTCGCCGAGGAACCACAGATACAGGTGCGTCCCGCGCTCGACGATCTGGCACAACTCGCGGGCCTGAGCGACCCATTCGCCCTCACAAGCGGCCGGAAGCCGGTTGAGTTCCGCCTGCAGCAGCGGGATCTGCCGCTGGTTGAACATCGCGTCCCCATACGGGGTCAGGGCGAAAAGCATCGGGAATTGCGTGGGGGCCAGACCCGCGAAGGCATTTGTCCACTTCAACCCGGCCTCGGCGCGAGCCACGACGTTCCCGAGATCACCACGCACGACCAGATTTATCACCTGGCGAGCCTATCGGCGGCTACCGAGACCAGCGAAGGAATATACGACCGTGACGTTTCCCCAGGCTCCGGCCCTGCCCGAGGAGTTGGACAGGCTGATGCGCCGGATGCGCCTGCCCAATATGCGCAAAGCCGCACCCGATGTTCTGGCCACTGCCCGCACACAACGCTGGGATCCCGCCGAGGTCCTGCGGCTGCTGATCACCGAGGAGGTCACCGGCCGCGACGCCGCCACGCGGCGTCTTCGCCGGCACTCGGCGAACTTCCCGACCGGCAAGACCCTGGGCTCCTGGCGGGCCGAGGACTCCACCATCCCCGAACCCACCCAGAACTCCCTGATCACCCTGGAGTGGATCGGCCGCGCCGAGAACTTGGTGATCGCCGGCCCGTCGGGGACGGGCAAGAGCCACTTCACCGAGGGCCTGGCCCAGGCCGCGATCGAAAACGATCTGCGGGTGTCCTGGTTCACTCTGGAGACGCTCAGCGCCGCGATCGGGAAGTCGAAGGTCGACGGGTCCACCGCACGGACCGTCGCCCGGATCTGCCGCGCGAACCTCATCGTCATCGACGACATCGGCCTGCTGCCCGTCGGGGAAGATGCCGCCGAGGCGTTCTACCGGATCATCGATGCCGCCTACGAACGCCGGTCCATCGCGGTGACCAGCAACATTCACCCCTCGAAAGCGCACATGTTCCGGCGAACCCGTGCAAGGTGCTGCCGAAGTGGTACGGGTTCGACGCGTTGGAAGGGTTGCTCCGGGAGAACTGGTCAGAAGTGGGTGGCGATCCCGAAATTCTGCCGGAGTTGGGCCATGTCGTGACGGTCGTGATCAGCTGGTTCGTAGCCCTGGTGGAAGTAGACCTGCTGCTCGGGAGACAGGCACGGGACAGTGGACCCCAGGATCGTGCCGGTGACGAAGCATGACGCGGGATAGACGAACGGGTGCTCGGGGTCGGGGGATGCCTGCACCGCGGATCCGTCCGTGGCAAAGATCAGAGGGTGGAGATCGATCTCTCGCCCCTGGGGGTCGGTGACGACGAATCGCACGGGGCGCCAGTCGAGGGTCTCTGCGAATCCTGCATCCGCGAGAGCCGCCACGACTGCCGGTTCCTGGTTCTTGCGATGCATCAGGTCCAGGTCACGGTGCGGGCGGGTTTGCTGACCGACCAGGGCATCAATGCCCCAGCCGCCGCCGATCCAGACGTCGACGTCAACGTTCCGCAGCACGGCGAGGATGGACAGTACGTCGTCGGCCGTCATCACCCGCGCAGGCTAGCGTTGATCATCTGGGCGGGCGAGCGGATTTGCCGTCGTGCGGGAGGCCAGTTCCGTTTCCTGGTCAACGTGGTCGGCGAGGTAGATCAGGGTGGCTTGGGGGTCCATCCCGAAAGCGGCGGCGACGAGCTTGGGGTCCATGGTGTTCACCAGGTCGACAAGACGGGTGCTGCGGATCATTCGGGGCGGGTATCCGCAGTCGTCAAGGACATGGGAAAGGTAGGCAGTTGAGGCCGGGCTTCGCCCGGCCTTGGTTCCTTTGGTGACCATCACGTGAGGGTTGGCGGTCGGCCACGCCGCGCGGTGGGCCAGACACCGCTGCAACACTGCCCAGAAGGCGGGGTCCAGCGGGACGGGGTGGGGTCGCTTGCCAAGCCGGACCGACTGGGTTGCCGGATCGATGTCGGTGACCTGCAGCATCCGGGCCTCGGTGCTGGAGGCGCCATGCAGCAAGGCGAGTATGCCGAGCAGGGCTTCGTGCGGGTGGACATGGTCATCGGTGGTCCAGCGGCGGAAGAGCTCGCGCTGCTAGTGCTGTGACCGCATAGGTTCGCCGGGTTGGTGGTCGTGGCGGTTGGATGTGCGGTGACGTCCGATCCGACTGCTGGAGGCGCGGTGGCCGA
>NZ_JBIAUR010000043.1:0-23689 GCF_042893105.1 Streptomyces sp. NPDC001663 | reverse complement strand
GTCATCGACAACCTCCTTGTCGGCGTGGGCGGTTGGGGCGGGCTCACCAGTCTGGTGGCGCCCCTTGAGGGGCTGTCCGTCGCACCGGTTCGGATTTGGCGCCCCCGGTCGCTCGTAGTCACCAGCCACGGCGTGCGCCGTGACGCGCAGGCCGAGTTCGTGCGCGGTACGGGTGATGGCCTGCAGTTCGGCCAGGGTGTACTGCGCGCTGCCGGGGTCCGAGCCGGCCGTGGTCATGCCGCCGGTGGCCATCACCTTGATGAGGTCGACTCCGTGCCGGGCCCGTTCCGTCACCGCGCGGGCGGCCTGCTCGGCGCCGTCCGCCTCGCCGCCGAGATACCAGCAGTGCCCGCCGGTGCGGGTGATGGGCGGTCCCGCGGCGACGATGTGCGGGCCCTCCTCGTGCTCCTGCCGCAGGCGCAGCGCCAGGTATCCGCGGTCACCCAGGTCACGCACGGTGGTGACGCCGGCGCGCAGGGCCTGGGCGGCATGCGTGCGCATACGGGCCAGGATCGTCGCGTCGTCGTCGCCGAGCATCTGCTTCTCGGTGTGGCCGCCGGGGTCGAACGCCAGATGGCTGTGGGCGTCGACCAGTCCGGGCAGCAGAGTGACGTCGCCCAGATCGGTCAGCGGCACCCCGTCGGGCGGGGCGGAGCCCGAAAGGTCGACGCCCGTGATCGTCCCGTCCTCGACGAGGACCATGACGGGGCCGTCGTGCACGGTGTGCCCGTCGAAGAGGCGGTGGGCGCGGACTGCTGAGCGGTGCTTCATGGTGACGGTCTTTCCCTTCGGCAGGTCTCCGAGGCCGAGAGCACGGGTGTCGGTGCTCGGTGTCGGTCGAAGCGGTCGGGGCGGACCGGGGGGGTATCGGCCCACCCCGACCAGCGGGGCACAGGCAGTGGGACAGTGGTGCGGTCCCGTGCCCCGCGTCCATGGCGCTCGCGCCGGTCACACGGCGAGCGTGTCCTTCGGTGCCGCGTCGTCCTCCTTGCGTCCGCCGGGGCGCCGGCCGAGCTTCTGCGCGATCTCGGCGCGCTTGTGCTCGCGCCTGGCCTTCGCCTCCTCCTTGCGGATCCGCTCGGCGGCCTCCTCCATGGCCTTCAGTTCGACTCGTACGGAGTCGGTCGGGCGGCGCTCGAGGACGGCGTCGTAGCGCATGGCCAGCAGGTCCAGGGCCTGGGGGTCGCTCTCCCTGACCTCGGTCATGAGGGCCGTGCCGCCGGGCGGGACGTGTTGGACGAAGGCGCCGACGGCGGTGGTGGCCTCCTCGGCCCGCTTGTAGTCGTAGCCTGAGCCGATCAGCGCGCCGACGCCCACGCCCATCAGGACGCCGAGGGGTCCGCCGAGGATGCCGACCAGCGAGCCGACCAGCCCCCCGACCGCCGTGTTGCGTCCCTCCTCGGTGTCCAGTCCCTCCGGGATACGCACCGCGCCGTCCTCGAGGCGCTCGATCAGAACGGCGGCACGGACCTCCGTCGTGGCGGGGCTGAGGTACTTCAGATCACTGAGCGCCTGGTAGGCGGTCGCACGATCGGCGAAACGCAGGATGACGGCGTTCTCGTTCACAGGCATGAGCTCTCCTTCGGCCGGCGGACCCGCAACAGGGCCAGGTCTGACAGGGGGCGGCTACGGCCCGTCCGCTTCGGCGGGACTTCCGCAGCCATCTGTGAGACAGTATGTATCGAAGAGAGGCTATGAGTCAATGCGTCTCACAAGTTGCCCGAGAAAGAGGTGTTCCGATGCTCCGGACCAACGACGATCCCCGCGCCCTGCGCAGCCGCGCGGCCGCCCTGGCCGCCGCCACCGAACTCCTCGTCGAAGGCGGCCCCGAGAACGTCACCCACGCCACCGTCGCCAAACGAGCCGGAATCGGTCGCGCCACCGTCTACCGGCACTGGCCCGACCAGCAGGCCCTCCTCCTCGACGCACTCGAGGGTGACGTCCGCCCCCTGCTCTCCTTCGACGACAGCCCCGTCCGCGACCAGCTGGTGACCCAGGCGGAACAGATGGCCCATCGGCTCAACCAGCCAAGCGCCGTGTCGATCCTCGCCACCATCGTCCAGCGGGCCGAGCGGGACGAGGATGCGCGGCGCCTCCGCGAGGAGATGGTCGGCCAAGCCGACGCAGACCTCACCCGCGCGCTGGCCGCCGCCGTGGCACGCGGTGAACTCCGCCCCGGCGCCCAGGAACACGCCAGGGATCTCATCGCCCGCATCATCGGACCGCTGCTCTTCGAGCGCTTCCTGCACGGCGTGCACCTTGAACAGGACCTGGTGGTCGGTCTGGTCGACGCAGCGCTCGCGCCCTGGCTGCCGAACACGTGACACGGCGGCACCTCCGGGGATGCGTGGCGAAGGCCCGGGTCGCCAGCCCGGGCCTTCGCATCGGATGGGCCGGGACGCCGGGTCAGGCGGTGGGCTTCAGCGAGAAGATCCAGCTGCCGTTGGACAGGTCGAAGGACGTGATGCCCGACTTGTCGAACGCGAGGCCCTTGCCCAGGGCGTAGACCTCGTCCTCGGTGAAGAGCGGGATGTAGGGGACCTGGTCGGCGACCTCGGTGAGGATCGTCTTGGCTGCAGTCCAGCGGGGGGCGCGAGGGCCCGCGATGGTGACAACCTGCTGGGCCTTGTCGACCTCGGGGGTGCTCCAGTTGGCGATGTTGATCTTCTGGGAGCCGATGTTGGCCTCGCCGACGAGTTTGCCCAGCAGCGGGGCGGGGTCCGGGTAGCTCGCCCCGAAGCCGAAGGGAAGGGTGATGCCCGTCAGTTCATGCTGGTAGAACTTGGCGTACCACTCGTTGGCGGTGACGGGCTTGGGGGTGATCTTCACGCCGAGCGGCCGCATGTTCCGCTGGAGGTTCAGGACGGTGAGTTCCTGCCAGGGGTAGTCCTTGACGTACTCGATGGTCGTCGAGAAGCCCTGCGGGTGTGCGGACTTGGCCAGTTCGGCCTTGGCCTTGGCCTCGCTGAGCTCGTACTGGGGCAGGTCGGACAGGAAGGCTTCCGCCGACTTCCGCGAGCCGGCCACGCCGGCCAGTTCCCCGGCCGGGACCAGCCCGGTCATCGGCCGGGCGTACGTGTCGAAGCCGGCCTTCATGATGCCCGAGATGTCGACCGAGTGGGCGACGGCCCGGCGGACGTGCACGTCGTCGAAGGGTGCGCGGGTGACGTCCATGGCGAGGAAGTCCTGGGACAGGGACGGGGAGGCGTAGACCGTCGCGTCCGGTATGGCCTTCCACTGGGCGACGCTCTTGCGGTTGGTGACGGGGCCGCCGTCTACCGAGCCGGAGCGAAGGGCGAGTTGGCGGGCCGTGTCGTCGGGGATGACGGAGAAGACGACCTTGTCCGCGGCCGGCCTCGTCCGGGTGTACTGCGGGTTGCGGACCAGGGTGATCTTCTCCGCTGTCTGGGAGGCGACCTTGTAGGGGCCCGTGCCGATCGGGGCGGTGCCGGCGTTGCCCAGGGTCTTGGCATGCGCCTTGGCGAAATCGGCGTCTTCGACGAGCGTCGCGAGGGCGATGCCGGCACGGGCCGTCGGGACGGGGGCCTTGAGCTTCACGGTCACTTCCAGCGGGCCCGTCACACTGACGCTGCTCACCTTCTGGCCGAGGGCGGCGGTCTGTGCCGTTTCGGCGGTGAAGTGCTCGATGCTCCAGGCGACGTCCTGTGCCGTCATTTCCTTACCGTTCGAGAACTTCACCCCCGACCGGAGCCGGTAGACGAGGGTGGTGGTGTTCGGCTGGGCCACCGAGGACGCGAGGTTCGGGGTGAACTCACCGGTGCTGGAGACCCGTTCCAGGGGCTCCGTGACGAGTGACATGACGGCGCCGGTCGAGTTGTTGTCGTAGCTCTTGGCGTAGTCGAGCGACGCGGGCGCATTGGGCAGCGCCCAGTCGACCACGGGTATGGGTTTGTCGGTCGTTCTCTTCGTCCCCGTGGTCGCGGTGTCGTTGTCACTGGTGCAGGCGGTGGCGGCGACGGTGGTGAGGGCGGTGAGGATCGCGGCGGACAGCATCGTCCGCCGTGAGAGAGGCCTGACGGGTCGGCCGGGCACGGTGGGGGGCATTCTGTTTCCTGCTTCCGTTCTGTGCGGGGGGTGTCTGAGCAGGGCTCAGCTCTCGCCCGGAGTCGAGGCGAGAAGGCGCTGGGTGTGGGGGTGGCGGGGGGAATCGAGGAGGGCCGCGGTCTCGCCGCTCTCGACGATCTCGCCGCCGCGCAGCACGAGGGCGCGGTCGGTCATCTGGCGGACGACCGACAGGTCGTGGGTGATGAGGATCAGGCTCGTGCCGTACTCGGCGCGGACCTCGCGCAGCAGTTGAAGGATCTGGGCCTGTACCGACACGTCGAGCGCCGTGACGGGCTCGTCGCAGACCAGCAGCTTGGGGCGGACCGCCAGCGCGCGGGCGATGGCGACCCGCTGCCGCTCGCCGCCGGACAGCGCGCCCGGGTGCTTTCGCGCGTACGAGGCCGGTAGGCCCACGCGCTCCAGCAGCTCCGCCGGCCGCTGCGCAGGATCGGCGCCCGCTGCGACCGCCTCACGCAGGGTCGCACCGATGGTGAGCCGTGGATTGAGGGAGGAGTACGGGTCCTGGAAGACCATCTGCACCAGTCGCCGCACCTTGCGGTGATCGTTCCGGCTCAGCCTGCCGTAGTCGCCGAGATCGATGTCGCCGAGCCGGATCGTGCCCCTGGTGGGCGTGGTGAGGCCCAGGACGCAGCGGGCGAGGGTGGTCTTGCCGGAGCCGCTCTCGCCGACGACGCCCAGCGATTCGCCCTCGCGGAGCGAGAACGAGACCTCGCGCAGGGCCGAGGTGCCCGTCGTCGTCCTTCGCGGCCGGATGAGTGACGTCGTCCTTCCGTACGTCTTGGTGACGCCCTCGACGACAAGGAGCGGGTCGCCGCCGGGGGCGGGGGGAGGCGTACCCGGGGCGGCGGGGCCGCTCAGGCGGACGCGGAGCTCGTCGTCGATCTCGCCGATCCGTACGCACGCGGATCGCCGCTGTGCCGACCGGGGAGTCAACTCCGGGCGCGTTGCCGTACAAGGAGGGCGCCGCCACTCGCACCGGTCGGCGAAGGCGCAGGTCTCGGCGACGCTGTCGGCGGCCGGTACCTGGCCGGGCAGGGAGACCAGGCGGTCCACGAAATGGGAGACGGGAGGTTCGGCCAGCATCAGGCCGAGGCTGTAGGGGTGTCGCGGCGCGTCGGCGAGCGCGGCGGCCGGGGCGTCCTCCACCACGGAGCCGGCGTACATGACCAGCACCCGGTCGCAGACGGAGAACGCGACGCGCAGGTCGTGGGTGATGAGCACGAGGGCCATGCCACGGTCGGCCCGCAGTCGTCGCAACAGCGCGAGAACCTCTGCCTGGGTCGTGGTGTCGAGGGCCGTCGTCGGCTCGTCCGCGACGAGCAGGTCCGGGTCCCGCGCCAGCGCCGCCGCGATCGCGACGCGTTGCCGCATGCCGCCGGAGAGCTGGAACGGGTAGCGGCCTGTGACCGTCTCCGGGTCCAGTCCCACCTCGCGCAGGCGGCGCGAGACCTCCGTGGCGGCTCTCGCCCGGTCGCGACGCATCTGCGGGGACAGCGATTCCCGCAGATGCGTCTCGACGGTCTGCAGCGGATTCAGTGCGGTGAACGGGTCCTGCAGCACCATGGCCACCCGGCTGCCGCGCAGGGGACGCAGCTCCCGCTCCCCTCTGCCCAGCAGCTCGATCCCGTCGAACAGGACCTCGCCCTCGGCCCGCAGTCCATCGGCGAGTACGCCCATGACGGCGCGGGCGGTCAATGTCTTGCCACTGCCGGACTCGCCGACGACACCGAGGGTCTCGCCGGGTGCGAGGTCGAAGCCGATGTCGCGGACCAGGGTCCGTAGGCCCTGGGAGCGGTCCGGGTGCGCGTACACGTGCAGATGGCGTACCGACAGCAGGGCACCACCGGCCTCCCGGTCCGCACGCACCCGGCGGGTCTGTCCGTCGTCCGTCATCGTCGGTCCGTTCCGGCGGTACTGCGGTCGTACACCCAGTCCCCCAGGAGCGTGGCACCGGTCGCGGCGATGGCGATCATGAGGCCGGGTGCGAGAGACATGTACGGGTTGACGGCGAGCAGGCTCTGGCCCTGGCGCAGCAGTTCGCCCCAGTCGGGCGTGCCCGGCGGCACCCCGAGCCCCAGATAGGAGAGGCCGGACAGGCTGATCAGCGCTCCGACGAAGTCGAGAAGGGCGGTCGCCACGACGGTGGGCAGGATGTTCGGCAGAATGTGCCGGAACATGACACGCCAGTCGGGAAGCCCCAGGATCCGGGCGGCTTCGACGTAGGGCAGACGGGCCTGTACGAGGGTCGTGTTGCGGCAGAGGCGGATCTGCGCCGGCAGGGACAGCAGGGTGACGACCGCGACGGCGAACCAGTAGCCGTCACCCGCCATCCCGACCACCACGACGACCAGCAGCAACGCGGGAAGGACGTAGAGCAGGTCGGCGAACCGGTTCGTCACGGCGTCGAGAAGACCGCCGCGGTACCCGGCCGCCACGCCGAGCAGAACGCCCAGCAGCAGCGCACCCACCGCCACGCACAGCGGGCCGACCACGGCGGTGCGCGCGCCGGCGACCACCTGGGACAGGACATCACGCCCCAAGTCGTCCGTGCCGAGCCAGTGCCCGTCGCCCGGACCGGCCGCACCGCGCATCAGATCCTGGTGCCCTGGGTCGTACGGCGCCACCCAGTCGCCCGCCACCACCAGCAGCACGACGACGGCGACGCCTGACGCGGCCAGCGCCACCAGCGCGGGAGCACGGAAGCGCCTCGACACCTCCCGCGCGTCGGCGGTGCCCGGAGCGGGGACCGGGTCCGGGGGGTTCGGCATCAGCCCTCCCCAGCCGTGTGCAGGCGGACCCGCGGGTCGAGAAGGAACCCGAGCAGGTCGACGAGCAGGTTGACCAGGACCACCAAGGCGCCTATCAGCAGCGCGAGCGCCTGGACGACCGGTACGTCCTCGGAGGTCACCGCCGACAGCAGGAGCGAGCCCGCTCCGGGCAGGGAGAACACCTGCTCGATGAAGATCCCGGCGCTGAGCGGTGCGATGAGGAGCATCCCGGCGCTGGTGAGCACCGGGGGCGCGCAGTTGCGCAGCACATAGCCGATGAGCACGCGGCGCGGGCCGAGGCCGCGGAGCCGGGCGAAGGTGATGTAGTCCTGCCGTAACACCGTCAGGGTGGCTGCCCTGGCCTGCCGGACGACGACGGCCGACAGCACGGTGGCCAACGCCACGGCGGGCAGCGTCAGGTGCGTCACCCGGTCGGCGAACCCGTCCCCCGCCCCGTACACCGGGAACCAGTCCAGGGCGACGCCGAAGACGTAGAGCAAGACGATGGACAGGGCATAGACCGGAGCGCCGAAACCGGAGGTGGCCAGCAGCGAGATGATCCGGTCGGCCGTCCGGCCGTGGCGGATGCCCGCGATCACACCCAGAGGGACGCCCAGCAGCAGGACGAGCAGCAGGCAGTAGACCGCCAGTTCAGCGCTGAGCGCCAGCCGGCCGTAGATCATGTCCGCGACCGGTGTCCCCGGCTGGACGGAGATCGACCGGCCGAAGTCGAGGCGGACGGCGTCGGAGAACCAGTGCAGGTACTGCAGAGCGAAGGGGTCGTCGAGGTGGTACCGGCCACGCAGTTCGTGCACCAGCTCCGGCGTCGCCGGCCGGGTGCCGAGCAGGGTCTGGATCGGTGAACCCGGGCTCGCGGCCAGCAGGGCGAAGACCAGGAAGCTGAGGATCAGCAGGACCAGCAGCCCACCGCTGAGCCGTCTGAGGACGAAGGTAGCGACGCTCAATGTTCACGCCTGTCACGCAGTGCCGGATGTGGGGAGGGCGGCGATCGGCGCCGGACATCGCGGACACCCGGAACCTTATGATCCGGCTGTGCGACGAGACAAGAGCTTGAAGCTTTGAGTACCGTAGTCGCACAAGTCGCTCACGAGGCCGCAACCTCCTTGATGGCCATGGGACTTGACTCGTCCACCGCATCCCACCTCCCTCCGTCGATCGGAAGCGCCATGCTCAGTCACGCCGTCGCCGAAGGGGCCGAGCTCCGCGTCCTCGAACCCTGGCGGGCAGAGGAGTTCTACGAATTCGTCGTACGCTCCGGCTCCCATCTCGCCCCCTGGATGCCCTGGGCGACGGATATCGACGAGCCGGCCAAGGCCGCGCAATGGCTGCAGGGTTACGCCGACGACCAGGCCCGGGACGGCAGGCGGGTCTACGGCATCTGGCTCGACGACCTGCTCGTGGGGGGAGCGGGGTTCGCCACGTTCGATGCACGGACCGGAAACTGCTCGTTGGGAGCATGGCTCGCGCCGGAGGCGCGCGGCCGCGGTTTGGTGACACGGGCCACCCGCCTGATGACCGAGTGGGCGCTCGACGCCCGGGGCATGTCCCGCGTCGAGTGGTCGGCGGCAACCGGGAACACACCCAGCCTCGCGGTGGCGAAACGACTCGGCATGGAGCGCGAGGGGGTGCTGCGCTCGGCCCTGTCCCTGGGTGGCGTCCGACACGATGTGGAGGTCTGGTCGCTGGTCGCCGACCGGAAGTGACGGGACAGCAGGTTCGAGGCGGGTCGGTTGGCCACTCCCTCCTTCGTACGGCTGGGCCGACGCGTCGCGTCACGGCGGTACCCCGGCGCCAGGCCCGTACAGGACTCGGGAGAAGCTGGGGATCAACGGTGTCTCACACCCCCCAACGTCAAAGGAGAGACCCGAAGACGACGAACCGTCCGACGCGAGGGAATCCGTCCCGCAGGACCCTGGTGAGCACGACCGTGCTGAGCAGTTTCGCCCCGGCCGCGGGCACCACCGGGACTGCGTGGCCGGCGTCCGCCGACGAGCCGGCCCGCACCAGCCGAGCGGCAACCCCCGAGTCGTACACCGCGACAGTCGTCGCCCCTGGTGGCGGCCCCGCCCCCACAGTCCGTGTGCACGTGCTCAGGATCGGCCCGGGATGCGGCCACCGTGCTGGTGCTGGCGCCGGGGATGTTCGGGGCCGCCAACGACTTCCGGCTGATGGCGAGGGATCTGGTCGCGTCCGTGCCCGGGGTGCAGGTGTGGGCGTTCGACCGTCGGGAAGAGAACCTGGCGGATCGGGCCGGGTTCGGCGGCTCTGACCCTGCCGTCTACTACCTCGACGGTCACTATCGATCCCAGGATCCGGCGGCCTCCACCTTCGCCGCCGGGTGGGGGCTCTCGCTCACCCTCCGCGACCTCCGCGGCCCGCCCGGGCCGACGGCACCCGGCGCGTGGTGCTCGGTGGGCACTCCTGGGGTGCGACCACCGCACTGGCGTATGCCGCCTGGGACATCGCGGGGCACCCCTGCTTCGAGGCACGGTCCTGGAGGGGCCCGCAAGGTCGCGGCCGGCTCCCGGGTGCCGTCGGCGTCTACGAGTCGCACAACGACATGAACCACCTGGACCCACTGTTCGCCGAGACGGACCACAACACGGCTACGCACAGCCTCGCGGAGTTCCTGCGCATCTCTCCTTCGCGCCCCCTGAGGCGAGCCGAACCGAGACGACGCGGGGCGTCCGCTTGCCTCAGCCGGATGCCCTGTGGCCGGACACCTGTGAACTCGTCCGGCCATGTCTGCGTCAGGGGTGGCGGTCGGCTTCCCCCGTCGCGTTCTGGACGGTGAGGAGCCGTACCCGTGAACCGTCACCGACCGCGCGCCAGCGGTGGGGAGTCCCACCTCGGTAGTAGATGCTGTCTCCCGGCCCGAGTACGTGGAGACGGGGGCCGTCCGCGGTCTGCAGGTCGATCTCGATCTCGCCTGCCACGACGTAGACGAACTCGTCTCCGGGGTGGTCGAAGTACTCGCCGAACCGCTCTCCGACCCCGGTGTACTCCACGGGGTGGACGGAGTAGGCAGGGGCCCCGAGCATGCGCGCCGTTCCGCCGCCGCGGTTGGCCACGGGCAGCCCCTCGCCCGATCGCACCAAGTGGACGGAGTCGGCCGAGGTGCCGGGATGGGGCACCGCCGCCACGGTCATGAGTGCCTGCTGGGTGGTGCCGAGGGCGCGGGCGATGCGGTGCAGGGATGACATGCTCGGGCGGGTCAGCCCCCGCTCCAGCTGGCTGAGGAACGGGTGGGAGAGCGCGGCGCGCTCGGCCAGTTGGACGAGGGTCAGGCCTCGTTCCTTGCGCAACTTGCGGATTGCGCTGCCGAGTTCGGCGCGCAGGGGCGCGTCCGTGTCCCCGGCGGCGGGGGACGTGCTGTGGGCGGGTTGGGCCGGCATGGCAGGAATCCTAAGGGGCGAGGTCGGCGGGCCGTTGAGGTCCCAAAGGCGGCCAGGGAGAGGTTTTACGCCAGTGAAACACCGAGGCCCTACGCTCAATGTTGATGACACGAACATTCTAGGTGTCGTCGAGTCCATCGAGTCGCACGGGTCGTACGTGCCTCCTCGTCCCGCCCAGTCCCAAGGGAGCCCCCATGGCCGCGGCCACCTCCGACCGTTTCGTCGCCTGCCCGCCGGACTCCGCCTTCCTCGACGCGATGGCCGCCCTGGCCGGGGGCGTCTGTGTCGTCACCGCTCTGACCTCCGAGGGGCGCCCGGTCGGTTTCACCAGCACCGCAGTGATGAGTCTGAGCCGCGAACCGCAGCTGCTGGCCATCGGGGTGGGCCGCGGCGGGCGTTCGCTGCCCGCGCTGCTCGGTGGTCGCAGGTTCGCGTTGAACATCCTGCACTCCGGCGGCGAGCATGTCTCCCGGCGCTTCGCGGACCGCACCGCCGACCGGTTCGCGGACCTGGAGTGGTCGGCCGAGGAGCGCGGCGGGCTGCCGCTGCTGCTCGCGCACAGCTCGTACACGGTGCTGTGCCGCGTCACACGCGACCTCCCGGCCGGGGACCACCACCTGATCGTCGCGGCCGTCGAGGACGTGGTGACCGGAACCGGCGGACCGACCGCGCTCGTGCACCACGACCGCCGCTACCACGCGCTCGGTGCCGCGTGAGCGGCCCCGACTGGTTCCAGGTCGCCGAGACCGGCCCAGGCGCCTTCGTGATCGGCGAGCCCGGCCACGTCAACAGCTACCTCCTGCTCGGCGACGAGAGGGCCCTGCTCTACGACACGGGAATGGGCATCGCCGACATCGGCGAGCAGGTGCGGCGGCTGACCGGACTGCCGCTGCTGGTCGTCAACTCGCACCATCACTTCGACCACCGCGGCGGCAACGCCTCCCTGGCCGCACACGCCGAGGACATCGCCGTACACCCCGCCGGGGCCGCCCTGCACACGGCTCCGGCCCCGTACGAGTGGCTGGAGGCGTACGCGCACCTCGCGCACGACCTGCGCAAGCGGTACGAGGAGTTCCACGCCCTGGACGCCGGCGGTTTCTTCCTGACGGACTCCCGTGTCGAGGTGCGGCCGGTCCCCGACCTGGCCGACTGGCGCATCGAGGCCGTACGTCCCACCCGGCTGCTGCACGAAGGAGACGTCGTCGATCTGGGCGGGCGTCGCCTGGAGGTGCTGCACACCCCGGGGCACTCCCCGGACGGCATCTGCCTGTGGGAGCCGGAGGCCGGGCTGCTGCTGGCCGGGGACACGCTGATCAGCGGTACCTTCTTCGCCCATGTGCCGGGCGCCGACGTGGCCGCCTTCGCCGACTCGACACGCCGCCTCGCGGAGTTGCCCGTCACCACCGCGCTGCTCGGCCACAACCTGCGGCACCGCGAGTCGGCGGACTTCGTGGGCCGGGTCGCCGAGGCGTTCGCGGCCGTACGGGACGGCCGAACCCGCCCGTACGCCTCCACCGACATGTTCGGCGTCCCCGTACGCCGTCATGACTTCGACGGTTTCGCGGTGCTCACCGCGCCGCACGGAACGGACGGCTGACATGCCACCTCTACTGCTACGCGGTGCGCGGCTGCCCGACGGAGACGTCCGTGACCTCCTGCTCGACCCGGACAGCGGTCTCGTCGCCCGGGTCGCCCCACCCGGCCTGCTTCCCCCCGGCCCCGAGGAACTCGACCTGACCGGGTATCTGCTCCTGCCCGCCCCCGCGGAACCGCACGCTCACCTGGACAAGGCCCTGACCTGGGACCTGGCGGGCGCCCTGCCCGGCGACCTGCCCTCGGCCGTCACCGCCTGGCGCGCGTACGCCGCGCGGGTCACCGAGGAGGACGTGTTCCAGCGCGCCGGGCGGGCGGTCGACGAGCTGTGTGCGAACGGGGTGACGGCCGTCAGGACCCACGTGGATCTCCTGACGGACGACGGCAGCTACAGCACCGGTGATCCACTGCGCGGCCTGCGCGCCCTGCTCCGGCTGCGCAGACAGCTCCGAGGGCGGGTACGGCTCCAGATCGCCGTCCTACACATCGACGCCCCGGACGAGCTGCTGCACCAGGCGCTCGACCTCGGCGCGGACCTGCTGGGCGGCTGCCCCCATCTGTCCGCCGACCCGGCCGCGTCCGTGGAACGCACCCTGCGTATCGCCGCCGAGCACCATGTGGGGGTCGACCTGCACGCGGACGAGACCCTCGACCCGGGCGCGGGGGACCTGCGCCTGCTCGCCGGTGCCGTGCGGGAGCGTGGCTTCGTGCCGGGCGTCACCGCGAGTCACTGCGTCAGCCTGGGCGCGGTGGAGCCGGACGAGGCGGCGCGCACGGCCAAGGAGGTCGCGGACGCCGGGATCGGCGTGGTGGCCCTCCCGCTGACGAACCTCTACCTCCAGGGCCGCGACCGGCCGTCGTCCACCCCGCGCGGGCTCACCGCGGTACGCGCGCTGCTGGACGCGGGCGTACGGGTCGCGGCCGGTGGTGACAACATCAGAGACCCGTTCAACCCCGTGGGCCGGGCGGATCCTCTGGAGACCGCGTCCCTGCTGGTCACGGCCGGTCATCTCGCCCCGGACGAGGCGCTGCACGCGGTCACCGCGGGCGCCCGCACCGTCCTCGGCCTGCCTGCGGCGGGACCGCACGAGGGTGCTGTCGCCGATCTTCTGGCGGTGCGCGCGCAGACCGTGTCGGAGGCTCTCGGCGCGTCCTGTCCCGAGCGGCTCGTCTTCGCCGGCGGGCGGCTGGTCAGCCGTACGTCGGTGGTCCGCCAACTCTACTGAGGCCGGTCACCTCCCGGTCCTGACGAATGGATACGGCCATGACACTGGCCGGAAACAATCGATGTTCATGCTATCAACATTCCGCACTGTGGCACTGAAGGGAGCTGATGTGCCGACCATCGCCGAAGAGACGCTCGACGCGACGCTGCGATTCGAGAGCGTCGACAAACACTTCGCCAACGGAACCACCGCCCTGACCGGCCTCGAACTCTCCATCGCCCCAGGTGAGTTCGTCGCCGTCGTCGGCCCCTCGGGCTGCGGCAAGTCCACCCTGCTCCGCCTCGCCTCCGGCCTGGACACCGCTTCCGGCGGCACGGTCCACGCCCCCACCGACTCGGTCGGCTATGTGTTCCAGGACCCGACCCTGTTGCCCTGGCGCACCGTCCTCGCCAACGTCGAGCTCCCCGCTGAACTCACCGGGACCCCGAAGACCGAACGGCGCGAGCGGGCGCTGGACGCCCTTCGGCTGGTGGGCCTGGAGGGCTTCGAGAAGCAGTTGCCGGGGCAGTTGTCCGGCGGCATGCGGATGCGCGTGTCCCTGGCCCGCGCCCTCATGACCCGGCCCTCGCTGTTCCTCCTCGACGAACCGTTCGGCGCCCTCGACGAGATGACCCGCCTGCGCATGCAGGAGGAACTCCAGCGCATCTACGCCGAGACCGGCTTCGCCGCCCTGTTCATCACCCACTCGGTGACCGAGGCCGTCTTCCTGGCCGGCCGGGTCGTCGTGATGTCGGCACGCCCCGGGCGGATCACCGCCTCCTTCGACGTCCCCTTCCCTCATCCCCGCCCGGCCGAGCTGCGATACGACCCCGAGTTCGGCCGTATCGCCGGCGAGGTCTCGGCGGCTCTGCGAGGAGGCCTCCAGTGAGCGCCGACATCACCGCCCCGGCCGAAGTGGCCGTAACGGCACCGCAGTTGACGAAGACCGCGCGGCAGGCCCGCCGACGCCGGATCCGGCCCTCCACTGTGCTCACCCCGCTCGGCTCGCTCGGCGTGGCCCTCGGCCTCTGGTACGCCGCGAGCTATCTGCTGCTCAGCCCCGCCCGGCGGTTCCTCGTCCCGCCCCCGCAGCAGGTGCTGACCGTGTCCTTCCTCGACTGGGCCCATCTGCAGCCGATGCTCCAGGCGCTGTGGCTCACGGCGCAGGTCGCGCTCGTCGGGCTGCTCATCGCCTCCGCGCTGGGGGTGACGGCGGCGGTGCTGATGAGCAGGGCCCGCTGGCTGGAGCGCTCCCTGTACCCGTACGCGGTCGTGCTGCAGACCGTGCCGATCCTCGCGATCGTGCCGCTGATCGGCCTCTGGTTCGGCTTCGGCTTCACCAGCCGGGTGGTCGTCTGTGTCCTGATCGCCCTCTTCCCGATGATCGCCAACACCTTGTTCGGCATCCAGTCGGTCGACCGCGCCCACCACGACCTGTTCACCCTCCAGCGGGCGGGCCGCTGGGCCCGCCTGCGCAAGCTCGAACTGCCCGCCGCCCTCCCCTCGGTCTTCACCGGTCTGCGCACCTCCTCCGGCCTGTCCGTGATCGGCGCGATCGTCGGTGACATGTTCTTCAAGCAGGGCGAACCCGGCATCGGGACCCTGCTCGACGTCTACCGCTCCCGGTTGCAGTCCGAGGACCTGTTCGCCGCGATCATCCTCGCCTCGTTCTTCGGCGTCGCGGTCTTCGCCGCTTTCACCCTCGTGGCCCGGCTCGCCGTGGGCTCCTGGCACGCCTCGGCCGACCGGCCGTAGCCCGCTCCCGCCTCTCCCTCCTCCTCACCCGTCCCTCTGGGAGTTCAGTCATGCCCTCTTCCGCCAGACGCGCCGCCATCGCGGGCGTTTCCTCAGCAATCGCCCTGGTATCGGTCACCGCCTGCGGCGGTGGCTCCACGGCCTCCACCGGCTCCGCCGGCAAGCTCCAGGCGGCTCCCGCCGCGCAGAACCTGGCCGGCGTCTGCCCCAAGACGGTCGTCGTCCAGGTCGACTGGGAGCCCGAGGCCGAACACGGCCCCCTCTACAACCTCGTCGGTCCCGGCTACACCGTCGACACCAACAAGAAGCGGATCACCGGACCGCTGGTCATCGGGGGCAAGGACACCGGCGTCGACATCCAGATCCGGGCCGGCGGCTCCGCCATCGGCTACCAGACCGTCCCCTCGCAGATGTACGTCGACAAGAGCATCACCCTCGGCACGGTCACCACCGACGTGGCGATCACGGCGTCCGCCAAGCAGCCGGTCACGGCCGTCGCGGCACTGATGAAGAAGAGCCCGCAGGTCCTGATGTGGGACCCCGCCACCCACCCCGACTGGAAGACGATCGCGGACATCGGAAAGTCGAACGCGAAGGTCGTCTACGTGGACGGCAGCACCTACGCCACCATGCTGGTCGACAAGGGCCTCATCAAGAAGAGCCAGTTGGACGGCAGTTACGACGGCGCGCCCGCCCGCTTCGTGTCCAACCCCGGCATCGCCCAGCAGGGCTTCGCCACCGCCGAGCCGTACATCTACCAGCACGAGGTGTCGGCCTGGAAGAAGCCGATCAAGTACCAGCTGCTCGCGGACGTCGGCTACAACGTCTACCCGGAAGCCCTCTCGGTGCGCAGTGGCGAGCTGAAGTCGCTCAGCCCCTGCCTGAAGAAGCTCGTTCCCGTCCTGCAGCAGTCGGCCGCCGACTACGCGGCCAAGCCGTCGGAGACGGTCAAGCTCATCAGCGACCTGGTGCAGCAGTACAACACCGGCTGGGTCTACTCCGAGGGCACCGGCACCTTCGCCGCGAAGCAGATGGTCAAGCTCGGCATCCTCGGCAACGAGGCCGACGGAAGCGTCGGGAGCTTCGACACGAAGCGCGTCGCCTCCGCTCTCAAGACCTTCACCCCCCTCGTCGAGCAGAGCGGCGCCAAGGTCAAGGCGGGCCTGATCGCGCAGGACCTGGCGACCAACGAGTTCATCGACCCCTCGATCGGACTGAAGTGATGAGCACCGGAAACCTGACCGCACTCACCGAACTCGTCGAGGACGGACGGGCTCCGGGCACGACGGAACGCCGGCCCACGCCCGGGATCGAGGAGTTCTGCGCCGAGGCCACCGAACTCCTCGGCGCCGACGGGGTGATCCGCGACCCGGCAGCGCGGGAGAAGGCCTCCTGCGACTGGGCGCACATGTCGCCCATCCTGTCCACACGCCTTCCCGCCGGACACGCCGAGGTCGTCCTGCGCCCCACCTCCCACGAGCAGATCCCGGGCATCCTGGCCCTGGCCCACCGCCACCGCATCCCCCTCACCCCGCGCGGCAAGGGCACCGGCAACTACGGCCAGGCGATCCCCCTGTACGACGGCGCAGTCCTCGACCTCACCGGCTGCGGCCGGATCCTCGACGCCGGTGACGGCTGGATCCGCGCCGAGGCCGGGGCGAGGATGTCCGACCTCGAAGGCCACGCCCGCTCCCTCGGCCAGGAGCTGTGGATGTTCCCGTCCACCTTCGGCACCACGGTCGGCGGCTTCCTCTCCGGCGGAAGCGGCGGCACCGGGTCCCTCGTGCACAAGACCAACAGCGACGGTTTCGTACGGGAGTTGACGGTCGTACCGTGCACGGCGGACGCCGAGCCCTTCACCGTCCGGGACGCGGAGGCACTGCCGTACATCCACGCCTACGGCACCACCGGGATCATCGCCACCGCGACCGTACGGCTCCAGCGGGCCCGCACCTGGACGGGCCTGTTCGCGGCCTTCGCCGACTGGGCGTCCGCCACCGCCGCGCTGTCGGCGCTCGTACGCCTCGAACCGGCACCGCGCCTGGCCTCGCTGGACGAGGCCGGCCTCGTGGGGGTCTACCGGCCCGACCCGGCGCTGGACCCCACGGCCCTGAGTGTGCGCGCGATCATTGAGGAGGAGGCGGTCGACCAGGCACGGGCGATCGTCCGGTCGCACGGCGGCAGTGTCCTCGACATCCGGCCCGCACCGGACGGACCCGCGCTGATCAGCTCGATGTCCTTCAACCACCCCACCTACCACCTGATGAAGGCCGAGGACGGCTGGTTCCACCTGGAGATCGGCGGCGACGTCCTGCTCGGCGACACCACCGAGATCCGGAAGGTCTTCCCGGACACCCTGCTCCACCTGGAGGGCATGCGCTCCGGCACCGTCGGCATGCTCATGGCCCGCTACCAGGACGAACAGACCGTGTACGCCGGCACAGCCGCCCTGGAAGCCCTGGGCGTCCGCGTGCACAGCCCGCACAACTGGTACGTCGACCGCCGCCTCGACCTCGTACGGGAGACGGCCCGCACCGCCGACCCGCTCGGCCTGCTCAACCCCGGCAAGATTCCCGCCACTTCGCAGGAGACGCCGTGACCTTCACCCGGTTCATCGACCTCAGCGGCCCGGAGATCGAGCGGTTCGGCGAGGACACCGTGGCCGTGCTGCCGGTCGGCGCGATCGAGCAGCACGGGCCCCATCTGCCCGTCGCCACCGACTACTACATGGCCGAAGCCGTCGCCGAGGGAGCTGCCCGGCTCGCGGGGGAGAGCTGCGACGTCACGCTGCTGCCGGGCCTCGCCTACACCAAGTCCGACGAACACGCCTGGTCCGCGGGCACGCTGTGGCTCAGCGCCCGCACCCTGCTGTCCGTCCTCGACGACCTCGGCCGCTCCCTGGCCGCAGGGCCCATCCGGCGGCTGGCCTTCCTCAACGGGCACGGCGGCAACAGCGCCTTGCTCGGCGTCGCCCTGCGCGAACTGCGCACCCGCCACGGCCTACGCACCTTCCTGCTGCACGCCTCCCTCCCCGCCGACCAGGGCGGCACGTCCCCGGCCGCGGAGTTCGGCATGGGCGTGCACGGCGGTCTGAAGGAGACCGCCGCCATGCTCCATCTCCACCCGGACCTGGTGGACATGACCAAGGCGCGCCGCAGCGTCCCCGAACACCTCACCTCGTACGAGCACATCGGCTTCGGCAAGCCGGTCTCCTTCGGCTGGACCAGCGACGACTTCGCCACCGGCAACGGTCTCATCGGCGATCCCACGGGAGCCACGCCCGAACTCGGCCGCAAGCTCGTCGACGCCTCCGTCTCCGCGGCCGCCGCCGCGTTGCGCGAATGCGCGCGCTTCCTGCCCGACCGTCCCTTGACCTCCTAGACCGCTCTTGACTTTCCAGGGATCCCGCCATGACCGACGCCCCGCTGCACACCCCGCTGCGTGACATCACCGCGCATCACATCACCGCCGGCGACACCGTCAAGCTCGCCGTCCTCACCGGCCCCCGGGACGGCTCGCCCACTACGGTCGTCTTCGAGGTCTGGGAACCGGGCGGCGCCCAGCCCCTCAACTGGCACCCCGAGTCCGTCGAGACGTTCGTCGTCCTCGCCGGCCACGGCCGCGCCGCCAGCGACGAGCACGAGCGCGATCTCGCCCCCGGCGACGTCCTGGTACTGCCCGTCGGCTCCAAGCACCGCATCGTGAACACGTCCGCCACCGAACGCCTCTACACCCTCACCGTGATGGCCCCCGACGAGGGCTTCGCGGATCTCATCGAGCGTGGACCGGTCGCCGCCCTGGACGAGCAGGATCTGGCCGTGCTGCGAGCGGGAACGCCGTGAGCATGGATCTCCTCGCCGCCTTCTGGGCCTACGAACAGGCGCTCGCCGCCAACGACTTGACCGGGCTGGACCACTGGTTCCTCGACGCGCCCGACACCCTGCGCGCCGAGGGCGACAACGTCCTGGTGGGCCACACCGCCATCGCCGACTTCCGGCGGGGGAGGGGAGGGGCTCCCGCCCGGGTGGTCGAGCGGGTGCACGTGGTCCGTCCGGCGGCGGGGGTCGCGGTCGTGACCGCCGAGACACGGCGGCAGGACGGCACGCGCGGGCTCCAGACGCAGGTGTGGCAGCACACGGACGCCGGGTGGCGGATCGCCGCCGCGCACGTGAGCGCCGTAGCCGCATCGACGCTCGCGCCGGACGACCCGAGCGACCCGGCGGTGTGGCGTGCGGCCGGGCCCCTGGTGGCCTCCACCGGACAAGGCCCGCTGGCGCAGGTCCGCACCGCCGTGAAGGACCTGTTCGCCGTCGCGGGACAGCGAGTGGGCGCGGGCAACCCGGCGTGGCTGGCCGAGGCCCGCACGGAGCCCGAACACGCGGACGCCGTACGGCAGTTGCTCGACGCCGGCGCCGAACTCACCGGCATCGCCCAGACCGACGAACTCGCCTTCAGCCTCGCCGGCACCAACCTGCACTACGGCACCCCCGCCAACCCCGCCGCACCCGGCCGGATCACCGGCGGCTCCAGCAGCGGCCCGGCCGCCGCCGTGGCCCGCGGCTGGGCGGACCTGGGGCTGGCCACCGACACCGCCGGCTCGATCCGCGTGCCCGCCTCCTACTGCGGCCTGTACGGCTGGCGGCCCACCCACGGCGCCACCCCCAACGGGGGCCTGCTGGCGCTGGCGCCCTCCTTCGACACCGCCGGACTCCTGGCCCCCGACCCCGTCCTGCTGCGGACGGCGGCCGAGGCGCTGCTGACGCCGGGCGACACCACCGTACCGATCACCGCATGCATCGTGGACGAGGAACTGGTGTCGCTCGCCGAACCCGAGGTCCGCGCCTCCTTCGAGGCCGCCTGCCGGGCACTGACCCTGCGTACGGCGCTACCCCTGACGCCTGCCCGCACCGGAGCCGTCGAACACCTTCAGGAGTGGTTCGCCGCCTTCCGCACCGTCCAGTCCGCTGAAGCCTGGGAGCAGCACGGCGCGTGGATCACCCGTCACCCGGGCGCGCTCGCCCCGGACGTCGCGGCGCGCTTCGAGAACGGACGCCGGGTGAGCGCGGCCGAGCGGACGCAGGCGGAACAGGTCCTGTCCGACGCGCGGAAGGCGCTGGACGCCGTACTTCCGCCCGGGACCGCCCTGTTGCTGCCCGCCACGAGTGGCCCCGCCCCGCTCGCCGACGCGCCGCCCGAGGAGATGGAGGCCATCCGTGCCGCCACCCTCCGCCTGACCTGCCTCGCCTCCCTGGCCGGACTCCCGGCGGTCGTCGCCCCGCTGCTGCGGGTGCGCTCGTTGCCCGTGGGCCTGTCCGCGCTGGGCGCCCGCGGCACCGACCGAGCACTGCTGGACTTCATCACCGATTCGAGGAACCCCGCGCATGCCTGAGGCCCACGGCCTGATCGGGCCCAACCCCCGCAACGCCTGGCGGGCGCACGGCAAAACCGTCGTTCTGGCCCGCCCCCACCGCGACCCGCACCCGGTCACCGTCGAGGCACTCCCGCAGACCGTGACCGCCGACCTCGCCGCGACCGCGCTGATCGTCGTCGACATGCAGAACGACTTCTGCTCGCCCGACGGCTGGCTCGCCTCCATCGGCGTGGACCTGACCCCCGCGCGTGCCCCGATCCCGGTCATCGCCGGCCTGCTGCCCCCGCTGCGCGCCGCCGGCGTCCCCGTCATCTGGCTCAACTGGG
This sequence comes from Streptomyces sp. NPDC001663, assembly GCF_042893105.1. Lineage (NCBI taxonomy): Bacteria > Bacillati > Actinomycetota > Actinomycetes > Kitasatosporales > Streptomycetaceae > Streptomyces > Streptomyces sp. NPDC001663. The sequence goes on along the minus strand of NZ_JBIAUR010000043.1, from coordinate 3,169 downwards.
GCAACCGCCCCGACCGGGCCAACCTCCCGCCCGGCGTTGTGCACGTCTACGACCCGGACGGCACCGGCGGCGGCATCGGCGCCCCGCTCCCGGGCGGCCGGGTACTGGAGCAGGGCAGCCCCTCGGCCGCGATCGTCTCCGAGCTGGAGACCGCGGACGGCGACCTCCACATCTCCAAGTACCGGATGAGCGGCTTCCAGGACACCGAGCTGGACAGCGTGCTGCGCAACCTGCGGGTCGACACCCTGCTGTTCGCCGGCGTCAACGCCGACCAGTGCGTCCTGGCCACCCTCATGGACGCCGCGAACCTCGGCTACGACGTCCTCATGGTCCAGGACGCGGTGGCCACCACCTCGCCCGCGTACTGCATGGACGCCACCCTCTACAACGTCCGCCAGTGCTTCGGCTTCACCCTCGGCTCCGAGGCCCTGCTGGAGGCACTGAAGTGAACCTCCTCCAACCCGGACTCGGCCCCCTGGACGGCGACCACTACCTCCCCGCCGACCCGGCCCGCGTGCACTGGGGCCTGCTGCCCAACGCCACCGCAAAACCGGCGCTGACCATCCGCTCGGGCGAGACCGTCACCTTCGACACCATCAGCCACGAAGGCATCCTCGAAGACCAGGGCCGCGACCCGGCCGCCTTCTTCGGGGCGGCCGGCATCGCCGCGAACGGCCTGCTGCACGACGCCGTCGAACTGGCCGCCTCCGCACGCGAACACCTGCCGCAGACGCACGGCCCGCACGTCGTCACCGGACCCGTGGCACTGCACGGCGCACGGCCCGGCGACGTACTGGAGGTCGAGGTCCTGACCCTGCTCCGCCGCACTCCCTACGGGGTGATCAGCAACCGGCACGGCAAGGGGGCCCTGCCCGGCGAATACCCGCAGACACCCCTGGGCGAGCCGGTCAGCCTGGTCGCGACCGTGGGCGAGGACGGCAGGGGGCGGCTCCCGGTGGGCGACGGCCGCCAACTCGCCTTCCCGCTCCGCCCGTTCCTGGGCATCATGGGCGTCGCCCCGGCCACCGAATCCCCCGTCCACTCCGTCCCGCCGGGCCCGCACGGCGGCAACCTCGACGTCCGCCACCTCGGCACCGGCGCCCGGCTCTTCCTCCCCGTCCAGGTCCCCGACGCCCTCTTCTACGTCGGCGACCCGCACTTCTCCCAGGGCGATGGCGAAGTCGCCCTCACCGCCTTCGAGGCCCCCCTGCGCGCCACCCTCCGCCTCACCGTCCACACGGACCCGGCCACCCGCTCCCTGGCCGCCCGGCTGCGCGCACCCTTCGCGGAAACGCCGTCCGAGCACATCGTGCTGGGCCTCGACCGCGACCTCGACGAGGCACTGCGCAACGCCGTACGCGACGCACTCACCCTCCTCACCGACCGGTACGGCGTCCCCGGCCCCGTCGGCCTCGCCTACCTCAGCGCGGCCGCCGACTTCCACGTCTCCCAGGTGGTCGACATCGTCAAGGGCGTCCACGGCCGCATCTCCAAGGCGGACCTGATGTGCTGAACCGTTGTCGGCCGAGGGCTGAGCTGACGATTACGGCCGGTGAATTTCACGCATGAAGTTGAGAGTTGTACTTATTGAGCTCCGTCTTCCGGTATAGCGTGACTACGAGCGGATGATCAACGTCCGCACTGCCGCTGCGGGTCCTGCTCGACCGCAACCGCGGCGCCTCCTTCATCTCTGTTCTGATCACCGGCGCCGGCATGTTCGGTGTCTTCCTGTTCCTGACCTACTACCTCCAGCAGAGCCTGGGCTACACGCCTATCAAGACCGGGCTGGCCTTCCTGCCCATGGTCGCCGCTCTCATGCTCGCTTCAACCCTTGCCACCACCGTGCTGATCCCCCGTATAGGCCCCAAGGCGATCGTGCCGCTGGGTATGGGGCTCGCCGCCGCCGGCATGGTCTGGCTCACCGCCCTCGACCTGAACAGCAGTTACGCCACCGACATCATGCCCCCGCTGGTCGTGGCGGGTCTCGGCCTCGGCCTTGTGATGGCCCCGGCCATGAGCCTGGCCACCGCGGGCGTGGGTGCCGAGGACGCCGGCGTCGCCTCCGCCGCCGTCAACACCATGCAGCAGGTCGGCGGCTCCCTCGGCACCGCCCTGCTCAACACCCTCTTCTCCAGCGCCGTCACCGACTACCTCGACGGCAGGAACCCGGCGGACCCGGCCGTCCAGGCCCAGGCCGGCCTGGACGGCTACTCCACCGCCTACTGGTGGTCGGCCGTCTTCTTCGCCGTCGGCCTGGTCATCAGCATCGTCCTGTACCGCCGCGGCGTACCCACCCAGGACCCCGACGCCGCACCCGTCGTCCACATGTAGCACCCCGACCGGGCCCGCGACCGCCCCCACCCTCCGAGGCGGCCCGCCGCAAACCCGGCGGGCCGCCTCGGCCCGGTGCCCCAAGCACCGTCGTCGATGACGTCGCATCCCCCACACCCGGCAAGGAGAACGACCGGCATGGTCTCCGTACTCATCGTCAACGACCAGTCCCTGCAGCGACTCGGCCTCCGGATGCTCCTGACCGCCGAGCCCGACCTGACCGTCGTCGGCGAAGCAGTCAGGGGAGCCGAGGCGGTCCGCCTGAGCACCGCACTCCGTCCCGACGTTGTCCTGATGGCCACCCCTTCTCCCGACACGGACGGCATCGAGGCCATCCGACGCATCACCCGACCCGTACGCCTTCTCCCCGACGTCCCCGACTCCGCCAGAGCAGACTGGATCCCGCCCCGCGTCCTGGTCCTGGCCTCAACCAGCCGCGAGGGACACGCCCACGCCGCCCTGCGCGCCGGAGCCGGCGGATTCCTCCCACACAACGCCAGCCCAGACCAACTCGCCGCCGCCATCCGCATCGTCGCCGCCGGAGACGCCGTCATCACCCCCGGCCTGACCCGCGCACTCATCGACACCGTCCGCCAACAGCGCACCCCCGACCCCCTTGAGCAGCACACCGGGTCCGACACCTTCACCGGACGCGAACGCGACGTCCTCCTCGCCGTCGCCTCGGGCTGGTCCAACGCCGAGATCGCCGCCCGGCTGTCCATCGCCCCGACCACCGTCAAGTCTCAGAAGCTGTTGCCTTTTCGATCTTGAGCGGTGGCGGTCGAACGCGGGTTCCCGGTCGGGTGATCCTGCCCTGGCGAGGGCATGAGGAAGGGAC
>NZ_JBIAUR010000042.1:0-24601 GCF_042893105.1 Streptomyces sp. NPDC001663 | reverse complement strand
CCCGTGCCCGCACAGCGCGGTGAAGCAGGAAGCCCCCGGAAGGGTCAGACGACCCAGGCCGGAATCCCTGGACTTTAGGCCAGGGAGCACGTCAATCTCCCCAAGGAGATGAGGCGGCCGCCAACTCCATCCTTGTCACACCGTCGGTCTGACGCTCGCGCAGCAGTTCGCCGCCGATGGAGTAGCGAGGCGCCGCGGCGTCTGACCGAGCAGCTCGTTCCACGATGGCGTCGACCAACGAACGCACCATGTCGAGACGGGGGTAGGCGGCGTGGATCTCCTCCTGCCATGCAGAGGCCAGGTCCGCATTGCGCCCAAAGTCCATCCCCACACCTTCGCGAGTGAGGTAACTCAGCAGCCCTCGGCGCTCGGCAATGCCAGAGGAGGTATGGAGAGCGATAGCCTCCCAGACGCGGTCGATGTCCGCCGCGGGAATGCCATGTTCCTGCAGCAGAGCTGCCGCCAGGTCGGCACCCTCCACCTCGAAGCGGGCTTCGCCCTTCGCGAGATTGCCGGTACCCAGATCGTGCAGGACGGTTGCGGCGAACAGCAGGTCACGATCGTATGCGGCGTCTTCCAGACATCCCTCGCGCTCAGCCAGGAGCTGCGCGAAATAGAAACTCCGCACACTGTGGTTGAAGACAGAAGTGGTTTCGGAGTCACGCACCGCTGAGACGATGGCCTCGGCCAACGGTCCAGTCGGAAGCTCAAGCGAGAAGTCCATTTGTGCAGGCTAGGCGTCCCGAGTCCAACCACGGCAGGTGCATGCGTGACACCTGACGCAAAATTCGCGCCATTTCCCGGCCGCGCCGGTGAGGTGGCCTCACTGGATTCGGGTGATCTCCTCGGATTACGCTGGCGGCACGCCTGGAGGAGATTACGCGATGGCTGATGGGCCGGGCAGAGCCGGGTTGATCGATCGGCACGACCTGGTCGCCACCCTGGAGCTTGCCGCCCGACAGCGAGTAACGATCATCTCGGCGTCGGCGGGCAGCGGGAAGACCTCTTTGTTGCGGGCCTGGGCCGACCGGTTCGGTCAGGAGCGTCCCATCGCGTTCGTCTCGGTACGGCTCGGCCAGCACGATGCCCAGCTGTTCTGGCTCGACCTGGTCGGTGCGGTCCTCGGTGCTCTGAACAAGGCGGCGGAACCGCCGCACGCGACGCCCGGCTTCGACGGCAGCGCCATGGTGGACCGGGTGCTGTCGGAGCTCGCCGAGACCGACAAACCCATCACGCTGGTCATCGACGATCTTCACGAGCTCGACTCGGAGGCCCTCGAACAGCTCACCTCGCTGCTGACCCGCCTTCCCCGTCACGCACACGCGGTCCTCGCCACCCGCCGCGATCTTCCCCTACGGCTGCACAGGCTGCGTCTCACAGGCGATCTGGCCGAGATCCGCGGCCCGCAGCTGCGCTTTGCCGAGGCCGAGACCCGCGCCTTGCTGGCGGCATCCGGCCTGGAGCTGCCTGACCACCTCACCGCGACACTGCAGCAGCGGACCGAAGGCTGGGCCGCCGGCCTGCGGCTCGCGGCGCTCTCCCTGGCCGGCCACCCCGACCCCGAGCGGTTCGTCGCCGAATTCTCCGGCAGCGACCGCAGGGTGGCCGAATATCTGATGGCCGAGATGCTGGAGCGGCAGCCCAAGAACTTCAAGCGACTGCTCCTGCGCACGTCCGTGCTGGACCGGGTCAACGGCGAGCTCGCGGACCTGCTCACCGGTTCGACCGGGTCGGAGCGGATCCTTCTGGAGCTGGAGGACGCGAACGCGTTCGTCGTGTCGCTCGACCCCGACCGCACCTGGTTCCGCTACCACCACCTGTTCGGCGGGCTCCTGAGGCTGGAACTACGCCGGACGCAGCCCGAGGAGCTGCCCGAACTGCACAGGCTTGCCGCAGGTTGGCTGGTGGGGCGGACACGGATCGCCGATGCCATCGAGCATCTCCAGGCCGCGGGTGACTGGTCCGAGGCGGCCCGTCTGCTTACCGACCATGCCCTGAGTCTGACCCTGGACGGCCAGGCGGACACCGTCCAGGCGCTGCTGGGTTCCTTCCCCGCCGGGACGTACGAGAACGAGTTGGCCCTGGCATACGCGACCGCCGACCTCAACCGGCAGCGTCTAGAGGAGGCATCCGCCCATCTGGAGATCGCGCGAACCTATGCCAAGACAACGCCGCCGGACCGTGGCAACCGCCTGACCATGGCGATCTTTTCCCTTGAACTGCTGCTGGCGCGGCTGCGCGGCCATTTCGACGATGTGTTCGAGCTGATGGGCTCGCTACCGTCGCCCGCGGCCGGCCAGTCCAACGCCGACATCGCGCTCGGCAGCGATCTGCGCGCCGACGCGCTGCTCAACCTCGGAGTCACGGAGGCGTGGCTGCTGCGGCTTTCCGACAGCGAACGTCACCTCACGGAGGGCGCCGCCTTTGCCCGCGCCATCGAGCGGCCCTACCTGGAGGTCGCCTGCCTCGCGCACATCGGTTTCGCCGCCACCATCCACTCCTTCGGCCTGGCACGTCGACGCTGCGAGGAGGCGATCGCGGTTGCCACCCGGCACGGCTGGGACAACCTTCCCGTCATCGTTCCCGCGCTGGCGACGCTCGCCGGGGCCAAGATCTGGATGGGCGAGTTCGACGACGGCGAGCACTGGCTGGAGCGCGCAACACGGGCTGGCCGGTCGGGTGCCGAACCGGGGATCCGGCTGCTCCTGCACCTGGTCACCGGGGTGCTGCACGCCGCGCGCGGCCAGGGCGACCGGGCGCTGGAGGAGTTCGACGCAGCCACCCAGGTGAACGCCCGAATGGAGGGGGAACACGCGTTGGCGACTCGGGTGGCGTCCTGGACGATCGCCACGCAGGCCCGGCTCGGTTTGATCGAACAGGCCCGGGCTGGGGTCGCGTTGCTCACGGACCGGCAGCTGGCCAGGGGCGAGCTTTGCAACGCGATCGCGACGCTGCGCCTCGCCGAGCACGACCCCGTCGCCGCCCGAAGCGCGCTGGAACCCGTGCTGGACGGAACCGCTCCCGTCAACCCGCATCTCACCCTTGTCGAAGCCCACCTCCTGGACGCCCTCGCTCATCACGAACTGGGCGGGGAACACGCGGCAGGAGCCGCCGTCGAGCGGGCACTCTCCCTCGCCGAGCCGGACCGGCTGATCCTCCCGTTCGCCATGACCGGTGCCTGGAGGCTGCTGGAAGCGCTGCTGGCGCGAGGGAACACGCACAGGGCGCAGATCACCGACATCCTCGACGCGGTGCACGGTTGTGCCAGGCCCGTCGACGCCGACCAGGACCGGGCCGAGCCGCTCAGCCCGAGCGAACTGCGTGTGCTGCGCTACCTGCCGACCAACCTCACCCGGCAGGAGATCGCCAACGAGATGACGGTCTCGCTGAACACCGTCAGCACGCACATTCGCAACATCTACACCAAGCTCGGAGTCACCGACCGTTCGGCGGCCGTGCAACGCGGCCGTGAGCTGCGCCTTCTGCCTGTCGGCAGGGCCTGAGATCCTGGACGGGGGTGCGGCTGCTACTCCCTGCCCGTGTCGTTCGCCGTATGGCGGATGACGGCGACGCACCAGGGCATGCCGAGCAGGACCACGAGGGCCACCCCGAGAGGCAGCGGAGTGGGGCGTACGACGGCAAGCGCCAGGCAGAGGACGCCCACGGCAGCGCAGGTGCGGGCAACGGGGCGATAGAACGCGCGGTCGCCGCTCCATGCCTCAAGGCTGGCCGCCAGGGCCATCGTGGCGCCGAGCGCGACGACCGTGGCGGCACACAGCAGCCACGCGATGGAAGCCGGGGTGCGGTCGGCGTGGGCGTGCTCCACCAGGCCCGGCATGGTCGCACCCATGGCGGCGACCGCGGCCGTCAGTGGCAAGTGGGCGAGGATCCATTGGACGGTCGCCGCACGGGTCGGCCGCGGCGGGCGGTGGCCGACGAAGTCGAAGTACGTCCACCACGCGCCGAAACCGATCACGACGGCTACTAGGCCGACGGCGATCGTGAGTGTGTTCGCGGGCTCGTGGGCCAGCCCGTCGACCACGCCGACCACTGTCTCGCCGAGCACGATGATGATGAGCAGGCCGAAGCGCTCGATGAGCGCGGGCGTGACAGTGAGGCCGGGTGCCGCCGTCCCGATCATGACGCTGAAGCCCGCGAGATAGACGAGGCCCAACAGGAGCCAGACCGTGAGGCGACCGTCGGCCGGCAGCGAGGCCGTCGAGGCCAGCAGGGCCGCACAGGCGGCGGTCCCGGCCACGAACACGAGACTGGAGCGGCGGTACTCCGCACTCGTGCCGCGCCCGGCGAGACGCCAGATCAGGGTGAGGACCGCGAACAGCACAGCGGCGCTGACCGAGAAGGCGAAGCCGCCCGAGCCGCCGGCCTCAGGGATGAACGCGCCCAGCGGGACCATGGCGAGAATCTGCACGAGCAGCACCGTCCGGCTCCGGGCGTCCTCGCGGCCGTGCAGGTCGTGGTAGAGGCTGCCGTTGAGCCAGGCGATCCAGATCAGCGTGAACACCGCGGCGAACTCCGCGAGCCCGCGCCAGGTCAAGTGCCCCGACAGGTGATGGGCGGTCTGGCCGACCAGCACGACCACGACCAGGTCGTAGAACAGTTCCAACGGGCTGACGACGCGTTCGAGCGGCTGCTCGCCGTGCGGGCGCGGCGGCTGCCACAGCCGGCGGTGCAGCCGCGCCCAGCGTTCGCGTGCCTCGGGCATGGTGCGTGAGGGGCCGGATCAGAGCTGAAGGGGCCGTATATCGGTCCAGTTGACCAGGAGGCGGCGCTCGGCGAACAGCCACTCCCCCTCCCGCTTGACCATCGTGTCGAGGTAGCGGATCGAGGCGACCATCATCGTCCGTGACCCGTCGTCGGCCTCCGTCAGATGGTGGGCCAGGCAGTAGGTTTCCCCGCTCGCGCGGTCGCCTTCAAGCTCGACCGTGCTCTGTCCGTTGAAGTGCATGGTGGCGGCGTAGGCGTTGAGCGCGTCGAAAACCGGCGCCAGCGACTCGCGGTCGTGAAGCTCCTGGGTGGGCTCGGGGTCCCGCGCGTCCATGTACACCACGAAGTGGGTGTCCTCGGTGAACAGGGCCATCTGGCCCTTGGCGTCACGCCGGTCGGCGCAGTGCGCGTAGGCGTCGATCAGTTCGCGGAGGGCGAGCCGGTCGGCGGCCTCCGCTTCGGTCACTGACGTATGGATACTCACGGCGACATCTCCTTCGCAGGCCGCGGCGCCCTCACGGCACGCCCCTGCTCAGGGTCGCCGCCGGGCAGGTGAAAGGTCCTCACCGGATTCCGGTGATTTCGCCGGCCGACCTGCCGTCCGTACGTCTCTGCGCCCCGAGCCGGGTGATCTGGTCCGTCCGCAGAATGAGGGGTCCGGAACCGTCGAGCCGGGCCAACGGCGATTATCGCCCGCCCGAGGTGCTTGGTGCTGGTCACGTGGCGGGGCGCCACACGTCGCGGCAGCGGATAGGGCCAGGCCGACTTACCAGGCAGATGACTCAGCGCAGCGCGACGGGCAATCGGGTGGCCAAGGTGTTCGTGCGCGCAGAACGGCGTCGAGTGGACCGCCGCCCCGAACGATGCAGAGCCCGCCTGACCACCCAAGACAGCGGCCGCGCCCATCCCCGTGGGGCGCACCGCGTGGGGCCGAGGATCACGCCGCCCCGGTCATGCTCTGCTCCGCTCCTTCGCGTCTGGCTTCACTGGTGAGCGGCGTCAAGCTCGGCCCGGGCCTGGTCGAGGTCGACGACTTGGCCGTTGAGCCCGAACTGGTGCAGGTCGCCTCCGGGTGCCTCGATGCGTTCGGCGTCGGCCAGGCCGCCGGCCTTCACCGGGTCGAAGCCGGCCGCGCGGATCAGCCGCTCGGCCGTCACTGCGGCGCTGCTGTCGTCGGTGGCGTAGAAGAGCGCCGCACGGCGCGGCGAGCGGTTCGCGCTTGCCGTGAGCACATCGGCGCCCAGGGTGCCGAACGCCTTCACGTAGTGGGCGTTCTCAGGCAGCAGGGCGGCGATCACCGATCCGGCCGACTGCCCTTCGGGCAGCGACCGCTCGACCTGGCCCTTGTCGTCGAACATGATCGGGTTCGACGGGTCGATCACGACCTTGCCCTCAAGCAGCGATCGGACCTGCGGAATCAGCTCCCTCATGGCATCCAGCCAGATGGCGAACACGACGGTGTCCGCACCCGTGATCGCGTCCTGCACGGACGCGGCGCGTGCAAGCGGCCCGAGCTCGTCCGCGAGCTCCTCCGCGCGCGCCGCGCCCTTCCCCGCCAGGACGACGCTCTCGCCCCCGGCTACCAAATGCCGGGCGACGGCACTCCCGATGTTGCCGACCCCTACGATTGCGGTGGTCATCCTCAGCCTTCCCTTCCGTTGACGTTGAACCAGTTCTAGCTCCGATGTCTCAGATGTCCTGGACGTCGCCGCGCAGGGGTCCGAATACCTGATACGCCCTCACCCAGTCGGCCGGTCCCGGTGCTTGAGGACCATCCGTCCTCGTCGACGATCCGCGCTCGGTCGGCCCATCAGACGGTGGCGGTGGCGTGCATCTCCCAGAGGAGAATTTCGGCCGACTCGACGGCGGCGACGCCCTGTCCACCGGTGGCGGTGAAGCGGGCTGCGTCGCCCTGGGCGAGGACGCCCACACCTTCGAGGTCCACCGATCCGCGCGCGACGAAGAGGTGCAGGAACGGCGCCTCGGGCAGCGTGACCTGCTGCCCGGGGCGCAGCCTCGCCGCGTGCAGGGCGGCGTGCCGGTTGTGGATCCGGATCGCGGTCGCGTCCCGGTGTCGGTCCATGCCCGAGGCCACGGTGAAGAGCGACCCGCTGAGCAGTTCGTCGTCGATCTCCAGCTGCTCGTAGCCGGGCGTGACGCCCGCCTCGTCGGGCAGGACCCACATCTGGACGAAGTGCACGGGAGTGGTGGGGTGTTCGCCGGTCAGCCGGTAGGTGTCGTTCTTCTCCGAGTGCAGGATGCCGGTTCCGGCGCTCATCCGCTGGGCCAGGCCGGGGTAGATCACGCCGGAGTGGCCGCCGGAGTCCTGGTGGACGAGCGAGCCATGGAGCACCCAGGTGACGATCTCCATGTCCCGGTGAGGGTGCGTCTCGAAGCCCGTGCCGGGCTGCACCAGGTCTTCGTTGTTGACCAGCAGCAGGCCGTGGTGCGTGTTGGCCGGATCCCGCCGTGAGGTGCCGAGTGAGAACGAGTGCTTGGAGTCGAGCCAGGACAGTCGGCTCGACTGCCGCTCGCCGGCCCGTCGTACCTCGACCGTGGGTGTCAGCAGTCCGGGCATCGGGTGCCTCCCTCGATTCCGAATGTTCGGCATTCAACTTTGAGCGTACGTCGCCATCACATGAATGTTCAAGTTATAGCGCCTCCCGTGGAACCTTAAGGCTGACCCATGTCATCCGCACGGCGCGGCTGATACGCTCCCAGAGTGACCCCCCAGGACGAGGCGCCCCAGGCGCCGGTAGACGAGCATGCGGACCTGTGGCTCGCCCCCGGCGAGCTGGCCTCCTGGCTGTCGGTGGTCCGCCTGATGACCCGCCTGCCGTGGGCCATCGACACGCAGCTGCAGCGCGACGCCGACCTGAGCATGGTCGAGTACATGGCCCTGGCCATGCTGTCCGAAGCCCCCGAGTGGACTCTGCGCATGAGCGTTCTCGCCGAGAACACCAGCACGTCGCTGTCGCGGCTCTCGCACATGGTCAAGCGGCTGGAGAGGCGCGGCTACGTCCGCCGCGAGCCGGACCCGGCGGACGGGCGCTTCACCAACGCCATCCTCCAGCCCGCCGGCATGGGCAAGCTCGAGTCCGCCGCTCCGGCACACGTGGCCTACGTCCGCCACCTGGTCGTGGACAACCTCTCCGGCGAGCGCCTGCGCCGTCTCGGCCAGGACGCCGAGCGCATCCTGCAGCGTATCGACTCGCCCGCGTGTTGACTTGAGACATCAAGCGACCTTCTAGCTTCTTCTTGGAATTTCGATGCCATCGCTGGGCTTGCTCTCAGCATTGACTTGAATGTTAAAGTGAATCCACAAGGTATTGCCGTCCCGGGAGGAGAGTTGAGATGTCGCTCGACAATGAGAAGATCATCCGCAGCGCGTACCAGGTCGCCGAGGAGCAGGATGTCGCCGGCTGGGTCGCGGCGTTCACCGAGGACGGGACCTTCACCGACACGTCGATCCCGTACACCTACCGCGGCGCCGACGAACTCGGGAAGACAGTCGAGGTCTACGCCAAGGCCTTTCCCGACATGCACCGCGAGCTCGAGCGGTTCTACGTCACCGGCGACGTCGTGATCGTGCAGCTGAGGCTGCAGGGCACCCACCTCGGCCCGCTGGAGCTGCCCGCCGGGACCGTCCCGCCCACGGGCAAGCGCATGGATGCCCCCTGCTGCGACGTGTTCGAGCTGGTCGACGGCAAGATCAAGCGCTTCGACTGCTACCCGTCCGGCACTGTCATCGCCGCCCAGCTCGGCCTCGCCTGAGCAACCGACCTAAAGCTTCACTTGAATGTTCAAGTCGAAGGGGTTAGAGTTTGACTTGAATGATCAAGTTATCAGGAGGTCATCATGACCACCGCAACGCCGACGCCGGGACAGTACGTCATCGACGTCCCCCACTCCGAGATCACCTTCACCACCAAGCGCAACTTCGGGCTCGGTACCGTGCGCGGCAGCTTCCGGCGGCGCGGCGGCACGGTCTCCCTCGCCGAGCCGCTCACTGGCAGCCGGGTGGACGCCGTCGCCGACGCGGCCAGCTTCGACACCGGCAACAAGAACCGGGACCGCCAGGTCCTGTCCAAGGCGCTGCTGGACACCTCCAGCCACCCCGACATCGTGTTCACCTCGACCGGGGCCGAGCTGGACGAGGCCGGCGCCTGGGCCCTGCCGGGGCTGCTGACCGTGCATGGTGTCCGTGGACCTGTCACGTTCACCGTTGCGAGGGCCGAGGTCGACGGCGACCAGATCGCTGTAGAGGCCACCGCGACCGTGGACCGCTACGCCCACAGTGTCACCAAGCTCCAGGGCGTGGCCGGACGGCACCTGCGGCTGACCGCGACCGTCCGCGCCCGCCGCACCGACGGCAGCCCCGCCTAGCGGCGCGGCCGCGGAAGGAGCGAACGTCATGAGCACTCTCAAGATCGCCGTGATTCTCGGCAGCACCCGCCCCGGCCGCAACGGCAAGGCGGTCGCCGACTGGGTCATCGACCGGGCGGGCGCCCGGACCGCCGCCGAGTACGAGCTGGTCGACCTCGCCGACTGGCCGCTGCCCTTCATGGACGAGCCGCTGCCGCCGTCCATGGGCCGGTACCAGGGCGAGCACACCAAGGCCTGGACCGCCAAGGTCGCCCAGTTCGACGGCTACGTGTTCGTCACCCCGGAGTACAACCACTCCATCCCCGGCGTGCTGAAGAACGCAATCGACTTCGCCTACGCCGAGTGGAACAACAAGGCCGCCGCCTTCGTCTCCTACGGCACCGTCGGCGGCATGCGGGCCGCCGAGCACCTGCGCACCATCGCCAGCGCGGTCCAACTCGCCCATGTCGACCAGCAGCTGGCCTTCTCGCTGTTCACCGACTTCGAGAACCTCTCGCTCTTCAAGCCCGTCGAGCACCGCGACTCCGCGGTCACCAAGCTCTTCGACGAGCTCGAGGCCTGGTCCACGGCGATGAAGACGCTGCGCGACTGAGCGGCTGGAGGCACCATGCCCGAGCAGAACCCTCCCCTCGCGTCCGCAGGCACGTTCGCACTCGGCTCCTGGCAGGTGCGCCGGATCGGATACGGCGCGATGCAACTGGCCGGCGACAATGTCTTCGGCCCGCCCCGCGACCGCGACGAGGCACTGCGCGTGCTGCGCGCCGCGGTCGCCGGCGGCGTCAACCACATTGACACCGCCCAGTACTACGGCCCCGGCGTCGTCAACGAACTGATCCGCGAGGCACTGCACCCCTACCCGGATGACCTGGCCATCGTCAGCAAGGTCGCCGCCCGGCGCGACGAGAACGGCGCCGTCCTGTCCTACGACGAACCGCACCAGCTGCGCGAGGGCATCGAGGAGAACCTCGCCACGCTCGGCGTCGACCGCCTGGCCGCGGTGAACCTCCGCATCATCGACGGAACGACCGCGCCGGGCAAGCGCTTCGACGCCCAGCTGGCGGAGCTCGCCCGGGCCCGAGACCAGGGCCTGATCGACGGCATCGGCCTCAGCAACATCTCGCGGGAACACCTGCTGCGGGCCGCCGAGCAGACGCAGATCTCCTGCGTCCAGAACCTGTTCAACCTCGCGGACCAACGCTCCCTCGAGGTACTCCAGGAATGCACGATCAGAGGGATTGCGTTCGTGCCGTTCTGCCCACTCGGGTGGCCGCGCGGCATTCAGAACCGGATCCTCTCCAGCCCCGTCCTCGCCGACCTCGGCAAGCGGCTGCGTGCCACCCCGGCGCAGCTCGCCCTCGCCTGGCTGCTCGACCTCTCACCCAACATCCTGCTCATCCCCGGCACCCGCACCCGCACGCACCTGGCCGAGAACCTCACCACCGCGTCGATACGGCTCGACGAGAGGGCACGCAATGAGCTGGCCCGGGCATTCCCCCCGGCCTCGAACCGCCCTGCCTGAACGCCGACCCTGGCCACGTCACCCCCGGAGGCCCACCTATGAGCACCACCGTCGCCGACCTGATGCGTCGCAACCTCCTCGACGTCTTCAACGAACCCGACCCCGAACGCCGCGCAGCGGCCATCGCGCAGACCTACGCCGAGGACGTCGTCTGGCACGAGCCCGACCGCATCGTCCGCGGGCGCGAGGCTCTCGCGCACCGCGCCGCGGAGCTCCGGGAGCAGACCCCGGACTGGGTCTTTCAGCCGGATGGCCCCGTCTCGGTCAACGACGACCTCGGCCACCTCGGCTTCCGGTACGGCCCTTCGGGCCAACCGCCCGTCGTGAGCGGAATGGACATCGCCCACTGCAAGGACGGGGTCATCGTCGAGCTCTACACCCTCGCGGCTGAGGTCCCCCAACCATCCTGACCGCCCGGCCGGTACTGCGCGTCCGCGCGGGAGGAGCCGGCGCGCTCTGCGGTGACCGTCCACCACGTGGGTGCGAACGTTGGGGTCGGCCCCGGTCTCCTAGCTCAGACACCAGCCGCAAAGTAGCGGGGCGATCACGTACTCGCCGCCGTGGCGGCCTGCTCGTCGTGTTCACGGAGCATTCGCATCACGGTGGCGGGTGAGGGGTGCTGGCCCTTCTTCGTGCCAGTTGTGATGACGAGCCGCTTGGCGATGTCGCGGAGGCTCATCTCCTGGTCGCGCAGGTGGAGAGCCATGGACAGCATGGACTCGTCGGTGACGCCCGCGCCGCCGATGGTCTTGCCGCGCTTGCGGGCGGATTCGTGGCCTTCGAGGGTGCGGTCGCGGATGTACTCGCGCTCCATGCCGGACATCGCGGCGAGCACGGTGAACACGATGCCGGAGGGGTCGTGCGAACCCTTCAGCTCTCCGGTGAGGAACTCCAGGCCGACGTCGCTGGCCTTCAGTTCCTCGGCGAGCATGGCGAGTTCGATGCCGCGGCCGAGGCGTTTGTGCTCGTGGACGACGAGGGTCACGGCGACGCCGGAGGAGCGGATCTCCCCGGCGAGTTTCACGGCGGACTCCAGCTCGGGGCGCCGAGCGGCGCGGGTGGAGATCTTCTCCGAGAAGATGCGGGTGACCCCGGCCTTGGCGAGGGAGTCGAGCTGCGCGTCGAGGGACTGGCGGGCGGTTGAGGCGCGGGCGTAGCCGAGGCGGACGTGCCCGACTGGTTTGGCGCCGGCGCTCATTGGCCGGGGTAGCTCGGTCCAGGCCGAACCCGGCTTGCGTACGGCGGGGGTCGGCACGCTGAGCGTCTTGGCAAGTTGAGGCACGAGGCGGAAGCGGGCGGTGTGGTACTGGATGGCCACGTTGCCCTTGCCGGTCCGGCACGGGGAGCCCGCGGGGGCGGCGCAGGTGGACATCGGGCAGTCGTGCGATTCCACTCGCTTGAAGTCGTCGCTCACAGCTCCGGAGCGTTTCATGAGGGTGTTTCAGCCGTCCAGTTGTTTGCAACAACTCATGAAACATGATCGGCGCAGGTGGGCCGCCGGGCGGAGAGGTGTTTCACGAGCGACCACCTATGAAACTGGACACGGCCGAAAGCCGGTGCCATCTGCTGCGGTCGGACGCCGGGGTCCGACTGGTCGGCGGGCGCGGCCGATCGCCGCTCACGACCCGGGGTGGGTGGTCAGCAGTCGTGTGTGTGCGGTTGTTCGTTCCCTGTGTCGCCAGGTTCCTGGTGGTTCTCCGTGGTGTCGGCGGAAGGCTGCGGCGAACGCGAAGGGCGAGCCGTAGCCGATGGTGTCGGCGATCTGGGCCAGGCTGAGGTCGTCGGCGCGCAGGTGGTCGCGGGCGAGGGTCATGCGCCATTCGGTCAGGTACTGCACGGGGGCCTGGCCGAGTGCGTCCCGGAACGCCCGCGCGAACGCGGCGCGGGACAGGCCGCTGATCGCGGCGAGTTCAGGGACTGTCCACGGGTGGGCCGCGTTCTCGTGCATGGCTTGCAGCGCCGCGCCCAGCCGCGGGTCCGCGGACGCCCGGTACCAACGTGGTGCGGTCGTGCTGCGGCGGAACTCGCTGCGGATGGCCAGGACGAGCAGCAGGTCCAGGAGGCGGTCCAGAACTATCTGCTGGGCGAGTTCGCTGCGGACCAGCTCGCGGGACAGCAACGTGATCACGTCCCGCAGCGGGTCGTCGTCGGCCGCCGAGAGGGTCATCACCTGGGGCAGTGCGTCGAGCAGCCCGGCGCCGACATCGCCGGAGAACTGGTAGGCGCCGCACAGGAACACGGTGGCCTGCGGGTTGTCCCCGGGGCCCATCCGGGCGTGGTGTGCCCGGAACTCCTCCGGCTCCAGGCACGCGGCGCCCGGCTCGTGCCCGATGTAGTGGTCCGGGCCGCCGCGCACCAGCGTGACGGTCCCCGGTATCAGCTCCACGGTGCTGCCGGGGGTGTCGAGCCACAGGTAGCCCCGGCCGCGGACCACGGTGTGCACCGACAGCTGTATCGAACCGCCCAGCCGCAGTCCCCACGGCGGTTCGGCGACTGTCCGCGCGAACACCGCGCCGGCGGCGCGCGCCCGCACCAGGTGGTCGGTCAGCAAGTCCATGGGACCAGCTTGGCCAGCACGGGCAGCCAGGGTCAAGGCGCGAGAGCTTCACGTAAAAGGACGAGCGAATCACGCATGGTTTGTCTTGCCTGGGGCCGCAAGCATGGAGTCATGAACAATGAAGCCTCCACCACGCTCATCCTTGGCGGCACGGGCCGGACCGGTTCGCTGCTGGCCGACGCGCTCGCCCGGCGGGGAAGCGCCACCCGTACCGCGGCGCGCAGCGGAGCGGACGTCCGGTTCGACTGGGACGACCCGGCCACCCACGCGGCCGCACTGGCCGGCGCCGACCGCCTCTACCTGGTCACGCCCACGATGCGCGTGCGCTACGCCGACCAGGTCGGCGCGTTCCTGGACCTCGCCGAGACGGCCGGCGTGCGGCACGTCACCTACCTCAGCGTCTACAACGCCGACCAGGCGCCGCCGGAGATCGACATCGCAGCCGTCGAGGCCGATCTGGCCTCCCGCAGCACCATCACGCACGCGGTCCTGCGCCCTTCGTGGGTGATGCAGAACTTCGCCGACGGCCACATCCCGGTCATCGACGGAGTGATCACCGTCCCCAGCGGCGGCAACACGGAAGCCTTCGTCGACGCGGCCGACATCGCAGCGGTCGCGGCCGAGACGCTGCTGAACCCCGCCACCCACGCCGGTGCCGCCTACGCGCTCACCGGCCCGCAGGCCCTCACCTTCGGTGACGTCGCGGACGCCCTCGCCGCCGTGAGCGGCCGCCCCATCGCCTACCGCGACATCGAACAGGAGACGTGGATCAGCGGCGCGGTCGCCGCAGGCGTCTCCGCCGACTACGCGGTGATGATGCGCTGGCTCACCGGCGCCATCGTCACCGGCAACGGCGCCACGCCCACCGGTGACATCGAGAAGGTCACCGGCCAGCCGGCCACTGCCTTCCGCGCGTTCGCCGAGCGCGACGCCCAGGCGTGGGCCCCGGAGGCGAAGTGAGCAAGACGGTCAGCGACGACACGCCCCTGGTCGGGGCGGACAGCGCGTTCTTCCGCATCATCAAGGACGGCCTGGACGGCCTGGTCGACGGGGAGGACTTCTACGATCTGCTGGCCGAGGACGTGGTCTTCGAGTACGTGATCACCGTGCCGGGCTACCCCCGGCGGGTCGAGGGACGCCAGGGGATCATCGACCTGTACCGCGACTACGGCGACTACGTGAAGCTGCACAGTGCGGACAACCTCCGCGTGCACCGGGACCCCGAGACCTCCGTGGTCGTCCTGGAGTACGAAGTGCACGGCACGTCCGTCCCCACAGGGCGGCCCTACGACAACCGCTTCGTCTCCGTCGTGACCATCAAGGACCGCAAGGTGACCCACTGGCGCGACTACCTGGACCCCGTCGCCGTCTTCGACGCCCAGGGATGGCCCCAGGGCGGTCGCCCGTAAGAGCCGGCGAGCCCACCGAGCGCCCGCCACGCGGCTTCGTTCACGGGCGGGTCGCGAGATCCTGGAAGTCTTTCATCGTGCCTCTGTGCCCGATCGGGCCCCGGCGTCTGCCGGGGCCCGGGGACGGGGAACGGCGGCGGGCCTTAGGTCGAGGCGCTTGCTCATGTCGAGGCGGAAGGTGCCGTACGGGTTGACATTGGACCAGAACAGCGTTGTCAGACCGCGCCGGTCCTCATCGCTCAGCCTCGATGCCCATGCCGGTCCGGCCAGGACCTGCTGGACCAGCAGGGTGTTGATGTGCACGAGCGCGGACTGCAGCAGGTGCAGGGCGAGCATCGAGGTCTCGGCGTGCTCCTTGTCAGGCCCGGTCAGGGCCCCGTCCTTGCCATAGTGGAGCACGGTATTCGCGCTGTTCCAGTTCTCCACGGCCTGGAGCCCGCCGTGGATCTCCCGGTGCAGGCCGGGGCCGGCGAGGTAGTCGCAGGCGAAGATGGTGCGTACGGCGCAGCCGAGTTCTTCGAGCGCGGCGTACGTGGGGTGCTTGGGGCCGCCGCGGGTGAAGCGCCGCAGGACCTGCTCCGCCTTCGCCGTCCCGAGTCTGAGCGCGGTGGCGTACTTCACCATCTGGTCGTACTGCTGCTCGATCAGCTCCCAGCGGATTGGCCGCGTCAGCGAGGCGCCGAGCGCCGGCCAGCCGGGCGGGGTGTCGTCCGGGCGGTACAGGCGGATGCTGCCGATGTTCTTCAGCCGGGGCAGCAGGCGGAAGTTCAGCAACTCGGTGAAGGCGAACCCGACCACGCTCGCGCCGTGCGTGCCGACGTAGTTCGACTCGATCTCGGCGTCCATGCAGTGCCGCAGCAGGCCCTCGATCATCGCCGCGACTTCGGACGACGAGCAGTTCTTGAGCTGGGAGTAGATGCAGACGTTCTTCCGCTCGACGTGCCAGTAGATCATCACGCCGTTGCCGCCGTAGCGGGCGTGGCAGGGAGTCCAGGCTGACCGCGCCGGGGTCGCGGTTGAGCGCGGCCAGCAGGGCGGTCCCCGCCTCGTTGTCCTCAGCCACCAGCGACAGCAGCCGAGCCGTGCCCGCCTCGCCCAGGCGGCCGATCGTGCGGGCGCAGAACGTCTTCTCCCACTTGCCCCGCGCCGCGACGAGTACCTTCTCAACCCGGGTCCGGCCCGGCGGCTCGATCTTCCGGGCCTGGCACTCGACCAGCAGGGCCTCGCGCTGCTGGTCCTCCACCAGCTCGACCGGACAGACCTCAACGGCCAGCCACTCGGCCAGGGCCTTCTCTTCTGCGACTGTCGACGGCCGGAACCCCAGGGCCCCGCGGATCTGCTTGCGGTGGTACTCGGCGGTCCGGCCGATCAGCGTGTACTTCGCGAAGTCGGTGGCCGGGACCTTCACCAGTTCGGCGACGTACTCCACCGCAGATGGCGGGACCTCTCCCAGCACATCGGGGAACCGGCCTTCCAGCTCGAAGAACTTCAGCAAAAGGCTGAAGCCGAGACCGGGTCGTCTCGCTCTTGTTCGCCACCAGGTCCCAGTCGCCGTCTACCAGCGTCCAGTTCGCCAGCAGCTCCTCTGGCGACCACTCTTGCCACACGCCCGCCCCTTTGGCCTCGATCACTTGATCAGACCAACGACGGCGCCCGGGAACGGGAAACGGGACGCATCCGGCTACCCGCAACCTACTTTGCGGCTGGTGTCTGGGCTAGGACACCGGGGCCGGGTCGCGATGGCGAGGCACGTATGCGAAGGCCGTGGAAATCCGTCCGTGACGAGAGATCAGAATGGGGGGACTGCGAACAAATCAGCCACCATCCCGGCGGTGCTCTCGATCGCCATCACGCTCAGCTGATCGGCATCGGGGGCCAGGTACGGGGTGAGGTCGAAGAACGCGCAGCAGCCCTGTTCGGCCGTGGCGAGCACCACGAGCTGCCTGGCGAGCTCGGCGTCCGGTGGGAAGGACAGCCGGAGCCCGTCGTCGATCTCCTCGAGCTACTCGGCCGGGGCGCCGAGCGTGCAGGCGAACGGGGCGTACCGCCACGCGTCCACGCGTCGTCAGACCGCCGACGCCCGACTCGAAGGTCAAGCTTCGATCACCGAAGCAGTCAGGGGTGGCAGTCGTGCTCACGGCTGGTCCTCCTTGATGCAGATCGCGCCCCGGCACTGGGATGTGCCAGCAGCCAACTGGCTGATCGAGTGCGCCCGAAGCTAGTAGCCGTCAAGGTGAGCGGCGGTCACCTGGTACCGGTGATTTGCGGTCCGGGCGGTCCGGGGTGAGCTTTTGGATCTCGAGCAGGTCCAGGCCGAGCGCCTCGATCTCGGCCAGCACGCCGTACAGTGCCGACCGGTCCAGCAGGCCGGTGAGCACGGTGTGCGGGCCGCGACGCTGCGGCACCAGCGCCGGAAACGCCGACAGCACGGTGGCGCCGAGGTGCCCGTCGATCCGGATGATGTACGGGGCGGGTGCCGAGTCCATGGCGCCATGGTCGAGCGCGGGCAGGTGACCCCGCATCACCGGGATCCGGTGGCGGCCGGGCTAGCGCGTGCGGCGGCCGGCCAGCAGCCGCAGTTCTCTGGCGCGTTTCACGGCCGAGGACCGGTCACGGACCTGGAGCTTGGCGTAGATGCTGCGCAGGTGCGTGCTGACGGTGTTCGGCGAGACGGAGAGTTCGCTGGCAATCTCGGGCCGGGACAGGTTGGTCGGCAGAAAACGCAGCACCCTGAGTTCGGTCGGGCTAAGCTCCTCCGCCGGCGGCAACGCGGCCTGCTCTTCGGCCGCCGGGGATGAGCCGTGGAGGACGTCGAGGATGTCGTCGAGCAGCGCGGCGTGCGCGGTTTGGTGCCGGGGCAGCGCCTCGAGCAGCTCTGCTGAGCCGGTCATCGCGAACGGCAGGACCAGCCGGTTGGACTCCGCCAGGGCCAGCGCCTGTTCCGCGGCCTGGTTCGCCGCGCGCTGGTCACCGAGTTCACGATGGGCGAGCCCGGCGAGCAGGTGCGCCTCGACGACCGTGACGTAACCGAGGACCGGTGCCGTGCCACCGAGAACATCATGCAAAGCACCCAGGGCTCCTGCCGGATCGCCTTCCGTGAGGCAGATCGCCGCGCGGGCGTTATGGAGCTCACCGGAGCCGGCCCGCTCGTCATCGAGCGCCGCGAGGGCGGAGCGGGCTTCGCCGGGCAGCCCGAGGCGGGCTTGCGTGGCGAGCAGCCAGCCGGTCATCTGGCTCGCCAGCGCCCATGATCCCTCCAACCGCGATACCAGGTGTTCGGCCGTGCCGAACTCCTCGAGCGCCTCGCGGCGGCGGCCGCGACCGGCGTGCAGCATCGCGGCCGTCTGGTGCAGCAGCAGCCTGATGTCCGGCCCGGTGTCTGTTCGCAGAGCCCGTTCGGTGCGCCGCAACCACCGCTCGCCCTCGTCGAACTCACCCAGCCACACCATCGTGCCGGCGAGCGTCATCAGCGCGGGTGCGATCACAGGTTCCGTGCCCCAGCCGTACCGTTCGGCGAGCTCTATAGCCTCGCGGCACCGTCGCTGGGTCGTGGCCCACGCATCGATCTTCGGCATATCAGCACCATGGAAGATATACGCGAAACTGAGCTGCGCGAGGCAGCCGACTTCCAGGTACGGCCGGCCGATCTCCCGGGCCAGCACGGCACCCTCGCGGAGGTGGCGTACGGCGTCTGGCAGCCCCAGCGACCACGCCTCGGCCGTCCCCAGATTCATCAGCGCCACCGCGCGCAGGTCGTTGTCCAAGGCGATGTCCTCGTCGGACTGCCCGGATACCGGGGAGTCGAGGAACCTGACGTTCTCGACGACGCCGGCCAGGTGACCTCGCCGTCTGGCCAGTGACAGCTGCAGCGACGCGATCGCCACCCCGAGGCGGCGCCGGCGCTCCGGCGTCGTCGTCGCGGCGTACGTCTCGGCGACCGCCAGATGCGCGGCCGCCTCGTCCAGGCGCCCCTGGACCAGGTCACCCATCGCGCGCACCAGGGCCAGCTCGGGGCGGTCCTCGCCCGGCGGGAAGGCCCGCACCAGCGCCTGCATGGTCTGCGCCTGCCCGTCGAGCGTCAGGCTGAACGCATGGTCGGCCAGTAGCAGGGCCGCGTCAGCCCAGGCGCCGGCCGCCTGGGTGTGCCGGACGGCCTCGGCCACCTGGCCCTGCAAGGTGAACCATCCGGCCGCGCGCCGGTGCAGCGCGGGTACTTCTTCGGGCAGCGTCCGGCGCAACTCCAGCCGCAGGAGATCCGCGAACAGGTGGTGGTAGCGGAACCAGGTGCGCTCGGGGTTGAGCGATTCGACGAACGCGTTCGCGTCTTCGAGACTCAGCAGGACCTGTTCCGAGCTCGGGCGGCCGGTCAGCAGGTCGGCCAGTTCGCCGTTGACCCGATCCAGCAGGGAGGTGCGCAGCAGCAGATCCTGGACGTCGGGCGGCTGGCGTTCGAGCATCTCGGCGATCAGGTACTCGGCGACCGTGCGGTCGCTGCCGGAGAACTCCGCGACGAACCGCTCGGGGTCGGGATGGCCGACCAGGGAGAGCGCCGCCAGCCGCAGGCCCGCGGCCCACCCTTCGGTCCGCCGGTGCAGCAGCGCCGCTCCGGAGTCGGAGAGCGCGATGCCCGAGACGTTGAGCAGTTCGCGGGTTTCGCGCTCGGAGAAACGCAGGTCCGCCGCGCGGATCTCGGCGAGCTCGCCCGTCAGGCGCAGCCGGTGCAGCCGCAGCCGGACATCGTGACGCATGGTCAGTATTGCGTGCGTCTGCGAGGGAAGGCTGGTCAGCAGCCGGGTGAGCTGAGTGGGGGTCTCTGGCGAGAGCAGCTCGTGGAGATCATCGATGACCAGCGTGACGCCGTGGGCGTCGGCCAGCTCCGACAACACCCGGTCGACCATCGCCGACGCGTCGAAGTCGGGTGTCGCTGCCGGCAGTGCCTCGCCGCTGTCCGAACTGCCGTCCGCGTCGGTGGCGTGACGAACCGCACCGAGCACGGCCAGCCAAAACTGCTGGGCGTCTTGCTGGCCGCGCGGCACCTGCACGAGGGCGAGCCGACGTGGCTGACCCGGCCGGTCGGCCCAGGCGCGCAGCAGCGATGTCTTCCCGCTGCCGGCCGGAGCCGAGATGACCGTCACCTTGCCCGCCGCCGCGTGATCCAGGGCAGCGACGAGATCGTCCCGGTCGATCAGCCGGGGAGCTGCTGGAGGCACCGTTAAAGGACCGCCTTGCTATCCACGCCCGACACCCTGGCGCCGGTCACCACCCAGCCCCGGCACCCTTTCCCGTCGGTACCAGGCTAGCGCGCACCTACTGACGACTGCGCGCGAACCCCAGATCAGTCGGCGTCACGCTCACGCAGCATCGAAATCACCGGGATCGGGTGACGGCATCTCACCGGACTGGCGGCAAGCCTGGGCCCTTAGCGAAAGCTCGCACGGCCGCCAGGGACGTGCCCCGAGATCCAGGGGAGATACCGTGACCTCGCCAGCTTCCGGCGCGGGCAGCGCCTCCGACCCACCCGACCACGCGCCCACCACCCGGTCGGCGCGATCCGAGACCGGGCGTGCGGCCTCACCCTCCGCCCCGGCTGGCGGGCGGGACCACCGCCTCGGCCTGGCTCTGCTGGTCATCGCCACCGCCCAGCTCATGGTCGTGCTCGACGCGACCATCGTGAACGTTGCCCTCCCGGACATCCAGCAGGCGCTCGGCTTCTCCGGCAGCGGCCTGGAGTGGGTGGTGAACGCCTACGCGGTCACCTTCGGCGGCCTGCTCCTGCTCGGCGGCCGCGCCGGCGACATCCTCGGCCGGCGGCGGATGTTCGTCTTCGGCCTGCTCCTGTTCTCCGTGGCGTCGCTGCTCGGCGGGTTCGCCACCAGCCAGTCGTGGCTGCTCACCGCGAGGGCGGTACAGGGAGTCGGCGGCGCGGTGATCGCGCCGACCGCGCTGGCGCTGATCACCACCAACTTTCCCGAAGGCGGGGAACGCAACAGGGCGTTCGGCGTCTACGCGGCGATGGCCGGCGCCGGCAGCGCGGTGGGCCTGCTGCTGGGCGGCATACTGACGACCTACGCGTCGTGGCGGTGGGTGATGTTCGTCAATGTCCCGATCGGGATACTGGTGGCGGCCGCGGCGCCGCGCATGCTGACCGAATCGCCCCGCCGGCCGGGCCGCATCGACGTGGCCGGCGCGATCACCGGCACCGGCGGCGTCGCGCTGCTGGTCTACGGCCTGTCCAAGGCCGCCACGGGGCCCGACGGGGTATCGCACTGGGGTGACGCGCAGGTGGTGGCGTCGCTGGCCGCGTCCGTGGCGCTTCTCGTATCGTTCGTGCTGGTCGAGAGGCGTAGCTCGCACCCGCTGCTTCCGATGCGGGTACTCGCCGACCGCAACAGGTCGGGTGCGTACCTGATCATGCTGTGTGTCGCCACCGGGCTCTTCGGCTTGTTCTTCTTCCTCACCCTCTTCATACAGAACGTCCTCGGCTACAGCGCGATCCGGACGGGCATCGCGTACCTGGCGTTCGCCATCGGGGTCGTGATCGCCTCCGCGCTGGCCTCGAAGCTGGTGCAGCGGGTTGGCTCACGGCCGCTGATCGTGGCCGGCACCGCCGCGGTCGCGGGTGGGATGTTCTGGTTCTCCCTGCTGACCGAGCACGCCGGCTACGCCGGCCAGCTTCTCGGTCCGATGCTCGTCAGCTCGTTCGGGCTCGGCCTGGTGTTCGTCCCGCTGGCCCTGGTCGCCCTGCACGACGTTGCCGAGCAGGACTCCGGTGTCGCCTCCAGCTTGCTCAACGCTGCCCAGCAGGTCGGCGGCGCAATCGGGCTCGCTCTGCTCGGCACCGTCGCCTGGACGACCACTGCGGACAGCGTCAGGACTCAGGTCGCGCAGGCGGGCCGGCCGTTGCCGAAGCCGGGCACGCCCCCGCCTGCGTCCATCTACGACCACGCCCTGGCGGTCGGCTTTTCCCGTGCGTTCGTGGTCGCCGCGGGGATCGGGCTGCTCGGCCTGCTCATCGCGATCACCACCATCCGGGTCCCGCGCCAGGAACTGTCCGGTGCCGTGCCCGCGCCGCGAGAGACGGCGCCGCAGCCCGTGGCACAACATCCCGTGACTGTGCAGCGGCAGGAGGACCGAGCCGCCCTCGCCGCGGCAGCCCGTCCGTGCCGGCTTTGCTAGCCGACGCGTCGTCACCACCGGGGAGAAGAGCGCAGGGAAGTGTGCGGCTGCTGAGCGGCCGCGCACCGTTGTCGATCGGCCCTATTGTTCGGTCCCGGACGCCGCCGCGACAGCGGCGAAGTCCGGGAGTACGCCCATCTGCGGATGTGGTCGTCCACGGTGTTCGCCTCCCTGCCGAGGCCCGAGTTGGACAAGAGCCCCAGCCACACCTCGCCGATCGTGAGATCGATCGAGCTGGGAGCCGCCAGCGCGGCGGATGGCGGTCAGGCCGTCGCCGGGTCGTCGAGGGGGACACCCAGCCGGTCGGCCACGGTGGTGAGGGCCGCTCCCAGGGGAAGCGCGACGCGGGTGACGGCGTGCCGGTCGCCCCGGGTGGGGTCCCGGTTGACGATCAGTACCGGCTTTTCGGCCTGGGCTGCCTGGCGGACGAACCGGAGCCCGGACATCACCGTCAGCGAGGAGCCCAGCACCAGCAGCGAAGCCGCCTCACGAACCAGCCCCCGGCAGTGCTCCACTCGCCGCGGCGGAACGGATTCGCCGAAGAAGACCACGTCCGGCTTGAGAATGCCGCCGCAGAGCGTGCAGGCAAGAACACGGAAGTCGCCGACCTGTTCGTCGGTGAGGTCGGCGTCACCGTCCGGGTTGATGGCGGCGGCCGCCGGTGAGAAGCCGGGATTGGCCGCCTCCAGCCGGCGAGCGAGTTCGCGACGCGGGCTGACGGCACCGCACGTAAGGCAAAGGACCCGTTCCAGGCCGCCGTGGAGCTCTACGACGTCCTCGTTGCCGGCGGCCTGGTGCAGACCGTCGACGTTCTGGGTGATCACACCCGAGAGCAGTCCGTGTCGCGCGAACGCGGCCACCGCTCGGTGCCCGGCATTGGGGCGGGCGCGGCCGAAAGTGCGCCAGCCGAGGTGGCTGCGGGCCCAGTACCGGCGCCTGGCCTGGGCGCTGGCGGTGAAGTCCTGGTAGGTCATCGGGGTGTGCCGGCTCAGGCTTCCGCCCTCGCTGCGGTAATCGGGTATGCCCGACTCCGTGGAGAGGCCCGCCCCGCTCATGACCAGCACACCGCCGACGCTCAGCAGGTCGGCGAGCGGACCCAGATCCGTGGTGCCTGGAGGCAGGGCTCCGGCGGGGGTCCAGCTCAAAGTGGGGCGCATGCGCATGACGCCAGAGTACGCAAACCGCGACCGAGGCCTTGGTGCGCTCGCGGACACCTGCTTCTCGCCTCCGCTGAGGGGCGGGACTCGGCCCCACGGGAATGTCTTCCTCCGGTAGGCATCGAACGCCGCGCTGCGCAGGGACGTCACCCGGCGTCGGAGGCGAAGGCGGCCCGGCCTCGGGAACCGGAAGCTCCAGCACCCGCAGCACTTCGGGTTCCCCGAATTCAGCCAGTCCTAAGCTTGTTCTTCATCGGATTCCTCTGGTGGATACCCCCGGCTTCAGCCGGGGGAGGAAACGGGCCTCCTGCGCGGCAGGGCAAGGGGCTGGGATACGCCGCCAGGGCGGATCGCAGTGTTCTGACCCGCAGGTTTGATCACTTGCTTGTCGTCTCGCTAGCTTGTGCGCGTGACGGCGGCGTGCGTGAAGCGGGCGTTCAAATACCGCTTCTATCCGAGTGATGTGCAGGCGGCGGAGCTGGTGCGCACGTTCGGGTGCGTGCGCAAGGTCTACAACCTGGCGCTCGCCGCCCGCACCCAGGCGTGGCAACGGCGGGAGCGGGTGACCTACGGCCAGACCTCGGCCCTGCTGACGGCGTGGAAGAAGACCGAGGAGCTGGCGTTCTTGAACGAGGTGTCGTCGGTGCCGTTGCAGCAGACACTGCGGCACCTGCAGAGCGCCTTCACCCACTTCTTCAACCAGCGCGCCCACTACCCGCGTTTCAAGTCCCGGAAGACGTCGCGCAGGTCGGCCGAGTACACCACCAGCGGTTTCCGCTTGAGCGGCGGCAGGCTGACGCTGGCGAAGATGAGCGAGCCGCTGGACCTGGTGTGGTCCCGGCCGCTCCCGGCAGGGGCACGGCCGTCCACCGTGACCGTCTGGCAGGACAGCGCCGGGCGCTGGTTCGTCTCCCTGCGGTGCGACGACCCCACCGTGACGCCCCTTGCGGCCACCGGTCAGGTGGTCGGTGTCGATGTCGGCCTGGATCACCTGCTGACCCTGTCCACCGGCGAGAAGATCGCCAACCCCCGGCATGAGCGCCGCGACCGTACCCGCCTTGCCAAAGCCCAGCGGGTGCTGGCCAAGAAGGCCAGGGGTGAGGGCGCCAACCGGGCCAGGGCACGGCGCAGGGTCGCGAAGGTCCATGCGCGGATCGCCGACCGGCGCCGGGACCACCTGCACCAGCTGACCACTCGGCTCGTTCGTGAAAATCAAACGCTCGTGATCGAGGACCTGACCGTGCGCAGCATGGTCAGGAACCGGAACCCGGCCCGTGCCATCAGCGACGCGGCCTGGGCGGAGTTGCGGAGCATGCTGGAGTACAAAGCCGGCTGGTACGGGCGGGACGTCATCGCGGTGGACCGCTTCTTCCCCTCCTCCAAGCTGTGCTCCGCGTGCGGCAGGCTCGCCGCGAGCCTGCCGCTGCACGTGCGCACCTGGACGTGCGGCTGCGGCACGACCCATGACCGGGACGTGAACGCGGCGAAGAACCTTCTGGCCGCCGGGCTGGCGGCGTCTGTCTGTGGAGCTGGTGTAAGAGGTCCTAACAGAAGTTGTTGATCATGTGACTGTTGGCTTGCCCGCTCGTTGGTCTGGTCGTGGGAAAGCGACAGTCACGGCCTTGGATCGTGTCGGATGAACTGTGGGCGTTGATCGAGCCGTTGCTGCCCC
>NZ_JBIAUR010000041.1:0-29923 GCF_042893105.1 Streptomyces sp. NPDC001663 | reverse complement strand
AGGTCCCTTCCTCATGCCCTCGCCAGGGCAGGATCACCCGACCGGGAACCCGCGTTCGACCGCCACCGCTCAAGATCGAAAAGGCAACAGCTTCTGAACAACGGCAGTAGGTGTGCCGCCGGGCTGGCGGATCCCTGAAGCACAGCGCCGCCTCGCTGTGACTGCGCGTCTCAGCTGGCCGCATTGGCCAGCTGAGACGCGCAGGACAGGCCCGTACTCCGAGAGGCCAGAGGTCCGTCGTCACGTCCGGAACAAGGCAACTCGCAAATCAGGCTTTTCGACTAATCCTGCCCGTAATGCCGCTCATTGCTCCTGGCGCTAGCGGTGCTGAAGGCGCCTGTCAGCACGCTGAGCAGGGCGGCGATCCCGGAAAGCCACTCAGGGCTCACACCGGCGCATGCGAGCACGGTCACCGTGATCGTCACGGTGACAACGACTACATGCCACCGCTGCGCACCGTGTAGCGGTTCGTCGCCCGGGGCAGTCACACATTGGAGTACTGGCATGTACTTCTCCTCTCAGGTTCGCCTGGGGATGGGGCCCTTGACGTGCTTCAGGTTGGGAAGCCAGGAACGCGCGCCGAGGGCCCTCTCATGTGCCAGAAGACTTACCCACCACAGTGCTGGCCACAGATGCGCATCGATCGGCGTACAGCCTCACAAGGGGGCGCATGGCCAAGATGGTCGGGGCATGACGGCGGAGTCCGAGCGTACCCAGCGGTTCAATCGAGAGATGGGCCGGTCACGGGGGTTGTGACGGTCACCGGATTCGGACCGGCTGCTGGCCGTACGGGTGGATGACACGCCGGTACGTCGCTGGTGGATCTCCGCGCCGGACCATCCGGAACGTCATCACGTCGCGCATCCGGCGGCGGGTACGGATCCTCGCGGGCGGTGAATGCCCGCCGGCGGGCCGCAGCGCACGGATGTGCAGGGCGGGACGTCGCGGACAACAATGCGCTGATCGCCGCCTCGGCCGGCGAGGAGGCCAAGACTGCGGAGACCGGCGAGGTGCACGTCCACCGCGTCAACGAGCACGGCCTGGAGCGCGTCTTCCTGGAGTGCGGCGTGCACTCGGCGGTGCGCTCCACAGGGCGTCATCGTGCTCGTGCCCGCCACCCTGGACCCGCCCGGCGCCCATTGTGCAGGTGCTGCGCGACGGCAAGCAGACGGCGACCATCGCTTCGTGCGCGGAAGATTCCGGTATGTCCCCGCGCGTGATCCTCACCGAGGGGGGCGCACGGCGCATGCCCTGCGCCGTGCTCACGGCTGGGGTGTGCAGCTCACAGCGACGGTGGAACATGCGTGGCCATTGAGCACTCGAGTGGCCAACCAAGACGTTCAGTCGCGATGGCTCGTGTGAGTGATGGCGTTCATGAGGCGGGAGCGGGACTCTCAGCAGAAAGCCTTGGAGACTCCTGGAGAGCCCGGTTCGCGTCGCGCGGCCCCCCTCGCCCAAGGTTTCGGGCCAGCCTTGATCGGGTGCCCGGTGCCCTGACTGCGCAGCCTCGAGCGCTTCCGGCTATGCGTACGGGCAAGCCTCCAAGCCCGCTGCTGGTATTCGAGGATTGTCTGCTTCGAGGTCGCCGCGAGCCGCGGCCGGCTGACAGCTGGACAGGGGCCGCGCATGTCGGTGCGTGATGCCCGGAGTCGCCCGACCAGCCGACCGGATCCACCGGAGAGGATGCGCCCCATGCCGCGCGGGGGAGCAGGACGGGGGCTGCCGACACGAGTGCACACTGTTGTGTCACGCCCGGTCAACGACTACGCACCGGCAAGGAAACACGCACCCGGACCCCATAGCTTTCGATCTTCGGCAATGATCAACGCCTTGTACCGTCAACCACATGGACGCACAGTTATTGGGCCGGGTCGGGGAAGTGGTGTTGGAGTGGGCTGTTGAATGGGGGGAGCAGGAACCGCGCGACGTCCTGATGGTTGTCACGACACATGATGCGGCAACCCAATGGCTCCACGGTCCTCAGACTTGGTCCAGGCCGGATCGGGTCTACTTCGCCACCGCGCAGGGAACGTTCCAACAGCGTAGTAGGTCAGGAGAGTGGGCGGCTTTGTTCGTCGATCCGATTGCCTTCCGGGTCGTGACTTTCACGGTCCGCCCATTGGATGCGGTCCCGAACCGCCCACTCGGGCAACTCGGGACCGTCCATCGATTGTGACGTCTACGGACACCCCCTTCGCGCCGACGCGAAGGATCATTGCCAGCTTGAGATCGGAGTCCGTGATCTTCCGTGCGGCCCCCGGCGGGATGCACCCGAGCACTTCTTCCTCAACGTGACCGCCGTTATGCCGGGGCATGTTACGTGGCGTGTTGGAGTGCACTGGCTCCGCAATGGACTATCGGGGGTCGTGATTGCTGACAATGAAGGACAACCCTTCCGACTCATGGGCCGCTAGGGGCTCATGCGTTGGCCATCGCGCCGGCCCGATGGCGACGGGCCCTCTGCGAGACGTGTCGTGCGTGAGGCCGCCGAACGTCATCGTTTGCTCTGGGCGACGACTGGATTCGATGAGACGTCGGCTGGGTTCGCTGAGAACAGACACTCCCGAACTCACGTCGAAATGACATCCACGGAAAGTGACACAGCCAACCGGGCGACGGCATTGAGGCGCCAACCCCGGTTGAGGCTGGGAGAGTGAGAGGTGGCGGCCGCCGCCCTGGGTCGGCGATGACGGCGGCCGCAGGCGCGAGGACCTGCGTCTCCCCCCGGACGCAAGGCCCTCGCGCGGGATCGCCCTCGCGGCGGATGGGGCGTGCGGGAGTTCACCCCAAATCGAAACCGTCGCAAGGACGAAGGCCGGGGCTCGCAGGCGGCTCCCCCGCGGGAGAGCGGGCTCCGGCAACCCGAGATGTGGTTGTCGCGCAGGCATGGGCCGCACGGCGGCACGACGTGCTGGCCTGGCGGATCGCCTGCCCGGGCCCCGAGTGGCTAACCAAGCGGAATTGTAAAACGCCTCCCCGACCGCGCAAGAAGGCGGGAATCAGCCCGTCCGGGCCACAGCGGCAGACCTGTGACCTGTGAATCCTCAGCTGACTGCGCGGCGGGTCCGTACCGACGACGACATCACGCCAGCAAGGTCAGTAGTGGCTGTACCGATGGTCCCTGAGGCCGTTGACCGCGGCGGGGCCGCGTGGTGCACGGACCATGCGCTCCCGGGAAGAGCCGATCTCGCCGCGGCTGGCATTGGTGACGAAGCCGAAGCGCTGGTAGAACGCGTGCAGCCGATCCGGGTCCCCGCCGAAATTGCCGCTCGGGCTGAGCGCCACCGGCACACCGTGCAGGTCGGCCACGGCGGTGATGTGCTCCATGACGCGCGTGCCGATCCCGTTCCCCCGCTCGCTCTCCGGGAGGACGATCCAGAACAGCACGAGATACGGACAGGAATCGAGTCCGAGTTCAAGCCGCACGCCCGGGTAGCTGGTCCGAATCTCCTCGGCCAGGGCATCGGCCCATGACATCGACGCCATTCAGGGCCTACGTCTCGTCCGGGTTGATCCCCTGGGCCTGTGCCAGGGCGAACAGGACCCGCTCGATGGTGTCCAGGCGCTGCGTGATCGTGCGGTCCCCGGGGACACCGATGGCGTTGGCGAGGGAGTCGATGTTGCCGAACGCCGTGGTCTGCTGCTCGCCGATGAGCTGGAGCTGCTCACCGTGCTCGGCCAGCGTGCGGCCGGTACGAAACGCCTCCGCCTCAAGATCCCGAAGCCGCTCGTCGTACGTCGATGTCTCTCGCGCCATGGCCCCATCCTGGCAGACGGCTGGCCCGGCCTGCCCCGGCGTGCGTCTGCCACAGCACGCCACCCAGGAACGGGGACGACTCCGCTGCACGATTCAGCACGGCCTCACGCCGGATCCATTCGAGGAACCCGGACACGCACGGTACTGGACGGCCCCGCTCCTACATCGCATCAGGGATGAACTACGAGACGAGCGGCCAGCCCCTCAGAGGGGAGGTTCTTCAAACACTTTCCTCGCCTCGTTCGTGAACTGTTCTTGAGCGTCAAACAGACGATCGGTTGATCGCTCGTATTCTTGAGTCCAAGCATCGGAGACGGCTTCGCCTCGGCACAACCTAAAGAGAGCCAGGTGCACGGTCGTGATTCCGGCCCACACCCCGAGTGCGGCAGCACCGACCGAGCGGGGGCCAGCTAAAGAGACACGGGTGATCAGTCTGCGCAGCACAACAAGCTGGTCATACCACTCCTGCATGAGCTGTCGCTCATGCTCCCACTCTGGGGATGATCCCGCATCTTCCATGTAGCCACTGAAGCGCCTGCGATGCCCCTGCAATTCTTCGACCCTCTTCTCCGCCTCATCTAAGAACGCGAGGTAAGCGGTTTTTCGCTCGTCGCGCAGCCATCGCACTTGTTCAGTGTGGATTTGCGCTCGGGTTTGATGCCGCGTTGCGGCATAAGTGAGATACGAGGCTCCGAGTGTTCCGGCAATTCCAATTCCCGCACCGAGTGTGGCTGCTATCCCTTGGTCCATGCCGTCATTTTCCCGTTCCCTGGGCCTGTTGAGGTGTGGAGTCCAATGCGGTGACCTGAGGCAGGACGGGAATGCCCAGGTTGACGGTGCTGGGCTGACGGATTCGTTCGTGCTGCCGGCGTCGCGGGCCGGTCTGCCGGCCGGGCGCGGTTGATGGTGCGGTCGGCGGTGTGTGCGAGCTCGACGGCCGCGGCTTGAACCGGAGCAACCCAGCCCTGTACGGCCGGCGCGTTGGCGTCCTCGGGAGGACGCCCGGCGAGCTCGAGGACGTCACCTGCGCGCCCTCGCCGGCGCCTGCCTGGATGAGGGCAAGTAACTCCTGGATCTCCTCGGGGTCGACGCCGACGCGGTCGAGGAGGGACGTCACCTGCCGGAGTGCGGCGGCGCCGCCGCCGTGCACGGTGATCGCTGGCACGCGCTGGGCGGTGGGCCAAGGTCTTGGCAACAGCCCTTGGAGGGTCAGGTGAAGAGGGCGAAGAGGTATACGCCTCGCTCACCTCCTACTGCGAGCTCGTGTGAACCGTCTGCCCATACGCACGAGTACAGCGACCCCTCGGAGCGTGCGACAGCCACGGTACGGGCTTCCGCGATCTCCCAGATCCGCACCGTCTGGTCGTTGCTGGTGGTGGCGATCCAGGTACCGTCTGGGGCGATGGCCACTGACAGTACTGCGCCGGTGTGACCCGTGAGGGTGGCGGTGCAGGTGCCCGAGATCCGGTCCCAAATCCGTACTGTCTGATCGTTGCCGCCGGTGGCGAGCCAGGAGCCGTCCGGGGCGATCGCTACCGAGTGCACCGCGTCGTTGTCGCCAGCGAGGGTGGCTATACAGGTCCCGGAGGTTCGCTCCCAGATCCGCACCTTTCCGTCCTGTCCGCCGGTGGCGAGCCAGGTGCCGTCTGGGGCGATCGCCACGGACAGTACCCAGCCGGTGTGGCCGGTGAGGGTGGCGGTGCAGGCCCCCGAGGCCCGGTCCCAGATCCGCACTGTTCCGTCACTATCGCCGGTGGCAAGCCATGTGCCGTCCGGGGCAATCGCCACCGACTCCACAGGCTTGGTGTGGTCGGTGAGGGTGGCGGTGCAGGTGCCCGAAGCCCGGTCCCAGATCCGGACTGTTTCATCAAAGCCGCCGGTGGCGAGCCAGCTGGCATCCGGAGCGATCGCCACCGACCACACGGTGGCGCTGTCGCTCGAGAGGGTGGCGGTGCAGGTCCCCGAGGCCCGGTCCCAGATCCGCGCCGTCCCGTTACGGCCCTCTGTGGCAATCAATGTGCTTTGCCTTCCATCGCGGCCGCCGGTGGCGAGCCAGGTGCCGTCCGGGGCGATCGCCACGGCCATCACGCAGTCGGTGGGGCCGGGTTGCGCGGGAATCTGAGCAGCGAAGTCCCTGTCCCAGGTCCGTACCGTGTCGGCGCTGGCGGTGGCGAGCCAGCTGCCATCCGGGGCAATCGCCACCGACTGCACATTCTCGGTGTGACCGGTGAGGGTGGCGGTGCAGGTGCCCGAGGCTCGGTCCCAGATCTGCACCCTTCCGTCACCGTCGCCGGTGGCGAGCCAGGTGCCATCCGGGGCAATCGCCACCGACCCCACAGGCTGGGAGTGGGCGGTGAGGGTGGCGGTGCAGGTGCCCGAGGCCCGGTCCCAGATCCGCACCGCCCTGTCATGGCCACTTGTGGCGAGCCAGGTGCCGTCCGGCGCGATCGCCACGGACAGGACCCAGCCGGTGTGGCCGCTGAGAGTGGCGGTGCAGGTCCGCGAAGCCCGGTCCCAGATCCGCACTGTTCCGTCACGGCCGCCGGTGGCAAGCCAGGAACCATCCGGAGCAATCATCACGGCCATCACCGCGTCGGTGTCGTTGGTGAGGGTGGCGGTGCAGGTGCCCGAAGCCCGGTCCCAGATCCGCACCTTTCCGTGACGGCTGCCGGTGGCGAGCCACGTGCCGTCCGGGGCGATCGCCACCGACCACACGGCGTCGGTGTCGTTGGTGAGGGTGGCGGTGCAGGTGCCCGAAGCCCGGTCCCAGATCCGCACTGTTCCGTCGTGGCTGCCGGTGGCGAGCCAGGTGCCGTCCGGAGCAATTGCCACCGGCCCCCAGCCGGTGTGGCCGGTGACGGTGGCGATGCAGGTGCCCGAAGCCCGGTCCCAGATCCGCGCCCCGTCGGCGCTGCCTGTGGTGGCGAGCCAGGTGCCGTCTGGGGCGATTGCCACCGACCGGCTTCCGCCGGAGACGTTGGGTTGGTGGCGGGTGAGCATGCGCTGCAGCGCGGCGTTGGGGCCGTCGGGCAGGGGCCAGCGGTTGACGAGGCAGGGGCGGAGGGCGGGATCCTGCCGGCGGGCGGTGATCTGGGGGCGCCAGTGCGGGTGTGCCTCCAGGCGGCTGTGCAGGACGCCGGTGAGGGCGTGGGGCGGGTCGGTGGGGATGAGGAGGTGGGCGACTTGGGAGATGCTGAGGGCCAGGGAGCGGCTGTGAGGGGTGTTGATGCGGGCCAGGTCGTTCCAGGGGGCGCTGGGGCCGCGTTGTGTCAGGCGTGCTTCGACCCAGCGCACATCGCCCGCTGTGGCCTCGGCGGACATGGAGCGGCCGGCGGTGATCAGGTGGTCGATGAGGTGGTCCAGGAGGTAGCCGTCCTCGAGCTGCCACCAGGCGCGTTCGGGATCGGGAGCGTTGGGGGTCAGGGGCCGGGCCGGCGGCACGGTGGCGGCGATGGCGTCGACGAGCAGGCCGTTGAGGCGGGCCAGGCCGGCCGTGCCGAGGCCGTCGCGCAGGTAGTCGCGGATGACGTCGTGGATGCCGATCTGGCCGCCGTGTCGCGGATCGAGGGTGAGCAGGGACAGGCGTGCCAGGTCCCGGCACAGGCTGCGTGTCTGGGCCTCGGTCAGCCGGTCGGTGGCCTGCCACAGCAGGGCGACGGCGGATACCGGGATGGGCTCATCCTCGGCGAAGATGCCGAGTTCGGTGAAGCGGTCGGCACCGCCGGGTGGCAGCAAGGTGGTGGCGGCCTCCACGGAGGCTTTCACGGCCTGACTGCGCAGGCGGGGGTCGTCGAGGCTCCAGGTAGCGGCGGGATCGTCCACCGCGGTGGGCCCGTGCGCGTGCAGCCGGTGAAGAATCCGCTCGGCGGTGGCAGCAGGGTCGGCACCGGTGGCCGTCTGTTCGGCGATCAGACGGTTGGTCAGGCGCAGTAGCAGCGCCCAGCGGCCGGTGATCCGCAGCAGACCGTCAACGACAGCGTCGGGCAGATGCGGCAGCTCCCAGGTCAGCGCGGCTCTGGCCTGGGCGGGTGACATCTGGTCGACCTGGATGCGGTGTGCGCCAGGGGGCACAAGGGCCGGGTTGCGCGTGGTGACCAGCCGGACGCAACGACGGCCGCCGTGGAGGAAGGGAGCGAGCTGCTCGTCTTCCCACACGTCGTCAAGGACGAGGAGGGTGCGGGGACGCTGGTCCAGGAGCCGACCCAGGTGAGCGCCTGCCAGGTCGGGATCGTCGAACTCGCTGGTGTCACCGGTGATGAATCGGGTGACTTCGGCGACCTTGGCGGCCACGGCTGCCCGTCCCCGGACATCTCGACCGATGGTGACGGTATAGATCCGCGAACGGAACCGACGCCGCACCCGCCGGTGGGCGCACACGGCCGTGGCCAGAGTGGTCTTACCGAACCCGCCCGCTCCCCACAGCGAGGTGGTGATGCCTACCGCGCGGCCACCGCGGCACACCGCCGCCACCGTGTCGCGTGTCTGGTCCCGGTCCACGAACCAGCCCGGTACGGCCGCGGGCTGCGGAGGCGGCGGATCATCCTGAACCGCCAGTGGACGCTCCTGCATCCACAACGCGACACCAGCTGCCACGAACGACAGCACCCCCAGCACGGCGACCGACGGCCACGGGTGCCGCCGGAGCCCATCCACCAGGCCGGGCCACCGCTGCTGGGATGTGGCAGCGTTTCCCGCCAGCGCCAGCAAGACCGCCAGCACCGCCGTCACGCCGGCAAGCGACACCAGCCCCACAACACGGCCCCGCACCTGCACCCCCAACTATGGTTTCCGGCGCGGAGATTACCCGCCACGCCAGCGGCACCGTCAGTGGGCGGCCACAGAGTCGGCCGGGCCCACGGGTTACCAGAGGGCATCGTGGTAGATGACCACCAGCCCATTCTCGTCCTCGGTGTACGACGGGAGCTTGCAGTCGTCGAACTCGTCCGAGCAGAAGGAACGGCGGCCGCAGGCCGGGCAGTTGTGATGAGGCTCTCTGAATTTGGGTCTGGGCGGAATTTCGTGACGGTCACAGTGTCACCATTCGCGTAGCCTCTTGCGGCACGATGCAAGCAATTTCGGCAGGCCGACGGTTTCATACAACGCCACTGCTGCTTCCATCTGACGGCGCCCGTCTTCCGCGCGCCCGTCGTGCCGGGCGTTCTCAGCGAGTATGACGAGGGCGTTGGCTTCGCCTCGCGGGTTGCCGAGGCGACCAAGAACGGCAACGGGTTCGTCGTCGCGCCGGTGATGCGAAACCTGACGACGCACGCGGTGGCGATGGCCTGGCAACGGCATGCGGAGATCCACCGATTATGGCCGGTCACCCGCTGCATGAGCGGGGTGGCGGCCACCACACTGGCGGAGTCCGAGATGAGCATCCACCAACTCCATGCAACCGGTGCCACTGCCTTGTGCTCGCGGAGGAAGGCGATGCCGCCCACGCCGGAGGCGATCTGGTCGCGGGCGGCCAGCAGCTGGTCGATGACGTCGAGGGCGCGCAGGGCCGTGGCCTCGTCATGCGCAAACTCGGGCATTGCGCCAATCTACGGCGCCGCTGCCTGAGACTGCACCGCAATTTCCGACCGGTCTGTCAGGCCTCTGTGATCAAGGTCACCGGGGTGAGGCGGAACCTCCTGTTCAGCCCTCTGTTCACAGGATCTTCATGGCAGTTACTGTCTCGCTTCACTGTTCGACCTCTGGGCTGAGCTGGCTCCACCGTGCTGGGGAGCACGGCTGGCTTGCCCTGTTCGTCGAGTGTTCTGTTGGACTGCGGTTTCCGCGCGGCTGCGCGAGAACCGTGCGGGGTGGGGGTTCGAGTGGCTGCTCGGCGTGCGCGTTTGCTTTCCGTCACGGTGGCGGGTGCGGTGTTGGCCGGTTTGTTGTCGACGGTCTCGGTGGTTGCGCCGCAACAGGCGGCTGCTGCCGGTGATGAGGCAACTCCGCTGGTGCCGTCGCAGTCCTTGGGCACAGTCCCTGCGCAGCAGGCGGAAGAAGTGGGTAAGCCGCTTCCCGCACCGACATGGCCCGAGGCAGTCGAGGCGACAGTGGACTTGTCTCAGGCAGCACCGGGAGATCCGGGCACGGTGACGCCGGAACCATCGGCCTCGGCGAGCGCGGATGCCACCGAGATCGGTGACGTGATCGAAGTCGCGCCCGCACCCGATGACTCAGGAACCAGCGCGCAGTTGGCCCGGGCACGACTCGCCGACGAGGACACGCCCACGCCGGCACCCAGCGCTTCGGACAGCACCCAGGCGACTGCCGCCGCTAGCCCGGAGCCGAGCACGAGCGCACCGCCACAGCCCTCGCCGTCGGCATCGGCCGAGCCCGCGGACGAAACCGTGGCGCCGGATCAGGTTGACGTGCGGGTGCTGGACCGCCAGGATGTGGCCCCCGTCGGCGGCGTGGGCTTGGGGTTGCAGGTCACCCGATCCGACGGCGTGACCGCGCCCGGGCAGGTCCAGGTCGACATCGACTACTCGGGCTTCAAGTACGCCTACGGCGGCGACTTCGCCTCCCGGCTGCGACTGGTGAAGCTGCCCGCCTGCGCGCTGCAGACACCCGACGCCGAGGACTGCACGGACCGCGAGATCGTGCCCGCCGAGAACGACCCGGCCACGGGCACATTGACGGCGACGGTGGTGGCCGAGCCGGACAGCGACGGCCTGTCCACCCAGCTCGGCAGCACCAGCAGCTCCGTCTACGCGCTGACCACCGGCTCCTCCTCGGACCAGGGCGACTACCGCACCTCCACGCTGTCGCCGACCGGATCGTGGGACGTGGCGACCGGCTCCGGGGCCTTCACCTACAGCCTGCCGGTCAATCTCCCCAAGCCCGCGACGGGCTCGGCCCCGTCGCTGGCGCTGACGTACAACTCGCAGTCGGTGGACGGCCGCACCTCGGCGACGAACAACCAGGCCTCCTGGGTCGGCATGGGCTGGGACCTGAACGTCGGGTTCATCGAGCGCCGGTACCGCAACTGCACCCAGGACGGGCTGAACACGATCGGCGACATGTGCTGGGACTCGCCCAACACCGCCAAGGAGCCGGACGGCGCCCTCTACGTCATCAACCTCAACGGGGTGACCTCAACCCTGGTGCAGGACGGCACCGGCACCGGCTCCTACCACGTGCAGGACGATCCCGGGTGGCGGGTGCAGCACCTGAGCGGCGGACACGGCGCAGACGACGAGTACTGGGTGATCTCCACGCAGGACGGGCAGCGCTATTACTTCGGCTGGGGCCGCTCGGAGCGCACCGGGGATGCGACCGCGTCGGTGTTCACCATGCCCGTGGTCGGCAACAACGCGGGCGAGCCGTGCCACGACCAGTTCCCCGAGCCGTGCACGCAGGCTTGGCGGTGGAACCTGGACCGCACGGTGGACGCCAACGAGGTCGAGTCCGTCTACTTCTACGACAAGGAGACCAACTACTACCGGTCGGTCGCCAACACCGACAAGGCCCGCTCCTACACCGCCGGCGGCTACCTCACCAGGATCGAGTACGGCTGGGCGGCTCAGATCGCCAACTCCAAGCCGACCGGCAAGGTCGAACTCTCCCATGTGGGCCGGTGCGTGGAGCGCATGACGGACGCGGACCCGCTGCGCAGCGAGCCGGGCGCCTGCCCGTCGATTTCCTCCAGCCCCTCGTCCTACCCGGACGTGCCGGTCGACCTGCTGTGTGACGGCAGTTCGGCGGACTACTACTGCGCGGGCAAGACGTACTATCCGACGTTCTTCAGCAAGGACATGCTGTGGGACATCAAGACCTACGTGCTGAAGACCAGCGCGGACGGCTGGGACCTGGTGCAGCAGTACCAGACCAAGCACGGCCTGCCCAACCCGGACGGCGCGATCGGCAAGACGCTGTGGCTGGACTACGTCCAGCGCAAGGCCTACGGCACGGGCACGGACATCGTCCTGCCGGTCATCAACTTCAACGGCATCGACCTGGACAACAAGGTCGGCTCCACCGAGCTGAACTTCCGCCGCGTGAACACCATCCACGGCGACCTGGGCGCGACCACCATCGTCAGCTACGGCTCACCGAACCCGTGCAGCGCCGACAGCCTGCCCACCGAGTCGTCGAACACCAAGGACTGCTTCTGGCAGAAGTGGACCCCGGAGGGCGACACCGAGGCGAAGAAGGGCTGGTTCAAGAAGTTCCTGGTCACCAAGGTGACCGTCGACCCGACGGTGACCAGCAGCCAGGACGGCGCCCCGGAGATGACCACCTCCTACGACTACCAGGGCGGGGCCGGCTGGCGCTTCACCAACGACCCGCTCACCCCGGACGACGACGAGTCCTGGTCGGACTGGCGCGGCTACCAGCGCGTGGAGGTCACCTCCGGCACCGGTACGGTCAAGCACTCCACCTTCCACTGGCTCTACCGTGGCCTGGACGGCGACCGCACCTCCAAGACCAACCCCTCCGCCACCCGCTCCGTGTCGGTCACCGACGGCGAGGGCACCTCGTATCCCGACTCGGCGTGGCTGCACGGCCGGACGATCGAAACCTCCACGCGGGACGACGCCGGCAACTCGCACCAGCGCGTCTTCCACGGCTACTGGACCCACACCACCGCCACCTACGACGGCCTGCCCGACGCCCGCTTCGTCCGCGAGGACGAGACCACCACCGACACCAAGATCTCCACCGGCTGGCGCACCCACGTCGTCCAGAACGAATACGACGCCGGCAGCGACGCCTCGGCCAAGTACGGGCTGCCGCTGCGCACCGACGACCAGGGTGAAAAGGACGTCTCCGACAACCGGTGCACCACCTACGGGCGCGCCTACAACGACGACCTCTACGACGGCAGCAGCATCCAGCGGTGGACGGTGCTCGTGGATGAGACCCGCCACTACTGGACCGGCTGCGCCAGCCGGGACGCCGACCACCAGGACGGCTACGCCACCACCTTCTACGACAACGCCGCCGACGTGGACAGCAACAAGCCCGTCGACGGCAACCCCACCGAGACCCGCACCTACGCCAGCGCGAAGACGGACGACTACCAAAGGGCCAAGGCAGGCTTCGACGACGCGGGCCGGGTGCGCTGGACCGAGGACGCCTACGCGAACCGCACCACCACCACCTACAGCCCGGAGAACAACTGGCCCACCGACGGCACCACCACCACCTCGCCCGACCCGGACGGACTCGCCTCCGCGCGTGGCCCGCTGTCGACGACGGTGTGGATGTCCCGATTCTGGGGCGTGCCGTATCAGAGCAGGGACGCCAACGGCAACATCACCAAAGTCACCCTGGACGCGGCCGGCCGCCCCAGCGAGGTATGGAAGCCGACCGAAACCGGCAGCTCACCCTCGCTCAAGTTCAGCTACACCATCCCCGCCTCCACCAGCGGGACAGTGCCCGACTCGGTCGACGGCTACCCCCGCGTGGCCACCCACACCCTGCAGTCGGACAGCACGTATCTGTCCTCCTACGCCTACACCGACGGGCTCGGCCGGGCCCGGGAGACACAGGCCCCCATCCCGGACGGCACCGACCCCTCCACAGGCGCAGAGGTGCCCAACCGGCAAGTCGCCGTCACGCGGTACGACACGGCCGGCAACGTCACCGGCACCTCGGCAGTCTTCCGCAACCAGGGCACCGCAGGCTCAGGAGGCCCGGTCAGCCCCAAGGTCGAGGACCTGCCCTCATACACCGACCTGACCCTGGACTGGGCGGGACGGACCACGCTGTCGCAGATCCTCGTCGGTGACGGAACCACCGCGCGAGGCGTCGCCCAGGGCCGGGTCCAGACGGCCTATCACGGCGACTACAACACCGTCACCCCAGCGGTGGGCGGCGCCACCGACAGCTACGCGGACGTCTACGGGCAGATCTCCAAGGTCGTCGAGCACAACGGCAGCTCCACCTACGCCACGCAGTACCTCTACACGGGCACCGGTGCGCTGCAGAAGATCACCGACCCCCGGGGCAACGACACCATCTACAACTACAACTGGGCCGGACAGCGCACCCGGGTCGCCGACCCGGACGCCCGCATCACCGTCACCGACTACGACGACAACGGCCAGGTCAGCGCGGTCACCAGCAACAACGGGCAGACCGTCCTCGACTACAGCTACGACAACCTG
Source organism: Streptomyces sp. NPDC001663 (assembly GCF_042893105.1). Classification (NCBI taxonomy): domain Bacteria; kingdom Bacillati; phylum Actinomycetota; class Actinomycetes; order Kitasatosporales; family Streptomycetaceae; genus Streptomyces; species Streptomyces sp. NPDC001663. The sequence continues at coordinate 16,060 of NZ_JBIAUR010000041.1, read as the reverse complement.
GGCCGCAAGACCGCTGTGACGAGCGGCACCGCCGTACTGGCTAGCTGGGTCTGGGACGGCCTGACCGTGGCCGGCGGCAAGGGTCAGATCACCACGGCCACGAGCCGGGACACCGGCGGCAACACCTACACCGTCAAAACCAACGCCTTCGACGGCCGCGGCCGCCCGCTGAGCACCACGGTCAGCATCCCGGCCAGCGTCACCGGACTGGCCGGCGACTACACCACGAACTCCACCTACGACGCCGCCGACCACCTCACCTCGGTCACCTACCCGAAGGCCGGCGGGCTGGACGAGGAGACCGTCACCACCACCTACAACGCCTACGGCCAGCCCCGCAGCCTCGCCTCCGGCCAGCAGACCTACGTCAAGACCACCCTCTACGACGCCTACGGCCTGCTCACCGACCGGTACTACGGCGGCCCCACCGGCGCGGTGAGCGGCGTCGCCGCGCAGCGCACCTACAGCTACTCCTACGCCAACGGCACCCGCTGGCTGCGCGGCATCGCCACGACCACCACCGTCGGCCAGTACACCAGCGAAAAACAGCAGGACCTCTACGACTACGACGACACCGGACGCATCACCGCACTCCATGAACAAGCAAGCGGCCAGAGCGCACAGACGCAATGCTTCCGCTACGACGACCAGGCCCGCCTGACCAGCGCCTACACGCGTGCCGGCCTGGGAACGTGCTCCCTGTACAGCAGCTCCGACTTCACCGGCGAAGCCCCCTACCAGACCGCCTACACCTACGACCGGCTCGGCAACCTCCAGTCCATCACCGACACCGCCAATACCGGCACGGCCACCACCCGCGACTACCTCTACCCGGGCTACGACGACGCGGGTACCTGGACCACCGCGAACGCCGCCTGGCCACACGGCGTCCGCAAGATCAATCACATCACCGCCGGCACCACCACGGGCACCGACACCTTCACCTACGACGCCGCCGGCCAGATGGACACGCGCAGCGAACCCGGCACGAGCACCGACTACGACTGGACCAAACTCGGCCAGCTCTCCACCGTCAGGACGACCACCTCCGCCGGCAGCCAGCTCACCCGCTACACCTACGACGCCGACGGCAACCTCCTGTTGCGCACCACACCCCAGGAAACCGTCGCCTACCTCAGCGGCACGGAACTGCACACCGACGGCCAGACCACCACCGCCACCCGCTACTACGCCTGCGGCACCGCGACCGTGGCCATGCGCACCACCACCGGCACCACCAGCACGGGCGGCAAACTCACCTACCTGATGGCCGACACCCAGGCCTCCACCCAACTCACCGTCGACGCCACCACCGGCGCCGCCAGCCGCCGCCGCTACACCCCCTTCGGCGACGAACGCAGCGGCACCCTGCCCACCGGCACCGACCACGGCTTCCTCGGGCAGAGTGAAGACACCAGCACTGGCCTGTCCCTCCTCGGCGCCCGCGCCTACGACCCTCACCTCGGCCGCTTCCTCAGCCCCGACCCCCTCAACACCCCCTACATCCCGCAAAACCTCTCCGCCTACAGCTACAGCATCAACAACCCCATCAATTACAGCGACCCATCCGGTCTCTCCTTCACGGCGGAGGACCACGGCGGAAGCAACGACTGCAGCCGCCCCGAAATCGTCTGTATGAACGAAGTCCCCGCCGGCGATCTCCCGGACTACGAAAGCGGCGGCGACGACTACAACCACGATGGCTACGCCACCATCCACCCCGGCGTCAACGTCCCCATCATCTGGGCGAAGAAGAACGAATTCATCACGGCGTTCTTCGCCGACATGAGCGACCAATGCCAGCCGGAAGAGCGAAACCGCTGCTACTCCGTCGACCCAGGTGAGCCATGGGCCGACGTCAAAGCGTCGGTCGCGGAAAAGCAGCTCACCAACCTCCTGTTCCGGGCATGTGGCGAGGTCGCAGGAAGCTCAACATGCCCCGTAGCGGGCGGGTCGCTAGCCGATGAGGTCCTCGCCGGAGCTGGCCTCAGCGCGATATTCGGCGGAGGCGAAGGACCAGGAAACGGTGCACGCATCGGCGGCGGAGGCTGCGGCAAGAACAGCTTCACTCCCGACACTGAAGTCCTCATGGCCGACGGGTCAACTAAACCCATCGGAGAAATAGAGCCGGAAGACAAGACCCTCGCGACCGATCCGGAAACGGGCGCGACCGAGGCCCGTACGGTCCTGGCCACCATCGTCACCAAGAGCGACAAGGCCTTCTCCGAGCTCACTTTGAGATCCGATGACGGCGAGGCCAAGGTCACCGCAACCAGCCACCACCCGTTCTGGTCACCCAGCCAGGACGCGTGGGTCGACGCAGGGCACCTCAAGCCGGGTATGACCCTCCTCACCAACACCGGCGCCAAGGCCACCGTCACAGCCACCCGTTCCTTCCACGGCAGGCATGAGACCCGCAACCTGACCATCGACGGAATCCACACCTACTATGTGCTGGCGGGCACCACGCCGGTGCTCGTTCACAACGCACAGTGCCGTACCTTCGGATTCAGTAGCGCCCCTGAAGTCCCCGGGGTCTACATCATCACCATGAAAGACGGAAAGGTATACGTCGGGTCAAGCGACAAGAATGTACACGGCCGTATACATGCAGCATTTACGGACAAAGATGCCGCAGTGAAGAAAGCGGGATATAGGCAGTCCGACGTGGCCAGCGTTGGCGTCAATGATATGACCGGACATTCCTGGAAAGCGATACGCGAGCAGGAGCAGTCCGTGATTGACCAGTACGGTGGCATAGGCGGAGGTACGCTGCTGAACAGGAGAAATGAAGTTCCATGACGCGGTCAGATTTCGCTGTCCTCCAGTGGGACTCGCGCGACGGACTCGATGAGCAGCTACTTGTGAGGCAATACGAGGCGGGCGGCTACAACGGGATCTATCTCCGCGTCCCGCGCGAAGGGCAGGTGGAGAACCTCAACTTCTTGGGCGCGCTTCCCGGTCTGAAGTATATCGAAGTGAACGGCGCAGTCCGGGACGATTCCGAGGCATTCAAGGTCCCTGGAATTCGAGAGATTGTGCTCCTGACAAGATCTCAACAGGCGATCCCCGCAGAGCCTAGTCCCAGCATTGAGAAAATCGGAACCGATGCACGCCAAGGACTGTCTCATCTTGCAACGATTCCACGCTTGACGAACCTCCAGCTGTGGAATTTCGCTGGCAAAGATCTTTCCTGGGTTTCCAGATGTCAACACCTCGCTCATCTGAAAATCGAGGGAATGGGGCAAAGTGTTGAATTGTGCGGGGTGGAGGCATGCGTATCGCTGGTCGACCTGGAGCTCCTTGAAATGCGCGTGGTCGGGCTCGAGCCGCTCCGTCATCTGATGCGCCTGCAGCGTCTCTGGATCCTTGGGAATAGTGACTTCGCTGCGGACCCGCCGATGGATCTCGACGACTTGTCCTCCCTTGAGCAACTCGAAGAACTACGGATTACATACTCTGGATCTGTTCGCTCAGCCCAGCCTCTCCTAGGTCTCCCCGCGCTGAAAGACGTTCGTCTACGGGGAACAGAGGTTTTGGATCGAAACCTCCATCCCTTGGAGCTCCTTTCCAGCCGTATCACTGTCGTGGGACCTGGAGAGTAGAAGTCAGACGAGAATGGGCAGTGACTGAAGCCGCAGTCTTCACGGCCATGGGCGAGGGTGTGCAGCTTGGCGAGCCGGCGAATTGACCGGATGCTGGGAGCACGCTAAGCGCGTATCCAGAAGTTCTGCGCGCAAAGGGAGTTGGCGGCTGTCTGGGTGGTGAGTACCCCGGCGATGTCGTTCGCCATGCGGATGCCCTCGGCTACAGGCCGCGCAGGTGATGATGGTGCGGGCCTGGATGAGTGTGTGCTCGGTGAGCTCCATCCGGGTCGTCGACGGCCTCGCGGACCAGAAATCGTACTTTTGGCGAACGGCCGAGACTTGCCCAGCCGGATCGGTGGATCGCGGTCGAGGAGCGGCGAGAGGCCGAACACCGACGCGGCGAGGAGCGGCGTCCGCTTCCGCCGGAGTGGCTGATCGAGCGGGGCATCGGGGCCGGGAGCCCGCCCGCGCGGGTCCACCGGGGGGTGTCATATGGCGAAGGGCGCCCGCGTCAAGGGGATCAGCGAAGACATGGCGCGGAGGGCACTATATGAGCATGTCGAGGCCTGCCCTCACTGCAATCCGGACACGGCGCTCCAGGTCATCCCGGAGTAGGCCAGCGGCAGGCCGTTCATGTCGGCAAGGGTACTGGTCAGGTCCGTGCCCTTGCGGGGCTGGAGCATGACCAGACCAGGACCCGCGGAGGGCTAGGCGAGATGATCTACGCCGGCGTCTGGGAATCCGAGGCCGGTTCCAGTGGCTCGACGGGGAGCAGAGCGCGCAGGCTGCCGAAGACCCAGGTGTCGACGGTCTCGGGGTAACGCTTGATCCAGTCCGCGGGCGGGAGTTCGTGCAGTTCCTCCAGCCCGTGGCACCACTGCGAGATGACGTTGTCGCCGTGCGCAAGGTCCTTTACTGCCGCCCGCAGTTTGACGGCATGTCGCAGGATGCGGTCGCTGTTCGCGGACCAGATGTGCCCGATCGAGGCACCCTCGTGCGCGATAAAGTTCCGGGCTTCCCTGGCCCTGTGAAGGGTGTCCAAATCCATGGTCTGGCCCATCGGGTGGGTGGCCAGAGTGTGGAGAGTGCCGCCCAGTAGCCTGTCCGCTGGCGCTGCGGCGATGGCCTGTTCCAGGGTCAGGGCCGGGTCTACCTGGTGGGCGGTGATCAAGTTGCCTACTCGGAGTACGTATTGGCACTTGTTCTCGTAGGCGTTCGCGAGGTGAAGGGCCCGTCCCGCTGAAAGGAACAACGCATCGAGCAGTTCCGTTTCCCTGGGCGCCAGGAGGCTAAGTGACCAGCTCATCCCAGTCACGATAGCGCCGGGCTCCCCGGCGCCGCCTGTGAATTGTCGGGGTCCCTCTATTTGCCACGAGCGATGTCGTCTTGGAGCGCGAGATGCCTATCTAGGTCCGTCACTGCCTTCTCCACCTTCTGTTCGAAGGGCTCGAAGGCGTCTTCAACGCTGGCGTACTCTCGCACAAGCTCGTGCTTGTCGTGTATCGATTCCAGTGCGGACACCTGACTCCGCCACCGCTCCAGGTCTGCCTTGGAGTACGGGTACTTTCTTCCGCGAACCTGCTCAAGGGTTGTCGTCGCCGTGAGGTTCGCCTGCACGAGGCGCAGGGCATCCCCGCGTACGAGGCCCGGAATGCCAAGATTCTCCTCGATGAACGTGAGTCCATCCCTCATCTCATCTAGGCGAGCATGCAGGTACTGGGCGAGTGCACTGCGTACCTGGGGCAGGTCGAGTCCTACTTCGCGGCGGAGCTGCGCGGCGATCCTCTGGGGAAGGTCCTGCCCCACGAGACCTAGCGGACCGTCGGCCACAGCGTACCTCTTGAGCTCCGGCCCGAGATTAGAGGGGGAGCCGTACGCCATGTACAGCTGACGGTACGAATCCAGCGCCGTGCATGCGCAGTCGAAGTAGATCAGGGTGGCGGGCTTGATGACTTCGGGCCTCAGCTTGTCGCGGTGGTACATCTCGTTGCGGTACTTGTGCAGCTTCTCCAGGACAGGGCCGAGTGCAGCGTCCAAGGGTCCACGCTCGACGAGAAAAGCCACCTTGGTGTCGAAGTTGCGGTCGATCTTGTTCAGCTCGGACTTGGAGATGATCCTGGCCTCAATCGCTCCGACCTCAGCAGCCGCCTTGGTACTTCCATGGGCTGCGAGCTGCTTATATGTGGACAACAGTCCAATGAGCATCTCCTGGTCCCAGAGCTCGGATTCCACCGTCCTGTGAAGGATCAGTTCCGTCACGCTGTCAAGGAGTATGAACGCCAGCCGCAGGTGAGCCACGCGCCCTTTCTCGATCAGGTCCTTGGCCTCTTCGAGCTGCACGACGATGAGCTCCAACTGCTCCATGTGGATCCTCCGTTCACGCAGCCTGATCGCTCACTCCCCATCATCTCTGGCTGGCAGCGTGGGCGGCACGTGACTTTCATAGGCACCACGAGGACATGCCCATGAGGGTTCTCTACATAGATGCACCGCTAGCAGCGCCCGGGGACTGCCTCAACTTGCCGCGGCGGACGCCTGCTTCGCACCAGCGCGGGCCGGGGCGACACCGAGGTCGTCAACGGGCACGGGTACGGTCGTCCAGGCTCGCGCGCAAGGGCGGGCCGTGCCAGCGATACTCGTCGCGATTACCGCGGCACAAGCCGCGCCCAGCAGGCTGCGCCACCGGCAACCGCCCGCCGGTGCTCGGGCGTACCCCATGGGGGTTGGTGAGCGTGGTGTGGGTGGCGGGATCGCGGTCCAGCAATGCCGCCACCGCCTCGCTGGCCCCCGCAGTCCGCAGCTCGCGCAGATGCTCATCGGTGGCCAGGAGTGCCGGCAGGCGCCGCGCCGGTCAGGTCGGCGAAAGAAAGGTTCGTGCCCGTCAGGTTCGCGCCCGTCAGTCTCACCTGGCCGGGAGCCGCGCCTCTCGGCGACGGCCCCGTGCTTGCTGCTCTCACCCCCCTGTCCGCTGCCGTGCCCACCCTCTGCCGGCCTACGACGAGAGGCCCGGCACGTCCGGTGCCGCATCCAGAACGTGCTGGCGCGCTGCTGTGGAAGGCAGGTCTCCCCATAGACGCCGATGGAGGGCGTCGGCTGCGGCTGCCATGTGTGCATGGTCGAGCGGCTTGGCTTGCGGGTCCAGCACAGTGGGTGGATGGGCACTGTGCCGGGGACCACGAATGATCAGACCATGGTCCGGGAAGCGGCCCAGCACGGGCGTGCCGTAGCGCACCAGTTGTTCTTCGACGGCCAAGTCGAAGCCGTCCAGGGCGGCAGCGTCTTCGGAGTCCGTGAGAAGCAGCAGCCCGTCGAGGGGGTGGGCGCACCGGCCCAACTGCTCCGACCGCCACAGGACGGCCGATTCGGCTGGTGTCAGCCGCACACCATCGTTCGCATGCGTGGTGTTGCCCGTGGTCTTGCCAGGGAACGGAATCTGGCGCTGGAAGGGCCGGGCGTGATGCACGAGAATCCGAAGGTCTGCAGCCCACTTCGGGGACATCACCTCCTGCATCCATCCGTCATACGCGCCGATCAGGAACACCTGGTCGAAGGCGCTGCGGGCATGCTGAAGTGCCGCGCTGATCGCGTCGCTGGAGTTGGGGACCGCCAGCGACCACAGCTGGCCGGGCGGGGGAGCAAGGCGCAGCCTCGTCCATCTGCTGACCCCCTTCGGCATTGGAGCCGTCGCCCAATCCGGGCGGCGCCGATCGCCCAAGAGGAGGCCCATGCTGCTTTCTTCCACGAGAAGGAGACCTACGGCAAGACCGCGGGCAGCCCAGGCGGCGATGCGCTCGGCCGCCCTGGCCAGGTGGTCCCGCCCCAGGCCGCCGGACGGCGCGTCAACGAGTTGGACGACGCACGCCTGCTTCAGAACGTCTGACTCCGTGCCCTTCTCTGCCCGCCGGGGCCGGCTGACGTTGCGGCCATCGCCCAAGGCCGTCAACGGCCGTGGGCTAGGGATCGAGCCAGCGGCGGCCGCCGGTACGCGACTGCTGCGAATGGTGAGAACGCCGCGGCAGAAAGACCAGCGGGGTGCCATTCTCACCGTGCAATTCTCGGGTCCGCACGCGTGGTCCAGCAGCCGTAGCCCGCACCCCACAATGCCGTCCTCGAGTACCTCGATCAGCCGTTCCTCGTCGAACCCGCCAACTCCCACCTGGCGTTCGAGCAACCAGTCGAGCCCGTGGTCAGCCATCTCCGTACTCAGCCGTACACCCACGTACCCCGTGAGGCTGTCCCACAGGCGGGGGCGTCGCAGCAGGGCACTGCCCATCGAGCAGGAAACAATGAGCCGGCGCAGCAGACTGCGCTCCACCGGCTCTCGGCGACCAGGGCCCCGCTCTTCACGCAACGGATCCCACTGCACGACGTGCCCGGATGCCGTGACCTGAGCGGTGTGGGCGGCCAGCAACGCGGCAAGGTCCTCACCATGCGGTCCGCTCACCCACACCGCCGGCTCAGGCGAGCGCCAGGATGCCTCGAATGCCCAGGGACGGAGACCGAAGCGCAAACGCGCACCGTCCATCCGCACGGTCAGTTCACGGACGCCACGCCACGATCCCTTCCTCGTGCGGTACGGCAACAGCCCGAAAAGGGACCGCACGTCCGCAGGGCGTTCAAGGCGCAGAACCAGCCACTCTTCCACCGGCTTGGCCTCCCTGACGCCGAACGGCCGCGTCTGACCGTCCACGGCGCCAAGTGCAGAGATCAGTGCCGCTTCCAGAAGAGCCTGCTCTCCTGAAGCCGAGGGTACGAGGTGATCGAACCGGTCGAGTCCGCCCAGACGGCGTCGTACGCCCTCGAGCGACTCACCGGTGAGCTGGCAAGCAGCGTTGCCGAGCTGATCCATGCAGTACATGCGTGTTCCTCCGAGGAGCCCCCCGACCTGGGCAACGAAGGCGCATCTCAACACAACTGCGGGATCCGGCAATGGGCTCACGACGTTGGTTCTCTGACGATGCCGCGTGGTCGGGTCGAGCATCCAGAACTGGCCGCGTCCGAGGCCAGGCGCGAGAAAGCTAGCCCGACCGCTCCGCCAGTTCCACCCGCCACGCCGACAACGGCCGCCTGTCGCCATGTCACCACGAACATCTGCCCGATGACGGCGAGAGCGCGCCGGCCCGTGGCCTTTCCCTTGCAGTCCCACCCGCACTCAGGGGAGCGGGTACAGGCGCCACCGCTCGTCATGGCCAGGTGCCCCGCGATGTTCGTCGACCAGAACATGGAGCTGCAGTTCGGCAATCTCTCCCGTTGGGCCGTCCGCCCCCAGGTGGGGGATCACAGTCTCCTCGAAGAAGCGGGAGCGCGTCTCGGCGGCGTGTACGCCGTGCCGTGCCTGTGTATCAGCCTGTGCCGGTGTCAGGCCCATGCGGCCTTCGGCTGCCTGGGCGGTGAGGACCCCTGCGATGTCGGTCGCCATGCGGATGCCCTCGGCGTACCGGCCGCGCAGGAAGGCGACCATCGCTTCGCGCTCGGAGGTCACTCGGCGGCCCCTTCTGTCTCGGACACGGCGGCGGACCCGCCCGTGGCATGGCCGGCAGTAACCGCCTTGTGGTCAACTCCCATGCTGTCGTGGCGTGTCCGCGCGTCTCCGCGCGCGAGCACCTCGTCGGGCCGGTCGATCGTGGACAGAGCGAGGCAGCTGCCGTCGTAGTCGAGGCGCACCCCGTTGGAGCCGCGCTCGCGTCATCCCGGCACCGCAGAGATCACCCGCAGCAGGTCCGCGATCGTCACCTGGGCCATCAGCGTGCCCTCGACGGCCGCGCGCCTCGCGGGGCATCGCACCTGAACTGCCATAGCTGAGCGAAGCGTTCGAGCGTCAGCTCCTCAATCTCCCCGTCCCACACCCCCTGAAGCCACATCGGGGCGGAGTCCACGCTGGCCGGTGCCCGATTTCGTCGACCTACCGGTACCCCACGGTTTAGAACTGGGTGAGATCACTCCAGCTCCACGGCGCTGCGGGTTGGCCATCCGCCGTTCTCCCGTAGGGGCTCGCAGATTGCAAGGTGCCGACACCCGCATTCGCGGCGCGATGCGTCAGGGTGTCAGCAGCCAGGCTGGCCCCCACCGTCCGCAGTTCCTCCAGCAGCTCGTCATAGCCGAAGTGATAGGTGAGGTCAACGCGGTCTGCTGCTCGTTGCGCGAGGGCGTCGAGCACCTCAGCGGCTCCCGCCCTCCGCAGTTCACGCAGCAGATCGGTGACGGAGTACGGGTCCTCGACATCTACGTGGTCTGCTGCGCGCTGCGTCAGAGTGTCGACCGCCTCGTCGGCCCCCGCGGTCCGCAGCTCTTGCAGAAGACTGGCGACGCCGGATGGGTTGGTGACGGTGGTGTGAGTGGCGGGGTCGCGATCCAGCAGAGCCGCCACCGCCTCGTCGGCCCTCGCGGTCCGCAGCTCGCGCAGGAGACGAGCGACGCCGTCCGGGTCGGTGAGGGTGGTGTGGGTGGCGGGATCGCGATCCAGCAGAGCTACCACCGCCTCGCTGGCCTCCGCCGTCCGCAGCTCCTGCAGCAGCTGGGCAACGCCGTCCGGGTCGGAAAGATCACCATCTGCTGCCCGCCGCATCAAGGTGTCGAGCGCCTCGCTGGCCCGCGCCGCCCGTAGCTCCTGCAGCAGATGGGCGACGCCGTCCGGGTCGGTGAGATCAATGTCTGCTGCTCGCTGTGCCAGGGTGTCGACCGCCGCGCTGGCCCCCGCCCTCCGTAGCTCCTGCAGAAGGTTGGCCACCTCGTGGGGGTTGGTGAGGGTGGTGTGGGTGGCAGGGTCCCGGTCCAGCAGTGCCGTCACCGCCTCGCAGTCCCCTACCTCCTCCAACAGATTTAGCACGTCCAGCAGTTCGGTGACTGTGGGCGGGTTGGTGAGGTCGATGTGGTCTGCTGCTCGCTGTGCGAGGGTGTTGAGCGCCTCGATGGCCCCGATCATCCACAACTCCCTAAGCAGACCGGCGACGCCGTGGTCGGTGAGATCAACGTCTGCTGCTCGCTGCGCCAGGGTGTCGACCGCCTCGCTGGCCCCCGCCCCCTGTAGCTCCTCCAGAAGGCGGGCTACCGCGAGGGCGTCGGTGAGGGCGGTGTGGGTGGCGGGATCCCGGTCCAGCAGCGCCGCCACGGCCTCGTCGGCCCCCGCGGTCCGCAGCTCGTGCAGGAGACGGGCGACGCCGTCCGGGTCGGTCAAGGTGGTGTGGGTGGCGGGGTCCCGGTCCAGCAGAGCCGCCATCGCCTCCCTGGCCCCCGTCCTCTTCAGCGTCTCCAGCAGATCAGCCACGGCGACTGGGTCGGTGAGACTACTGTGCACTGCCACCCATTGAGGAACGCACTGGTGAGGGTCGAGCGCTGGGGGGAGGGCGGCAACAAGGTTTGTAGGGGCACGGGAGTGGCCTGTGAGGACGGCTTTGCGCCACAGCAGGACCCCATGCCGGTACAGGCCGCGCTGCCAGGCAGCCTGAGCGAGGTTGTTGACGTCGTCGGGGTCCGTGGTGTGCTCGAGCAGGGCCTGCCATAGGGAGGGTGTGCCGAGTTGGTCCGCACGGAGTCGTCGAGTCTGTTGGGCGAGGTAGTCGGCTGGGTCGTACCGGGCGGCTGCGCCGGAGCGGGCACGCAGGACGGTCAAGGCCGACAGCGTGTTCCGGATGTCGGTGCGAGTTCCGTCGGGTCGTCTTCCCGTGGCCAGAGCATCCAGGACCTGGTCGGACCAGTCTGCGGCGGAGCTGCGGTGGTGTGGGGCGAGGGCGCCGTCTGCGGCGTCGGCGAGCAAGGCAGGGGGCAGGGGCGCGCGGTGGCCCAGGCGGCGGGCGTCCAGGCCGGCAGTGAGCAGGGCGTATTCCTGGTGAGTGAAGTGGGTGCCAGGGCCGGCGAGGTAGGCGGCCAGTAGTTCGGGTCCTCCGCTGAGGTGCTGGATGACTCGTCCGTCCGCCCGGCCAGCAGCCCAGGCATCTGACAATCGCTGGTCACGCTGGACTTCGATGAGGTCCTGCCAACGGTGGAAGTCCTCCGTGGTGAGCTGCGGCGGGACGGGAATGCGGATGGTCAAGGAGGGGTGTGTGAGCAGGGCACGGACCTGCGTGTGGAGTTTGGCAGTGCCCTCGGCGACAGCGAGTTCGTTCCAGTAATCGGGCCACAAGGTGGCCAATGCGGCCACACCGGGGCGGCGTTGCAGTACACGTTGAAGGTCGGCGGCGGCTTCTTCGCCGACCCTGCCGTAGAGGAATCGCTGTGCCTCGTTGAGCCACAGCACCGTGCCGACAGCCATCGTGCCCTTCCGGAGGAGATCGAGGAGGTCGCCGGAAGTGATGGGTTTCAGCAGTGGGAGGGTCGGACCAAGGTCGTGTACAGCCTGGTAAAGGGCGCGGGTCTTTCCGGTGGACGACTCGCCGGTCAGCACGAAGAGCCGGGATGGACCGCCGGCCAGCACTGGTACCAGGGCGTCGCGCAGCAGAGAGTCGTGGGCCCGGTGAAGGTAGGGCGTCAGGCTCACGTCGCTGCTCGGTGGCTTGCCGGGTGTCGCGGCGTTGTGGACTTCCAGGGTTGCTGGCCCGAGCCCTGCCAGGGTCGCACGGAGGACGGGTGGGTCACCGTCGACGGCGGCCAGAAGGAGGCGCTTGAGAGTGGTGTAGGAGCGGTGTGCGCGCGAACCGGGCTGCACGATGCTGAAGTGATCTCCTGGAAGGACGGCAGCGTCAGGGAAGACGCTGCGCGCCGCGGCAGCGGTGACGATGTTGTCTGTCTCGGCGGCGTAGACAGAGAACGAGATCGGGCAGGTCCGCTCGGTGACTCGCCCGGCGTTGATGACGTCTCGCAAGATGATGCGCTGAGTGTCGGTGATTTGCTCGTTCAGCGGCCGCAACTGCTGTTCCTGCGGGTTGCGTCGCAGCAGCGCGCGACGCAAGGTCAGGGCTAGTTGTGAACCGTTGTTGGGGCAGGCGAACAGTACGACCTGACGGATGCGGGCTAGGTCCTCGCCGCGTCCCTCGACGAGCATCCGGGCGAGGTAACGCTGCACGACCAGGCCGCCTTGACTGTGGCTGACCAGCACCAGGTTGTTGAAGTCTTCCGCGTCAGTGTCCAGGAACTCCTTCAGGCTGTCGGCGACCGTGTCGAAGGTCGGGATACGGCGCAGTGGATGCGGTTGCCACACCCTGGTGTCGTAACCGAACGTCAACGCCTGCACGGCGGCCAGGTCCGGGTCTTCATCAAGCAGGGCTCTGAATGTGTCCCACATGGTCGGAACCGAATTGAACCCGTGGACGAACACCACGCCCAACTGCACGTACTTCTGCATCGCGTCCCCCGATCCCTGCAGACGCAGCGGAACTGCCAAGCAGCTCCATCCTGGGAACTGCGTCAGACAACTGCCTATATACGGTTACACCTGGAGCTTGGGAAGCCCAGGTCCCCGGCGTGGGTTCCCTCACTTACTGGCCGCTGAAAGTCCGCAACCGCCCTGCCGCGGAAAGCCGACCATCGCTTCTCGCCCATTCACGTGAGGAGGGCGAAGAGGTATACGCCTCGCTCGCCTCCTACTGCCAGTTCGTGTGAACCGTCCGCCCATGCACACGAGTAGAGCGTCCCCTCGGAGTGTGCGATGGCCACGGTGCGGGCTCCCGCGATCTCCCAAATCCGTACTGTCCGGTCGTTGCCGATGGTCGCGAGCCAGGTACCGTCTGGGGCGATGGCCACCGACCGTACTGCGTCGGTGTGGCCGGTGAGGGCGGCGGTGCAGGTGCCCGAGATCCGATCCCAAATCCGTACGGTCTGGTCGTTGCCGCCGGTGGCGAGCCAGGAGCCGTCCGGGGCGATCGCTACCGAGTGCACTGCCTCGGTGTCGCCAGTGAGGGTGGAAGTACAGGTTCCGGAGGTTCGCTCCCAGATCCGCACCTTTCCGTCCTGTCCGCCGGTGGCGAGCCAGGTGCCGTCCGGGGCGATGGCCACCGACCGTACTGCGTCGGTGTGGCCGGTGAGGGTGGCGATACAGGCACCCGAAGCCCGATCCCAGATTCGCACCTTCCCGTCACCCTCGCCGGTGGCAAGCCACGTGCCGTCCGGGGCGATCGCCACCGGCCCCCAGCCGGTATGGCGGGGGAGGGTGGCGGTGCAGGTCCCCGAGGCCCGGTCCCAGATCTGCACAGTTCCTTTAAAGCTGCCGGTGGCGAGCCAGGTGGCATCCGGAGCGATCGCCACCGACCACACGGTGTCGCTGTCGCTGGTGAGGGTGGCGGAGCAGGTCCCCGAGGCCCGGTCCCAGATCCGCGCCGTCCCGTTACGGCCCTCTGTGGCAATCAACGTGCTTTGCCTCCCGTCGCGGCCGCCGGTGGCGAGCCAGGTGCCGCCCGGGGCAATCGCCACGGACATCACGCAGTCGGTGGGGCCGGGCGAGGGAACCTGAGCAGCGAACTCCTGGTCCCAGGTCCGTACCGCCTCGGCGCTGGCGGTGGCGAGCCAGGTGCCGTCTGGGGCGATGGCCACCGACTGCACATGCTCGGTGTGGCCGGTGAGGGTGGCGGTGCAGGTCTGCGAGGCTCGGTCCCAGATCCGCACCTTTCCGTCACCGTCGCCGGTGGCAAGCCACGTGCCGTCTGGAGCGATCGCCACCGACGCCACAGGTTTGGAGTGGCCGGTGAGAGTGGCAATGCAGGTGCCCGGGGTCCGGTCCCAGATCCGCACCGCCTTGTCATGGCCACTGGTGGCGAGCCAGGTGCCGTCCGTGGCGATCGCCACGGACAGTACCCAGCCGGTGTGGGCGGTGAGGGTGGCGGTGCAGGTCTGTGAGGCTCGGTCCCAGATCCGCACGTTTCCGTCCCGGCCGCCGGTGGCGAGCCACGTGCCGTCCGGGGCGATCGCCATGGCCAGCACTGCATCGGTGTGGCTGGTGAGGGTGGCGGTGCAGGTCTGTGAGGCTCGGTCCCAGATCCGCACGTTTCCGTCCCGGCCGCCTGTGGCGAGCCACGTGCCGTCCGGAGCGATTGCCATCGACCACACGGCATCGGTGTGGGCGGTGAGGGTGGCGGTGCAGGTCTGCGAGGCCGGGTCCCAGATTCGTACCTTTCCGTCGTGGCTGCCGGTGGCGAGCCACGTGCCGTCTGGGGCGATCGCCACCGGCCCCCAGCCGGTGTGGGCGGCGAGGGTGGCGGTGCAGGTACCCGAAGCCCGGTCCCAGATCCGTCCCCCGTCGGCGCTGCCGGTGGTGGCGAGCCAGGTGCCGTCCGGGGCGATTGCCACCGACCGGTTCCCTCCGGAGACGCCCGGTGCGTGGCGGGTGAGCATGCGCTGCAGGGCCGTGTTGGGGCCGTCGGGCAGGGGCCAGCGGTTGACGAGGCAGGGGCGAAGGGCGGGGTCCTGCCGGCGGGCGGTGATCTGGGGGTGCCAGTGCGGGTGTGCCTCAAGACGGTTGTGGAGGACGCCGGTGAGGGCGTGGGGAGGGTCGGTGGGGATGAGGAGGTGGGCGATTTGGGAGATGCTGAGGGCCAGGGAGCGGCTGTGAGGGGTGTTGATGCGCGCCAGGTCGTTCCAGGGGGCGCTGGGGCCGCGTTGTGTCAGGCGTGCTTCGACCCAGCGCACATCGCCGGCTGTGGCCTCGGCGGACACGGTGCGGCCGGCGGTGATGAGATGGGTGATGAGGTGGTCAAGGAGGTAGCCGTCCTGAAGCTGCCACCAGGCGCGTTGGGGATCGGGAGCGGTGGGGGTCAGGGGGCGGGTCGGTGGCAGGGTGGCGGCGATGACATCGACCAGCTGGCTGTTGAGGCGGGCCAGGCCGGCCGTGCCGAGGCCGCCGCGGAGGTAGTCGCGGATGACATCGTGGATGCCGATCTGGCCGCCGTGCCGCGGGTCGAGAGTGAGCAGGGACAGGCGTGCCAGGTCCTGGCACAGGCTGCGTGTCTGGGCCTCGGCCAGCCCGCCGGTGGCCTCCCACAGCAGGGTGACGGCGGATACCGGGATGAGCTCATCCTCGGCGAAGATGCCGAGCTCGGTGAAGCGTTCGGCACCGCCGGGCGGCAACAGGGTTGTGGCTGCCTCGACCGAGGCTTTCACGGCCTGACTGCGCAGGCGGGGGTCGTCGAGGCTCCAGCTGGCGGCGGGGTCGTCCACCGCGGTGGGCCCGTGCGCGTGCAGCCGGTGAAGAATCCGCTCGGCGGTGGCAGCAGGGTCAGCGCCGGTGGCCGTCTGTTCGGCGATCAGACGGTTGGTCAGGCGCAGTAGCAGCGCCCAGCGGCCGGTGATCCGGAGCAGACCGTCAACTACCGCGTCGGGCAGGGGCGGCAGTTCACAGGTCAGTGCGGCCCGGGCCTGGGCGGGTATGACGACCCGATAGCGCTGTCAACCGGGGCCAGGAATGTCGGAGAAGGTTACATAAGGCCGCAGGGATCCGGGCGCTTCTTCCACCATCTAGTGCTGTGACCGGATATGTTCACCGGGTCGGGAGCGGCGGGGGACCGGACAAGCGGTTCGAGGGATCGGGCAGCGTTTGCACTGTGCGTGAG
>NZ_JBIAUR010000040.1:0-30091 GCF_042893105.1 Streptomyces sp. NPDC001663 | reverse complement strand
CGGCGACACGACAGACCACCACTCCCACAGGAACACCGACCCTACGCCCGACCAGCGAAAACACCGTTCTCAAGCCCGGAAAGACAACAGCTTCTGAGGGCGGATCCAGGCAGCATGATCTGATGGGCCGTAGTGGCGGTGTGTCCACCAGGCGGTATGGCTGCGTCCGTTGGGGGGATGGTGGAGGAGCCTGAGTTCGACGTGCTGCTGTCCTCCAGCGGCGATCGGGGGATCGACCTTGTCCAAGCGGTTCGCTCAGTAACTGGGCTGAGCGCATGGCGAAGCAAGCAGCTACTTGAAGCCGCCCCGACGACGGTTGTCGACCGGACATGGTTCGAGGCCGCGACGGAAGCGGTGAGGCGCCTCTACGCAGTGGGCGCCCGAGCTGACTTGCTTTGCAGGTGGTGTGAGCGAGTGATGTCTCTCGAGGACTGCCCGGTGGACGCCGGCCCGTGCTCGTCGCCCTTCTTGTCCCCGGACGGATGCCCCGCAAGCCGACCGAGAGGTTGATTTCTGCCCGTTCGGGACATTGTTTAGTTCAGTCGACGGCGCCGTGCCGATCAACGTACAGAGCGCAGCCGAGGGCCACTCCATCCGCTTCCACCAGCACCACCTGGAGGACATGGGCCGGGTGCGGGTGACGAAGGTGGGCGACCTGGAGGACCGCGAGGTCATTCAGTCGGAGATCGGCAAGGGCTACGAGTAGGCCAGGGACCAGGTCGTGCCCATCAGTGACGCCGAACTGCGGGAGCTGCCGCTGCCGACGAAGAAGGCCACGGCAAAGAAGACGACGAAGAAGCAGCCGGCCAGGAAGGCGGCCGTGAGGAAGGCGACCGGTCGGAGGCCTAGCAGCGCCTAGCGGCGGTGGCTGACGGGGCCGGCGGTTCGTGGCGAAACCGATGGGGGCTCTGGGGGAGGGCGGAAACGGCGAGCGAACATGACTGGGGGCTCTCGGGGCAGGTACCTTAAACCTCTGCTACCACCCTGCTACCCTCCTGGTATGGCCTCCCCGAAGAAACAGACTCAGGTCCGTCTGGAACCCGGCGTCCTCGCGGCAGGCAAGGACGCCGCGGCCGCCCGCGGCCTGGACTTCAACCGCTACGTTGAGCGTCTGATCATCGAAGACACCACGGGCGCCCGCGCCGCCGGCATGACGGCCGCGCAGCGCCTCATCGAAGAGCACGGCGCCTTCCTCGACGACCTGGAGCAGCAGCTCGACGCCCCCTACGCCCAGCCGCAGCCGGGCGCCGCCGCGTGATCCTGCACGTCGACGAGTCCTGGATCCTGGAAGTCGCCCAACGGGCCGGCCACCGTGACCCCGGCGTCGACGACTACGGCGTACCGGTCGCCGCGGTCGCCCGCCATCGCGGCGAACTCCTCGAGCGCCCCGTCTATGACGGCCCCTACGCTCGCGCTGCTGCCCTGGTCCATACTCTCGGCCGCTGCCGCTGGCTGGAGCGCTCCAACCTGACGGTCGCCTGCGCCGTCGCCGTCATGTACCTCGAAGCCAGCAACATTCCGGTCAACCCGACCCGCGAGCAACTGACCGCGCTCGCACACGAGTTGAACAGCCCGCGTTCCACCGCTGCCGGGATCGCCGCCATGCTCCGCACCTGGAAACCCTGACCCGGCCGAGCTGATTGGGAGCGGCGCGGTCCTCTCCGAGCGTTCCTCAAAGAGCGACTACCCGTCCTCCCCATGGTTGTCGGCGTGTCCCTCGCCTGACCGCCCAACGGGCAGGCCAGCAAGCCGACTTGCCGCACGTCCCCGCGCCTCGGGGCCCGTGCGGTCGCCGAAGAGCAGCTACACCTCGTCGTCCTCGTTGTCCGGGCGTTCGAGCTCTTGGTTCAGCGCCCGCAGCAGGGCCTGGGCGAGGAGGATCGCCGGCAGTGCGAACTCCGGGCGGTGGGTGTCGGGCGAGGCCTGGTGCGCTGTGAGGTGGCGGTTGAAAGTGTCCTGGCTGGCGCCAGGTCCGAAGGCGTTCCTCATGCCCGCCAGCACCAGGTGGCGCTTGAACTGCAGCAGCGTGAGTTCGTCCCAGTCGTCTGCGTCGTCCAGGACGCTGCCGATGGTGCCGTGGTGTCCGGCCTTCGGCGGGGAGGTCACCTGGGGAAAAGGGCACGACTGGTTCGCAGCCTTCGAACCCGATCGGCCCGCGACCCCGACCGCGGCTTCCGCCACCCGTGACCTCAGCCCGACGGCGAGCGTCAACGGTGCCATCCCGAGCAGCTCTTGGATCTGCAGCCAACCCGATTCGGCGAGAGTGCTCATCGGGATTCCTCCGTGGATACCCCCGCCTTCAGGCGGGGGAGGAAACGGACTCCTGCGGAGCAGGGCAGGGAATGCCGATGCGCCCTCCGGGCGGATCGGCCTCCATCATCAACTACCCGCGTATGTTCACAAGTTGATGTGCTAGTTTGTGAGCCATGGCCACTCCCGTGAAGCGGGCCTTCAAGTACCGCTTCTATCCGACCGAGGTGCAGGCAGCCGAGCTGTCGCGCACCTTCGGATGCGTGCGCAAGGTCTACAACATGGCGCTCGCCGCCCGTACCGAGGCGTGGGCGCGGCAGGAGCGGGTCAACTACAACCAGACCTCGGCCCTGCTGACCGCGTGGAAGAAGACCGAGGAGCTGGCCTACCTGGGCGAGGTCTCCTCCGTCCCACTGCAGCAGGCGCTGCGGCATCTGCAGGCCGCGTTCGCGAACTTCTTCGCCAAACGCGCCAAGTACCCGCGCTTCAAGGCGAAGAAGAAGTCCCGGGCGAGCGCGGAGTACACCTCCTCGGCGTTCCGCTTCCGGGACGGCGGTCTGACGCTGGCGAAGATGGCCGACCCGCTGAACATCGTCTGGTCGCGCCCCCTGCCCGAGGGGGCGTCGCCGAGCACGGTGACCGTCAGCCGGGACAGTGCCGGACGCTGGTTCGTCTCGCTGCTGTGCGAGGACCCGCGGGTCAAGCCGCTCACGGGCACCGACACTGCGGTCGGCATCGACGTCGGCCTGGACCACCTGCTGACCCTCTCCACCGGGGAGAAGATCGCCAACCCCCGGCACGAGCGCCGCGACCGCGCGCGCCTGGCCAGGGCGCAGCGGGAGCTGTCCCGCAAGGCCAAAGGCGAGGGCGCCAACCGGCGCAAGGCCCGCCAGAAGGTCGCGAAGATCCATGCCCGGATCGCCGACCGCAGGCGGGACGTGCTGCACCAGCTGACCACTCGACTCGTGCGTGAGAACCAAACGCTCGTGATCGAGGACCTGACCGTACGCACCATGGTCAAAAACCGGAGTCTGGCCCGCGCCATCAGTGATGCCGCGTGGTCGCAGTTCCGGAGCATGCTGGAGTACAAGGCCGACTGGTACGGGCGGGAAGTGATCGCGGTGGACCGCTTCTTCCCCTCGTCCAAGCTGTGCTCCCACTGCGGCAGCCTCCAGCCGCAGATGCCGCTGCACGTCCGCACCTGGACGTGTGACAGCTGTGGCACGGCCCATGACCGGGACGTGAACGCGGCGAAGAACCTTCTGGCCGCCGGGCTGGCGGTGTCTGTCTGTGGAGCCGGTGTAAGACCTCAACGGAGAACTCCGGGCGGGCAGTCGGCGGTGAAGCAGAAAACCCCACGGCGCGAGCCGTAGGAATCCCCCTCGTTCACGAGGGGGAGGAAGTCAACTCACAACTGATCGGGGGAGGAACGATGAGCGACGACGGACCGCAGTTCCCAGACACGTTTTCGGCAAACACTCAGCGTAGTTGCTCGGCCAGTCCGACGATGATGCCCTCCGGGCCGCGGAGGTAGCAGAGCAGATAGCTGTCCTCGAACCGGGCGATCTCGCCGACGAGTTCGGCGCCGTGAGGGCGCAGGCGGGCAACGGTGTCCTCGATGTCGTCGACGGCGAACATGACGCGGTGCGTGCCCAGAATGTTGTGCGGCCGATTGCGCGGCCCGGCGCTGATCACCGCGGGGCTGCGGTACTTCGCCAGCTCGAGCCGGCTGTGACCGTCCGGGGTCTGGACCATCGCGATGTCACAGTGGACACCGTCGAGTCCGGTGCAC
The DNA here is from genome assembly GCF_042893105.1 of Streptomyces sp. NPDC001663. Lineage (NCBI taxonomy): Bacteria > Bacillati > Actinomycetota > Actinomycetes > Kitasatosporales > Streptomycetaceae > Streptomyces > Streptomyces sp. NPDC001663. The sequence goes on along the minus strand of NZ_JBIAUR010000040.1, from coordinate 26,049 downwards.
TGGTCGGCGACGAGGCCCTTGACCTCCGCCGTGCCCTCCAGCTCCATACCGAGTTCCACGAAGAACGCGATCGCGGCATCCATGTCCTCGACGACGATGCCGACGTTGTCCATCCGCTGAATCGCCATGGTGGTTTCCCCTTCGTCCTCGTGCGGCTGGTGGTGGCCCTGATGTCCCTGGGACGGAGCCGGTGGCACGTTCTCGACATCCGCACACCGCCGCACTCCGAAGGGACTTCCCCTCACCGTGACGCTTTCTGGGAACGGCAACTCCCGCCCCACGTCACGCGCCGCCTCTGACCTGGCCTTCCGAGGGCGTCGACCCAGACGACAACCTGTTCGGGCCCGAGTACGTCAGTGTCGGGTACGGCGACGGGGCCTTCTAGGACGCGATGGGTAACGTCGACGACGCGTCCGAGGAGGACGACGCATGACCCCGGAACGGCCTCGGTCCCCGGTGTCGTGGCAGCTGGTGCCGTCGCCGACGGTGACCAGCAGCGTGGCGGCGGTCCTGACGCCGACGCCGGGCAGCGACGTCAGGACCTTCGCGGCAGCTCGGGGTACGGGCCGTTCCTGCCGACCGGCAGGAACGGGCCGATGAACTCCCACTCGCTGTCGGTGAGTTGCGCACGCGTCACACCACAGTCTTATCGGACCGGTCCCACCCTCGGGCTTGATCACAACCGGAGACAGGCCCTGGCTGAAGTGCAGCGGCAAGTACGAGTGAACGTGCAGAGCCATCTGCAGAGGATGTCGCCGAGACCAGAAGCACAGCACCGCGTAGGTTGGAAACACGTTCCCTCGACGCCTGGCCGTAGGGCATGATCACGGGCATGGCGGAAGCAGGACTGGACCAGTTGGCGCGATTGTGGGACGAGTTCAGGACCTTGCGCTTCCCTCCGGGCTTCTACCAGCGAGAGCCGGAGGGTGAATGCATGGTGATGATGGACACGATGCTCGCCGGCTGTGTCTCCTCAGCCATGGACGGCCCCTTGGATGACCGGCGCCGAGACACACTGCATGAACGCACCGCGGCCCTTGAAAAGATCCTCCCGCCTATTGGTGATGACGAGTACGCAACCAAGTACTTCACTCACTTGCACGGGATGGCCGTGCTGGCGGCCGAGCTCGACAATGCCCGAAGCGAGTAGTGCCTGCCGGTTCCGTCAGGCAATGCCGGCTTCGCCGTCGATGGCGGTGAGGCGGTAGAGCACGGCATCGAGGATGTCGCGCTGCCCGGAGCGACCGAAGGGATGCGGTACGCATACGTCGCGGACCCGGAAGGCAACCTCCTCGAGCTGATCGAAACGGCGCAGGGCTGACCAGCATCAAGAGGGATCAGGCATACCGGAGCTGAGGGCCGCCGTACGCAGCGCCGCCGCCACACGAGTCACCGGCTCGTTCGGCGCCTGAGGAGGGCGGGCGAGAAGTAGGCGTCGCTGTTCCTGGGGGCCGCCGCGGACCGGCAGAATGCGGACTCCTTGCGGTGCGGCGGAAACCAGCGCTGCGGGCACCGTGGTCAATCCGCAGCTCGCGGCAACGAGTTGGAGCTTGGCGAGCCAGTCGCGGGCGGTGTGGGCGATCTCTGGCCGTTCGTCCAGTCCCGGCCACACTCCCATCAGGCGATCCTCGCCCGAGGCGGAGCTCGCGATCCAGCGCTGCCCGCGCAGGTCGGCCACGTCGACGAAGTCGCCGCCGGCACCGCCACACACAGGGCGCGTTCGGTGAGCGTCTGCAGGGTGAACGGGGGCGACTCGTCGTCCGGCGGGCGGAACGGCGGGGCCGAGGCGAGCAGGGCCAGGTCGAGGCTGCCGGCGCGCAGGGCGCGCACCAGCGCGGGAGTGCCGCCCTCCCGACCGACGACCTGAATGCCGGGATCCGTGTCGCGCAGGGCGGCCAGGGCGCGGGGCACGAGAGCGGCACCGGCGCTGGGCAGCCAGCCCAGCCGAACCGTCGCGGCCTGTCCGGGCAGGCCGGACAGTTCGCGTGCGGTCGCGTCGATCTCGTCGAGTACGACCGTCGCGCGGCGCAGGACGAGCCGCCCGGCCGCAGTGAGCCGTACGCCCTCGCGCCGCCGCTCGATCAGTTCCGCGCCCGCGGCTCGTTCGATCGCGGCGATCTGCCGGGACACCGCCGACTGCGTGTAGCCGACGGACGCGGCGGCCGCGGTGAAGGTCCCCTGCTCGGCGACGGCCCGGAAGATGCGCAGCGCGGTGAGTGACACATCCGTGAAGTCCATGACGTTTACGCATACTAGCCGTGCTGAACTTTCGTTGGACTCATGTATGCGGCGTTTCTAGCGTGGGATGCATGAACGGTTCACGTATCGCCCTCGTCACGGGCGCCAACCAAGGACTCGGCCGCGCTCTTGCCGAAGGGCTGGCGGCTCGCATGCATCCGGACGACCTGGTCCTGCTCACTGGCCGGAACCACCAGCGTGTGACGAAGGCCGCCCACGAGGTCGGCCTGCTGCCCGGCACCCGGGCCCGCGTCGAGGGACGTGTCCTGGACGTCACCGACAGCGACGCCGTCGCCGCTCTCGCCGATGGCCTCCGGGCCCGGCACGGAGGAGTCGACGTCGTCATCTCCAACGCCGTCGCCCGCCTGCTGCCAGAGGAGTCGCAGGCTGAGCGGGCCGACGAGTTCATCGACGTCTCGAACACGGCCACGCACACGATCCTGCGCGCCTTCGGCCCCATCCTGCGGCCGGGTGGACGACTGCTCGTCGTGGCCAGCAGCCTGGGCACTCTCGGCCATCTCGACCCCCGCCTTCACCACCTCTTCGACGGCGCGAGCCTGGACCAGGTCGAGTACGCCGTGGAGTCGTGGCGCAGTGCCATCCACCATCGGACCGCGCAGGAGGCGGGCTGGCCGGTCTGGTTGAACGTGCCCTCGAAGGTCGCTCAGGTCGCTGCCGTCCGCGCGGTCGCCGCCGAGCGCCGCGCCCATGACCTTGCCGCCGGCACGCTGATCGCGTCGGTGTGCCCGGGCATGGTGGACACCGCAACCTCGCGCCCCTGGTTCAGCGACTACAGCCAGGCCCAGACGCCGGCCCAGGCCGCCGAAGCCGTGCTTGACCTGGTCTTCACCGAACACGTCGACCCCGCCCTGTACGGCGAACTGGTCCGCTACGGCAAGGCTCTGGACTGGCACGACGGCACGCCCCCGGTGGAGCAGGACCGCATGGTCACGCCCTGAACTCGCAGGACCACCGCCACACACCTCAGTACGCGATGCAGTACACGGCAAGGAGTTCACGCATGAGCACCCTCACCACTCCCTTCGGATTCGCCAGCACGGCCGCCGAGGTGGCGAAGGGGATCGACCTCACCGGCCGCCGGGCCGTGGTCACTGGCGCCTCGTCCGGCCTCGGCGTCGAGACCGTCCGCGTCCTGGCCGGCACCGGAGCGAGCGTCACGCTTGCCGTGCGGGACATGGCGGCGGGAGAACGCGTCGCCAAGGACATCACTGCCTCGACCGGCAACCAGGACGTTCAGGTCGCACACCTCGACCTCGCCGATCCGCAGTCTGTCACCGCCTTCACCACAGCCTGGCAGGGCCCGCTGCACGTCCTGGTGAACAACGCCGGCGTCATGGCCAGCCCGGAGCAGTACACCGAACAGGGCTGGGAGTGGCAGTTCGCCACCAACCACCTGGGCCACTTCGCGCTCACCACCGGTCTGCACGATGCGCTGGCTGCCGACGGCAACGCCCGCATCGTCGTGGTGAGTTCCACCGGTCACCAGCAGTCACCCATCGTCTGGGACGACGTCAACTTCGCCTTCCGCCCCTACGACCCGTGGCTGGCCTACGGTCAGTCCAAGACCGCGAACGTCCTCTTCGCGGTGGAGGCGACCCGCCGCTGGGCCGACGAGAACATCACCGCCAACGCCCTAATGCCCGGCGCGATCTACACCAACCTGCAGCGCCACACCGGCGGCCGGGGCAGCGGCAGGGTGCCCGCCGAGCTGATCAAAACGGTCGAGCAGGGCGCCGCGACCTCTGTGCTCCTCGCGACCTCGCCCCTCCTCGAAGGCATCGGCGGCCGCTACTTCGTCGACTGCAACGAGACCGACATCGTCGACCGGCGCTCCGGCACCCTGCACGGCGTCGCCCGGTACGCCGTCGACGCGAACAACGCCCGGCGCCTGTGGGACCTGTCGGAGAGCCTGCTCACCCAGGCGGCCGAGTGAATAGGCCGGGATCTCCGTGCCGAACTCGTCGCCGCGGCCGTGGCCATGCTGGCGCAGCCACAGCCCGTCGCAGTGCCGTCCCTGCGGTCCATCGCGCGGGCGTGCCGGGTGCGCCGTCGGCGGTTTACTGGCACTTCCCCTCCGAGACCGACCTGCGATCCGCGGTCCTCGACGCCGAGTACACCTCCCTGATCGAGGCCGTTGAAGCGGCGCTGGACGACGCGGCGGAAGGCGCCGACCGGCTGGTGGTCGCCGGCGACGCCTACATCGCCTGGGCGCTGGAGCACCCCGGCGCCTACCAGCTCCTGTTCGAAAGAGGCGACGAACTCCCGGCCACCAGAGCCGAGCACGGCCCGCGTCTGCAGCGGCGGATCGTGGACCTGGCCCGCCGGGCCGACCCTGACGCCCCCTTCGCCGCAGCCCTCCTGCTGTGGTCGGCCTGGCACGGAGTGGTCTCCTTGCGCCTGCACAAGGACGAGTGGAACTGGGGCATGACGGCGCAGGAGGCCAATCGCCGACTGGTGGCAGCACTCACCGCCCACCCCGCCGGACCAGCGCCCTCGTGCCGTTCCGAGGATGGAAGTCAGTGACATGGAACAACGGGAGACATCTACCGGGACATCGGCCCCGGACTGCTCCATCAGCCGGGTCGAGCACGCTCTTGGCGTCCTTCGGGGCCGGTGGAAACTGCTGATCATTCACCACCTCCTCGTCCGTCAGCCGCGCCGGTTCTCCGACCTGGAACGGGCGATCGGGCGGGTGACCCAGAAGATGCTGATCCAGCAGCTGCGCGCATTGGAGGCCGACGGAATCGTGCACCGCATCGTCTATCCCGAGGTGCCCCCGCACGTCGAGTACGAACTGACCGCGGCCGGACGCGCGCTCGCGACGGCGCTCGACGCCCTGCACGACTGGTCGGTCCAGTCGTGCCACGTCGACGCGTAGCGGGAGGCCGGTGGCCCCGGGTCGGTCAGGTTGTCGGGAAGGTGTCCATCCAGATGATCTCCAGGGTGCGGTGGGCGATGCGCCACCCCTCCGGGCGCCGTACGAGCCGGTCGACGAAGAAGCCGGTCTGGATGAGATTCCAGCCCTGCCCGTCGGCACCGCCCTGGTGAGTGTGCAGGTGCTGGGTGCGCGCGTGGGCGGTATCGCCGTCGATGTCGACGGTCGAGAATCCTTGAAAGTGCTGCCACTTGAGCAGTCCGCTCATGGACCCGTCGGTGCCGCGCATGACGTCCACGAGCGTGCGATAGGGAATGTCCTTCAGCGCGGCGCCGCCAGCCGCGGAGTAGTCGACGGTGGCCTCTGGGGCGAAGACGGTGTCCCACTGGTCGAGGACATCGTTGTCGCCGTCTTCGTGCAGGTCCTGACCGAGTGCGTACCGCACCATGAGGTCCTGGATCTCAATTCGGTCCGCGAGGTACTGAAGGCGCTGGTCAGGCGTGTGGCCGACGGAGACGGAGGGTGCGCTGTGTGTCATGTCCTTCACGCTAGTTCGGCGTCCGAAGGTTCGTAAGTACGGACAAAAAAGTAAGTGTCGGCCCGTGTGTCACCGCGTGGTCGGGGCGGCGGTTTGCAGGAGTGCCAGGGTCGTATCGAGGGCCGCCTCCAGGTGTGTGAGGCCGCCGGTGGACATGAGGATGGTCACCCCGCCCTGGACCGCGGCGACGAGGGCAGCGGCGGTGCGGTCGGCGTCCAGTTGCCGGTCGACCTCGCCGTTGTCCTGCAGGCGCCGGATGCCGGTGCGCAGGGCCGCCTGCCACTGGCCGATCAGCTGGCTCGTGAGTGCCTGGGCGGCGGGAGTGGCGCGGCCCAGCTCGGTGATCAGCATGCCGAGCGGGCAGTTGACGCCCTGCCGCTCGTACCGCGCCACGACCGCGTCCCGCCAGCCCTGCCATGCCGACCACGTGCCCAGGTCGCTCAGGTGCGGTTCCTGGTCCTCGAGGACGCGCTCGGCCTCACGGGCGGCCACCGCGAGGAGCAACTCCTCCTTCCCGCCGGGGAAATAGTGGAAAATCTGGCTCTTGCTGGTCGCGGTGCGTGCACGGATGTCGTCGAGAGTCGTCCCGGCTATGCCCCGCTCGCGGATCTCCTCGGCTGCGCCTTCCACGATGCGACGCCGGGTGGCCTGGCCCTTTGCGGTCAGGCGTGGCGCGCTCGTTCCTCCGACGGACATTGATCCTCCACCACAGTTTGTGGACTTGCCGGTCCATTTTACGCGAGAGAGAGTCGAGGAAGCAGAACGATGAGAAAGGTGGGCGAGATGCAAGCGATCCTCGTGGAAGAACTGGGCGGACCGGAACAACTGCGAATCACCGACCGGCCTGTCCCCGAGCCCGGACCAGGCCAGATCCGGGTGGACATCGCCGCGGCCGGGGTGAATTTCATGGACACCGGCGCGCGTCGACTCGGCGCCGCCACCGGCGACCTGCCCTTCGTACCCGGAGTGGAGGGCGCCGGCCGGGTGAGTGCGCTGGGCGAGGGGGTGACCGAGTTCGCCGTCGGTGACCGGGTCGCCTGGGTGTACGCCTACGGCTCATACGCGGAACAGATCGTGCTGTCCGCCACCGATGCGGTGCCGGTGCCGGACGACATCTCCGACGAGGTCGCCGCGAGCCTGATGATGCAGGGCATCACCGCCCACCATTTCGTCACCGAGGCCGCCGACGTGCAGCCAGGCCAGGTCGTCGTGGTGCACGCCGCAGCTGGCGGACTGGGCCAGAAACTGACCCAGCTCATCAAGGCGCGAGGCGGCAAGGTCATCGGCATCGTCTCCAGCGAGCAGAAGGCCGAGACCGCCCGCAACAGCGGCACCGACCACACCGTGGTGTCCACCGGCGACGTCTTTGTCGGCCCCGTACTGGAGCTCACCAACGGTGAGGGTGTGGACGTCGTCTTCGACGGTGGAGGGGAGACCACCTTCCGAGCCTCAATGGAGGTCCTGCGCCGGCATGGGCTACTGCTGTACTACGGCGCGGTCATCGGTGCGGTACCCGTGGTGAACATGCGCGAACTGCCCAACAGCATCAAGATCTCCTACCCGGTCTTCCGCGACCACATCCCCACCCGCGAGGCGCTGTTGCGCCACAGCGCGGACCTCTTCGACCTGGCGCGGCGCAACATCCTGATCCCGGACATCGGCCGGCGCTACCCGCTCAAGGACGCAGCCCAGGCTCACCGTGACATCGAGTCTCGGACAACCAGCGGCAAGCTCGTGCTCTTTCCATGACAAGTAGTGCCGGCCCTCGCGTGACGCCAGGCATCAAAACGTCGGGCTCTGCCCATGACTTCGGTCTGGCGGAGCGCCTTGGGGGTGGGCGTCGGCTTCGGCAGCATCCACCACCGCCGGGTGTCCGTGGTGGATGCACCCGACTTTGACGTACTGCGCTGAGAGTGCCGCGGGCGCGTAGCGTGCGGGTCATCGTCTTCTTGGACGGCCCGGATGGGAGTCAGCGGGGCGGAGTGGGATCTCGTTCTTAAGCAGCGCCAGGCGTACCGTGGCAAGGCTCGTTCCTTCGCGCTCAGCGATGTCCTGGAGCGAGAGATGGTCTTGCTCGTACCAGGTGCGCCACTGCCGGATACGCGTGACGGTGTGCTGGGTGCTGCGAAACCGCGACGGGGCTCCAGTCGACCGGGTGCCGAGACAGCAGGTAGATGACATGTGCCGTGGTGGTGTCCAGCGCCTGGGCGAAGCGAGCGATGGAGAAATCGCCGCCCGGTACGGCCTGATGGAGCCGGGCGACCGTGACCATCTGGGCAGCGCCGGCCGCCGATCCTGAATGGAACGAACAGCTGGACCGGCTCCGCCCGATCGCATTCTTCGACGACAACACCAAGTGGCCGACTCGCCTCGGCGCGCTCGATCTGGCGGGTCTGAAGACTTTGCAGGGCTTGTCGGCATCCTTGACGACCCCGCGGCGCGCGAGGACGAAAAGTTCGACGCGGCGGGCGATCTGGAGTTCCTCTCCGGTCCGTTCGTCGAATCGAGCCTGGCCCGGATCATTCGCGCTGAGAACCTCACAAGCGTGCTGGCCCAGCACTGTGCGGAGTCCCTCGGCGGCATCTGGGCCAGGGTCGACCGGGTGGATCCCGCCTTTATGGCGGAGCTGCGGGGTCGGGCGCAGGACGAAGTCTTTGGCATCCTCGGCGTACGCGCCCCGCACCTGCTGCCCCCGGCGCCTTCTAAATCTAGGAGATCGTTAGCGGCAGGGGTGACGGCGGTTGGAGGCCGAGTCCGGTCTTGGCCATGAGGCCCTCGATGAGACCGGGCCGGTACTGCATCCGCTTCACTATCGCCCGCGTCCTCGACAGCCACGGGAGACTCGGCGCCACGCACACCGCCGAACGCCTACAGAAAGCCACTGAGTCGCTTGGTCTGGGATCTCGGCGTAAAGCCGCTGATCGCCCGTCGTGGCACCGAGCACGGCTCCGGTCTGGGCACCCAACGCTGGGTCGTGGAACGGGCGTTCGCCCACCTGCACTGGTTCCGCCGCCTGCGGATCCGCTGGGAGATCCGTGACGACATCCACGAAGCTTTCCTCACTCTGGGCTGTGCCCCCATCTGTTGGCGACGCCTGCGTTCACGCTGTTGATCGGTCTAGAGATTTTTAACGGCTGGGATTACGAAGGAGCACATCCCCTTGGGCAGACCGTGGATGCCGCGCGGAGCCATCGCTCTGGGAAAGTCGACCGCCAAGATCGGCGGCAGGCTGTTGATCGCTGCGACCGTCGCCTTGCGCGTCTACGATGTGGTGGCCGCACCGAGCGGGTCCAGGCGGCCTCCACGACGGTGTCAGCACGGCGGGCGGCCTCGCGGGCGCGGGTTACGGTTCCGGGTTGGGGGCCGACCTCCGGACTGTCGGGCCCGTGGTCGGCGGGATCTTGGGAGGTGTCGTCGGTGGCGTGGTCGGCATCGGCATCGTGGACGGGATCGAGGATCTGTCGTAGATGAGGACTTGGCTGGCGAGGCTGTTCAGGAAGGAGCGGCCCCGCATCGTGAATGAGGACGCGGCGGCGGTCTCGTCGCCAGGCCCGGTATGGAGCGATCCGGAGATCCCGGACGAAGAGCGCGCGGTTCTGCTCGTACGCCTCATCGAAGACCCCACGGCGCGCGAGGACGAGCAGGACGACGCGGCGTCGGATCTGGAGTTCCTCTCCGGTCCGTTCGTCGAGGCGGCCCTGATCCGGGCCATCCGGGCGGGGGACTTCCGCAGCGACTTGGCCCAGCTCTGCGCCGAGTCCCTCGCCGGAATCTGGGCCAGGGAGGGCCACGTGGACCCCGCCTTCCTGGCGGAACTGCGCAGCCTGGCGAAGGATGAGGTCTTCGGCATCCTCGGCATCCGCGCCCCACGCCTGCTGCCGCCTGGCGCCCTCTAGAAGATCTTTAACGGCTGAGGCTGCGGTGGTTGGAGGCCGGGTCCGGTTTTGGCGATGAGTCCCTCGATGAGGCGGGGTCGGTACGGCACTGGTCACTCCATCCGCACGCGTGCGGCCCGGCCTCCAACACCGCCTCCAGGGCACGCAGTTGGCCGGCATCGAGCTTGCAGCGGGTGTCACCGGGGCCCTTGGACACGAGGGCCTGGCGGCCGCCCGAGGCCAGGGCCCGGCGCCAGCGGTTCGCCGACATCCGGGCCACCTCCCGGTCACTGGCCCCGCCTCGATCAAGTCAGCTGCGCGAGCCGGACTTGCTCACGCCGATCACGCTCCTCGGCCGTCAGCCCACCGCCATGGGATACCTCATCCCTCCGGCATAGCGCGGCTCACACCACCCGCCACGCCCCGGCGAGACCTGCACTATTAAAGATCTCTAGCAAGTAGCAGGAGGGGGCTGCGGGGCGGAAGTGCATGCCGCTTCCTGCGCTGCCATAACCTCATCGCCGTGCTCGAAGGCCCATGCGCCGACGGCGTCGATGGGCGCCAGCAAGGTCCGGCCCAGAGCGGTGAGTTGGTACTCGACCCGTGATGGTGCGTCGGGGTGTTCCTGCCGGTCGACCAGCCCGTTGAACTGCAGCCGGCGCAGAGTCTCGGTGAGGACCTTGGAGCTGATGCCCCCGATCCGCTCCCGCAGTTCGACCGGGCGCCTGGGACCGTCGCGCAGCGCCCAGAGCACCACGGCGTTCCAGGTGTTGGAGAGAAGGTCGAAGGCGAGGCGGGCACGGCAGTCGGCGAGGAAGGCGTCGGTCGTCACGTACCAAATGGTGCCCGAACGGCCCTCTAGCGTCGGTGTGAACGGTCGAAGCAGGTACGGAGAGGGACCGCGTGATGAGAATCGGTGTACTGGGCACGGGCAACATGGCCGACGCTCTCGCCACCCACTGGGCGCGGGCGGGGCACGAGGTGATTATCGGGGGTCGGGACCCACACAAGGCGGAGCGGCTCGCGACGCGCATCGGAGGCAGCGCGAAGCATGCCGGCCTGCGCGCGGCGGCCGAGTCCGCTCAGGAGGTGGTGTTGGCCGCGCTGCCCTTCGGGGCGGGAGTAGACGTGGCGCGGGACCTGCACGGTGCCTTGGAGGGCAAGGTGCTGCTCGACTGCTCCAACCCAGTCGGACAGGGCTTCCGGCTGCTGACGGAAGGAGGCCCCTCAGCCGCGCAGCAACTGGCCGCGGCGGCACCGGGAGCCCACGTGGTCAAGGCTTTCAACCTCTGCCACGAGGACGTGTGGCGCATGCGGTCGCCCGTCTTCGACGGGCGACCGCTGGCTGTTCCGGTCTGCGGGGACGACGAGACTGCCCTCGCACGCGTGCGTGAGTTGGTGCGGGACGTGGGTTGTGAACCCGTGGCCGGCGGCGGTCTCGAACGTGCGGTACTCCTGGAAGCTACTGCCGCGCTGTTCATCGCCCTGTGGGTCGGCGAGGGAGCAGACGCCCAGGCAATAGCACCTCCGCTGGCGTACGTGAAGCTTCCCCTTGATCGTGGACACCTGGAGACTGGGACCTGAGGTTCCAGAGGAAGTAGCACCAGGTGGGAAGCAAGTACACGAAGCGTTACACAGAGGAGTTCAAGCGGGACGCCATCGCGCTCGTCGACTCCTCGGGCAAGACGGTCACCGCCATCGCCCGGGAACTCGGCATCAGCTCCGAGTCCCTGCGCGGCTGGTACCGCCAGGCCAAGGCAGACCAGGGCGAGGGCCGCCCTGGCGAGCTCACCACGCAGGAGCGCGAGGAGCTCAGGCGGCTGCGCAGGCAGAACGCCGAGCAGGCAAAGACGATCGAGGTCCTGCGAAAAGCCGCGGTCTTCTTCGCGAAAGAGAGCGATCGGTGAACGATACGTACGCGTTCATCGAGGCGGAGAAGACCACCCACGGCGTCGCTTTCCTCTGCAGGCTGCTGAAGGTGGCCCGCTCCTCTTTCTACGCCTGGCTCGCCGCGCAGAAGACCCGCGCCGCCCGCCAGGCCGCCGACGCGGCCTTGACCCACGAGATCACGGTCATCCACCTCGCCTCCCGTGGAACCTACGGCGTCCCGCGCGTCCATGCCGAACTGCGGCGTCTGGGACGGTCTGTGAACCACAAGCGCGTCGCCCGCCTGATGCGTGAGCACGGCATCCAGGGCGCCCACCGTCGCCGGCGCCGGTCGCTGACGCGGCCGGACAAGAGGGCCAGGCCGGCCCCGGACCTGATCGGCCGCGACTTCCACGCCGACATCCCCGGCACGAAGCTGGTCGGAGACATCACTTTCCTCCCGACGGCCGAGGGCTGGCTCTACCTCGCCTGCTGGCTGGACCTGGCCACTCGCGAGGTCGTCGGCTACGCCATGGCCGACCATCACCGGGCCGAACTCGTCGTGGATGCCCTCAACATGGCCCAGGGCCGAGCCGGTCTGAAACCCGGCTGCGTCATACACAGTGATCGCGGAAGCGAGTACACGTCGGCCCAATTCCGCGACCACATACGTGAGTTGGGGCTGCGGCAGAGCTGCGGACGCACCGGATCATGCTTCGACAACGCCGCCGCGGAGAGTTTCTGGGCCCTGCTCAAAGAGGAAATCGGCACCCGAATCTGGCCCGACCGGGCCACCGCCCGCGCCGAGGTCTTCAACTTCGTCGAGACCTTCTACAACCGCCGCCGCCTGCGCAAGCACAAAACCTTCGGCTACCTCACCCCAGCCGAGACCAGGCAGCGGCATCAACACACCCTCGCGGCATAACCATCGAGTGTCCGAGGTCACGGGCAAACTTCAACGCGGCCGGACCGAGCCACCAAGAAATGGAAGGCAGCACGGGGGTATTCCGTTAGATGTTCTTAGCTTGGCGTTTATGCAGCTGTGCTGCTTGTGATGGCTGCCGCGAGGTTCGGTTTGTCCTGTTTCCCGACGGGGTGCTCGCGTGCACGGTGCTTGTTCTTCACTCCGGTTGGCCGGCCGGGGCCTGCGGCGGTGAGTTTCGGTGCGCTGGCCGGCTGAGGGGCTTTCCTGTGGAGGCGGCGAAATCCTCGACGGACGCGTGCGGGTGTGAGGCGCCCTTGGCGTGGAGGCCGTTCCCAGGGTTTGCGGAGGTCTTCTGTGAGGGACCGGGCAAGGCGGAGTTGGGTGTGTGAAGCAATGACGAGCCAGGTCCAGCGGTCGGCGGCGGCCGGCTCGCGCAGTTTGGGAGTGGTCCACCCCAGCGTCTGCTTGAACATCCTGAAGGTGTGCTCGAGATCGAATCTGATGACGGTGCCTTCGATGACCGGCAGCTCGCCTTCGGGGTAGTCGGCCCAGGCCGAACGCCGGACCAGCAACGGGTGCAGGCGGTTCCAGGCAGTGGCGACGGCCTTCCCGTAGTGGGTGGTGTCGGTCACCGTGGTGACGGACGGGACCGGCCGAGTGGCCGCCGCCTCGAACGCGAACTCCGCCCCACGCTTGGGCTTGCGCCCGACTTTGCCCGCCGGTTGCGGCGGGGGCGGAAAGTAGAGGACGCGGTCCGAACGCATCCGGCCCCGCAACTCGACGGGCAGGTCCGCAAGCAGGAAAGCCAGGCGTGTCACGTCGTAGCCGGCATCGACGACGACCAGGACGGGCGGGTCACCGATCCGCCACTGGCCTGCCACGTACAGCCGCTGGAACACTTCCCGGACCTGGGTTGCGGTGACAGTGATGATGTCGTCCCACGGACACAGCCTGACCACGCCCAGCAGGGCAGTCCACGACGTCCGACCCTGCTCCAGAGCTGCGACGAAGGAGTAGGGGCACCCGGGAATCATCTGGGCCGAGCCCCTTCCCCGACCGTATGTGTGGCAGAACAGCCGGTCCGGGCTGGTATTGGCGTCCGGCCGCAGCCAGTTGCTCACATCGACCGCCAGGACCAGCCGCCCCTCCGCCGTCCGAGGAAGCGGCAGTCCGGCCAGCGCCCTGCGCAGCCGGGACAGATCCAGACGTCCGTGGTTGAGCCCGCCGTACAACGCCCCATGTCCACGCCGATGCTCAGGCGCCAGGGACAGCTCGACCAACGTTTTCACCGGCCGTCCGCACAAAGCAAGGCGTCACTCAGCTCGAACAAGGCATCGGGCCGCTGGGTCAGGCAGGCATAGAACTCCGTCCGGAAGTATGACAGTTCGGCAAACGCATCTCGCGGGACATCCCGCTGCACCAGACTCATTGCTACGGCCTTCGTGCTGGTCAAGTGCCTCTGTGACGGAGCACAGGATCAGACGAAGGCCGCTCTCACGTCAGGCACTCAGCCGAGAACGTCATCAAGTTCGAGGCCATGTTCGACCACGGACGATAAACGCCAAACTAAGAAGCAACACACCGAAGTCAGCGCGGCCCGAGGGCCCCTCAGGCCGCCATCAGCGCCGCCAGGGCGCGGTCCATCGCGGCGTTGAACTCTTCCGGCGTCAGCGGCAGCCGGGACTTGACGTCCCGACTCCATTGGTCGGCGAGGACCTCGGCGGAGCCCGCCTCGACACCGTCGAGCGCCGCATCGGCCAGGTCCGACGGAGCGATCTTGTCCACGGGCCAGCCCGCCGCCATGTCGGTGTCGGCCAGGCCGAGGTGTACCGCTGTGACGAGCGTGCCCTGATCGGCGAGCTCCAGGCGGACGCCGTTGGTCATGGCCCAGGCGGCGGCCTTGGTCAGGTGGTAGGCATTGGCGCCCTTGCCCCCGAACCACGACATGGCGGAGAGGACGTTGACGATCGCGCCCCCGCCGTTCCTGGCGAGCGCCGGCGCGAACTCCCGGATCATTCCCAGGTGGCCGAACATGTTGGTCTCCAGCTCGTGCCGCACCGCGTCCAGCGAACCGGTCACCAGGTCGGTCCCCGTACTGATTCCCGCGTTGTTGATGAGTAGCGAGACGTCCGGGGCGGCCTCGGCGGCGGCCCTCACGGATGCGGGATCGGCGATGTCGAGGGGGAGCACCTTGACCCCGGGCAGGTCCACGGTCTCCGGTCGGCGGGCCGTCGCGTAGACCTTGTGGGCGCCCCGTTCGAGCAGGCGCTGGGCGAAGGCGCGGCCCAGGCCGCGGTTGGCTCCGGTGACAAGGGCGACGGAGTTGTTGATATCCATGCCCGGTACGCTAAAACCTGACGCTAGCGTCAGAGGCAAGTGCTGGCCGTCAGGACCGGGGCGAGAGGAATCACCATGACCGTCACGGAGGCTGCGGCCGAGCGGCTGGTCCGCATCGGCGAGGTGGCACGGGGCGCCGGCGTCTCGGTACGCGCCGTGCGCTACTACGAGCAGCAGGGGCTGCTCATCGCGGAGCGCAGCCCGTCCGGCCAGCGCCTCTACCGGCAGGACACCGTCACCCTGGTGCGCTTCTTCCAGCAGATGTTCGCCGCCGGTCTGACCAGCCGAAGGATCGCGGAACTCCTTCCATGCTGGGACACCGGGCACACCGACGCCGAGCAACGAGCCATGCTGCGCGCCGAGCGCGACCGCATCCAGGCCAAGGTCGACGACCTGCAGGCCGCCCTGGACCGCCTCGACGAGGTCATCGCGATCACGGACACGCACCCGTAGGCGCGGTCGGTCGGACGTCGCACCAGCGATCTACGGCTGGAGTATTAGGGCTTCATGCGGAAGGTCGTGGTCACGGTGCGTCGACGAGTTCGTATGGCGGCAGCGTCACAGTTCGCGCGCCAGTGCCCCCCAGGTCACTTTGCGCTCACAAGAGTTATTTGTCGTGTCAGAATCGTGGAGCACCCTCGCGGGATTGGCGAGAATCTGCAGGTAATAAGTTCCGTTTGGCACGTCGGTGATGTCGAAAGCCTGGCCCGGCAATTCCTGTACATACGTGTCGCCAGAGCCGACATCGAGCACTTCGCGAACCGGTACAGACGTCTGATGGCCGCACGCAGAATGCAGGTCCGTGTTAACCGGAACGGTTGACCCGGCACTGGAAGAGGTGGAAGGGGCCACCGCGTTCGGACAGGGCGGTGAGCTCAAGTACCCGCTGGCGGTAGCGCCAGCCCGTTCCGTACTGCGCCCGTCGCACGCCGGCGGGGTTGGTCTCCCATTCGGCCAGGTGCTGGACCAGGGCCTCGAGCGTCTCGCCGTCCCGGGACGTCGTGCTCGGGGAGGCGGGCGCCTCCTGCAGGACGGCGATGATGGTGTGCGCGGTCTGGGCGCTGAGCCAGGTGGCCGGGTTCCCGTCGGCGGCGCTGGTCCGCAGCCGCACCAGGGTGTTCTCCAGTGGGTCGGCCGTCCACGGCTTGCTGTTGGCGAGGCCCGGCTCCTGGGTGAGCCAGTCCAGCAGTACTGCGCACTCGTGGCCGTTGAGGCCGACGCCTTCCATGCCGGCGAACAGGGCGTGGAAGAAGCGCAGCAGGACGTCGCGGCGGCGCGGCTGTTGGCGGCGCTGGGCCAGACAGTGCCAGCACAGCCAGCCGACCGGCACGTAGGGGAGGGTCTCCGTGAACGGCGGGCGGCCGATCAGCTCACCCGTGGTGTGACCGTCGCCGCACAGTGCGCAAGTCCCCGGCGCGCTCGCTCCCTTGACCGACCGGGGCCGGGGCAGACGGCCGATACCTCCCGGCCGGTCGACCCGGGTGACGCGCCGCAGACGGGCGCGGTAAACGCGACGTCCTTCCTGCTCGCAGATGCGGAGCTCCCGGAGGATCTCCCGCAGGTCGTGGTCGTCTGCGTCGGAGAGCCGGGGGAGGTTGACCAGCTTGAGGACCCGGCCGTACAGGGTCTGAGGGTCCTCGCCGACAGCCGCGGACAGTACGTCGACGCCTTGGCTGCCTGCTCGCGCAGTTCGGTCCCGGCCAGGGCCTCCGTCTCCTGGTCGCGGGGGAGGACGTGCTCGACGCCGAACAGGGTCATCTGTGGGGTCCGTCTCTCTGCGCGGAATCGTTACCCGCACCCCCTGCACCTGCGGCTGGCATGTGAGGGAACGTCACCACCCAATCGGGGGAGTGTGATTCACTCGGTTGGCTGAGCGGGCGGGCGGCCGGTGGCGCCGTCTGCGGGTCAGTCTCCGAAGCCGTTGAGCTGGCCGTCTTCGAGATGGTCCGCGACGCGGGGCAGGTACGTGCCGGATGTGGCGCCAACTGGGCCTACCGGGTGCGTCATCTGCTCGACGGGCAGCACCTTGCTGATGTGGTGCTGTTCGCCGATGCGTTCCTGGCCAGAGGGGGGCCAGGAACAGGGCGTTCACCTTGCTCGCAACGCCAACCAAACTATCTCGGCGGGTCGTTAGACCCTGCCCGTCGGCTCCGAAGCCATGATCCACATCGCCATGTCCAATCTCATGGCTCGCCGTCTCACTGGCGAGACCACCATCTCCTGGCGCAACCCGACACTACAGACCAAACAGCAGTTTCCGGGATGAAACAGCAGAAGAAAACGACCTCTGACCTGGGAACGGTCTACTTTCCCGGCTGACAACCGGTGCAGCGCGCTCAGTCGGCACAGCCGGTGAGCACGACGCAGGCGGTGATCAGTGAGACGGGCCGATCAGTATGTGCAGCGCTGGCACGGCTGCGCCTGCTGCGGATAGCGCGGCAAGCACCGCGCCGGCTACGGGAGAGCCGGTGAAGAGGGTGAGGGTGCCGACGATGAGGCCGATATCGAGCGAGGCGAGCAGGACGACAGCGGTTCGCAGGGACAGGAAGGGCGGCTCCGGCGTAGGACCGCCCGCAGAGCCGGGATTGCCCGGTGGCAGCGGATTCATGCTGCCAGCATGCGGACCGGCCTTGATGCCTGGGCAGCAGGCTGAACAGGTCCGACATCCGGAGGCCAGGTCGTCAGTTTCAGTCGCGTTCAGTGGAGTTCAGACTGAACACCTCGATGTGTCCTAACCTGCACTTCAGAGGTAGGAGTCGGAGGTGACTGTTCGGTGCGCAGACCCTTGGACCTTAGCCTTTCAGAGGCATGTCTGGATCTTGGCCGAGCTCTTACCGCGCTGCGGGAGCAGCATGGCAGCCCTAGTCCCAGGGAGATTCGCGCCCACGGACTGAAGGCGCTTGGTGCAGACCGGAGCAGCGCCTGCTCGCTGGCAACGATGAGCACTGCCTTTCGTGGCACTAAGTTCATTTCGCTGGACAAACTGCTGTGGCTGGTGCGCACGGTGATGGCATTCGATGAAACTGGTGCGAAGATTGTGCCGCCGAGCCGAAGGGCACCGGAACTCACCGAATGGCGCGAGCGCTGGACGGCCCTGAATCGCGTGCGTATCACCCACCGAGAGGTCGACTCCCAGAACCGCCGCCGGTTGAAGCAGCGCCGTCCCGCTGAGCTTTCGACGATTCCACTGGCGGCTCGACTCGTACCGGGCAGCATGCAGCGCGGCGAGCCTGTTGCCTTACGTCGCCTGCAGCGTTTTGCCTATGTCACGGCGATGGCCTTTCCACATGACGAAGACACGATCGTCGTGGGAGGGCTCGACGGCTCCGTCTATGCCTACAACATGACAATCTCCCGCGACTTGCATCTCGCAGCGCATTCCACTCCCGTGGTGGCTCTGGCGCTCTCCTCCATCGACCGGCCCTTGGCCACGCTGAGTCGTGACGGCATTCCTAGACTGTGGACATGGAAGCAGCCCGTCGACGCGGAGGACGGCGACGACGGCTGGAACCGCACGTACGCTTTTCTCGAACCACACAGCTGCCCAGTGCTGTCGGTGGCGGTCTCTCCGAACGGCGGCCTTCTGGCTACCTGTGGCCAGGACGGTGTCGTTCACCTTTGGGATACAGACACGCACACACTGAACGGGGCTCCGCTCGAAGCGCACAGCGGCCCTGTCTTGTCGGCTGTTTTCTCCCGCACCGGTCGACGACTGGCATCGAGCGGACAAGACGGCGTCGTGCGGCTGTGGGACGTGGAGTCACGCAGCGCCATCGGTGCGCCTCTCAATGCCCAAGCCGGGCCGCAGACCTGTGTGGCCTTGTCCCCGACGGAGCATCTCCTGGCCACCGCCGACGGCTTGAGCGTGCGCCTGTGGGATACCACCACGAGCAAGTATGTCGGGGGCCTGCGAGGCAACAGCGGGCCCATCGACCACGTGACGTTCGCACCGAACGGTGCCCTTCTGGCCACCGGTGACGCAAACGGCGTCGTGCGCCTCTGGAATCCAAGCACGTGGGCCTCAATGGGCCGGCCGCTGCGACACAGCGGCCGTGTTCGCGCCATGGCGTTCTCATCGGATTCATCAGTGCTTGCGGTATCGGCTGGTAAATGGGTCGATCTGTACGCGTGACAGTGGTCGGAGTGTAGTGAACGACCGCGATTTCCCTCGCCGTGCCACCGCACCCGCAACTTGGCAGCCGCGTAACCGGAAGGCTCAGTCGCAGCTGTGCTCCGGTTCGTGGCCTTTCACAGGCCGACGGGCCAGTCGAAACGCCGGCCCGCCCAGCGGCACCGGCGCACCCGAGAAGACCTGCGGCCGGACGATCCAGGAGCTCCGGTGTGCCGGCTGAAGCGCCCCTGGTTTCAGTTTAGTTGTTGCGGAAGGCAGGAGCGCCGATGAGTGAGGCCCGTGCATCGTGAAGTCGCAGGTCACGGGTCTGCTGTGAGTGGCGATTCAGGCACTCGACCGGTCGGTGGCCGATGACCATGGCGTAGATCATCGGGCAGGTCCGGTTCCGGTGGGATGCCGGGTTCGGCTGCGCCGCCCGTCGACCCGCGCCTACGATCCGTCAGCGGGTCGGCACGCCACGAGTTCGCGGGAGGCTGCGGGGATGCAGGAGCGGCAGTGGATCACCGCTCGCCGGAATGAACTGGACGCCCTCGCCGCGCAGTTGACCAAGCAGCTGGACGAGGTGCAGGTCGAGCGGGACGAACTGGCGATTGCAGAGCGGGTGTTGAACCGCCTGGCCGAACAGGCACAGGCCGGGCTGCCGCTCCGGTATCAGCAAAGGTGGCCGGGCGGGCAGTGCTGCTCATCCCGCAAGCTTGAACCTCTGCGGGCGAAGATGACCAAACTCGCCGACCGCGGCTGCCTGCACAAACGGCCCGACGGGCGGTGCATCGCACGCCCGTGACCACACGGATACGGCCGTAACTGGCGGGCCCTCGGCGGCAGTTGAGTTTGGTGTGAAGAAACACAACCCTCACGTCGAGGGCCCTGATGACCTTGTCTACACCGCCCGCCTGCCACTGTCGACCTCTACCCTGAACTACCTCGCCGACCTGGTACGCGGCCACTTGAAGAAGATCGGCTCCCGGTGGCGGGCCCTGCCCGCCGGGAGGATCGCCGGCATCGTGCTGGCAGTGGTGCGCTGTGACCAGCGGCCCAGCGACCTGGCCGGAGGCAACGGGATACACCGCACCACCGTCACCCGGTGGGTACGTGAGGTCGTCGGCCTGCTGGCCTACCGCGCCCCACGCCTGGATCGCGCACTGAAGAAGATTGCCCGCGAGGGCGGCGGCATCGTCCTCCTGGACGGCACCCTGATCCGCACCCGGCGGCGCACCGGCGCGGACAACCGGAAGAACTACTCCGGCAAGAGCAAATGCCACGGGCTCCTCGTGATCGCGCTCACCGACGACCAGCGGACGACTGCTCTGGGTCTCCGCAGCCCGACCGGGACGCACCTCAGAGATCGCCGCCTGCCGCCACGACCAACTCACCGCCCGCCTGGGGGCAGCCGGACTCGGCGCTATCGCCGACCTGGGCTTCGTCGGCCTCGACGACAGAGAACCCGGTGCCGACCCGGCCGTGATCACCGGCTACAAGGCCGCCCGGAACGACCCCCTGACCCGTGGTCAGAAACTGTCCAACAAGGTCCTCGCCGCGGTGCGGGCACCAGTCGAGCACGGCTTCGGCCAGATGTCTTCAGCGAAGTTCATCCGTCAGTGGCCGATCCTCGGTGTTCGTCAGCACGAGCAGGACTCGCAGCAGTGGGTTCGCGGTCCAGGCCGCCCTGAACGACGAACGGCTCGGACAGGCTGCGGTCAGCCGGTCCGAGCGGTCGTCGTTCTTGCTAGTCGTTGCGTGCCGTTTCGGGTCCCGTGATCCGCCTGAGCAGCGGCACCGTGGAGGCGATGACTCCCAGCGAGGCTACGAGCCCGGCGAGCACGATCGCGTAGTACTGGATTCCCGGTGCCTGGATCGAGTACCGGAACTGTGCCTGTACGAACAGCTGGGCAGCCAGGAAGCCCATCCCGATCGCCACCACGGCGACCACCAGGAGCGGGACCGCGCTCTCCAGAAGCACCACCCGCCGCAGCACCCTCCCCCATGTCCGGGCGACGGCGTTTTGGAAGGCCATCACGATCGCGTCGTCGGCGCCCGCGACATCGATGACGAGCAGCCCGGGTTCGGCGATGTGCGCCTCTTGGAGCGGTTCCACGTCTGTCTTACGCGCTCCGCCGCAGCGAGGTTCTGCACGCGCACCCGATTTCCTCGATCGAGTCAGCCTCCGCAACGAACAGCAATGCGATATTCGTATAGTTCATGAGGTTTCAGTGATAGAGTCTGCGTCATGGGTATGAGTCTCGAAGAGCGGGTGCGGTCGGCGGTGGCGGCGCTCCTGCATGCGTCCGGCGAGTCGCAGACCGAGCTCGCCGCCGCCCTGGGGGTGAGCCAGGCCCAGGTGAGCCGTCGTCAGTCCGGCACCGCGGCCTGGAGTCTGATGGACTGTGAGGCGGTCGCTGCACACTACGGCATCGACGTTCTCGAGCTCCTGGCAGGACCCACCCGGGCGACGGAAGCACTGCCTGCAACGCGCCGCCGCCTCCCCGGCCGCCAGTCTGGCCCCCAACGTCCTGCGGCCGTCGAGGGAGGCGTGTGATGACGGACTTCGGCGCGATCGACGCCCTGCTCGCCGGCGCCAAGAAGGAGGTGGCGCTGCCTTCCGCCGAGGAGCGGCGCAGCCTGCGCGAGGAGCTGAACCTTTCGCGCGCCCAGCTCGCGCAGGCCCTGGGCGTCAGCCCATCCACGGTCGGGGGCTGGGAGTCCGGACGGGACCCGAGCGGCGAAGTGCGGGAAAAGTACGCCTACTTCCTCGAGGGAGCGAAGGCCAAACTGGCCGCTGAGGCAATGGAGGCAGTCGAGGAAGCCCAGGCCGAGGAGTCGGAGGATGAACTTCGCGCGGATATCGCGCAGGCGGCCGGCCAGGACGACGACGTCGACGTGCTCACCGCCCCCCAGCCGTGCGTGCTGTGCGGGCAGCCCGCCAGTCACCAGGTCGCGGGATTCCCCCAGCACCTGGACCCCGACGAGTGCAACGCCGCCGAGCCTGCGCAGCCGAGCCAGCCGGCGGTACCGCAGACGCCTGCTCCGCGCCCGGAACCCCGGCGCGCACAACCCTCCGGCCGGCAGCGGCAGGTGGGACGCGGCGTCAAGGTCGTGCCCGTCGGCCGCCGCATGCAGACCGCCGACACTCCGGACCTGATCGGCTCCGCCGTCACGGCCGCGCTCTCCGAGCACGCCGGAGACGTGGATGCAGCGACCCAGGCACTGCTGAAGCGGGCGATCCCGGACGCGATGGCACTGCTGGACCACACCCGGAAGGGCGGCCGCTACGACATCGTCGCGCACCCCTGGCTGCCCGACGTCCTGCGCAAGCAGTCCTCCCGCGGCGCGGACCAGATCTGGGAGGCCCGCCCCAAGTGGGCACGGCCGGAACTGCCCGCGGGGGAGCACGAGGTGACCGCGCTCGACATCAACGGCGCCTACCTGAGCGCGCTCAAGACGCACCTGCCGCTCGGCCAGTTGGAGCACTCCACCGGCAACCACCACGACCGCCGCCGCGCCGGCGTCCACCTGATCACCCCGCCCGCCTGGGACCACGACGCCTACCTGCCCAACCCGATCGGCAACCGGGACGAGCCCGGCCCGCTGTGGGTGACCGAACCCACCCTGCGCCTGCTGCTGCGGATCTCGGGACCGAAGTACGGCCTGTGCGACCCGCCGGAGATCCACGAGTCCTGGACCTCCGGGGCGACAGAGGGCCTGCTGGAGAAGTTCCGCGTCGCCCTCAAGGACGCCCGGGACAAGGCGATCGCCGAGGACGACGAGGTGACGCTGGAGTACGTCAAGGCGATGTATTCGAAATTCGTCTCCACGCTGGGGGAGTCGAACTACAACCGGGAGCTGTACCGCACCGACTGGATGCATCTGATCCGCTCGCAGGCTTTCGCGAACCTGTGGTGGAAGGCCCACCGCGCCTACGACGAGGGCCTGATGGTGGTCCGCGCCATGGGCACCGACGAGCTCCACGTCATCGGCGACTGGCGCGCGGTGTTTGATGAGGGCCGCGGTGTCACCGAGGTCAAGCTCAAGGACGTCTACACCGTCGGCACGCCCGACACGCACGCCGAACCCGCGGACTGAGCCGAGGAATTGCACATCTCCGAGGAGGGGGCTGAGATGACCGAGAGCACGCAGATCCGCCACTTTTCCTACTGGGGCGAGGTACCGGCCAACATCTACATGACGAAGACCCAGTTGAAGGATCTCGACCTGCCGCGCCAGCCGGGCGGACCGGTCCGCGCCACGGTGGACGGCCGCGACGGTGCAGGCCGCCGCGACACCTTCGACCTCTAGCTCATCAACGAGTCGGTGCTGAAGCTTCCCCTTGATCGTGGACACCTGGAGACTGGGACCTGAGGTTCCAGAGGAAGTAGCACCAGGTGGGAAGCAAGTACACGAAGCGTTACACAGAGGAGTTCAAGCGGGACGCCATCGCGCTCGTCGACTCCTCGGGCAAGACGGTCACCGCCATCGCCCGGGAACTCGGCATCAGCTCCGAGTCCCTGCGCGGCTGGTACCGCCAGGCCAAGGCAGACCAGGGCGAGGGCCGCCCTGGCGAGCTCACCACGCAGGAGCGCGAGGAGCTCAGGCGGCTGCGCAGGCAGAACGCCGAGCAGGCAAAGACGATCGAGGTCCTGCGAAAAGCCGCGGTCTTCTTCGCGAAAGAGAGCGATCGGTGAACGATACGTACGCGTTCATCGAGGCGGAGAAGACCACCCACGGCGTCGCTTTCCTCTGCAGGCTGCTGAAGGTGGCCCGCTCCTCTTTCTACGCCTGGCTCGCCGCGCAGAAGACCCGCGCCGCCCGCCAGGCCGCCGACGCGGCCTTGACCCACGAGATCACGGTCATCCACCTCGCCTCCCGTGGAACCTACGGCGTCCCGCGCGTCCATGCCGAACTGCGGCGTCTGGGACGGTCTGTGAACCACAAGCGCGTCGCCCGCCTGATGCGTGAGCACGGCATCCAGGGCGCCCACCGTCGCCGGCGCCGGTCGCTGACGCGGCCGGACAAGAGGGCCAGGCCGGCCCCGGACCTGATCGGCCGCGACTTCCACGCCGACATCCCCGGCACGAAGCTGGTCGGAGACATCACTTTCCTCCCGACGGCCGAGGGCTGGCTCTACCTCGCCTGCTGGCTGGACCTGGCCACTCGCGAGGTCGTCGGCTACGCCATGGCCGACCATCACCGGGCCGAACTCGTCGTGGATGCCCTCAACATGGCCCAGGGCCGAGCCGGTCTGAAACCCGGCTGCGTCATACACAGTGATCGCGGAAGCGAGTACACGTCGGCCCAATTCCGCGACCACATACGTGAGTTGGGGCTGCGGCAGAGCTGCGGACGCACCGGATCATGCTTCGACAACGCCGCCGCGGAGAGTTTCTGGGCCCTGCTCAAAGAGGAAATCGGCACCCGAATCTGGCCCGACCGGGCCACCGCCCGCGCCGAGGTCTTCAACTTCGTCGAGACCTTCTACAACCGCCGCCGCCTGCGCAAGCACAAAACCTTCGGCTACCTCACCCCAGCCGAGACCAGGCAGCGGCATCAACACACCCTCGCGGCATAACCATCGAGTGTCCGAGGTCACGGGCAAACTTCAGTGCCGACCTCCGCGAGCGCCGCGCAACTGGCCGCGGCCGCCGCTCCGCGCCGCCCAGCGCCAGGCCGGCGAAGCGCGCGCCCACGTCCAGCTCCGGGCCGCCCGCCTCCTGGACGACAGCGACCTCGCCGTCGTCCACGTCGCCTACACCGACCGCGGCACCACCGACGCCGGCAAGCGGCGCACGCCGTCCGCCGCTCACGTGACCGCGCTCGGCGCCGCCGGAACAGTCCTGGTCGACGTCGAGTTGCGCATCGTTGCACCCCGGTCGAAAGGCATCCCGGACGGCGCCGCCGACTCGGACCAGGCCGCCGAGACCATCCGCAGCGCGCTCGCCGACAAGACGGTGCTCGTGTGGGCGAGCGAGGTCCTCAAGGACCTCATCCACGGCCTGGCCGGCCTGGGCATCTCCTGGCCGTTCCCCTCCGGATACGACCGGTGGCACGAGTTGCGCCAGATGGTCATGACCTGGCGAGGCGACCTCAACGGGAAGACCGGAACGGTCCGCCTGCCGATCCCGCCCGGCCGCGCCGACCGGATGCTCTACCTGCTCCAGCAGATCGCCGTCACCGACGGGCACTACATTGGCCAGGCACCTCGCGAGCAGAGCTGACGTGAGCACCAGTTCATCCTGGGTAAGAAGGAGTGCCATGGAGGGGAAGCCGCCCCTGACATTGAGCTGCATCTATGCTCACCACCCGCAGTGCCGTGAATGCAACTACAACCTGGAGACCGGCTTTTCACGCTGTTCGCGCTCTGGGAGACGGCCGCCGAGGCCGCCAGCACTCCCCAGGAATCCGCAGCGTACGAGCGGTGCATGGAGGACCTGCGCGGCGCCCTCGGCATGACGACCACCCCCAACGCCTCGTAGCCCCCGCGATCGTCGTCCAGGCCACAGTCGTCATCGCCGAAGGACACGGCCACAACGTCGGCCAGCGCAGCGAACGCGCTCGACGGCAGCGGCCACGCCCAGGGGGCTGAGCGAGAGCCGGATGCTCGCGTGGCCCACAGGGCGGGCAGCGCGGTGCGGTGGCCGGTCGCCTCCCTCCGCGGGCCCGTCCCGGTCCAGGCCACCGGAGCCCTGCTGCACGTCCTCCAGATCTCTGGTGTGCAGCCGCCCGTCGGCGACCTGATCCTCACCAAGGTCGTTGGGCCGCAAGCGGCTGACGGCCGCGGCAGCCGTCAGCTGAACGCAGGCCGGCACTGGAGCAGCCGACGCTCAGGTGCCGAAGAGAGGGAGGTGATCGGGGGCAAGGTCGTCACGAGTCCGGACGAACTGCACGGGGTGCTGGTAGCGACCCTCGTCGATTGCGGTGTCCGTGAGCACCTCCACCACAACGTCGGGTTGCACGGGGTGGTACTCGAGTCCGCCGCGGGTTGCCCAGCCAGCGCTGAAGCTGCCTCCCTGCCATGGATGCTCAGGACCGGCGGGACGCAGTTGTGCACCGAGGGAGCGCCGTACGGCGGTGGCGAGCGGCATGGTGCGAGCGACCAGCCGGAGATGCCCGGACGCGTCGTACCAGGCCAGCAACAGGGTGCTCGGTGACGTCACGATGGTGTCCCTCGTCGTGGTGTACGGGATCAGCGGCTGGGAGTGCGCGGGCGTCTGCCCGGGGCGCACTTCCACGGGTGCGGACCGCTCCCTG
>NZ_JBIAUR010000039.1:0-34574 GCF_042893105.1 Streptomyces sp. NPDC001663 | reverse complement strand
CGCGACCTTCGTCGTCACGGCGCCGGTCGCCGGGTCGGTGACCGGGCCGTAGTTACCCGACGTGCCCTCGGCGGTCTTGCCGCCGATCCAGTGGTGAAGGTTCTTCATCGGGCGCGGGTTTCCTTTCGGGCGGCCGGACTCGGACTCGGTCGCGGCGGCTGTCGAGTTCGGTGCGGAGGGGCAGGTGGGGGTTGACCGGCTGGTCGTCCCAGGAGTTGAGAGTGCCGGTGTCGAAGTCGTGCCAACCACCGGGTGGCGGGTCGAGGGCGCTCAGGTGTCACGGGGTGAGCCTCCTTCGGGCGGTCGGGGTCGCGGCGACCCGCTGCCGTGTCGACCGCGGCATGGACGGCGTGCGGCCCTTTCCAGGGGAGGGACACATTGGGCTGCGACGGATAAACGTCGACCTCCGTTCGATCCGTGGTTATTGCAGCCGAGAGATCGTTGATCGGAGGTTTTCCTGTATGCGGCAGACGTATTACGGGGAGGCGCCTGGCCAATTCAGGTGTAGAGGTCACGCGTAACCAACGTCAAGGAATTGTTCTGACATCTTGCTCTGATGGACAAATGATGTCTTTACAAACGTTGACCTCGGGGTGGCATGACGGTTCCATCTCGTCATAGGCAACGGCCGTGTTAACGGCATGTGATCCGGAGCGTTCGCTCGGTCAGCCGCCTCTCCCATCCCCCTGCCGCACAGTGAGGTGCCGGAAAGATGGACCGTTCGTCCCACACCCGTTCCCGCAGAACCATCCCCGTCGTTGCCGCAGCAGCGGCGGCCGCCCTGCTTGTCGCCGGATGCTCGAGCAGTTCAGGTGGCAAGAAGGCCGACGAAGCCGGGAACGGCATCTCGGCCGGCAAGGCCTCCACTCCCCGTATGACGGTCGCGATGATCACGCACGCGGCGCCCGGTGACACCTTCTGGGACACGATCCGCAAGGGTGCCCAGGCCGCCGCGGCCAAGGACAACGTGAAACTCATCTACTCCAGCGACCCCAACGGGCCCAACCAGGCCAACCTGGTGCAGAACGCGATCGACCAGAAGGTCGACGGCATCGCGGTCACCCTCGCCAAGCCGGACGCCGTAAAGGGTGCGGTTGCCAAGGCCGAACAGGCCGGTATCCCCGTGGTGGGCTTCAACAGCGGCGTCGACGACTGGAAGAAGCAGGGTCTGCTGGAGTACTTCGGCCAGGACGAGACCATCGCCGGCGAGGCCTTCGGCCGCAGGCTCAACCAGGCCGGCGCCAAGCACACAGTCTGCGTGATCATGGAGCAGGGGCAGGTCGCCCTGGAGGCCCGCTGTGCCGGCGTGAAGAAGACCTTCAGCGGCAAGACCGACATCCTCTACGTCAACGGCACCGACATGCCGTCCGTGAAGTCGACGATCACCGCCAAGCTCAAGACGGACAGCTCCATCGACTACGTGACCACCCTCGGCGCCCCGTTCGCGATGACCGCGATCCAGTCCATCGCCGACGCCGGCAGCAAGGCCAAGCTCGCCACGTTCGACCTCAACAAGGACGCGGTCGGCGCCATCCAGTCCGGCAAGATCCAGTGGGCCATCGACCAGCAACCCTTCCTGCAGGGCTACCTGTCGGTCGACTCCCTGTGGCTGTACAAGACGAACGGCAACTTCAGCGGCGGCAGCAGCTCGCCGGTGCTGACCGGGCCGGCTTTCGTCGACAAGTCCAACGTCGAGAAGATCGCCCAGTACGCCGCGAAGGGAACCCGGTGACCATCATCACCCAGACCACGGCAATGCCCCACGCCCGTTCCCGGAGAACCATCCCCGTCGATGCCGCGGCGGCGGCCGCCCTGCTTGTCGCCGGATGCTCCAGCAGCTCCGGTGGCAAGAAGGCCGACGAAGCCGGGAACGGCATCTCGGCCGGCAAGGCCTCCACTCCCCGTATGACGGTCGCGATGATCACGCACGCGGCGCCCGGTGACACCTTCTGGGACACCGTCCGCAAGGGTGCCCAGGCCGCCGCCGCCAAGGACGACGTCAAGCTCGTCTACTCCTCCGACCCGAACGCCGGCAACCAGGCCAACCTGGTGCAGAACGCGATCGACCAGAAGGTCGACGGGATCGATGTCACCCTCGCCAAGCCCGACGCGCTCAAGAGCGTCGTCGCCAAGGCCGGGCAAGCCGACGTACCCGTCGTCGGTTTCAACTCCGGTGTGAGCGACTGGAAGAAGCTGGGCCTGCTGGAGTTCTTCGGGCAGGACGAGACGGTGGCCGGTGAGGCGTTCGGCAAGAAGCTCAACGAGGTCGGCGCCAAGCACACGGTCTGTGTCGTCCAGGAGCAGGGAAACATCGGCCTCACTCAGCGGTGTGGCGGACTGAAGAAAACGTTCTCCGGCAAGACCGACATCCTCTATGTCAACGGCACCGACATGCCGTCCGTGAAGTCGACGATCACCGCCAAGCTCAAGCAGGACTCGTCCATCGACTTCGTGGCGACCCTCGCCGCCCCGATCGCACTCACCGCTGCACAGTCGGTGTCCGAGTCGGGCAGCAAGGCCAAGCTCGCCACGTTCGACCTCAACAAGGACCTTGTCTCCGCCATCCAGTCCGACAAGATCCAGTGGGCCATCGACCAGCAACCATTCCTGCAGGGCTACCTGTCGGTCGACTCCCTGTGGCTCTACAAGAACAACGGCAACTACAGCGGCGGCGGTGAGCAGGCCGTGCTGACCGGCCCGGCCATCGTCGACAAGTCCAACATCGACAAGGTCGCCGCATTCGCCGCGAAGGGCACCCGGTGATGACCATGACCCAGACCACAACTCCGGCGACGGGCTCCCCGTCGTCGGCCCCGCCGGCCCGTGAAAAGGACGGCCGCACATCTGAACGGCCGCTGGCCTTCCGATTGCTGGCGCGACCGGAGGTGGGTGTCTTCCTCGGCGCCGCTGCGGTGTACGTGTTCTTCCTGATCGCCGCCCCGCCGGTGCGCGACGGCAGTTCGATGGCCACCGTCCTGTACCAGTCGTCGACCATCGGCATCATGACGCTGCCCGTCGCCCTGCTGATGATCGGTGGCGAGTTCGACCTGTCGTCCGGCGTCGCCGTCATCACCTCGGCCCTCACCGCGAGCATGCTCGCCTATCAACTGAGCATGAACGTGTGGGTCGGTGTGCTCGTGGCCCTGCTGGTGTCGCTGGCGATCGGCTTCTTCAACGGCTGGATGGTCGTCAAGACCGGACTGCCCAGCTTCCTCGTCACCTTGGGTACCTTCCTGATCCTGCAAGGTGTGAACCTGGCGGTGACCAAGCTGGTCACCGGGAACGTCGCCACGGACGACATCAGTGACATGGACGGCTTCGACCAGGCGCAGAAGATCTTCGCCTCCTCGTTCGACATCGGCGGCGTCCAGGTGAAGATCACCGTCTTCTACTGGCTGGCCTTCGCGGCACTGGCGACGTGGGTGCTGTTGCGCACCAAGTACGGCAACTGGATCTTCTCCGTCGGCGGCAACAAGGACAGCGCCCGCGCCGTCGGTGTGCCCGTCACGTTCACCAAGATCTCGCTGTTCATGCTGGTCGGCGTCGGCGCCTGGTTCGTCGGCATGCACCAGCTCTTCACCTTCAACACCGTGCAGTCGGGCGAGGGCGTCGGCCAGGAGCTGATCTACATCGCCGCGGCCGTCATCGGCGGCTGTCTCCTCACCGGTGGCTACGGCTCCGCGATCGGCCCGGTCTTCGGCGCCTTCATGTTCGGCATGGTCAACCAGGGCATCGTGTTCGCCGGCTGGAACCCGGACTGGTTCAAGGCCTTCCTCGGCGTGATGCTGCTCGGCGCCGTGCTCATCAATCTGTGGGTCCGCCAGTCGGCGACCCGGAGGTGACCCCATGACATCCACCAACGGAATCGGCACCCACGGCGCAATCCTCGCGGACAATACCGCGGACAACGACAGCGCCACCGTCGAACTGCGCGGCGCGGGCAAGGCGTACGGCAACATTCGTGCCCTGCACGGGGTGAGCCTCCAGGTCCGCCCGAGCCAGGTCACCTGTGTGCTGGGCGACAACGGCGCCGGCAAGTCCACCCTGATCAAGATCATTTCGGGGTTGCACCAGCACACCGAGGGCGAGTTCCTCGTCGACAACGCCCCCGTACGCTTCACCACCCCGCGCGACGCGCTCGACAAGGGCATCGCCACCGTCTACCAGGACCTGGCCACCGTCCCGCTGATGCCGGTGTGGCGCAACTTCTTCCTCGGCTCCGAGATGACCAAGGGCCCCTGGCCGATCCGCCGCCTCGACATCGAGCGGATGAAGAAGACCGCCGACCACGAGCTGCGCGAGATGGGCATCGTCCTCGACGACCTCGAGCAACCCATCGGCACCCTGTCCGGTGGCCAGCGCCAGTGCGTGGCGATCGCCCGTGCCGTCTACTTCGGCGCTCGCGTCCTCATCCTGGACGAGCCGACCGCCGCACTCGGCGTGAAGCAGTCCGGCGTGGTCCTGAAGTACATCGCCGCCGCCCGCGACCGCGGCTTGGGGGTCATCTTCATCACCCACAACCCGCACCACGCCTACATGGTCGGCGACCACTTCAGCGTGCTGCGCCTGGGCACCATGGAACTGTCCGCCTCGCGTGACCAGATCAGCCTCGAGGAGCTGACCAACCACATGGCCGGCGGCGCCGAACTCGCCGCCCTCAAGCACGAGTTGTCCCAGGTCCGCGGCGTCGACGTCGAAGAACTCCCCGAAGAGAACGAACTTCAGCTCGGCGCGCCTCAGGTCAACTGACCTCACCACTCACGGAGACTTCAGAACATGCCATCTGAGCGAGCACTCGGCGTTGCCGTCGTCGGCACAGGCAAGATGGGCGCGGACCATGTGCGCCGACTTCATCATCTCGTCAGCGGGGCTCGCGTGACCGCCGTCGTCGACATCGAGACGGAGCGCGCCAAGACGCTCGCGGACGCGATCGAGGGCTGCACGGCGTACACCGAACCTGCGGCAGCCATGGCGGCGCAGGACGTGGACGCCGTCCTCATCGCCTCCCCGGGGCCCGCCCACGAGGAGGCCCTGCTCGATGCCCTCGACCGGGACCTGCCAGTGCTGTGCGAGAAGCCGCTCACCCCCGACGCGGCCTCCGCTCTGCGTGTCCTGGAGGCAGAACAGAAACTCGGACACCGGCGTATTCAGGTGGGCTTCATGCGGCGGTACGACGCCGAGTACATGAAGCTCAAGCGGCTCCTCGGCAGTGGGGAGTTGGGCAGGGCACTGATGCTGCACCACCGGCACCGCAACCCGGCCATGCCGTCGTGGTTCACCAACGAGATGCTCATCAACGACTCGGTGGTGCACGAGATGGATGTGACCCGCTGGCTCCTCGATCAGGAGATCACGGCTGTCACCGTGCACAAGCCGGCCTCGACGTCGTATGCCCCGGTCGGCATGAACGACCCTCAATTCGTGCTCTTCGAAACCGAGTTGGGTGCCCTCGTCGATGTTGAGATCTTCGGGCACTGCGGCCATGGCTACCAAGTGCAGGCCGAAGTGGTCTGCGAACGCGGCATCGTACGGATGGACGACGAGCACGGGCCGCGGCTGACCGCCGGCGGTCGATGGGGTGGCCGTGTCACACCGGACTACCTCGAGCGTTTCGAGGACGCCTACGACCGCGAGGTTCAGGCCTGGGTGGCCGCCACCCGGCGCGGCGAGACCACCGGGCCGAGCGTCTGGGACGGCTACGCGGCCGCGGCGGTGTGCGAGGCGGGCGTGCTGTCCCAGCGGGAGGGGCGACGCGTCGAGGTCGAGCTGATCGAGCGACCCGCCTTCTATCAATAGGCGGCACGCACAGTGGGAGAGCGCGGTTCCGGACCGGTACCGCCCTCTCCCTGTCTGTTGCTCCTCAGCCGGTGGCCGGAAGCACCGTCCGCGGCCGGACCGGGAAGCCGGCCGCCTGGTAGCACTCGTCGAGGAGACGCATGGCGGTCAACGCGTCGTCCGCGTCGAGAACCAGTGGCGCATCATCCCGCAGGTGGGCCGCGAAGGCCTCCAGCTGGAAGGTGTACGAAGACCGGCGGCCGAGTTGTTCGGTGCGCTCGCCGGCGGCCGTGCGCACCACCACGCGGTCGTCCAGGTGTGGCTGGACGAAGTTCATCGCCGTGGCCTCGCCGCGGGTGCCCACGACGCGGCAGCTCATCTGCCACCTGTCGTACGCCATGTGGCAGTTGGCGGTACCGGTGACCCCGCCCGGGAACTCGAGATCGGCGTACAACCACTCGTCGACGCCCGCGGCCCCGGCTTTCTCTCCGCCGCGCGCGGTGACCAACCGGGGCGCGCCGCCGGCCCAGGGGGCGAGCATCCGGAGCGCGTGCAGGCTGTAGCAGCCCAGGTCCATCAGCGCGCCGCCCGCCAGCGGCAGCGACCAGCGCACGTCGCTGTCCGGCGGCGCGGGCATGGCGACCATCGCTTCGGCATGCCGGAGGTCGCCCAGCTCGCCGCTGTCCAGCAGTTCGTGCAGGCGTCGGGTGACCGGGTGGAACAGGTAGTGGAAGCCCTCCATGAAGACGGTGCCTGCTTTGGCCACGGCCTCGTGGACCTCGGCCGCCTCCTCCGCGTTGCTCGCGGACGGCTTCTCGGTGAGGACGTGCTTGCCGGCCTGGAGGGCGGCCAGGTTCCACGGCCCGTGCAGGCTGTTGGCCAACGGGTTGTACACGACGTCGATCTCGGGGTCGGCGATCAGTTCGGCGTACGAGTCGGCGACACGTTCGACGCTGTGGGTGGCGGCGAAGGCTTCGGCTCGGTCCCGGTTGCGGGCGGCCACCGCGACGAGGCGGTGGCCGCCGGCACGGGAGGGGCCGACGATCGAGAGTTCGGCGATCCGGGCGGCACCCAGCACGCCGATCCGCAGGGGTTCGTTCGTCATGCCTTGCGCACCTCGTCGAGCCGTACGGGCCGGTGCTCACGGAGCGAGAGGGTGCACGCCTCGGCGATCCAGCTCGCCTCGATGGCGTCGGCCACCGTGCAGGGGGAGGGCCTGGTGCCCGCGACGACCTCGGTGAAGGCGGTGAGTTCGGCGCGGTAGGCGGTGGTGAAGCGGTCCATGAAGAAGTGGTGCGGCGTGCCGCCCGGGAAGACGGCGCCCGGTTCGACGGAGCGGAGCGGCAGCTTGTCCTCCAGGCCGACCGCGATGCTGTCCTTCATCCCGTGCAGTTCGAGGCGTACGTCGTAACCGCGTGCGTTGTGGCGGGAGTTGGAGATGACCGCGATGGCGCCGTCGTCCAGGGTGAGCAGGGCGGACGCCGTGTCGACGTCGCCCGCCTCACGGATGTAGTCCGCTCCCCGGTTGCCGCCGGTCGCGTACACCTCCGCCACCTCGCGACCCGTCACCCAGCGCACGATGTCGAAGTCGTGCACGCTGCAGTCCCGGAAGATGCCGCCGGAGACGGCCACGTACGCGGGCGGCGGCGGAGCGGGGTCGAGGGTGGTCGACCGGATCGTGTGCAGGTCGCCGAGCTCGCCGCTCACCACGGCCCGGCGCGCGGCCACACACCCGGCGTCGAAGCGCCTGTTGTAGCCGATGTGCACCTCGACGCCCCTGCCCTCCACCGCACGCAGCACCTCCAGGCTCTCCTCGACGCCGCGAGCCACGGGCTTCTCGCAGAAGACCGGGACGCCCGCCTTGACGGCGGCGAGGATGAGTTCGGGGTGTGCGTCGGTCGCGGCGGCGATGACGACGCCGTCGACGCCGGCGGCGAATACGGCCTCGGGGGAGCCCACCGCGGTGGCCCCGAATCTCTCGGCGGCCGAGGCGGCGGCCGCGGCCACCGGGTCGGTGACCACCAGGGAGTCCACCACGTCCAGCCCCGCGAGGGTCTCCGCGTGGAATGCGCCGATACGGCCCAGTCCCATAATTCCTATGCGCATGCGACTCTTCTTTCCTTCACCTGAAAAGAGCGGCTCAGTCCTGGCCGCCGAAGACGATCTGGTCCCAGTCGATGACCGAGCCGGTCACCACCCCGCTGCGATCGGACAGCAGGAAGACGACGAAGTCGGCGATCTCGTCGACCTGCCCCAGCTTGCCCATCGGCTGTGCTGCGGCGGCCTTCTCCCGCCAGTCGTCGCCCGCTCCGTGGAAGGCGCGCTGTGTGGCGTCCTCGCCCTCGGTGTCCGTCCAGCCGATGTTGAGGCCGTTGATCCGGATGCGGTCCCAGCGGTGGGCGTGGGCGGCGTTGCGGGTCAGACCGGCCAGTCCGGCCTTGGCAGTTGAGTACGCCGCCAGGTGCGGCGGCCCGCCGTGGGCACAGTTGGAGATGATGTTGACGATGGTGCCGGGCGCCTTGCGGGTGACCATGTCGGCCACCACCGCCTGCATCGCGAAGAACGGCGCCCTCAGATTGATCGCCATGTGCTGGTCGAACAGCTCCGGAGTGGTGTCGAGGAGCGAGCCGCGCGACGTCAGCCCCGCGGCGTTGACCAGGCAGTCGATGCGCCCGCGAGCGTCCACGGCATGTACGGCGCTGTCGCGCGCCTCAGCCGGATCGGCGAGGTCCGCGCACACGAAGTGCGCACCCGTGTCCGCGGCCAGCTTCTCGCCGACCTCGGCCCGGCGGCCGGTGAAGACGACGCTCGCGCCCTCCCGCACGGCCGCTCGCACGATGCCCGCGCCGACGCCCTGGCTGCCGCCGTTGACGAGGACGACCTTGTCCTCAAGCAGTCCCATGAGTCCGTGTTCCCTTCAGCTCTGGCGGCGCTTGGCGGCCGCCTGCAGTTCCTCGCGCAGGCGCCCGGGGGTCCAGCCCTCGGTGACGGCCTGCCAGACGGTGTCCGCCTGGGAGGGCGGGGCGAGACCGTCGACCGGGGGATCGAGGTCGAGGTTGGTGGGGAAGGGGTAGCCCTCGGCGGTGACGGCGATCACGCGGCGCAGCCAGTCCTCCGGGACGCCCTCGGCCTTGCGGCGCAGCATCACCGGGAAGAGCGCGTTGGCCATCGCCTCGCGGTCCACCGACTCCATGGCGCGGCCGAAGGCGGAGGAGATCTGCAGCAGGTTGGCCATGCGGCGGATGCCGGTGGTGCGGTTGTACCCGGCGGCGTGGAAGAGCGCCGGGTTGAAGAAGGCCGCGTCGCCCTTCTCCTGGGGGAGTTGGACGTGGTGAGCGTCGAAGTACTCGACGAACTGCGGCAGTCGCCAGGCGAGATAGCCGGGCTCGAACTTCTGCGAGTGCGGCAGGTAGAGCGTCGGGCCCGACTCGACGGGCATGTCGCAGTGGGCCACCGCGCCCTGCAGCGTCAGCACGGGCGACAGGCGGTGGACGTGCGCCGGATAGGCGGCGGCCTGCTGCCGGCTGAGGAAGCCGAGGTGGTAGTCGCGGTGCACGTTTTGCGCGGCCCCGCCCGGGTTGACCACGTTGACCTGCGAGGTCACCTGGTAGGCGGGGCCCAGCCAGGCCTCGGAGATCAGCGCGATCATGTCGTTGGCGTAGTAGTCGGCGAATACCTCCGGCGCCCGCACGGCCACCTTGTCCAGGGCGTTCCAGACCCGGTCGTTGGCACCGGGCCGGGCGAAGTGGTCGCCGCGGGCCCCGCCGGTGCCCCGTTCCTCGTCGATCAGGGTGCGGAACGCCTGGGACATGCCGTCGACCACGGCAGCGTCGGCGAAGGCACGCTTCAGGACGACGATGCCAGGCCCGTCCAGCAGCGTCCTGACGAACTCGTCCTGCACGCTCTGACGGCCCTCCGGGGTGGCCGTCAGAGTCCGGAGCCGCTCGCTGTCGTACAGCGGAACGTTCTGTTCGATCCGCTCGGCCGAGGGGTGGTCCGCGGCGTCGGTGCGCTGCTCCACGAGTGAGCGGAACGCTGCGAGATCGCAGTCCGCCTCGGTCAGCCAAGTCCGCGCTCCCGGGGCTGTGGGAGACATCCAGGTCCTTTCGCAGTCCGTGCATTTCTGCCAGTCTTGAGAACCCGAACCCATCATTCAATGCTTGCTAATACATCAAAAGTCCATCAGAAGCTCTTGGGATCAGTCATGAGGCACCCCTACCCGATCAGGGAAATCGCCCGTCAGGCAGGACTGAGCACGGCCACGGTCGACCGCGTACTCAATCAGCGAGGCAACGTGACAGAGAGCACCATCAGGGAGGTGCAGGAAGCCATCAAGGACCTCGACCGCCAGCAGGCCCAGGTCCGCATCGGGGGCCGCACCTTCATGATCGACATCGTGATGCAGACTCCGGAACGGTTCTCCACCGCCGTACGCGAGGCGCTCGAGGCCGAACTGCCGTCCCTCCATCCCGCCATCGTTCGCTCGCGCTTCCACTTCCGGGAGACCTGCCCGCCCGAGGAACTGATCGGGACCCTGGACAAGATCGCCAAGCGTGGTTCGCAGGGTGTGATCCTCAAGGCTCCCGACGTGCCGGAGGTCGGTGCCGCCGTCGGCCGGCTGATCGCGGCCGGCATCCCTGTCGTCACCCTGGTGACCGACCTGCCGCACAGCTCGCGCGTGGCGTACGTCGGCATCGACAACCGCGCGGCCGGCGCCACCGCCGCCTACCTGCTCGGACAATGGCTCGGCAACCGGCCCGGCAACGTCCTCACCACCATCAGCCGAGGCTCCTTCCGCGGTGAGGAGGAACGCGAGATGGGCTTCCGCAGCGCGATGCGCCTCGCAGACCCGAAGCGATCCCTGGTGGAGGTCACCGACAGCGACGGCCTGGACGCCAGCCAGCGTGACCTCGTTCTCGAAGCGCTCAAGCGTGACGAGGACATCGTCGCCGTCTATTCCGTGGGTGGAGGCAACCTCGCCACCCTCGACGCCTTTGATGCGCTCGGACGGGAGTGCGCGGTGTTCATCGCCCACGACCTTGACCACGACAACACCCGCCTGCTGCGCGAGCGCCGCCTGTCCGCGGTCCTCCACCACGACCTGCGCCAGGACATGCGCCGCGCCTGCCAGATCGTCATGCGCGCCCACAAAGCACTCCCCGACGACGGCCCCGCCCTGCCCTCGGCGATCCAGGTGGTCACACCGTTCAACATGCCGCCCGGGACCCCGTCCATGCCGGGCGTCGACTGAACTGGCTGCAAGCGCAATCTGCGGCGCCACTGTTTGGTGACCTGGAGGTGCGGTTGCGGACGGTCCCCGCTGCCGGCACCTCCCAGCGCTGCTCGGCCTGTGGCCTCACCATGCCGGCAACCGGGAGTCACAGGCCGTGTTCGTTTGCAAGAACTCGGACTGCGGATGGGCAGGCAATGCCGACCACAACGCGGCTCGGAACATCTTGCACCCATACCGGATCGGCCTCGTGGCGATCCCGGCTGCTGGAAGAGCAGTCGTCAGGCGCGCTCGCCGCGTCAAGCCTCCTACCACAAGGTAGGCCTGAATCTCGCCCGTTCACGGGCGCACTCACCGAGGCCCTCCTGACCGCGGGCGCCCCGACCGCCGCACAACGCCGCCTCCGCGAAACCGTCGCCGCCCGGAAACCACCGCCCCAGCTCGCTGGGGCCGCCGGAGATCCACCCCCGACGGCCCCAGCGGGGCCCGGGACGTCCGAGCGTCAGCAGGTGGGCACGCCGGGCAGCGAGGCCGGGCACTTGATGTAGATGTTCTGCCGTCTTACGAACATCCTCCTCGAGAACTTGTCATCTCCCTCGGCGGGCGGCCGGACTGGACGCGCGCCGACGCATACACGCGTACTCATCTGCCCTTCATGCGGGCGAGGCTCAGGTACTGGACCAGCTTCTCGATGACGCGGGCCTTCCTGCTGCCGTGAATCCGGCGCGTCTGCTGGCGGCGCTGCCCACCACACGCACCGGGCGGCCACCCGGCGCCAGCAGGATGAACCGGTCGTCAGCCACGAACGCGCCCCTTCGTGCTCCCGTTCTTCTCGCCCTTGCCGCTGAACGCCTCGTTGCGTATGAGGTCGAGGAAGCTCGGGGTGTCCTGCGTGGTGCGTATGTCGATGAAGGCGCGCACATGCCGGTCGTCGACGGCCTGCCGCAGCAACTCGTGCGCGAGGTCGGCCCGCGCGGTGTACCGGCCGGGGAGGCGCTCCCTACCGACCTGGTAGTCGCTGACCGCGTTCCTGTCGAACAGGCCGCCGGGGCGAATGACCGTCCAGTCGAGATCGGTCTCGCGGACGATCTCCTCCATGCGTCGCATGTCGTCGTACACGGTGCGCCCCATGAAACGTACGACGGACGGCTCCAGCACCTTTCGGAACAGAAAGCCCTCGCCGGGCGCCGCCGTCCCGAAGAGCACGGTCGAGGTCACGCCGACGACGCGCCGGACGCCGTGCCTGGTCATGGCCTGCGTGATGTGACTGATGCCGACGGAATACACGGTGACGGGGCTTCGGCCGTAGGGGACGCCGAGCGCCGAGATCACGGCGTCCTGCCCGGCCACCGCTCGTTCGACCGCGGCGGAATCGAGCACATCCGCCCCAATCACCCGCAACCGCGGACCACTTACCGGAAACGTCTCGGGATGGCGCGTGACCGCGGTGACCGTGTGCCCTTCGGCACTCGCCTGTTCGGCGGCCAGCCGCCCGGTCGCTCCGTTCGCCCCGAAGATGACGATGTTCACTGGGTTTCCCCTCTTCAAGTCGGTTACTGCCGACAAGAGGGCCGAGACGGCTCGGAGTGTGACGCCGGAGAGGGCCGGTGAGACATGGACGACACTTTCCGCAGGGAAGTCACACTCACGTCACCGGGCCAACCGCCCGCCAGGGTTGCCCGTTCCCCTCGTCTCCAGCCACGGAAAGAGGTTGTGAACGCGGCTTGACGACTCACGTCAAGCCGCGTTCGCAGACCTGCCCGCGGAGACGCCCTGGTGAGCGCCGACTAGGCGAGTGGCACGCTGAGTTCGATCGCGCGCTGCGCCGCCGCGAGGGCCCGGTCGTCGCCGATGTCCAGGGCCGTGTCGGTGAACTTGATGACGTGCTCGTCGCCGTGGGCGAGGGCCTTCTCCATGACGCCGTCGGCCGACAGACGCGCGGGGGGCACATAGGCGACCGGTTCCACCGGACCGTACATCGCCGTCACCGCGGCGGAGGCCCTCCAGGCCGCGTGCAGGCTCGGCGCCCACTGGTCGCGGGGCAGTGAATGCAGCGTGCGCAGCACGGCGTTGGGGGCCGTCGCCGCGTGGACGAGCATGGTCGGCTCGGCGTGGCCGTGGGTGGCGTAGCGGTGGGTCGCGGCGCGGACGAGTTCGGTGAGCCGTTCCTTGGCCGTGTCCGGGTCGGTGACGTCGTCCGCCCAGACGGGCAGTTGTCGTACGGCGGCCAGACGGTTCCGAAAGCCCAGATGGCCCGGCTCGATCGCGGGTACGGCCGCCAGGGCCGCCTCGGCGGTCGGCGCGCCGGGCAGCGCGACGAGGCGGGTCACGGGCTGGTGCCGGGCCGCCCAGTAGCCGAGCGCGTGCGCCAGTTCGGTGCGCCGGGGCGCGTTCTCGTCGGCTTCGAGGGCACGTACGGCGTGGCCGACGCGGATGACCGTGTGGGTGGCGCCGCCGTACAGGCCGGGCAGCAGCCGAGGCCACCACTCCGCGAGGACGCTCCTCCAAGGGCGCTCTTCGAGAGTGTGGGAGAAGTGGTAGGTCCAGTCCGCGATCCGGCGCGGATCCCCCAGCGCCTCGAGCCAGTTGTCGTCCGTGACCGGGGCCACGCGGTCGGGGAAGTCCTCCAGCTTGTCCCGGTAGAGGTCCAGCCAGCGGTGCACCGCACCCGCCTGCCCGTGCGCGGAGAGCGCCTCCACGACCATGGGGGCGTGGTTGGACAGCCAGCCGTCCCGTTCCGGGCCGGATGTGTGTACGCGTTCCAGGGCTTCTTCGAGCTGCCCGCTCGTGTCGCTCGTATCCATGCCACGACGCTAGGCAGGCGCCGGTGACGGCGGATCGGGCGCGGGACGTAAGCGGACGGGGCGCGGGTCCTAGACCCCGAGGACGAGGTTCACCGTGAGACGGGCGGCTCCCACCGCGGCCGTGGACCTCTGCAAGGGGAGCCGCCCGCGGGGATCAGGCGTTGGGGTCGAACGCGATGCCGGACGGCTTCGCGGACGAGAGGTGCGAGGCGAAATTGCTGTCCTTCAGGCCGAAGTTGGCGCTGCCGAAGTCGTACGCGCTCAGTTTGTCGCGCAACCCGGCCGGGTAGCCGTTCCAGCCGACCAGCGGAGGGTACTGCCAGGTGTGCTTGTCGTTCTCCGGCGGCTCGTCGTTCGAGTTGGCCAGCCGGAAGCAGTGCGTGCTGATGCCGTCCTTGTGGTAGACGATCTTCGCGTGGCTGCCCTCGAAGCGGACGTCCGAGGCCGCGTGCACGGTGAACGAGCCGTGGTTGGACGTCGAGACGTACTTGATCTGGTTGTCCTGCACCCAGATCACCACGTGCTCCCAGTCGTGGCGGTGCCCGCCGATGCTGCTGCCCGCCACGGCCTGGTCCTTCTCGAAGTACAGGCCGTACAGGTACGCGCACCAGCCGTTGTTGCACTTGTAGCGCGAGTAGCTGTTGGTGTTGTCGAGGTCGGAGGCGTCGTGGCACTGCCCGTTGAGGGCACCGGTCGGCTTCAGGCCGCCGTTGATCGTGCCGTCGGGGCCGATGGCCGGGGTGGAGTAGCAGCCGTCGGTGTCGTAGTCGAACGCCGGCTGGTACGTGAACTCGGCGGACTCGGCAGAGGTGGGCAACGCCTGCGGCGGGGCGGCGAAGGCGGCGGTGGGGAAGGTGACGACGAGGGCGGCGGCGCCGGCGAGACCGGTCAGCCATCTCCTGCGGTGTGTCTTGAACACGGGTGACGACACTGCGTCCTCCTCTTGGTCCGGGCGCAGCCCAACGGCTGTGGGGGGCAAGGGAGTTCAGCATCCCGGGTTTTCACTTCCGGGCCAAGACGTCGCAGGCGTATCAGGCGTGAAGTGCAGCCCAATGTTTCGGATTGTGACGGGGCGTCAGGTCAGGTCGGGTGGCAGGTCGGCCGACGCGTCCTCCGGCGCCAGGTCCGGCCGCAGTCGCAGCCAGGACGGCTGGCGCAGCAGTCCGGCCCGGGTGCGGGTGCTGTAGCGGACCTCGCCGACCAGCCGGGGCACGACCCAGTGCGCGGCCGTGACCTGCGGGGCGGGGTCGAAGGGGCACACATCGGTCGCGGCCGCCTGCAGCAGCGCGGCGAGTTGGGTCCGCTCCGCCTCGCTCCAGCCGGTGCCCACGTTGCCGACGTAGCGCAGGCGCCCCGCGGCCCGCTGCCCGACCAGGACGGCGCCGGGCAGTCCCGACAGCCGCCCCTTGCCGGGCACCCAGCCGCCCACGAGGACGTCCTCGCTGTGCATGTTGCGGATCTTGATCCAGGCCCGGGACCGCACTCCGGGCTTGTACGCCGAGTCCAGCCGTTTGCAGACCAGGCCTTCCAGACCGTGCTCGCGGGTGGCCTGCAGGGCGTGCTCGCCGTTTCCGACGAGCGCTGCCGGGGTGGACCAGAAGGGGCCGTCCAGACCGAGCTGTTCCAGCATCCCGCGCCGTCGGGCGTAGGCGTGTGCGAGGAGGTCCTGGCCCGCCAGGTGCATCACGTCGAACAGGACGAGGTGGACGGCTACCTTCGCCGCCTGGCGTGCCGCTTTGTCGGGCGAATGCGCCAGCCCCATGCGGGACTGCAGCAACTGGAAGTCGGCGCGGCCCTGTTCGTCCAGCGCCAGCACCTCCCCGTCCAGCACCGCGGGGGTCGTCCCGAGCGCCGTGCCCAGCGGCTGCAGCTCGGGATAGGCAGCGGTGATGTCCTCCCCGGAACGGGCGCGCAGCAGCACACTGCCGTCGCCTTCGAGGTAGGCCACCACGCGCTGGCCGTCCTGCTTGGTCTCGTAGGCCCAGCGGGCGTCCTGCGAGGCCGGTGGCAGGCTGCCGGCCGTGGCGAGCATGGGCGGGATGAGGGGGAGGGTCACGAGGTGAGTTGTCGACGGTGCCGTCCGCCGCCACTCGCCCCGCCCGCCTGTTTCCCCTGAACGGCGCTGCTGCGGACTACTCCCGGGCCCGGTCGGCCCTCCGCGGGCCGACGGCTCAGCGTTCCCCTGGCGCCGGAGCCCGCACAAGGCCCGACTGGTAGGCGATGACGACGAGTTGGGCGCGGTCGCGGGCGCCCAGCTTCGTCATCGCGCGGTGGACGTGGGTGCGTACCGTCAGCGGGCTGACGAAGAGCTTCTCGGCGATCTCCTCGTTGGAGTGACCCTCGGCCACCCAGGCCATCACCTCCCGCTCGCGCGCGGTGAGCGCGGCCAGGTCCTCGGCCGCCGCCAGCCGTGCGCCCTGCGCGGGCGCGGTGAGGAAACGCGTGATCAGCGCGCGCGTGGCGAGCGGGGAGAGCAGCGACTCGCCGGCTGCGACGGTCCGGATGCCGTCCAGGAGCGCGTCGGCGGTCACGTCCTTGCCGAGGAATCCGCTCGCGCCGGCCCGCAGCGCCTGGGCGACGTACTCGTCGATCTCGAACGTGGTGAGGATGAGCACGCGCGTGCCCGCGAGCTCGGGATCGGCGCAGATCTCGGACGTGGCGGCCAGGCCGTCGGTGCCAGGCATGCGGATGTCCATCAGGACGAGGTCGGGGCGGTGCACCCGCGCAAGCACTACGGCCTCGCCGCCGTCGGTGGCCTCGCCGACCACCTCCATGTCGTCGCAGGAGTCGATCAGGATCCGGAACGTGGCCCGCAGCAGGGCCTGGTCGTCGGCGAGCAGCACGCGGATGGTCATGGTGTCCGTTCCTGTCGTCTCACGGTGGG
Organism: Streptomyces sp. NPDC001663; assembly: GCF_042893105.1. Lineage (NCBI taxonomy): Bacteria > Bacillati > Actinomycetota > Actinomycetes > Kitasatosporales > Streptomycetaceae > Streptomyces > Streptomyces sp. NPDC001663. Next base: position 17,881 of record NZ_JBIAUR010000039.1, on the reverse strand, counting down.
TCAGGGGGCGGTGGGGTACAGGGGCAGTCGGGTGGTGACCTCGTAGCCGCCCTCCAGCCGGTGGCCGGCCTGGAGGGCGCCGCCGACGGACCTGGCACGCTCCCGCATGCCTATCAGACCGAAGCCGTGGCCCGGGGCGGGGACCGTGGGGGTGGTGGAGGTGCCGTCGTCGGTGACGGTGATGGTCAGCTGGTCGTCGCCGTAGTGGAGGTGTACGTGCGCCGCCTCGGCCGCGGCGTGCTTGGTGACGTTGGTCAGCGCCTCCTGCACGATGCGGTAGGCCGTCAGGTCCACGCCGGGTGTCAGCGGCCGGGACGCTCCCTCCGTGATCACCTGGACGGTCAGGCCCGTCGACTTGAACGCGTCCGTCAGCTCGGCGAGTTGGCCGAGACCCGGGGTCGGGGCCAGGGGAGCGTCGGGGTCGTCCCGCTGGCGCAGCAGACCCACGGTGGCCTTCATCTCGCGCAGCGCCGAGGAGGTCGTACCGGCGAGGTCGGTGAGGATCTTCTGGACCTGCTCGGGATGCGTGCGCGCCAGATGCGCGGCCGTGCCCGCCTGGGCGTTGGCCAGGGCCAGATGGTGGGCGACGACGTCGTGCAGTTCGCGGGCGATGCGCATGCGCTCCTCCGCGACGCGGTGGCGTGCCTCCTCCTCCCGGCTGCGCTCGGCGTACTCGGCGCGGGCCTGGACGGCCTCCAGATACGCCCCCCGTATCCGGACCGTGGTGCCGGTGGCGACCGGCAGCAGCAGCCAGGCGGCGGGGCCGAGGGTCTTCAGGGGCCAGGGGTGGTCGTTGGGGTCGACGAGGAAGGCCGGGGTCACCACCGCCGCGAGGGTGGCGAGGAAGAAGATCCGGGTGGTGGAGCGGTCGGTGGAGATGGCCAGCCGGAAGAGCGCGAGCATGACCGGCGCCAGCACCAGCGGCGTGAGCAGATGGCCGAGCGCGGCGGTGGCCGCAGCGCCGAGGGCGGTCACCGTGACGACGGTGCGGGGGTGGCTGCGCTGCCAGAACAGGGCACCGCAGGAGACGGCCGCCAGGAGGATGGTCAGGCCCACCGACTCCGGCCGGTCGGTGCCGGGCACGCTGATCTCGCTGCCGAAGAGGAACGCGGCGAACAGCAGCGCGGACGTCATGGTGTCGACGGTGCGGACGTGATCGTCCGCGTATCGCTGCCAAGGGATGCTCATCGCGTCTCTCCGGTCGGGTCCTGGAAGCCATGGTGGGCGATGCCCGCCGGGAACGACGGGCGAGGGTCGCCCGCGTCCGGCGACACGGGCGACCCTCTCGGGGCAAGAGGAACAGGTCAGATGCGGGCGGACTCCCGTACGGCGGGCTCGAGGGGGGCCGGGTTGGCCGGGTCCGTGCGGGTGAGCGCCTCGCCCTCGACGTCGACGACGGGCAGCGCACGGTCCAGCCACCGCGGCAGCCACCAGGCCGCCTTGCCGAGCAGGGCGAGCACGGCCGGCACGAACGCCATGCGGACGACGAACGCGTCCAGCAGGACGGCCGCGGCCAGGCCGAACCCGATCATCTTGATCATCGACTCGCCGGCGCCGATGAAGCCCGAGAACACCGCGATCATGATCGCGGCGGCGGCCACGACGACGCGAGCGCTGTGCCGGAAGCCGGTGGTGACGGCCTGGCCGGGCGGGTCCCCGTGGACGTACGCCTCTCGGATCCGGGCGACGAGGAAGACCTCGTAGTCCATGGCGAGGCCGAACACGATGCCCACCAGGAAGATCGGCATCAGGTTCATGATCGGACCGGTCTCCTCCACTCCCAGCAGCCCTGCGCCGTAGCCCCACTGGAAGACCGCGACGACCGAGCCGAGCGCGGCGAGGACGGACAGCAGGAAGCCCAGGGCGGCCTTGAGGGGGACCAGGACGGACCGGAAGACCACCAGCAGCAGGACGAAGGCGAGGCCGACCACGACCGCGAGGTAGGGGATCAGCGCGGACTGCGTCTTCTCGGAGATGTCGATGTTCAGCGCGGTCGTGCCGGTGACCTCGAAGGTCGCCCCGGTCGAGGAGTCGATGGCGGGGCGGTCGTCGCGGATGGCGCCCACCAGGTCCTGGGTCTTCTTGTCGCTGGGGCCGGTGGCGGGGGTGGCGGCGAACACCGCGGTGTCCCCGGTCGCGTTGAACCGGGCCGGCGAGACGGAGACGACGCCCTTCTCACCGGCGATCTTCTCGGAGATCGTCGTCACGGCGCCCTTGGGGTCGGTGGCCCCCTTGGCGTCCACGACGATCGTCAGCGGCCCGTTGAAGCCGGGGCCGAAGCCCTTGGCGAGGGCGTCGTAGGCGCGTCGTTCGGTGGTCGACGTGGACTTGACCTCGTCGCCCGGCATGCCCAGCTGCAGATCCATCACCGGTACGGCGAGCGCGCCCAGGCCCACGACGCTCAGCAGCAGTACGGCGGCCGGGCGGCGCAGCACGAACCGGGCCCAGCGGCTTCCGCCGTTGTTCTCGCCCGCCTCCTTGATACGGCCGCTTCTGCGGGCGGAGCGCGCGAGGACGGCGTTGGGCCACCAGCCGAGCAGGGCCGGCACGAGTGTCAGTGAGATCAGGACGGCGACGACGACCGCGCCGGCCGCGGCGAGGCCCATCTTGGTGAGCATCGGGATGCCCACCACCGACAGGCCGGCCAGTGCGATGACCACGGTGAGCCCGGCGAAGACGACCGCCGAGCCCGCGGTCCCGGCGGCGAGGCCGGCCGCCTCCTGTGGTGCGCGGCCCTTGGCGCGTTCCTCGCGGTAGCGGGAGACGACGAACATGGCGTAGTCGATGCCCACCGCGAGGCCCAGCATCGTGGCCAGCGTGCCCGTGGTCGACGACAGCCCGAAGGCGCTCGCCAGGGCGAGGATCGAGGCCATGCTGATGCCGATGCCGACCACCGCGGTCAGCAGCGGCAGCCCGGCCGCGGCCAGCGAGCCGAAGGTCAGCAGCAGCACCACGGCGGCGATCCCGATGCCGATCGCCTCGGCCGCGCCGCCCGCGGCCGGCTTGGTGGCCAGGGCCGTGCCGCCGACCTCGACGGTCAGCCCCGAGTCCCGGGCCCGGTCGATGGCGGTCTCGAGGTGCTTCTTGCTCGCGCTGGTGAGGTCGTCGGCCTTGCCGTTGAAGGAGACCGTCGAGTACGCGGTCGAGCCGTCCTTGCTCACCGCCCGGGCCTGGAAGGGATCGACGGCGCCGGAAACCTGGGAGCCGTCGGCCGCCTCCTTCACGAACTTCTCGATCACGGTCCGGTTGGCGGCCGCGGTGACCTTCAGTCCGCCGGGCGCGACGAACACGACGCGGGAGCTCGCGCCGTTGGCGGTGGTGCCGGGGAAGCGCTGCTCCAGCAGGTCGAACGCCTTCTGCGACTCGATGCCGGGCATGGAGTCGGTCTTGTCCTCGGCGGCGGGCGCGGTGGCGGCACCGGCGCCGACGGCGCCGAGCACCACCACCCACAACAGGACGAACAGCAGGCGCCGCCGGAAGGCCAGTCGGCCCAGCCGGCACAGGAAAGTTGCCATGGAAACGGGGGTCCCCCATCCGATCTCGGGTACCTGCCCAGACTCCCGGGACGGAGCCGTCCGGTCGTCGTGCGGCTGCCGACAATCGGGCCTACTGAGAACGCAGTAGAGGGCCCGTCACCGTCATCCCGGAGCACGAGCGGGACGTCGTCGCAGCGATGGTGGAGCCGGCTGCACCACCGGTTCGGGAGCGCACTCCATCGAAGCCGCGGACCGGCGACGGAAGGGTTTGCGGCACACGTCCGAACCCTTCACCGTCCCGGAAGGAAACACCGATGAAGCCCCTGCTGGCGTCGCGGCCCGTGCTCTGGTTCCTGTTCCTGTTCAACCTCGCCGTCGCCGCCGCGGCCCCCTTCGCCGTCGACGGCGCTCAGGGCGTCCTGACCGCCGTCGGCATGGGGGTCGTCTCCCTCGGGGCGGGGGTCAGCCTGCTGCGCGGCCGCAAGAAGTCCGCCTGATGGCCGCGGACCGTCGGCCGACGGCCATCAGGGAGCGGTGCGTCAGCTCACCGAGGTCGCGTCGGCCGATGGTTCGCTCGCGGGGGCAACCGTCGCGGCCGCGGTCACAGGGCGCCTGCGCGGGATGAACGACGCCACGGCGAAGGCCAGCAGGGCGGCGCCCGCGCCGATGCTCATGACGACCTTGAAGCCGTTCTCCGAGGGCAGCGCGAAGCCGCCCAGACTGATCGTCATCTGCGACAGGATCACGCCCGCCACGGCACTGGCGACCGACGTACCGATCGACCGCATCAGGGTGTTGAGGCTGTTGGCGGCCGCGGTCTCCGACGGATCCACGGCACCCATGATCAGCGCGGGCATGGCGCCGTACGTGAAGCCGATGCCGGCGCCGATGACGCACGAGACGATCACCAGGTGCCACACCTCGGACATCAGCACGATGTTCAGGCCGTACCCCGAGGCCACGATCAGCGCGCCGATCATCAGCGTCACCTTCGGCCCCTTGGCCTTGGACACGGCCGCGGACACCGGGGCGAACGCCATCATCACCAGCCCGGACGGCGCCATCACCAGACCGGCGGTCAGCAGCGACCTGCCCAGGCCGTAACCGGTCTGGGTGGGCAGCTGCAGCAGCTGGGGCAGCACCAGGGACATCGCGAACATCGAGAAACCGACCGCGATCGAGGCCAGGTTCGTCACCAGCACCTGACGGCGGGCCGTGGCACGCAGGTCCACCAGCGGCTGGGAGGTGCGCAGTTCGAAGAAGCCCCACGCGAGCAGCACCACGACCGCCGCCGCGAACAGGCCGAGGGTGGTGCCGCTGGTCCAGCCCCAGTCCGCGCCCTTGGATATGGCCAGCAGCAGGGAGACAAGACCGGCCGCCATGCCGACACCGCCGACGACGTCGAAGCGGCCACCGGTGCGCACCTTGGACTCGGGCACGAACAGCACGACGAGCACGAGCGCCACGACGCCCATGCCGGCCGAGCTCCAGAACAGCACGTGCCAGTCGAAGTGGTCCGCGATCAGCGCCGCCGTCGGCAGCCCCAGCGCACCGCCGACGCCGAGCGAGGCGCTCATCAGCGCGGTCGCCCCGGCGAGCCGCTCCGCCGGCAGCTCGTCCCGCATGATGCTGATGCCCAGCGGCACCACGGCCGCCGCCAGACCCTGCACCGCACGCCCCACGATCATCGGCACCAGCGACTCGCTGAGCGCGCACACGAGCGAGCCGGTCACCAGCAGCACCACGCTGACCAGCAGCATCCGCCGCTTGCCGAACATGTCGCCGAGCCGGCCGACCACCGGCGTGGCCACGGCGGCGGCGAGCAGGGTGGCCGTCACGGCCCACGCGGTGTCCGACGCGGGAGCGTCCAGCAGCCTGGGCAGCTCCGGGACGATCGGGATGACCAGCGTCTGCATCAGCGACACGACGATGCCGGCGAAGGCCAGCACCGCCACCACGGCGCTCGACCGCGGCACGGCCGCACCGCCTGCGTCCGTAGGTCTGGGAAGGGCGTCAGACATGAACAAGCCTCCGTGCGATGGGGGAGAGGGGCCGGAATCCCGGCCGAGTTTAAGTCAACTGCTTGACTTACCTTAGGGCTCCGTTTGCCTGGGCGTGCGGCGACCGCCGGATCGGAGGAGGGCGTATGCACCCGACCGAGGACGGACGGCCCCTGAGCTGTCCGTTGCACGGCGCTACGGCCCTGGAGCCGCCCGCCGAGTGGGACGCACTGCGCGAGCGCTGCCCGTCCGCGCCCGTGACCCTGCCCAGCGGGGACGAGGTGCTGCTGCTGACCCGGCACGAGGACGTCCGTCAGGTGCTCCGCGACGGACGGTTCGCCGGCATGCTGCGCGCCGACGGCGCGGCGCGGCTCGCGGGCGACGAGACGGGCGGGAGGTTCGGCGGCGACATGGCGATGGCCATCCCGGCCCGCGGCGAGGCGCACCGGCGCCGGCGCCGGACGGTGGGCCGGTGGTTCACCGCCGCGCGGGTGGCCGCACTGCGACCGGGCATCGAGGCCGTGGCCGAGAAGCTCGTCGACGACACGGTCTCCCACGGCCACCCGGCGGACCTGCAGGCGCAGCTTGCCTTCCCGCTGCCCCAGTGGGTGATCTGCGACCTCCTCGGTGTCCCGGCCGCGGACCATGACCGGTTCTCGTACTGGTCCGACGTGCTGCTCAACCTCACCCGCTACGGCCAGGACGAGATCGAGCAGGCGCAGGACGACTTCGTGGACCACCTCGCCGCGCACGTCTATGCCAAGCGGGAGATGCCCGGCGCCGACCTGCTCAGCGACCTTGTCATCGACTGGGACCCGGACGGCGACCCCCTGTCCGAGCGCGAGCTGGTCTTCACCGGCCAGGCGCTGCTGGTCGCGGGGCACGAGACCACCGCGAACGTCATCGGCAAGACGGTGGCGCTGCTCCTGGCCGACCGCGGCCGCCGGGAACGGCTGCTCGCCGACCGCTCGCTGGTGGGGCCCGCGGTCGAGGAGGCGCTCGGTTTCGACGCCGACCCCGGTATCGGCGTGCCCCGCTGTCTCGACGAGCCGGTCGAGATCGCAGGACAGCTGCCGGCGCCCGGCACGACCGTGCTGTGCAGCACCGCGGCCGCCAACCGGGACGAGACCGTCTTCGACATGCCCGACGAGATGCTCTTCGACCGCGGCCCCAACCCCCATCTCGCCTTCGGCGCCGGGGCCCACTCCTGCCCGGGCCAGGACCTGGCCCGCGCGGAGCTGTGCACCGTGCTCCACGTGCAGTTGCGTAGGCTTCCGTCGCTGGAACTCGCCGCACCGCCGGCGGACCTGCGACGGCTCGAGGGACTGGCCGTCGGAGGGCTGAGCCAAGTCCCGGTGCGGTGGTGAGCATGGCGGGCAGGGCGGTACGGGCGGAACAGGTCAGCGCGACACGGGAGCTGATCCTGACCGCCGCCGAGCGGCTGTTCGCCGAGCGCGGCGTGAACGCCGTCTCCAACCGTCAGGTCAGCGAGGCCGCCGGACAGGGCAACAACACGGCCGTCGGCTACCACTTCGGCACCAAGGCCGACCTGGTCCGTGCGATCGTCCGCAAGCATGCGCAGCGCATCGAGGAGATCCGGGCCCGGCTGTTGGCCGGGATCGGCGACTCCACGGACGTACGCGACTGGGTGGACTGCCTGGTGCGCCCGATCCCCGAACATCTCGCGAACCTGGGCGGCCCTACCTGGTACGCGCGGTTCTGCGCGCAGCTGATGACCGACCCGTCGCTCCACGAGATCCTCGTCGAGGAGTCCCTCGCCTCCCCTTCCCTGCGGCAGATCATCGACGGGCTGATGCGCTGTCTGCCCGAGCTGCCTCCCGAAGTCCGCGCGGAACGCGGCGAGATGGCCCGCCATCTCATCGTGCACATGCCCGCCGAACGCGAGCGCGCGGTCGCCGAGAACCTGCCCACCCCTCGCGCCAACTGGCATGACGCGGCAAGCGGTCTGGTCGACGCGCTCGTGGGCCTGTGGCTGGCCCCGGTGGCGCCGGGCCGCTGAGCCCTCAGCCGGCGGCACCGAGCGTCTTCAGGACGGCGTCGGCCATGCCCCGCTCGCCGCGTTCGTTGGGATGGACGGAGGCGGCGTGCGCGAGGGGCACGAGCGGCTCGACCCAGCGCGTGTCGCGCGCCGAACAGGCGTCGCGGCCCACGGAGGGCGTGTACGTGTCGACGTACCCGGCCCCGGCGGCCTCGGCGCGCTCCCGCAGCACCGTGTTGAGCTGCTGCTCCTTGGCGTGCAGATAGGCGACGTCGCCGGGCGCGAGGCCCATCTCGCGGCCGCAGCCGGAGTCCTTCGCCGGCAGGATCGCCGGGTACCCGACGACGTACACACGGGCCCCGGGCGCCCGGCGCCTGATCTCGCCGAGGGTGCGGGCGAGCCGCTCGTCCACCGCGTGGATCTTGTCCTGAACGGCGTCGGTGTCCCCGGAGGCATAGCGCTCGCGGCACGGCGCGTCCTCGCCACGGCTGAGCGCGAAGTACAACACCCCCTGCTCGACGCACTGCTTGATCATCGAGCTGAACCCGATGTCGTTCCCGCCGATGCCAAGGGTCACCAGCCGTGTCCCGGCGGACAGCGCCGAGAGCTGGGCCGCGTTGGTGCCGTCGTCGGTGACCTGCGCGGCGGACAGGTCGGCGAGGGTGGCGCCGCTGCAGCTCACATCGCGGAAGTCCCTCGCCGTGAGCCCGAGTCGGCGGGCCACCAGGGTGGGGTAGTTGCGGTCGGAGCGCTCGCAGCCGACGGGTTTGCCGTTCTGGTCCGGGATGCGCGGACCGGCGGTGTAGGAGTCGCCCAGCGCGACGTAGGGACCCTTCGGCGGGACCGGATCGGCGCCGTCGTCGTGGCGGGCGACGCCGACCGCAACGCCCAGCGCCGCGAAGGCGAGCGCCCCGGCCAGCCCGGCTCGTACAGAGGTCTTCATCGGTGTGTCCTGCTCTTCCGTCTCGGAGGGCCCGCGCCGCTGGGGCGCGTCCGGATACGGCGAATGCCGAACCGTGGCTCGGCCGGGGGAGGGCGGCTGGGACAACCGAGCAGGGGCGGAGGAGTCGCCGCCTCCGCGCGCCGGCGCCGGTCGGGGGAGGACCGACGCCGGGCCGGGGACCGCGCCGTGCCCCGTATTCGGGGGCGGGGCCGGCGCACCGGGGCCGTCTCCGCTCAAGGCGGCCCCTGTCTGACACGGGACTTTCATCCCGTACGGCGATACGGGTTGCTTGCGTCAGGCAAGCATAGATAGATTACTTGAGTCAAGCAATGGGCGAGATTTACTTGAGTTAGGCAAGCAGAACGGTAGGGTGAGTGGCATGCCTCCCTCGTCGCAGAACGGCACCGTCGGTGAGAGGCCCGCGCTCGCTCGCGGGGCCGGGCAGCACGTCCTGGTCGTCGCGGGCGAACCGGATCTCGCCGAACTGCTGTCGACCACCCTGGAGTTGGCGGGCTACCGCATCAGCCTGGCCGGCACCGGGACCGAGGCGATGGCGCGAGCCATGCAGCACCGCTACGACCTCGTGGTCCTGGACGCCGCGCTGCCGGACCTGGCGGGCCTCGGCAGGGCGCGCCGCCCGCCCGCCGCCCACCGCCCGCCCGTCCTCTTCCTGACCGCCTACGACTTCCTGGACCGGCTCCTGCCCGAACTCGGACTGGGGGAGAAGGACTACGTCACCAAGCCCTTCCGGGTGGCCGAAGTCCTGGCCAGGATGCAGGTGTTGCTGCGCGGCCCGAACCAGGGCTCGCGCCGGGACGGCGGGCTCGCCTACTGCGACCTGGTCCTCGACGACGCCAGATGCCAGGCACGGCGCGGCAAGCGGGCGCTCGACCTGACCCCCGCCGAGTACCGGCTGCTGCGCCACCTCCTGGTCAACGCGCACCGGGTGCTGTCCAAGGAGCAGATCGGCCGCTACGTCTGGGGCGACTTCCGCGGCCACAACGCGATCGAGCAACTCGTCTCCCGCCTTCGCCGCAAAGTGGACCAGGAGGATGCGCCGGCGCTGATCCATACGCGCAGGGGCTTCGGTTACTGGCTCGGGAAGGTCGACGCGGAGGTCTGACCGGCCGGAGAGCAAACGCCTGGGGTGCGTACGGGGGCCCTCGTGAGGGGCGGTGACCTGACAGCGGACGCCGCCCCTCATGGCTTGTACGGGGCTCGCGCCCGAAGCGACGTCGGGCCCTCAACTCGCTTGTCCAGCGAGGAAGTTGTCATGGTCCTGCTCGCATGGTCGACCGTCGCTGATCGCATCAACTCGCAATGTGATCCGGCTCACGTCAGCTTTCTGTCAGGTGACTGACCGGAAGCCGTCAGCCCCCTCTGTTTGCATGTGCTCATCGAGGCCTCGACCACTTCGCCCCGGCGCTCCGCCCGAACGGAGCCCCCCCACCACCGAGGAGAACCATGGCCGACACCCTGGCCACACCCGTGCCCCAAGCGCCGGACGCCGCCCCCGAGTTCCCGATGCCCCGGGCGGGCCGGTGCCCCTTCGACCCGCCGCCCGCCCTCAAGGAGCTGCAGGAGGAGGCACCGCTCGTCAAAGTGCGCCTGTGGGACGGCAGCGAGCCGTGGCTCGTGACCCGTTACGCGGAGCAGCGGGCGATTCTCGGCGACGCCCGCGTCAGTGCGGACACCGACCGGCCCGGCTACCCGACCAAGGCCTCGCCCAACGCCGGCGAGGGCAAGCTCAGCTTCATCATGATGGACGACCCCGAACACGCCCGGCTGCGCCGGATGGTGACGGCGCCGTTCGCCATCAAGAAGGTGGAGGCCCTGCGCCCCGCCGTGCAGAAGATCGTGGATGACCTGATCGACGACATGCTCGCCGGACCGCGGCCGGTGGACCTCGTGGAGGCGTTCGCCCTGCCGATCCCCTCGCTGGTGATCTGCGAACTGCTCGGAGTGCCCTACGACGACCACGCCTTCTTCCAGGACAACACCAAGACCATGGTCCACCGCGACGCCACCCCCGAGCAGCGGGGACAGGCGAGCCGCGAGGTGGCCGCGTATCTGGCCGAACTCATCGGCAAGCGGCTCGCCGAGCCCAAGGACGACCTGCTCTCCAGCATCGCCGGACGCATCACCGCCGGCGAGATCAACCACCAGCAGGCCACCGAGATGGCGCTGCTCCTGCTGATCGCGGGCCACGAGACCACCGCGAACATGATCGCCCTCGGCACGCTCGCCCTGCTCCAGAACCCCGACCAGCTCGCCCTGCTGCGCGAGACCGACGACCCCAAACTCGTCGCCTCCGCCGTCGAGGAACTGCTGCGCTACCTGCACATCACCCACCTCGGCCGGCGCCGCGCGGTCACCGAGGACATCGAGATCGGCGGGCAGGTCATCAGGGCCGGCGAGGGCGTGATCATGGCCAACGAGATCGCCAACCGCGACCCCGAGGTGTTCGCCGACCCCGACCGGCTCGACATCACCCGCGACGCCCGCCGCCACGTCGCCTTCGGCTTCGGCGTCCACCAGTGCCTGGGCCAGCCGCTGGCGCGCATGGAACTCCAGGTCGTCTACGGCACCCTCTACCGGCGCATCCCCACGTTGATGCTCGCCTGCGACCTTCAGGACGTCAGGTTCAAGCACGACGCGTTCATCTACGGCGTCCACGAGCTGCCCGTCGCCTGGTGACGGCTCCCCGTCCCGCGCACCCACCACAACCACGAAAGAAACAAAGGGGATTGACATGAAGGTGGAGCTGGAAGCCGACAAGTGCGTCGCCTCGGGGCAGTGCGTGCTCGCCGCGATGGACGTGTTCGACCAGGACGACGACGGCATCGCGATCCTGCTGGACGACAAGCCCGCGCCCGAACTCCTCGACGACGTCAAGGAAGCCATCGCGGTCTGCCCGGCCGCCGCGATCCGACTGGTCGCTCAGTGAGGCGCATCGTCGTCGTCGGAGCCTCGGCCGCCGGACTCGCGGCGGCCGAGACCCTCCGCCGCGAGGGCTACGACGGCACCCTCACCCTCGTGGGCGACGAACCGCACGCCCCGTACGACCGCCCGCCCCTGTCCAAGCAACTGCTCGCCGCGGAGTGGGAGTCCGAGCGCCTGGCCCTGCGCACCCCCGCCGACCTGGCCGCCCTGGACCTCGACCTGCGCCTCGGTGTACCGGCCGCCGGCCTCGAACTCGCCGACAGCAGCGTGCGGCTGGCCGACGGCTGCGAAGTGCCGTACGACGGACTGATCGTGGCCACCGGAGTGCGGGCGCGCCGGCTGCCCGGTGAGGGCGCGCATGTGCTGCGTACCCTGGACGACGCGCTGACGCTGCGCGACCGGCTAGGGCCGGGGCTGCGGCTGGTCGTGGTGGGCGCCGGATTCCTCGGTGCGGAGGCCGCCGCCGTGGCCTGGCGGCTCGGCGCGGAGGTGACCCTCCTCGAACCGGCTCCTGTGCCCCTGGCGCACGCCGTCGGCACGCAGGTCGGTGAGCTGCTCACCCGCGCCCACCTCGAGCGGGGCGTGGACCTGCGCTGCGGGGTGAGCGTGAGCGAGGTGACCGAGGAGGGGGTGCGGCTCGCGGACGGCGAGGTGATCGAGGCCGACGAGGTGCTGGTCGCCGTCGGCTCGCTGCCGAACACCGAGTGGCTCGAGGGCAGCGGGCTGACCGTCGGCGACGGCGTGGTCTGCGACGAGTACTGCGAGGCCGCCCGGAACGTGTACGCGGCCGGTGACGTCGCCCGCTGGTACAACCCCCTGTTCGGCACGGCCATGCGGATCGAGCACCGCACCAACGCCGCCGAACAGGGCATGGCCGCCGCCCGCAACCTGCTCAACCCGGAAGCCCGCAAGCCGTTCGCGCCGGTGCCGTACTTCTGGTCCGACCAGTACGACATGAAGATCCAGGCGTACGGCTATCTGCGCGGGCACGACGAAGTCGCCGTGGTGGACGGCGACGTGGGTGAGCGCCGGTTCGTCGCCGCGTACCGCACCGGCGACCGCGTGACCGGCGCCCTCGCGGTCGGCATGCCGCCCAAGGCCATCCGGCAGTGGCGGCAGGCGATCGCGGCCGGGGCGACGTGGGGCGAGGCGGTGCGCAGGGCGGAGCACTCTCCAACGGGTGCGTGAAACAAGGCGGTTGAGCGGGCGCAGACGGCAGGCGCCCGAACGGGGCCCGGGTAAGGCGGATTCCGCGTCACCCGGTCCTTCTCGTTCTTCCGGTGCCGGCGGAGTCGTACGTTCGCGGTACTCCGAGGTAAACGCACGCAGTAGATTACTTGAGTTACGCAACAATATGGTAAAGTGGATCGCATGGCCACACCACCGCTCCCCGACGTCCCCGACACCCCCGCGTCCGAGGAGGTGACCGAGATCGAGCGCGCGCTGACCCGCATCACCTACCTGAGCACCCGCGCCCGCCAGCACGACCGGCTGATGGCCCTGGCCGGCGTCCCGCTGGACCGTGCCGCCGTGGCGCTGCTGCGGCAGGTCGCCGACTCGGAGCCGCTGCGCCCCGGGGAGCTGGCCGTCCGGCTGGGAGTGGAGGCCTCCCACGTCACACGCACCGTCCAGCAGCTGCAGAAGTCCGGCTACGTCACCCGGGTTCCCGACCCCGACGACCGCCGCGCCCAGCGCATCCAGCTCACCGAGGCCGGCCGGCAGGCCATAGACCGCATCCGCGACGCCGGCGCGCGCGGCATGCAGCTGGCCCTGTCCGACTGGTCGCCCGAGGAGCTGGGCCAGCTCGCCACGCTCTTCCACCGCATGGTCGACGACTTCCTTGCCTACGCCATCGACGAGGACACGGAGGAGCAGCCGGTCGCGCGGGCGGGCACCGTCTGACCTAGGGCGAGGTCTCGCTGGGGCGACGGCCGGGCGTCCCCTGCATCGACGTCGGCCCCACCGGCGGCATCGGCTCGCGGAGACCGCTCAGCAGGAGCCGGCCCAGAGCGGGAAGTCCGATCAGGGGGACCAGGGCGGTTCGCAGCGATGTCGCATCCGCGAGCGCCCCGACGACGGGGGCGGCGAGCCCGCCGACACTCACGGTCAGCCCCAGCGTGACCCCGCTCGCGGTACCCATCCGCCGGGGCAGGAAGTCCTGGCCGAGCGTGATGTGCAGAGCGAACGGGACGTACAGTCCGGCCGAGGTGAGGGCGACGAACAGGTAGACCACCGGGCCGGGGGCGAGGACCACGCCCGCGACGGCCAGGACTGTCAGGGCGTACGACCGGCGCACCACCGTGACGCGCCCGTACCGGTCGGCGAGCCGGCCGCCCGCCAGCGTGCCCAGTGCACCGCCGACGTACAGCACGAAGAGCGCCGCCGTCCCGGACGCCTCGCCGCCGCCGGCGCGCTCACGGACGTACAGCGAAATGAACGCGCTCAGGCCGACGAAGACGATCGAGCGGCAGACGATCGCGCCGGACAGCCGCAGGAACGAGGCCCAGTCGTCGGTGCCGACGGCTTCGGAGGTACGGGTGACTGCGGCGGGGCCGCCCGGCGAACCCACCGCGGCCGCGCACAACACCGCCCCCGCCACCGCAGGGAGGATCAGCAGGGGAGAGGCGCGCAGGCCCCAGGTGGCGACGACGACGGCGACGAGCGGCGGGGCAAGCGCGAAGCCGATGTTGCCGCCGAGGGAGAACCAGCTCATCGCCGTGTTGCTCCCGCCCGCGGCGACGCGTGCCGCGCGGGCCGCCTCCGGGTGGTAGGCCGCGACACCGATGCCGGAGACGGCGACGGCCGCCAGAGCGAGCGGATACGAGCCGCCGAGCCCGCACACGGCGACACCGGCGCCCCCGCTCAGCGCGCCGAGCGGCAGCAGCCACGGGAGCGGGCGGCGGTCGGTCAGCGCCCCGAACAGCGGCTGCACCAGCGAGGACAGCAGGGAGGCGGCCAGGACGACGCCCGAGGCAGCGGCATAGGTGTAGGCACGCTCGGACACGAAGAACGGGACGAGCGCGGCGACGGCTCCCTGGTAGACATCGACGCAGGCGTGGCTCAAGGAGAGCAGGGTGATGCGTCGGTTGCGAGACAGGCGGCTGCGAGAAGGTCGGTTGCGAGAGGTGGACACCTTGCGATCGTCGGGGGAGCAGTGCGTGGCCCGCTTTCGATAATCTGCCTACTTGTGTCGAACATCCGCCACACCCCGAAGGCGCCGACCCGTGCGCGGAGCCTCGCCGCCGGGGAACGCATCGACGCGCACCGGCACGACGAGCATCAGATCGTGTACGCGGGATCCGGCGTGCTGGCCGTCACCACCGACGCCGGCACCTGGTTCGCCCCCGGTACGCGTGCCATCTGGGTGCCCGCAGGGACCGGGCACGCACACCGCGCCCACGGTCACCTCGAACTGCACCTGGTCGGCCTGCCCGCCGACGACAACCCGCTCGGCCTCAAGGCACCGACCGTCCTCGCCGTCAGCCCGCTTCTGCGCGAGCTGATCCGCGCCTACACCCGCGACCCCGACGACGACAGCCCCGAACGCCGCCGTCTGCTCGCCGTCCTCCGTGACCAGCTGCACGCCTCGCCCCAGCAACCGATGCGCCTGCCCACACCGACGGACCCACGCCTGGCCGCCGTCTGCACGATCCTCCACGCGAACCCGGCCGACCCCCGCACCCTCGCCGCCCTGGGCGCCGCGACCGGGGCCGGCGAACGCACCCTCAGCCGTCTCTTCCGCAGCGAGTTCGGCATGACCTTCCCGCAGTGGCGCACCCAGTCCCGCCTCTACCACGCCCTGCGCATGCTCGCCGACGACACACCCGTCACCACGGTCGCCCACCGCTGCGGCTGGTCCTCCACCAGCGCCTTCATCGACGTCTTCCGCCGCTCCTTCGGCTACACCCCCGGAACCCACAACCGCCGCGCCCGGACCGCCCTTTCCGGACGGTGAACACACAGCCCCTCTGCCCTCCACCCTTCTACCCTCCGGTAACATCGCCCGGCAGGTCATCAGAGGAGGAACCGTGTCACGGTCCGAACGCTCGCCCCTGCTACTCGCCGGCCTGTTGGCCACCGCGGGTGTCGCCCACTTCGCCTCGCCACGTCAGTTCGACGCGACCATCCCGCAGGCGCTGCCGGGCGCGCCCCGGACATGGACGTACGCCAGCGGGGCCGCCGAACTGGCGCTCGCCGCGGGCATCGCCCTGCCCCGCACACGGAAGACTGCGGCCCTCGCCGCCGCCGCGTTCTTCGTCGGCGTGTTCCCCGCCAACGTGAAGATGGCCGTCGACTGGCGCCACCGCCCCACGCCGCAGAAGGCCGCGGCGATCGGGCGGCTGCCGCTGCAGCTGCCCCTCGTGCTGTGGGCCCGCAGCGTCGCGAAGAACGGGGAGGGACGGTCGTGACGGAGCGCATGGACGTCGGCGTCAAGGTCGACGACTTCGAGCTGCCGGACGAGACCGGCACCCCCCGCACCCTGTCCGAGCTGCTCACCGACGGACCGGTCGTGCTCTTCTTCTACCCCGCCGCCCTCACCGCCGGCTGCACCGCGGAGGCCTGCCACTTCCGCGACCTGGCCGCCGAGTTCGCCGCCGTCGGCGCCCGGCCCGTGGGCATCAGCGGCGACTCCGTGGACAAGCAGCAGGAGTTCACCGGCCGCCACAGCCTCGGCATGCCGCTGCTGTCCGACGCCGACGGCTCGATCCGCGAGCTCTTCGGCGTGAAGCGGGGCTTCAGCCTGGCGCCCACCAAACGGGTCACCTTCGTCATAGACCAGGACCGCACGATCCTCGAGGTCGTCCGCAGCGAACTGCGCATGAACACCCACGCCGACCGCGCCCTGGCCGCCCTCCAGGCTCGACAGAAGTGACATCGCAGACCCGGCGGAAGTGACGTCACAGAAGTGACGTCCGCGAAACGGAGGGCCCTACCGGCCCTCCGTTTCGGGTCACTTACCCGGGGCTTGGAGCCCCAGGTTTGCAGCTCGTGACCACAACTGGCTGAGGTGGTCCGGCCGTGTCCAGCGCCGTTTGCAGCGCAGGGGCGTGTGACTGCGCCCCGCGTTCGCCCTGGGAGGCCGAGCAGGTCAACGACCGGCGGCTGGAGCTGCTGCGCGAACAGCCGGCGACGGCTCCGCACGACGGCGGGGTCATCGTGATCGACGATTCGGGGGACCGCAAGGACGGCACGGCGACCGCGCATGTGGGACGGCAGTGGCTGGGCCGGTTGGGCAAGACGGACAACGGCATCGTCACGGTGACCACGGTGTGGACCGACGGCCGCGTGTACTACCCGCTGCACGCGACTCCTTACACGCCCGCCCATCACTTCGCCCGCGGCCGGGCCGATCCGGGCTTCCGCACGAAACCGCAGCTGGCCGCCGCTCTCGCGGTCCGCGGGAAGGAGGCGGGCTTCGCCTGCCGGGCGGTGGTCGCCGACTGCGCCTACTCCGTCAGCGACGATTGGTACCTCGCACTGCGCGAGGCCGGCCTGCCCTACGTCGTGGCGCTCAAGCCGCGCCGCGGCACCTGGGCCCGGGCCGACCAGCCGCACACTCCTGTTGAGGCCGCCCGCGCCCTGGCCTGGCGGGATGCCAAGCGTCCCGGCGACTGGGCGCCCGTTGAGCGCCATTTCCGCGACGGGCACAGCGAGACCTGGTGGGCTGCCGATGCGCACCTGGGCGGCTACGGCTCCCACTCACCCTGCCGCCTGGTCGTGGCCACCACCGACCCGGCCCGGCTGCCGGAGAAGGCCACCTGGTGCATGGCCACCAACCTGCCCCACCCCGACGCAGCCCACGCTGCCACCAGCCCGCATCCGCCGGCCGACCTCGCCGAGATCGTCCACATCTACGGCCTGCGGCCGTGGATCGAGCAGAGCTACAAACAGATCAAGGACGAACTCGGCTGGGCCGACTTCCAAGTCCGCTCCGACCGCCGCCACCAGACCCTCGTCAACTGCGCCTTCTCCTTCTTCATCCGGCAGATCACTCGGGTACGGCTGGCACCCGCCCACGACTACCAGCAGACCGCTCCCCTAGCCGACCGTGAAGCCCCGAAACCGGACAACCCGCCCCCAAGCGCGACGACAAACACCGAACACTCGCAGAACGCCCACTCAGATTCCCGGCACGGACGTTGCCTCTCAACGTAGTGTAGGCGTCCGCCACTTTCCGGATCACATGCAGTGCGGGCTGAGCGAGCGTGTCTGAAAGATCGTGTAAGTCCGTGATGTGACAGGCTGGCCGGAGCCCAGGCTCGGGTTCTGGTCAGCTGGGACGGACATGGCATGACGGACAACGAGAATGCCTCGGCTGTCGAGTCGGTCGAGGACAAGCTGGTGGACGAGGTCGTTGAGCGGCTGATGGACCGCGCCGATGCCTCGGGAGCCGCTCTGCTGGGCCAGGGCGGGCTGCTGACCGCGGTCACCCGGGCTGTGCTGGAGCGGGCCCTGGATGCCGAGATGAGCGAACATCTCGGCTATGAGAAGCATGATCCGGCCGGCCGCGGCTCGGGCA
>NZ_JBIAUR010000038.1:0-35220 GCF_042893105.1 Streptomyces sp. NPDC001663 | reverse complement strand
CATGACTCGTCCGATCCGCCCGGCCCGAGGGCCCGAGGGCGAGCCCCGGGCCAGGTTTTCACATCACGGACTTACACGATCTTTCAGACACGCTCCCGTCAGGCCCGCAGACGTTGCGTTCGTCCGGGATCGGAGGAACGTGTGAGGCTTTCCCGGATTACGCTGTCGCTGGCGCGCAGAGCCGACGTCAGTTCTCCTCGCAGTTCGTCCGGGAGGACCGCTGTGCCGAGGGCGCAGGCGCGCACCAGCGCGCGACAGTCCTGCACTTGCCGGTCCGTGGCGATCTCGGTGAACAGAGGGTGAGCCAAGTTCTCGCGGGCCGCGTAGCCGTCCTCGGCGTCCGTCGTCGTGCGGTGGAGGTCCTCGACGATGCGGTGCGCGGCGAGCGCCTCGGCGGAACCGATCGCGTCGAGGATGGTAAGTCCGAGGCGGGTGTCGAAGACGGTCATCCCGGGTTCGGCCTTCCTCCCGGAGTAGGTCGTGAGCAGGTCGGCCAGGTGGCTGTCGATCGGCTGCCCGGCGTCGCGGCGGCACAGGACGGTCAGGCATGCCGTGACGGCTTGCTCCCACGGGTCGCCGGGCATCGTGTCGGCGAGGAGACCAGCCGCCCCTGCCGTGTCGTTCGCAGCGAGGGCGGTGAGTACGGCGACCTGCCGACCGTCGAGCATCCGCTGTCCGATGCCATGGTGGGCTTCGATGTGCGCCAGGGCCTCGGCCCATCGCCCCTCGGTGGTGAGGGTGCGGGTGCCGTCGGCGAGGAGGACGCGCCACAGCCACGCGCGAACTTCCTGGCGGTCTTCGCCGGTCGCAGTGAGGTCCGCAGGGACGTAGACGCCCTCGAACCGGGCAGCTGTGCCCGCCTCGACGGCCTCATACAGGTCGAGGAGTCGCTGGCGCCCCTCATCGGCGTGGCCAGCGCGGATCTGGAGGCGGGCGAGGTTGACGACCGGTTCCAGTCCTCGGATCGCGCTCATGCCGGGCAGGGGGCAGGCGTGGAGGTAGGCGGCGGCGTGCCGGTGGCACATCTCGCGAGCGAGGTCGGGGAGGTCGAGGTCGGAGGCGATGAGCGCGGCCTGGTTGTAGACGGCCGATGCGAGCCCCTGGTCGGCCTTCTTCGCTGCGGTGTCGGCCAGGTCGACGAGTGCGCGTACGCGTTCAGGCAGCGGCAGGCAGGCGGGGCGGAATCGGGCGACGAGAGGGAAGCGCTGGGCTATGGGGCCGTGCGGGTCCATGGATCCCCCGGGGTCGAGAGTGAGGACTGCGGAGGCGCCAGCGCCCACCAGCCGTGTGCTGACGGGCGCCGTCCGCTACACGTGGGGCGTCATCGCCAGTCGACGACGATGCGGTTCAGCGGGGTGTCGAGGGCGAAGAGACCGGGGCGCTGCTCGATCTCGGGGGCGTCGAGGGGCTGGATCTCGAACGTGGCCTCACGGTCGCGGTAGTCGCGGTCCCAGGTGCGGATGGCGTCGGCGACCCTCGCGGCCAGCTCGTCGCTGCCCGGGCCGTGGCCGACGACACCGAACTCCCAGAGCTTGCCACCCTCGGGGGTCTTCTCCTTCGAAAGGCGCCGGGCAAGATAGGTGACGGCACCTTTGTCGACGACCGCGGTCGACGAGGGGTAGGGGTCC
The DNA here is from genome assembly GCF_042893105.1 of Streptomyces sp. NPDC001663. Classification (NCBI taxonomy): domain Bacteria; kingdom Bacillati; phylum Actinomycetota; class Actinomycetes; order Kitasatosporales; family Streptomycetaceae; genus Streptomyces; species Streptomyces sp. NPDC001663. Next base: position 33,592 of record NZ_JBIAUR010000038.1, on the reverse strand, counting down.
TCGGTGAGCAGAGCGCCCTTGGCGCTCTGGGGGAACAGCATCCGGATCAGACCGGAGGGCAGGGAGCAGGTGACGAACAGTTCCATCCACTCCGGTGACTCCATGGCGCGGACCGTCATACCGGTCCACTCCTCGGTGTGCGGCTGGTCAAGTACACCTGCGAGGGCGTCGGCGTCGATGTTGAGGCCGGCGGGGGCCTGGAGTCGTACGGCGCCGTCCGTGCTGAGAGGGATCACTCGGCGGTCGTCGTCGGCGATGCCCCGCCGAAGCGGCATGAAGGTGTTCATCTCGCTGCCGAGGGACACCCACCGGCCGTCGCGCTGCTCGTAGGCGATGGAGCGGGAGACGGTGCCCTTGAGGCGCTGGGGGACGAGGAGCCGGCCGCCGGGGGCGAGCTGCTGCAGCCAGGCGTGCGGTACGCCGTGCGCGCCGACGGTGGCGATGATCCGGTCGTACGGCGCTGCTTGGGCGTAGCCGAGTGCCCCGTCGCGGGTCACGGCCTCGACGTTGGTGATTCCGGCGGCGGCGAGGTGCGTGCGGGCGCCTTCCACGAGGTCGTCGTCGACGTCGAGGGTGGTCACGTGTCCGTTCTCGCCGACCAGGTGGGCGAGGAGACCGGCGTTGTAGCCGGTGCCGGCGCCGAGTTCGAGGATGCGCTCGCCGGGTTGGGCTTCGAGTTGGCCCAGCATGAGGGCGACGACGCCTGGCTGGGAAGCGCAGGAGATGGACGTGCCGTCGGTGTCGTACTTGATGTGCACGGGTGCGTTGGCGTAGGCGTCTTCGAGTGACGCCTCCGGCACGAACACGTGGCGGGGCACGGTCCGCAACGCTGTCTCGACGGCGGGCGTGCGGGCGTGTCCGTCCGCGCGGAGCTGGTCGACCAGGGTGTTGCGGAGACGCTCGGCGTCCGCCGTGGGGGTGGTGATCGTGTCGGTGTTCACCGCGCTGACGCTATCGATGCTGACCGTTGCCTCGGTGGGCGACTCGGTGTGGTCACTCGTTCCCATGACTACCTCTCGTGCGATGTGGGACAGGGCGCTCTGGTCGCCCCGGAGGAGACCGGCGCGGTTGGCATGGAAGATCACGTGGTGGGCGATGACGGCGCGCAGGCCGCGGGTGAGGGCGCCGCGGCCTGCGAGGTCGGCGAGCGTGGCTCCGGCCCGTTCGAAGGCGGTCACCCACTCGTCATACCTGTGCAGTGGACCGTTCCGGCGGCAGAGGCTGCGGGCATCCGCGGTCATCAACTTCTGCATCGGCGAGATGAGTTCGGCGGCTCGTTCGGGGTGTGGTGGATTGGCGACCGGTCGAAGAGCTGCGACCTTCGCCCATACGTCGCCCTGTTCGAACCAGTCGAGTCCAGCGCCGCGCATCAGGGCGCTCGCCAGCAGGACGGCGGTCTCCCGGCGTCCCAAGTGCATTTGGTTCGGCTGGTACGTGAGCAGGTGGCGGGAGTCGCTGTGGAACAGTTCGTGGGCCGCCTCCATGGCCTCGGGCCCACCGAATGCGTCGATCTCGGGCTCGTAAACGCAGGGCAGGCACAACGTGGCCACGCCGTCGTCGATGAGATCGCTCAGGAGCGACTCGACAGCCGGGGAGGGCTTGTCGGCAAGGTAACGCAGCGGCCAGGGCAGCTTGTTCATGAACCACCAGCCCGTGAGCTGCCCGTCGGCCTCGGCCTCGATCAGGGCGGGACCGAGGCGTTCGGCGATGGTGCGCCATGCCATCTCGCGGTCGACGAAGGTGATGTTGTGCTGCTGCCAACGGTCGGGAGGCATGAGGGTCCTTCGGTCGGTGGATCAAGCGATGAGGAGGCATGCGTCCCAGGCGGACCGGGGTGGTGCGGCGGTGCTGGGCGCAAGGAGGGCCAGGGCTATGCCGGCGGCGCCGTCGAGGAGGCCGGGGCCGCCTTCCTGGTCATGGATGAGCGCTGTGGCCGTGAGCTCGGGGTCGGTGTCCGGTGGGGTGACTGCAGCCAGGAGGGCCGGGATCGCTGCGCGGAGTTTCCCCGCGGTCGAGGGGTGGGCGTCGTCTGCCATACGTGCGGCGGCGTGGGCGAGGCCGGCGAACCCGTGGCAGAGGCCGTTGTCCGTCGTGGCCTTCAGCTGCTCGCGGTCGGTGAGGGCGGCCACGAGCGCGGTCTCCGCGTCGAACTGGCGGCTGGTATCGCAGAGAGCGAGCGCGGCAAGTTGCTGGGCGCGGGCGAGGCCGGCGGTGCCGTAGCACCAGGACGGCCGCCGGGGCGCGGACGGGGCGAGATGCCCCGTCCGCAGCTCGTCCTGAGTGACCCAGTACGGCCAGACCGGTCCGCCGTCAGCTCTCTGCTTCCAGCGGTCCAGCCAAGTCAGGATGGTGTGCAGTGCCGCGTGGTGCCCGTCAGTCACGGAGCCGTTCCGAGCGGCGAGGGCCAAGAACGCGAGCACACCGCCAATGCCGTGCGCCATGCCGGTGTTGGCGTGTCCGCCGGGGAATCGGTCGTCCGGGCTGCCAGAGGGCCCGGTCTCCGTCCACCAGCCCGGCAGGGTCTCGCCATGGTGGGTGATCGGTTCGGTGAGGCGCACGCAGTAGTCGAGAACGGCGCGCATCGTGGAGCTGCCGGGGTTTCGGCGCAGTAGGTAGGCGCCGTATCCGGTGAGGCCCCGGATGGCGTCGAACTCGGCGAGCTGCGGCAGGCGTCCGGCGTCGATGCGGCGGTGCGCGGCATCGAGACGGCGCCCGACGTTGACGGCGATCTGTCCGTCCATCGCATTGAGGGCGCGCCGGTAGGAACCGGGAAGGTGGTCGGCGGCACAGGTCAGGGCCTGGGCGAAGGCGGGCGCCCCGTAGAACGGGTGGCTGTCCGGGCCGCTGGTGAGCGGCTGCCGACAGGCGGCGGCGAGCCAGGCGTGGGCGCGGTGCCACGGGCCGAGGCCGCTCGCGGCCCGCTCGATGTGAAGGAGCGCGATCCCGGGCGGACCGTAAGCAAGGTGCTGCCGGTCCGAGGACAGCGTCCTGGAGCCGAGGGGCACGGTGTCGGGATCGGCGAGCCGGTCGGCGATGGCGTCGACCAGGCCGAGCGCGCGGCGGGCGGTCACAAAGCCCTCCCCTTGGTGCGGGCGGTCCAGGCCAGGGCGGCGGCACGCGCCAGGTAGAGGCACACCTCCTCCTCCGGAAAGTTCACGGCGACGTGGCGCACGAAATGGACGTGCAGCAGGGAGGTCAGGACGTCGTCGACGGCGATGCCCTGGGTGTCCGGGCCGGGCAGGTGCCGCCGGTACGCGGCGAGCGTCGTATCCCGGTCAGCCCATGCCGACACGATGGCGTCCCCGCCCGGGACAGAGCGCAGCGCCACCCAGTCGTCGCTCGGGTCGGCGAGCCGTGCGGCGTCGGTGAATTGTGGGCGTGGAACGGGAGCGGGGGCTGTCGGAGGGATGTGGTCGATCAGCCACCGCATCCCGGCTGCGGTGCTGCCGAGGAACGCGGAGGTAATGGCGACCGTGTGGGCCGCTACCAGCGTGCGCTGTCCGGGACGTTGTGGCTGCGTGAGTTGGGCCAGGATGGTGCGCGAGTCGGCCCGGAAGACCTCCTCGGCCGCCTCCCATGCGGTGCCGGAGCCCCAGCGGCCCATCTCCCGGTAGGAGGTGGGATAGCGCAGGTCGGCCAGCAGGCCGATGCTTCGTAGCTCGTCGGCCCAAGCGCTCACCGTTCGAGCCGTGTCTGCGAAGGCTCCCGAGTCGGGGAGGGCGATGCGCACGCGGACGTGTTGGTCCGGGTCGCGGAAGCGGATGAACCACCACGGCGGGTTGCCGAGCTGTTCGAGGAGGCCGGGCAAGTGACGGGAGAGCAGGACGTCTTGGCGGCGCGGGTCGCCGTACAGGGCAGCCAGAAGAACCGAGGAAGAGGCAGGCGTCTGCATCTGGGCCGCAGACAGGGCACGGGCCCTGCTGGGGGCTGGCAGCGGCGGCCACGCCGACGGACCCGTTACTTTGAGGGGCGCCACGACCTCGTGGGCCCGCCCACCGCACCAGCCGTACGCATCTGGTTGGGGAGCCTCGACGAGTACGGCCAGGCGCGTACGGTCGAGGTGTCTACGCAGGAGCGCACGGTGGCCGGCCTCGTCGAGGTCGAGGCAGAGGCCCCGGTCGTCCTCTACGAGATGGACGCGGCGCGGCGCCCTCCGCCGGGCACGCCAGTCGCTGAGCGCGGCGTCCCACTCAGCCCGAGGGCGGGCATGGCCGGGCAGTTCGGACGCTTCCAGCCGCCAGCGTGCCGGGGCCAGCACGGTCCGGCCGTACCGCAGACGTGGAAGAAACGGCATCGCCGCGGCGGCGCCCCAGTCGAAGACGGTGACCTGCGCGCACTGGGGGCGGGACAGTTCGGTGAGGAACCGCACCAGTGGCGGGGTGTGGGTGTGGAGGTTCAGCGCGTGCATCCCGACGGCCTCCACGCGGTGGCCTCGCTCGGGGGCGGCGAGGTACATGCGGCGGCCGTCGCACCCCACAGCCAGGTCCTCCGGGGTGAGGACGGTGTCCTGCGGGGCGCGGTGCTCCTGAAGGCTGATCACAGTGGGCAAGACCTGTGGGGAGCGGGTTACGTGGGCGCTCTCGGGGAGCAGGGGCGGGAAAGAGAGCTGCGCGGGCATGGTGTTGCCGTCCGCGGCCGGGAGGTCGGCAAGCTCGGCGGCCAGGGCCTCGCGATCGGTGAGGCCCAGCACGCTGAGGAATCGGCCCGTGGAGACGCCGACACCACGGGACACGCTCACGGCCTCCAGCCGGAACCGCCCGCGCTGCAACTCCTCCAGGCTGGCCGCGTGCACCCGCACCCCGATCTCCAAGTGCGGCGGCAGCCGAGGCTTGGCGGGACCCGCGTCCAGGGCCTCGATCTGTTCGTCCGTGAGGATCACTTCGTCACGGCCGTCGAGCGCGGCGGTCTGAGCCAGTCGTACGAGGGCGTCATCCCGAGCGGAGACGCGGGGCCTGCGTGCGCCGGCTGGAGCGCCTGGGTAGCCGTTGGGATAGCCGGTGCCGCTGTCCGCGACGACCTCCGCGAGCGGCACCATCGTGCCGATGCCGTACCGCTCGTAGAAGCGCTGGTGGTACTCGTTCCAGGTGGCGGTCCCGTACGGGCGGATGCTCAAGCGGGTAAGGACGAGAGCGGCGCGCTCGATCTCTCGGGCGACCGCTTCCGGCAGAACGATCTGCACGTCCATGCGGAGGTCGAGCGCGACGGGGTGGCGGCGCAGGCCGGGGACGAGGTCTCGCATCCGCGCCGCGACGCTGTCCCGGCCGCCGTGCGTGGCGCACTCCTCCAGGCCCGCCCGGATGGCGTGGAGTTCGCGTACGGTCTCGGCGACCGGGGCGAGGCTGATGGCGTCGATCGCGTCGAGTTGGCCCACCAGATATCCGAGGGCATCGGTCTCGGTGCTCGGAGCGTGCAAGCTCGTGATCAGTACCCGCCGCCGGATCAGCTCCGCCAGCAGTTGACGCGCCTTCTCGGGACCGGCCTCGGGGAACTCCGCCCGGAGTTTGTCCACGAGGGTGCCGAACCGGATCGGCAGTCGGGTCGCGGCCAGGACCGCGCGCACCGGTCCGGTCAGGGTCAGAGACGCCTCGACCGCGCGAGTCCGGTCGTCCTGGACGTCGGGCTGGAACGGCACGATGAGCCGGTCTCCCCGGTACGTCACGGTGTTGTTGATGACGACGGGCAGCCGTTCGAGGAGGTCCGGGCATGACTCCAGCCGTGCGACCAGGGCCGCCAACCACTCCGCCCCTGCCCGGCCGACGGCCACGTGCTCCTCGCCCCAGTCGGCCCGCGCCTGCGGACCGAACGCCGCGGTGGCCACGCCGGCGAACAGGCCGAAGGGTGTCGCCCGGTGCTGGGCCCGCAGCAGGTAGCGGGCCACGGACAGCGCCGCGCGCTGCACATCCCGGAGGGCTGGATGCTCGGCCGTGCACAGGGCCCCTACCTGCGCGGCCAGGACCGGGCTGGAGTACCGGAGGGCCTCGGCGACATCCCTGTCCGCCCAGGCCGCGCGTAGCCACGACACACGGGCAGACGAAGCACTGGGCGAGCGGTCATCGAGGTCAGGGCATGGAGGAATCGGCACCGAGGGCCGGGCCACGGCGCGCACGAGAACTGTGGAACCGGTGCGGAACGCTGCAGGCGGAGCAACCACCAAGTACCTCCGTAGGTGAGGGGGCGGGCGGCTGGTGCCGCCGCGCGGAGACGCGGCGGCACCAGCCCTGGGTGATCTGGAGTCCGGGTCAGGCGACGTTCGTGGTGCAGGCGCCGCAGGTGGACCCGCAGTTGTCGTCGGTCAGGTTGACCAGGCCAGCCGGGTCGGCGATCTCGACGAGAGAGACATCCAGGTCGAAGCCGTCCGACGCCCCAGAGATCTGCGGGCGTACTTCGGTGCGGCTGGGAACTACGGTGCTGCGCGTCATGCTTCAACTCCTCGTAATCGTTGCGGTGTTACTGGGCTGGAGCGCCCACCAGGTGCCGCCACGGGAGCGCTGCCAGACGGCTGCTCCCCCGACGGCTCCTGGCCGCCCGGCGCGAGGGCGTGCTCCGCGTAGAAGTCCTCGCGGGCTGCCCCCCTCACGCCGGGAAGTCATGTGCCGGGAAACTGATCAAGCGGATGCCGGTCGCCGCTCCATGAAGTAGGCGAGCGCCTGGGCTTTGAGGCGATCGAGGCACGGCTCGCACGCGTAGAAAGGGGCGTGCTGCCCGTCCCACTGCACCGGGCCGAGCCAGATCACCAGGACTCCCGTACGCCCGCAGCCGAGCCAGCAATCACCTGTGATCCACGGCCACTCCATGGGAGGACGTCCCCTTTCTCAGCTGGTCGGGATGGTCGATCTGGTGGCCTGGCAGTGGGGAACGCAGGCCCAGAGCTGGAACGGAAGGCCCCGGTGGCGTAGATCGCCCAGCCGTCGACCGCTCGCTCCCAGCGGCCGGGCGCAGAGGGCGCAGTCAATGGCCATCTGCTGGCGGGGCCGGAGTCGGGCGAGGTCCGGAAGGGGCGAGGGTGCCGTGGCCGGGATGCTCACTTGCGCTCTCGGTACGGAGTTCCGCCCAGACCTCTTTGCCCCAAGGGCGTCTGCCCGAGCCGTGCAGGTCGTAGCCCCACCGGTCGGCGACTGCATCGACGAGGAGCAGCCCGCGCCCCGACTCGTCGTCGTCAGCCGCCTGGCTGAGTATGGGCAGACGCGATGGTTCCCGGTCCACGACCCCGACACGCAGTCGCGTCGAGCTCGGCCGCCCGACCGTGAGGCGGATCTCGGGACACGGAGTGTGCCTGGAGGCGTTCGCGATCAGCTCAGTGACGATCAGCACGGCACGGTCGGCGAGGCCGTCGAGGTGCCACACACCGAGGACGTCTCGGACGAGTTCACGGCCGAGCTCGGCCATGGACGGCTCGCACGGGAAGGTCTGGCTGTACGTGGGGTGGCCGACGGAGATGGCCTCAACTGGTGTTCTCAGACTCGTCATTGGGGTGGAGCCTTCGTGTCGTCTCGGCGCCCGGCCCACCCCCGCGGGGGAACCTCGGAGGCGGGCCGGGCCGTCAACAGCCGCCCGCACGGTGGGGCACGGCAGGCGACCAGCACCCAGACAACTCCCTTTCCCAGCAGGTTGGTTAGGACGTTCAGGCACTCAGCCGACGGACCCACCTAGGGCGTTTTGGCCTCTCCTTTACCTGGCGAGTGGGGATCGCGCGGACTACCGTGCCCGCATGGACACCACCCGCAACACCGTTCTTGAGGCGTGGATGACCGAACACGGCTACAGCTCCAACAGCCTCGCCGAGGCCGTGAACAGGGCCATTGAACGGTTGACCGGGCGCCCTGGAGGACTCGACGGCTCATCGGTCCGGGCATGGAAAGCGGGCCGGGTCACATGGCCAAAGTCAGCCGCCCGCAAGGCACTTGCGGACGTCACCGGACTACCCGCCGTCGCTTTAGGGTTCGTGCCACGGAGCCGGCCTTCGTCCACCCCGGCCCCACCGCAGCAGGAGGACCCCGACATGAAGCGCCGCACCCTCGTCGGCAGCATCGCAGCGGCGGCCGCAGCAGCAGCCGCACCCGGCACCGCATCGCCGCGCCGTATCGGCATGAGCGACGTCAACCGCCTCAACAAGCGCTTCGCCGAGATCATCGCCAGCGACCACCGCCACGGCGGACAACTCGACATCGAGCAGCGGGCCGCCGCCCTCGCCGACGAGGCACTCAACCTCCAGAACGCCGGCAGCGCCACCCAGCGCGTACGCAGCAACCTCTACGCCTCCGCAGCCGCCTTCCGCTCCTCCGCGATGTGGGCCGCCATCGACGGCCGACGCTACGACGTCGCCAAGGCGCACATGCGCGAGGCCCAAGCCCTCGCCGAGATGTCCGGCGACCAGGCGATCAAGTTCCGCATCTGGAGCCACGCGGGCACCATGTACCGCCACATGGGCCGCCCCGCCGACGCGCTTGCCGCCAACGACGTCGCCCGCAACCTGCACCTCACCCGCCGAGACCCCCTGTTCGCCTCCCTCGGCCTGGCCCGCCAGGGCGCCATCCACGGCACAGCGCAGGACCGCACCGGCACCCGCCGGGCCTTCGAGCAGGCCCAGGACGCCATGCTGCGCGCCGACCCCGCCGACTACCGGCCGGTGTGGATGCTCGCCTTCTACGACCAGGCCGAACTGGACTCCCTGGCCCTCTCCGCACACTTGGCGCTCGGCGACTACTCGACCGCCGAGTACCACGCCCACCGCTGCCTGTCCGCCCTCCGGCCCCACATGATCCGGTCCCGCGCCATCACCACCACCCGGCTCGCACACGCCCAGCTCGCCCAAGGCGCCCCCGACGCCGCCACTGCCACCGCGATGAAGGTGCCCGCCGAAGCCGCCACCCAGCACGCCCGGGTCACGCGCATGCTGCAGGAGTTCGGGGCCGCACTGCGCGCCACCGCGCCCGGCAGCTCCACCGTGCAGACCTGGACCGAGCACACCGCCACCTGGAGGATGGCCGCATGACCACGGCGCCCGCCATCGAACTGCGCACCTTCACCACCCTCGACACCGCCCGCGGCGACCTCCTCGACGTGTACGCCGACGTGCGCGCCCCGCTGCTGCACCTGCCGAACTACGCGGTCACAGCGTTCGGCGAGCGCCTGGACCGGCACAGCACCGAGCCGGGTTTCACGGCCGTCCTCGCGTACGCCGACGGACATCCGGTCGGCTACGCCTACGGCAACACCATCGAGCACGGCGACCGCTACTGGCAGCGCACCAGCCCAACGCCGGCGGAGAAGTACACCAAGCGCCCGGCGGTGGCCCTGAAGGAGATCGGCGTCCGATCGACCTGGCGTAAGACCGGCACCGCCCGCCGCATCCATGATGCGCTCCTCGCCACCCGCGAAGAGCCATACGTCACGCTCATGGTCAACCCGGCCGCAGGGGACGGAAAGGTCCATGCGCTCTACAAGTCGTGGGGATACGAGGACATCGGGCACAGCCAGCCGTCACCGGCGTCGCCGGTGCTCACCGTAATGATCCGCGCCAGTCATTAACCCGCGCTCACGTCTCTACTCGACGCGGAGCGGCTCGCCTTTGGCTGATCCTGTGACGTGTTGAACAGTGCCAGATAGAAGCCGACATCAACTTGGGATAAGCGTCGGCACCCCAGGAGCGTCCCGGGACGCCGCATTCTCCTCGGATACATCGAGGGCGATGCGCAGCCTCGTCATTGTCGATGTCGCGTAGACGTCGTTCGCAAGATCGAAAGGTAGGCCCGAGCGGGCGACGAGTTCATCGGACGAAACGCCCGTCTCCTCGCAGAGGCGGACCGCCTTTTCAAGCAGGAGGGGTGCTTCGCGAGGACCGAGATCGCACGGTTCCGGATCCCCGTGCTGCACGGGCGCACCAAGGCCGCCCTCCAAGCACACGAAGGCATCTACACCTGAAACTGCCGCTCGCCGGGGCTTCAGTCGGACAGCACACCAGGCAGTCGGCAGCGCCGAGAACGGCGCAACCGCGCCAGGTCGATACCAACACCGACAAGAGCGCATATTCAGAAGCGACCACAGCGGCCAGCGAGCGTGACTACGATCACATCTCACCCGTGCGACCGAGCAAGGCCGCCGCGGCGTGTTCTCACCCGCTCTCCAGCTCGTGAAGGTGGATGTGCATGACAACTCCCACCGTGGGGACGTTGCTTCTGCGGAACAGGTACGAAATCACCGGGGGGCCACATGCAGGTGATGGCGAATCCCAGGTCTGGGAGGCGTTCAGCGACGGCTACACGTACCTGCTAAAGACATGGACGTATGAGGGCGAGCAGCCAGACCGGGTTCAACGCGCCCTGTGGGACCAGGAACTGCGCACCCTGTACAAGGTCGCGAGCAGCCCGAGGTCGGACGACGCACTGGTCGTGCTCAAGGACGCCGGCCTCGACCGGGACCATCGGTGCTTCGTCATGATCCTGGAGGCACCGGGCTACAAGCGCGTCGCCGATGCACTGCAGCACCGCGCCCGCTACCCGTGGCTCTCGGACCGCAGGACGGCCGCACGCGAACAGTTGTGGAGCGGCTTACAGCGCGTCGCCACAGGGCTGAACCTGCTGCACGAGCGACAGGTTTTGCACCGAGGCGTGGACCTCGACTCCCTCTTCTTCGACGAGGACCTCGGTGCCGAATCCCTTCGGCTCGGCGGCTTCGAATGGTCCGTCAAACTTGGCCGTCCGGTGGGGACCCAGCCTCCCGCCGGCTGGCCGGTACCACCGGAGCGCACCACGGGAGGCGTGACTGCTTGGCGTCAGGACGACGACTGGTTCGCCTTCGGCATCCTCTGCGCACGGCTACTGTTCGACCTCGAACGCTTCACCACCAATACCCCGCATGAGCGCCACGCACGGGTGCTCAAAACCATCGACACCGCCAAACACGAGCTGACCGAGGCCGAGCGCAAGCTGCTGCTGGACCTCGTCGCCGCAGACCCGCTGGAGCGCCTGACCGCCCCGTACGACATCATCAGTCGGATCCAAGACATCACGCGGACCCTGGCGAGCCCTCTGCGCACCCAGCAGGAGGATGTGCAGTACGTCCTGGCCCTCGATCTGCGGCGTCCGGAGTTCATCGATCACCTGATGGAGAGCGGGCTGCGTGAGCACTTGCGGCTGGACCCCATGGGGACCTTTATCCCCGGGGACCCGGTCCACCGAAAGGAAGCATGCGAGTTCGTCCGCCAGGACCTGCAGAAGCCTCTCCTGTACGCCATCCCGGGCAGGCCATACTTCATCCTCGTCGGCGGCAGCCTCAGCCTGAAGATCACGGCGCACCGGGGGAAGGACAGTACGTCCAGCTGGCAGGTCGCGGATTGCCGGTCCGCCCAGCCGCTGCTCTTCAGCGAGGGTGACGACAGCTTCCGCGAACTCCCGCCCGGTCGCGTGTTCGCCTATGCCAGGGAGGAGGTGGCTCGCGACCGTACAATCGCGCAGAACGCCACGTCATGGGAGCCCGTGCTGCCGAAGATCGACCGCAGCGCGCAGGTCTCACGTGAGCTCAGTCGCTTCCACGAGTTCGTCCGTGTGAGTAACCAGATCGAGTTGCTCCTCCTCGACTCACAGATCTTCCCGTACGAGGTCGTCCGTGGCCCGTGGCTAAAGGATGGAGTGGAGTGGGCCGAGGTCAAGGAACGCGCGCGCCCCGAAGGGCATGAAGTCTTCGAGGCCTTTCGCGAGGGCCTGATCGACTTCCTGCAGAAGGAGGTACGAGGCAACGACCGGTCCAGAGTCATCCTGTCAGGAGCCCGAGACGGCGACCGCCTGAAACTCCCGCCCCGGGACCCTCATTCTGACGATGACGGCAACGTATGGCAGGTCGACGCCATGGACCAGACAACCCAGCTGGTCACACTCAGCCGCCCCGGTCTGAGCAAAGGCCGGGTGAAGCTGGAGAAGGAGGGGTTTCTCCGCAGCGCTGGCATGCCCGGGCAGATCAGCCTGTTCCAGCGTCGCAAAAAGGCCATCGACGCCCTCGACCAGCACGGATATCTCCTGCGGTCGCTGGCCACTCCTAGCCACGTCCGCATGGACACAGGCGCTTCCGAGCTTCCCGTCGAGCTCCCCCACGAACGGGTCGACGAGCCCAAACGGGCCAGCATCGAGGACATCCTCCGGGTGCGGCCCATCTACACGCTGCAAGGGCCTCCCGGTACAGGCAAGACCACCCTCGTTGCCTGGCTGCTGCGCGAGATCCTCACGGAGGATCCCGTAGTCCAGGTGCTGGTCACTGCCCAGGCCCACGGCGCCGTTGACGTGCTCAGATCGAAGGTGAGTGAAGCGTTCCAGAACGTACCCGAAGCCGACAGGCCACTGCAGATTCGGCTGCGGGGTCCGCACAAGGCCGGCACTGCACTGCCGGAGGACGGCGTGGAGGGTGTGGCCAGGCAAGTGCTCCGACGCAGCATCTCCCAACTCAGTGCCATGAGTTCGCCCAGCGCGGTTCAGCTCGCCTGGTTGGAGGACGCGAAGGCCATGGTCGGTGAGATCAACATGATGCAGGAGCAAGGGGATCTCGGCCGCCGCTCGTCGGACTTCGTCGAACTCGTTAAACGCGGCGCGAACCTCACGTACTGCACCACCAGCGCTGGCGACCTGGTCGCCCTCGCCGCAGGCCAGGCGTTCGACTGGTCGATCGTCGAGGAAGCGGGTAAGGCGCACGCATTCGACCTCGCGTTGCCACTGCAGGCAGGTCACCGCTGGTTGCTGATCGGCGACCACAAGCAACTGGATCCCTACCGGTACGTGGACTACCAGGAAGGAATCGAAAAGCTGGACCCGGTGGCTCAGACCCTCAGCCGCCTCAAAGTGAGGGCGTCCGGCCTGCTCGACCAGGAATGGCTCGACTCGTGGGAACGGCGCAGCCAGACAGATAGGGATGAGTTCCGCGAGTACGCCAAGGAGTGGCTGAGGACCTTCCACCGCCTGTACGAGTACTGCGCCGTGGCCACGGGTACGGACCGTCTCGTCACGGACACTGAGGCGAAGGGAGCGTCCGCGGGGCAGTTGATCGGCCAGCACCGCATGCACCCGGACATCGGCCAGCTCATCTCCGAGGCTTACTACCAGGGGCGACTGGTGAACCGCACCCTGGACGAGAAGCACGAACCGGTGGAGCGCGTGCGCCACGGCTTCCACACTCCGCACGGCATCCGTGACCGAGCCGTGGTCTGGCTCGACGTACCGTGGTGCCGCGACGATTCTGTCACCCGCGAAGTCGGCCCGAAGAGCGGTCAGTCGCCGTACACCAATCCAGCGGAGGCGCGCGCACTTGCCAACTTCCTCCGGGCTTTGGGACCGGATGGCGGGTGCCAGGGCAAGATCGCTGTGCTGGCCCCGTACTCACGGCAGGTGAGTCTGCTCAGCAAGCACTTGCGGGGTACGCCCCTGCCGGCCGGATTGCAGGTCCAACTCGGTCTCAACGCCGAGGCAATCGACGGCAACCGGTTCCCTGCCCACACCGTCGACTCCTTCCAGGGCAACCAGGCGGACGTCGTGGCCGTCAGCCTGGTCCGCAACAACGAGGAGGAGATCGGAGGCGGCCTGGGGTTCCTCGACGACCCGGGTCGGATGAACGTGCTCCTCTCTCGGGCGGAACGCCTGTTGATCCTCGTCGGATCCTGGGACTTCTTCCTCCACCAAGTGCAGGCAGTACCTCTCGCGGATGAGTCCCAACCCCTGTGGTCATTCAAAAAGATCGTCACCCTGCTCGACGAATGGTTCCTGTCCGGCAGGGCTGTGCGTATCCCGGCCGACCTCGGGGAGAACTCATGATCGTCCTCGTTCCTGTGAGCATGTTCAGCGTCAACTTCAGCGTGGCCCGGGGGCGCCCGTACAGCCGTCTGGAGCGGCGAGTCCTAGAGGAAATTGCCGCACAGGCCGGTGTCGCCCCCCATCAGGGCGCAACGCTGACCTCGTTGTGCGACACGTTCCGGGTCCACGAACGACTGATGGTCGAAGCCGTAGTGACACTGGTCGGTGCTGGCTGGGTCGCCGTCACCAGCGGCCGGGAAGCCACATTCGTCCTTACAGATGAAGGGCAGCAGGCGTGCTCGTCAGGAAAGGACCCGGCATCGGTCGTCGTGGCTCCAGCCCCGCCCTGCACGGTCGTCTTCGATCGCACTGCCGGCCAACTGGCCAGGCGTGGTGAAGTTCTGACCGTCTCGAAACAAGAGGCGCGGCCGGACCTCAACCCGTCCACGCCCCGGCGCATCCTGCGCAACGCGCTGGATGAGTCCCAGATCCAGAAGCTGCTGCCGCGCGCTAGCGGCGAATGGGTGCGCAGCATCGGACGGCCCAGACTCGTGACATTCAGCCGCTACCTCCCTGTACGCGTCGACCTCGCCGACCGGGCCATTACGGGGCTTCCTCGAAGCTGGCACCAGGCGCTGTCGGCCGAGATTCTGGCTGTCGCACAGGCCAGGCAGGAGGACCTTGAGGCTGCCTCGAGCCTCCACCCGACGCCGCAGGCTGCCGGGAAGGAACCACCCTTGGTGTCGGCTCCACTAGCCGCCACCGGCCAGACGCACCGCCCGACACCGCTGAGCATCGCGGGGCGGAAGCCACCAGCCTCCAGGGTCTGGGCCCCGACGCTCCCCCAGACAGACGCCTCTTTCCCCTGGCTGAACGAAGCCGATCCACTCGGAAGCGGCGGCGACGGTGCCTCGGAACAATCGGTCAAAGCAGTCTTGTTCTCGGAAGTGTCCGGCGAGGAGTCCCACCAACTCCTGATCACCGAGGCGCTGGCGACAGCCGTGAAGCACGTTCTGATCGCCTCGCCCACGGTGAATGTGGACAGCCTATCGAAGCTCGGCGGAGCGATCCAGGACGCTGTATCGCGCGGAGTACGCGTGGACGTCCTCTACGGCGACACAGACGAGGGAACCACCCCGCAAGACGTCGTCAACCTACTGAACCGGATCGGCTACCACGCTGCGCAACGTCTGGGCCGGGATCTCGTCCGACCAGCCAAGGAGCCGACGGGCAGCGGGGCTGGCCTCCTGATCTTCGATGGGAAGGACAGCGGGCTCGAAGCGGTCATCGGTGACTACGCGTGGGCCGGGTCCCCGGCCTCAACGCAAGCACGCTCGGTCCACGTGGGGGGAACTGAGTTCATGGCCCAAGTGGCAAGGGCAGCCGCAGGTCTATGGATGTGGAGCGGGGATCCGGATTCCGCCGACCGCTGGCGGCGCGTGGCAGACCGCTGCCAGGACAACACCGCTGTGGCCGCGGCTCGGGGAGACAGCCTGAAGGACCAGGTCGTAGCCGAGCTGATCGTGGACGACGAGCACGCCCAGGTTTCGCGGGGCGCCGAAGGCAGCGGCCTGCGGATTGGTGGTACATGTCGGCACGAGGACGGGTCAGCAGTCGGCATCCGCGGCATCTCGGCAGTGATCCGCCGCCCGGAAGCCTTGGCCATCCCGTAAGACTGGTCTCCCGCGCCGTCACAGCGACGGCGCGGGAGCCTCCTGGCTGAAAGTCGCGTCGACCTGGCCACGGCTCCCTCTACGGGAGCGATGCGTTACAGGCCCGCGCAGGGAAGAACGGGAGGGAACAACATGCCGCGCAACGCTGATCGGCAGAAACAGCACTACGCGGCATGAGCCGGCCCCCGGTCAGGATTCGATCCCACTGCCGAAGCCAGACAGAGCCACCCTGACGGGCCACCGCAACGTTCTGATCGCACTGTCACACCTGGCCTGTAGCGTCAGTTGCAGTAGACGATCGACGCTGGAGGGGAGCCGATGGTGGAGTCGGTGAGGGATGCAGCTGCGAACTACTGGGCTCAACGCGGCAAACGCGGGTCTGACAATCTCGTAAGCGTCAGAGTCGGTCGTCCCGGAGTTGCGATCCTGGCCGCCCTGGCCGATTCGCTTGCCGAGCGCGGCGTTGAGCGGTCTTGGATCCATGTCGGACGCGCCGCGACGCTGCCGGGCGCCTACGGCCTGGGGCGCTCGGCATGGGACTTGGTGGTGGCTAGGGCGGCGCCATTTGGCTCCACCCGGGGCGACTCCAACTGGCCCCAGTTCGCGGTTGATTCGTGAAGATCGGGCGTCGTGCGGTGGCCCCGGAGGTCGGCTTGATTTGGGACCATCGAAGCGGCGAGGAAAGAGTGACGGCCGCGCGAGAGCGTCGGCATGATGGCCGCATGACGGATCGGGCATCTCTGGAATCTGAACTCGCTGCGTTCATGGACGAGTACGAACGGGCCAACAACAGCCACGACATCTCACGCGTCGTGCCCTTCATCGCCGAGGACGCCGTGTACTGGTTCTCGGACGGTTCGCATCGGGGCATCGAGGAGATCCGATCCGCGATCGAGAAGACGTTCGCGAGGATCCTCGACGAGGTGTATGAGGTGCGTGAACTGGAGTGGCCTGTGCTCACCGTTGATGTCGCGGTGTGTCGCTATCGGTTTGCCTGGACCGGCGTCGTGAACGGTGAACTCCGCTCTGGCCAGGGCCGGGGCACTAACGTCATCGTGCGGCGGGACGGAGAGTTGAAGATGCTGCATGAGCATCTCAGCTCCTGATCCTTGGCAGGCGCTCACCTCAGCCCGTTGCTCTTGTTCGCCTTGGTTCGGGCCAGCCTGTAGGACTCCGTTCCGGTCTCGATCAAAGTGGCGTTGAAGGTGAGCCGGTCCACGATGGCCGCGCAGAGCCGCGGATCGGTGAACGTCTTTGACCAGCCGGTGAACGCCTCGTTGGAGGCGATGGCGATGCTGTTCTTCTCCTCGCGCTCGGTCAGAACCTGGAAGAGCATCTCCGCGCCGCGGCGGTCGAGTTCGAGGTAGCCGAGTTCATCGATTTCCAGAAGGTCGACGCGTCCGTAGCGGGCGATGGTCTTGCCGAGCTGCTTGTCGTCGGCCGCTTCGACGAGCTCGTTCACCAGGGAGGCGGCGGTGGTGTAGCGGACGCGGTAGCCGGCCATGGCAGCCGCAGTGCCCAAGCCGATCAGCAGATGGGACTTGCCGGTGCCGGAGTCCCCGATCAGACACAGCGGGTAGCCCTTGGTGATCCAGTCGCAGCTGGCGAGGCTGTGGATGACGGCCGGATCGACGTTGGGGTTGGCGGTGTAGTCGAACTCGCGCAGTGACTTCTCGCGCGGGAAGTGGGCGGCCCTGATGCGGCGTTCGGCCCGGCGGCGGTCGCGGTCCTCGCACTCGGCGAGCAGGAGCTCGGCGAGGAATCCGGCGTAGGAGAGCCCCTCGCGCTCAGCGCGGGCGATGGTGTCAGCGGCCTGCGCCCGCATGGTGGGCAGCCGCAGCATCCGGCAGGCGGTGTCGATCGCGGCGTCGGACGCCTGGGCGGTGAGCGCGTGCTGGGCGGCAGTCATGACGAATCCTTCCGTCGCAGGTTCAGCAGTTCGTCCCACTGCTCCAGGCGGGGCAACGGGCGGGCATCCTCGGGCAGTGACCTGGCCAGACGACGCGGGGAGAGATGGCTGACCTGCGGCAACTGCGGGTCTGGCAGTTCCGCATGGTCCTTCGCGGCCGGTGTGGCGGTGACGGTCGGCGCCCGGCCGGCCGCCTGGGCGGCCTTGCGGGCTTCCAGGGCGACCACGTCGTCGCTGCAGGTGCCCAGGTCGACGGCGGCCCGCAGTCCCGCCAGCACGTCCGTGTGCTGCTGGTGGCGGTGCAGGAGCAGAACCCTGACCAGGGCCTTCGTTCCCTCGACCTCACCGAGCTGCCGCTGGGCCATGGCCCAGAACGCCTCGTGCTCGGCGGTGAACGTGCCCTCCGCGCGGGCCTGGTGCAATGCCTCGGAACGATCCAGGGCGCCGGGCTTGCGCAGCAACACCTCCAGATAGTGGTCCAGGATCAGGCGCTCCAGACCGCGGCCGGCGAGCCGGACATGACGCGCGATCTCCCGACGGTTGTCGAAGACGACCAGGGTGTCGCCGGTCAGGTGGACGGTGACCTTGCGGTCGATGAACCGGACCGGGACGGAATAGGAGCACATCTTCACCGTGATCCGGCTGTAGCGGTCGACCCGCGGCTGAAAGGTCATCGCCGTCTCGAACGCCTCCGCAGGCAGCGGCAGCAGGTGCGGCGCCTCCCGCGCGAAGTCCTGCCCGATCGTGCGGATCCGCGTGTCGGCGTACAAGGTCATGCGCAGAGGTCTGTACAAGATCACGTACAAAGGCCGGGTGCCACTCGTTGGGGGCCGGCTGATAGCTGCCGAATTTCGGGCCGGGACGAGTTGTCCAGGGTGGGCGGAGCCCAGCGCGGAGCGCCGCCGTAGGCGCCCTTGACCACTCGGAGTGGCCCATAGACTCCCTCATCGGGCGGCCCCACCACCCACTTCTTGCGGCTCAGTTGAGGCATTTGGATCTTTGTATTTGAGCCTGTACCGACCTGTGTACGTGAGCCAGTACCCCGACACCGCGAGCCGATCCGCCGCTGAAGCTCCCGCTCCTCGAACGCGGTGATCTGCCCGTTGAGATCCTCCAGCGTCTCCACTCGCGGGACGGGAGTGAGGTAGTTGCGCCGGAAGTAGCCGACCTGGCCTTCCACCCCGCCCTTCTCATGGGCGCCGCGCAGTCCCGGCTCGCAGTAGAAGGGGGTGAAGCCGTAGAAGGTGTGCAGCGCCGTCCACTTCGGGTTCTCCTCCCGTAGCCGGCTGCGGAAGACGACCTTGCGGACGGCCGGGGTGAGGTTGTCGTAGCGCACCTGCCCGGCCGGCACCCCGCCCAGCACGGACAGCGCGTGCACGTGTCCTTCGAAGAACGCCTGCTGCCCGCAGGATCGGGAGATCCGGTGCACCGCCCGGCCCGAATAGGCCAGGCGGAAGGCGAACAGGAAGCACTTCACCCGCTGCCCGGCCAGATCGACCCACACCTCCCCGAAGTCCACCTCCGCATCCGCCCCGGGCGCGTTGTGCCGGACCAGGAAGCCCTCGGCCGGCACCCCGCCCTCCGCGGCGATCGCCCGACGGCGGGCGGTGACGAAGTCACGCACCGTGGTGTAGGGAAGAACGACGCCGAACTCCTCCTCCAGCCGCGCACCGATCCTCTTCGCGGTGTGCCGCTGCTTGCGCGGCGCCTCCAGATCAGCCCGCAGCCACTCATCGACCGTCTTCTTGTACGGCTCCATCCGCGGCGAGGTCCGCGCCGGCCGCTTGCGCGGCTTGGGCACCGGCGAGGCCAGCGCCTCCCGCACCAGACGCCGGTGGACGCCGTACTTCTTCGACAACGCCCGGATCGACAACTGCTGTTGCCAGTTGTCGCGGCGGATCCGGTCGAACAGCTCTTGCTTGGACAAGGACATCCACAGCACCCACCCTCGGCGGACCACATCCACCGTTCCACCGCAAGGCCCAGGGTGGGGCCACTTCACCTCGCCACTACCCCCAAGTACCTCCGAACGCCCCTTTCAGTGGGGCCAGTTGGAGTCGCCCCGGGTGGAGCCAAATGGCGCCGCCCTAGCCATGGGCGCCTTCGCCGTGCCCGTCGTCGATCTCTCGGCCTACAGCCCGCACCTGAAGGGCACCATCGAGGCGCTCAACGACGCGGTCGAGGACATGCTGTTCGTCTCCATGCCGCGCTACGTGCACCAGCAGACGCTCACCGGCGGCCGCACCGCGGATCCGGACGAGCCCGCACTCTCCTTCGAGGCGTTCGTGGAACTGCTGCTGAAGTGGGTGCACTGGTGGAACACCGAGCACCAGCCCAGGGCGCTGGGCGGCCGCACCCCGATGCAGGCGTGGTCGTGCGACCCCACTCCCCTGCACGACGTTGCCGCCGAGCATCTGGCCCATTTCGGGCTCGAGGACGACGGACGCACCCGCACCATCACCACGCAGGGCGTGCAGTGGCGCAACCGCCACTACATCGCCCCCTGGATGGTCGGCCAGGCCGGCGTCCGCGTCGCGGTGCGCCACCTGCCCCACCACGACCTGACCATCGAGGTCTTCGGCCTGGACGGCGTACACCTGGGCAGCGCCGTCCTGGCCGAGGCGGCCAGCGAGGAGTAGGTCAAAAAGGTCCGCACAGCCCGCACCGCCAAGGCGCGGCAGCTTCGCGCGGACATGAAGGCCGCCGCACGGCTGCGCCGCGAGCGCTTCGAGGCCGTCACCACCGCCACCCCGCCCGAGCGTCTGGGTGCGCTGACCGAGGCGGAGGCCGAGGCCGAACTTGCCGAATCGGACGCCACGGACCTGCGGCGGGCCGATCCCGGCTACATCCCGCACCAGCCCGTCCCGGACGGCTGGGCCCGCCCGGTCACACCGGCCGCGGACGAGCCGGGAAACGACACCCCTGAGGAGAACGCGTGAGCGGCGACATGGACTACGGCAGGCTGCCCACCGAGGACGAGGACCACTTCCACCGCCTCGATGCGCACCTGGTGGCCACCGACACGCTCATGACGACCCTGGACGACGTCCAGGCGACGATCGACGCCAAGGCCATGATGGTCGCCTACGGAGCAGCCGGATACGGCAAGACGATGTCGGTGAACTCGGCGCTGCGCAAGATCGCCCCCGACAACACCTACCGCCTGGAGCTGCGCTCGGGGCCAACCCCCCGCGACATCCGCCACGGACTGTTTCACGCCCTGGGGCTGCCCGGGGAACCGCCGACCCGGCCGATCGAATTCGACACCCTCCTGAAGGAGACGCTGTCGCAGACGTTCCGCGTGCTGGTGTGCGACGAGGCCCAGTGGATGGGCCGCAGTTCGTTCGAGTACTGGCGCCACCTGTGGGACGACAGCAACACCGACATCGCGGTGATCTTCGCCGGCGGCGATGGCTGCTACAAGGTCCTCAAGCGGGAACCGATGCTGGCGTCACGGATCTTCATCTGGCAGAAGTTCACGCGCATGCCCGAGGCCGAAGTCGTCGGCACGCTGCCGGCGTTCCACTCCCTGTGGGCCGGGGTGGACCCGCAGATGATCCGCAACATCGACCGGGCCGCGGCCCACGGCAACTTCCGCAACTGGACCACCATCACCAAGCACATGCTCAACGGCATGAAGAAGAAAGGCCTGACCGAGGTCAGCCAGGACCTCGTCAACTGGGTGTACAGCAAACTGGGCGGCATGTAGCAACGGCCGCACATCGCGGCGGCCCCGGCGAGCCCGTGCCGCCGCCAACAACCTCGCACACCGCACGGACCGGCCCTGGCATCTCCGCGTCCGGGGCCAGTCGGTGCGGTGCGCGGCCGGAAGGGAGGCGGTGGCCGTGGTCTACGGCGAGGTGACGATCGTGGTGGACGAACAGGACGACCTGTTCTACACCCGGGCGGCGCTGCGGGCCCACCGGCCCGGGGAAGGCCGCATCACCGTGCAGCCGACACCGGCCAGCTCCGGCCCGGCCGCGCTGGCGCACGACATGCTGTATGCGCTGGGCAAGCGGCTGGCCCCCGGGCCCGACTCCCCCGATGTGTGGCTGGACTCCGTCAACGCGGCCTGGCTCGCCGCGGCTGCCTGGGGCATTGCGACCGGGGTGCGGCACGTGGTGGTCCCCCGGGCCCACCTGCTGACCATCCGGCGCATCGGCCAACTGCTCGCCTGGCGCGAGTCGACGGGGGCTCAGCTGACCCTGCTGTGGCAGACGCCGCCGCGCGGACTGCCGCCGGCGCTGGCCCGCGTGGAGCGCCGGATCAGCGGCCGGGGCCAGTTCGAGGCGCTCCTCGCCGAGCCGGGACCGATACCCGCGCGCCCCTCCTTCCCTCCCGCTGTACCGACGGCGGGACCGGCCGTGGTGGCTGCGGGGCAGTCCCCCGCCCCCCGGCCGCGGGAGACTCGGGCGGCGTCGCTGAGACCCGCGCGGCCGGCTCACCCCTGCACCGGCGCGATGGCCACGGCGCAGCTGGTCCAGGCCGCCCCTGCCATCGAGATCGCGTCCGAGGGGGCCGCCGCCCTGACCGCCCTCGCTCACCCGCTCATCGCGGGGGCGCTGAGCGTGCTGGCCTTCACCCGGGCCGGCCTGGGCAGCCTCCGCTTCACCCGTGACCTCGACATCACCGGCGACGTCTGCGCCATCAAGCTCCACGGGGTCGGCCATCGGTACTGCCCTTTGCACGCTGTGCCCGCCTGGGCACGCCCGCTGCTGGCCGGCGCCCGCGCCCACCACCGTCTGACAGCCCACCCGCCCGGAGACGGCATGTTCGCCCCCGTGATGTCCGCCGAAGCCCGGCACCTGCGCGCGCACGCCGGACGTCTGTCCCAACTCGACCTGTCCGTGCCCGTCGGCGCCCTCGCCCCTTGAGCTGTGCGTCCCCAGGCACCCGCCCTGTGCACCAGGGAAACGGCAGCCTGGTGCACGGCCCGGCGCAAGACCTGCGGCTGCCCGCGCGAACAGCGACTGCACTCGCATGCCTGTGGCCGAGATCCACACCACCGCGGATACGACCGCTGTCGTCACGCAAGGTTCGTCGGCCACACAGAGCACCCCCGAAATCAATAAAAACGAAGAATAGTTAAATAAGGGATCTCATGGACAATATTTGGTGCGTCATCTTGCGACAAAGTCTTCGTCACGCTTTGCTGGAGGCATGCCCCAACGATCCTTCTCCCCCCAAGCGCTGGCCTACTGGCGCTCAATGAGGGGGTTGAGGGTGGATGAGCTGGCGCAAGCCGTCGGAGTCACCGAGAGGGCTGTCCAGCACTGGGAAGCGGGTACGCACGTCCCTGCGGGCCGGGCGTTCGGAAAGCTTCTGCGGGCGCTGGGGTGCGACGCCCAGGATCTGTTCGCGGGCGAGCGGGGAAGGGAGACCCTCGGCGACCTCCGGCGTGACGCCGGGCTGAGCGCGGCCGAGGCGTGCCGGGCGATCGCCCGGAAGCACGGGGGTGCCACGTTTCGCCCCGAACGGCGCAAGCTCAGGGAGCTGGAGCGGGGGCAGGCCGTCCGGAACCGGATGTGGGGTACGCCTGAGGGCGCAGGACGGCTTGTTCGTCTTCTGGCCCAGGTGTACGGCGTGCCCGAGCGGGTGGTCATGGACGCCTGGCGCCGCACGCGCCCCGCCGATGTCGTGCCCGTGCTGCCTGAGCGGGCCGTCAAGAAGGAGACTTCCGCTGCGCAGCAGCAGGTGTGGGACGCCCTCAACGGCCGACAGCGCACCTATCTGACGTGCATCTTTCAGCAGGATCAGGAGGCCGAGGAGGATCAACGGCACCGTCGGCGGCTTGGTGGGACAGGACGCAGGGCGGTCGAGTGGCGGCGGATGGACCTGGCCCTGTACGCCCCACCGGAGTTGGTCGGGCACACGCGGATACAGAGCCGGCTGCGCCAGGCGGGTGTCCACGATCCGGGGGCCGGTTCCTCGGTCGCTGCTCTGGAGCGGCGGGGCCTGGTGGTGACCTACCGGGACCGCGTCCACGTCCAGGGGCTGGGCGAGGTGAGGCGGACCCGGGTGGAACTGACGCGCCGCGGACGGGCCGTTGCCCGCCAGGCGCTCGGGGTCGACCGGGAGAAGGGGCCGCCGCCGCCTTTGATGTCGCGGTGGCTGTGGCGCATTCTCGTGCGCGTTGCTCTCGCGGGAAGTGAGGGAGTAGACGGCTCTCTTGCCGGCCGTGGACCGCATTTCCTGGCCGTCGGGAGGAGCCCGGGAGGGAAGTCTCCGTCGCGCGGTTTCATCGAACTGCGGCATCCGGACGGTGCCGAACACGGTCCGTACCGGTGGTTCGTGACCGAGTCCGGCCTTCGCCATATCCTCGATCACCGCGATACCTACCGTGAGTTGTACCCGGACGTCGATGCCGGGCGGATCGCCCCGTCCCGCCAGGAGACGTGGGGCAGACCTCAACGGGCCTAGCTGGCAGCGCGGTTGCACCTCCTGGGTGCCAAATTGTGCTTTGCACATGATTGCTCCGGTAGTTGTCTTAGAGTGTCGAAGGTGACCGAGGAGCATGACGCCGCGGGACGAGGCGTGCGGGAACGTCTGGTGGGGCCCGGGCTGGATGCAACACAGGCGTTCGCCGTTTGCGGGGATGCGCTGACGAACACGAATCTGGACGGCGCCGAGCGGCTGGTGCAGATCATGGAGGCGCAGGGGCTGCTCATGGCCGCCGCCGGGCCCGGGCATCCGGTGCGTTTCGAGGACCTGCTGGACCGGCTCGGCGGAGAGAAGGCCGGCAGCCTGGAGGGGCTGATGCCCGGCTGGGCGTCGCCGCCCGGGCTGGATGCGCTGCGGTTTCTCGACAAGGACGGCTTCACCACCGAGGATGCCTTCGACTACCGGTACGAGGTCGTCCAGGTCATCCGGGCGGCCAGGAAAGTGGGGCGTCTGCGCGGCCGGGTGACGCTCTCCAACCTTCAGGGTGAGTACAAACAGGAGACCGTGTACGCCAGCCTCAAGGGCAACTACTACCGCGTGCACCGCGAGAACCTGGTCAGGAATCCGACGGTGACCGTCGAGGAGCTGCGCAAACTGCGGCTGCCTCCCCCGGCGCTGGACTTCTTCGAGGACATCCCGACGTACATGACCCACCAGGGGTACTGGTTCCGCTGTCCCGCCTGCGCCTGGCCGATGAAGATCACCGTAGAAGGGCAGGGCGCTACGGCCCAGGGCAGTGTGCAGTGCCTCTATCCCTGGCATGCGGAGACCGGGGCGTCCTACATCTTCACCCCGGTACGCGGGCAGATCCCCGTGCTCGACCAGGCCGTCGAGGTGCGGACGCCGTCTGCGCGCCATCGGGCCCTGTACACCGGCGCCGTGCCGGGTGTTCCGCAGGCCCTTCCGGCCGCGGGCTACAAGGCGCTGGCGCGGGACGTGTGGCGGTACACCACCATCCCCGGGCTGCCCGAGGTCCGCCTCTACGAGGTCCTGGCCGAGCGCCTGGCAGACAGCGGCGTCCAGGTGAAGCTGTGGCCCGACAACGACGCCTACGACCTTCTCGTCGCGCGCGGGGAAGGGCGCGGGCAACAGGTGCTGTTCACCGTGGACTTCAAGGACTACCGCTGGTCCAACCAGCTGGTGAGCAAGCTGCGTGCCGACGGCGGGGACAAGGGCCAAGCCGGCTGGATCGTCGTCCCCGACCACCGGGCGAGCCAGATCCCGCAGCTGACGGAGGAGTGCCGGCGGCACGGCATGCAGGCCGCGACCGCAACGGACTTCCTGGAACGGGTGGTGCGCACGGTGAAAGAGGGCGGTGGCCGGTGAGCGACCAACTGACGGCGGAGGAAGCCGGCATGCTGGGGGCGCTCGCCCTGGCCGGCCACTTCTTCCCCCGGGCCGGAGACGACGGCAGGATCACGGCCGCCTTCACGGACGCCGCGTACTTCGCGCACCGCAAACCCCAGGCCTGGGACGCCTGGGGCACCTGCACCCCCTATGAGAAACGGGTCACGGCCCAGGTCATGCGGCTGCTGCCGTCCGACCTCGCCGCCCCGGAGAAGTTCAAGGCCGCCGCGCTGGCGCATCTCGGCGCCATGGACCTGGACCAGGAAGGCGCCGACCGGTCCGGAGGATCCTTCCTCATTCCGGGTAAGGACCCGTTCGAGGCCGAGGGTGTCATCCCCCGCGTCGGCGGCGACCTGCTGGAGTACGCGGCCTCTGTCACACAGCGGTTCTTCACCTTCGGCAAGCGGCCCCGCGCCCTGCCCTTCGCGGGGCCCGGCACCTACCGCACGCGCACGGCCTACCTCGGCAAGGAACACGGCACCACCAACCGCGAGATCGAGTTCGCGCGGACCCCCTCCTTCACCCGGGCCGCAGGACACGAGGCGCTGCCCCAGCTGACCACCCGCCCGCACCGCGACACACTCACCGTCCCGGTGGCAGAGCTGAAGGAGGTCACCAAGCTCCTCAGGGGACGCGGCAAAGAGTTCCGCTACCTGCACAGGGTCCTCAAGAAGTTCCTCGCCGCGCTCAAAAGCCACGACGACGGGCCGGTCCTCGAGCTGACGACCGTCTCCGGGCTGCTGCAGATCATCAACGCCCCCACCGGCAGCGGCAAGACCGTACTGGTACGGGCGATGGCCTCGTGGGCCGCCATGAACGACATCAAGATCGCCCTGGGAGTGACCGACGCCAAGTCGACGCTGGCGATGGCCTGGGACATCAACGGCGATCTCACCTATCTGCACGAGCACGGGCATCTCGACGAACACACCTCCTGTGTTCCTCTCATGTCCCCCTACAGCCGGCACCAGCGGGCTCTCGACTACGCCTCCTACGCGACGTCCGCTCTGATCACCGAATGGACGCCGAAGGAGCGGGCCGACATCAGCCACCTCGCCTACGGGTGCGGACAGCGCCCGCTGATGGAACCCTCCAGCCTCTACCGTCCCGGGGAGGAGAACTGCCTGGGCCTGACCCGGCCCGGGGAGGAGGACAAGGCCTACGCCTGCCCGTTCATCCCCGTGTGCGGGAAGTTCTCCCCCCTCTACGAGGCGGCGAGCGCTTCGGTCATCGTCACCAACCACGCCAATCTCATCTCCGGCTCGCTGCGGATCGGCGCCGTCCTGGACGGCGCCGAGTGGCGGGGTGAGGCCCGCGGCACACGTGGCCTGTCGGTGCTGGAGATGGTCCTGCGCAGCTGCGACCTCGTCGTCATCGACGAGGTCGACGCCTTCCAGAAGGCCGCGATCAGCCGCTGCACCAGCGAGCTCAACCTCGCCTCCCGCAAACGCGACAGCGACCTGCGCGATCTGGACCGTGACGCCAGGCGGCTGCCGGCTTCCTACGAGCACAGCCTGCTCAGTCCGGTCGCCCAGGCCCGCCTGATGTCGGAGTTCCTGCTCCTGTCGCTCGGCACCCGGCTGCGGATGAATCCGCGCAACGTCCGTGACAACCCGGCCGGCGGGGGCGGCAACGACGGCTGGCGGCTGGCCCGTTCACGCGATCGTGAACTCCTGCATGTCCTCTTTCCCGGAGAGATCGGCAACGAGGAGATCAGCAGGGAGATGTTCCATCTCCTGGACAGGCTCATGCCCGGCCGGTGGCGCGAGGAGTCGCCGTCCAGCGCTGCCGAGACCACGCTGCCGGACGGGGCCGACTGGGGGGCCGTCCAAGAGGCCCTCACCGCCCTGGCCGCGCCGCGGGGCGAGGACTACCTGCAGCTCGTCCAGCAGGAGCTGAACAACCTGCTTCGGGATGCCGTGCCCGACAGCGACCAGCGGGCCGCCGCCGTCAACCTCCTGGTCACCCGCACCGTGCTGAAGGAGATCGACGACGCCCTTGGCCGCACCCGGCGCACCGCGCAAGGGCTGCGGCACCTGGATCTGGGGTCAGTACGCCGCATCCTCGAAAGCATCAAGGACTCCCCCGTGGTCGGCCTGTATCCGCTGGCCGTGCTCGGGCACACCCTGAACGGATACCAGGTCCGCGGTCTGGAGAACCGGGAGACCGAAGCGGAACTCCTGGTGCGCACCGTCGCCGGTGACCCGCACACCTTCACCGCCCAGCTCGGCGGTCTCACCGCCCTGATGACGGCCGGGGTCGAACGGCCTGTGCTGGGACTGTCCGCCACCGCGTACTTCCCGCAGGCCGTCGAGGAACACCTGCACGCCCCCGTCAAGTGGTGGATCCCCGACACCCGGCCCAAGTCGATCGTCACCGAACCCTGCCCGGTCCGCTACACCGGGGGAAGCCGCGACGGTGAGGCGATCAGCGTGGGCGGCATCCACAGCGATGCCAAACCGCAGACCCTGCGCGTCCTGGGCAAGAACCTCTACCAGCAGGTCCTCGCCGACCGGCTCGCGTTCCTCGAGGAGACGGAGCACACCCGCGCCCGCTGCATCCTCGCCGTCAACTCCTACCAGCAGGCGGCCTACCTGGCTTCCGGGCTGGCCCAGGCCGAGGGACTGCGGCACCGGGTGTGCGTGGTGGTCCGCGGCCGCCGCCCCGAGGACTACGAGCAGCACATTCCCTCCTTCGTCCGCAAGATGGTGCGCGAGGAACTGGAGAGGTTCCCCGAGAACGGAGAGATCCTGATCGTCCCCCTAGCGATCATCGCGCGCGGTCTGAACATCCTCGTCGAAAGCCGTTCCGCCGTCCGCGACATCTACCTGTGCACCCGGCCGGTCCTCAGCATCGAGGACATCGAGTGGATGCACGGCAGCGTCAACGCGGCCGGCATCAACGCCCTGCCCGAGGGCGGCAGCAGCACCCCCGTCACCGCCCTGAGCCAGGCGGAAGCCGCCTCCCGGCAGCAGATCACCCGCATCCTGCGCTCGCCCAGCCGCTTCACCAACATGGCACACGAACTGCAGGAGGAGCTGGTCGCCGGGATGCTCATCGATCTGGTCCAGCTCGCCGGCCGGGCCCGCCGCGGCGACACCGACATGAACCTGTACATCGTCGACCACGCCCTGCACCGCACCGAGTTCAGCGCGGACCTGGCGACCATCATCCGCCGTATCCACGGCAACTGGACGCCGCAGCAGCGGGCGTTCATGAACGAGCTGTACGGCGAGGCGTTGTCCTCCTTCCTGTCCTACGCGGGAATCAACCCCGCCCAGACGTGACCGGCCTCTCCCGGGCCCGGCGTGCCCGGGAGGGAAACAGAAATGAGGGAAGCGCTGCCATGGCGCCACGCACCAGGTCAGGAAAGCTGACCGCCCACACCCTGGCCTTCCGCTGCGTCGAGCCGATGCTCGACGACATGCATGCCTGGGTCTGGGAGTTCCACGACGACGTCCGCGACGAATGGGCTGTGCTGGGCCAGGTGGCGGGACGGACGAAGAAGAGCCTGCGTACCTCCGGCGGGGAAACCGACTACTTCCTCATCCCGTACTCGATCGTGACGACCGTTCTCAAGCAGCTCACCGGCGGGTACGTGTACATCGACCGCAAGCTGCGCTTCATGGTCACGCTGGAGAAGGTCGAGGCCGACACCCTGCAGACGGTCTTCACCTACCTGGAGGGAATCTGCCGGGGAACCCCGCTGGCCGACATCCCCTTCGCCACGCAGTCGAAGGTGGCGGACCTGGTCGCCGAGACCGAGCCGCGTCACCTCGCCCTGAAGCAGTACCTGCTGCCCCAGCAGTCGTCCACGGCCGGGCAGGAGACCCCGCCCGTGCCCAACCCGCCCAACTGGGCGTATGAGGCGATCAGGTGGCTGCTGGCGATCAAGCTGGCGGGCAAGGACTTCCTGGACTACGCGATGGAGCCCGTCCGGGAAGTGCAGCGGAACGAGGACGGCACCATCAAGGTCGACAAGAACGGCGAGCCGGTCGAGCGCACCAAGCGGTGGCAGAGGGCGGACAAGCCCGCCGCAGTGCGCTACCGCCCGGTGAGCACCGGAGAGGTCATCGCCTGGAACAACCCCATCGGCCCCGCCTTCGTGGGGCACGGCCACCCCATCACCCCCGAGGCCCTCGGCAAGATCGGCAAGCAGTGGCCCACTGACTCGAGCCGGTCCGACGCCGAGTACGCCCACTCCTACCTCTCGGCCAAAATGGTCACTTACCCGGCGTTCACCGAGCCGGTGTTCCTCTTCGACGCCCACATGCGGCGCATCGACAACACGCTGATCTACTCCAAGACCGCCATGGTGGAGCAGAGCGGCGACAAGCCCATCCTCACCGTCTCCCTCCAGGGGCGGGGCGCCCTGCGCGGCACCAACCGGCATTCCCTGGAAATCCTGTCCGTGCTGGAGGCGGACCGCTCGGCCCTGCGCGCGGTCGACGAACGCGCGCAGAGCGAGAAGGACGCGGTGGCCGCCGCAGCCGCTGACAAGAGGAAGGCGTCCCACACCACGCCCGCCCCCGGGACGGTCCGCCCCATCGTCCCCACCAAGCGTTCGCACGCGGTGGGAGACGGAGCCGGCACCCACCACCTGCGGATGCTCCTGGAGCACGTGCACTCCGTGTTCGGCGACACCGTCGAACCGGTCATCCTGCACTCGGACGGCAACGTCTTCGCCCAGCGCACCTTCGAGCAGCTGGACGAGGCGGCGAAGGAAGAGAAGAAGGCCCGCAAGAAGAACAAGGACCACAAGGGCGAGGTCTCGTTCGTCGACGGCTTCGGCCTGCCCTCCCCCGCCAGCGTCCTCGCCTGCGTCAAGCGCGCCGGCTACCAGGGGCTGCGCTTTGTGTGCCTCTACTACCGGCAGCAGACCCGGATCCGCATGCTCAAGGGCCTGGCCCACATGTACGGCCAGGACCCCGACGCGTTCGATCCTCAGAAAAAGGAGCCCTACCCGCTCAGCGAGGGCATCGAGATGGTGTTCCTCGAGGCGGAGGAGTTCCTGCGGCACGGCAGCGACGTCAACCGTGCCCGGGAACTGGACAGGCTGCGCGCTTCGGCAGCCCGGGAGGGCTGGCTGCTCGCCGCCTGGTGCGAGACGGAACTGCCCGGCGCCGATTCCGACGACGCGCGCACCTACAAGAACGCCTCCACGATCGCCCGGGAGCTCGCCACCGCTGACGCCAAGCACCAGACCCGGCGGGCCCTGTCCGATGCCCGCATCCCCTCCCAGTACGTGGTCGGCGCCCGCCGCAAGTACAAGCGGAAGGACCAGCGGGCCGAGGGCGAGCCGGCCTCCGAGATGAAGACCGTCACCGCCCCGCTCATCCCGTGGGACGACCACTCCGTCTTCATGGGCCTGCTCGACCTGCACCGCTCCCTCGGAGTCGTCGACCAGCGCTTCGAGCAGGCCCTCTACAGCCCCGGCGACCCCTACCCGATCCCGCGCATGGCCTTCTGCGGCATCCACATCCGCAAGCAGAAGTCCGACTGGGCCCTGCGCGGCCAGCCCAAGCGCATCATCACCGCCGCCTGTCTGGTCCCGCCGCGCACCCCCGGCGGCGATTGGCGGCACATCGCCTGGACCAACCTGGATCCGGAGCGGCGCTGGCGCGACTACGCCGAAGCGCAGAACCTCTTCCACTCCCTCAACTACCCCCTCCACAAGGAGGACGGCGACGACGACACCGCCCGCTGGGCACAGGCCGGCCAGGACGTCCGCGAGGCCCTGCGCAAGCTGCCCGACAAGCTCATGGGGCTTCCCTACGCCCTGATCGTCGACGGCCACGCGTGCCGCCGCGCGTGGCCCGGCCTGCACAACAACAAGCAGGGCGCAGCCGAGGACCCGTCCGACGACAGGCTCTGGCTTCCCGCGCAGGGCCTGGGCACGCAGCCGGTCAGCATCGTCCGGATGAACTGCTTCCAGGCCGAGATGCCGCGCCTGGCCTACGTCACCCAGACGCTGAAGGACGGCAGTGAAAAGGAGATCAAGACCTCCAAGGACCTCTACTACCCCAAGAACAAGCCGGAGGGCCATCCCTGGTTCCTGTTCACCGAGCCCCGCAACTACGGCCGCAAGCGGTATGGAGCGCAGAAGACCCGCTGGCGGGCCGACCCCGCCCGTGCGACGGGAGACGGCGACTTCGAGGAGAACGAGATGAACTCCCCCTGGTACGCCATGACCACCCGGGAGATCACTCCGCTGTACACGCAGCCCGGCTACGACCGGGAGGCAATCGCCGTCGCCGTGGCCCGCCTCTGCCACCAGGCGCTCAGCTGGTGCGACCGCACCCGCTACCCGGCGCCCCTGCACGCCGCGCTCCAGATGGACCTGGACCACCCGCAGTACCGCAGGTCCGCGCCGAAGGACGACGACGAGCAGCAGCACATCATCGCCGAAGCCAGCGGAGGCAAGGGCGGCGCTTTCCAGGAAACTCTCCCGCTCGACTTCTCGGGATAGGCCCACCGGACGGCTGACGGTCGGGGTGTAGAGGGTGGAGCTGTTCCGGGACCAACTGCCGAACGCGCCGGTGGCCCGCCGCTTCAGGAAGCGGCGGGCCACCGGCGCCGGGGCGTGTCGGTCGGTTGGTGGGGTGGAGGGTCAGCGCCTTCGACAAGCAGTTCCGTATGCCGGCGGCCGCCGTCGGTCATCACCGACGGCATGCCGTACACGGTGCTGCGGCGGAGGGCAAACGCTTCGGCTGTCAGAAGTGCAGGGCCAGAAGCTGCCCCGCAAGATCGGACGCCGTGGCCGGGGTCGTGTAGAGGCCGATGAGCAGCTGACCGAATCCGGCGATCCCAGTGAAGGCGATTGCTGCGCGCCAGACGGATTCCGGAACCGACTTGCCGTTCATACGATGCAGCACACCGGCGACGACGGAGACGACCAAGGCGCTGAGCAGCAGCGGGAGCGTGGCCTGCGCGGTCCAGGTCAGCAGGGAAACCATGCTCAGCGAGGACCCCCCGACGAAGGCGGTGCCCCCGCGCAGCACGGCGGCCGCCTTCGACGCGCCGTCGTTGCGGTGCAGCAGCGCCGCACCGATCCCGAACAGCGCGCCCAGCAGCAGCGCGGTGACGAGTTGTGAGATCTGGGGGTGCTGAGCAGACGTGCGCTCCGCCGCAGCGGCTGCTGCCTTGGCGAAGGTGATGCGAGGGTTCATGGGCATTCCTGTCCACGGGTGCCGCACCGGGCCGACGTGCGTCCCGATGTTGGGGTACCCGCGTACTGAAACACCGAATGGTGCGCGAATGACACGAGCGATGTGCGCACCGCCCGGTCTGCGGTTAGGCGGCCGGCAGACACACGGTGTTCGGGTGCCCGACACTGAACCGATGTACACGGACGATACGCGGGCAACGGCGGAATCCGCACCAGGGGAACCAGACAGTCCTCCGCCACACGCCACCCAACAGATGTGGCTCACACGTGGGTTGAGGCGCGGCGTGGCACTGGCTGCCGTGGTGGGCGTCGCTGGTTTCGGCGTGCAGGCCGTCATGTGGTGCGCCGGCAACTGGCCGACGCATCTGACAGGCTGGCCCGACTACCGCGCCGCCACGGTTGGCGATCTGTTGATGGTGCCCGCCCTGACGGGCACGCTCCTCGTCTCGCTGTTGTCTTTGCCCCGGCCGTGTCAGGCGTCCTCTCTGCCCGCCGCTCTGGGTCTCACCGGCCTGCTGCTGGGCGTGGCCACCCAGGCGGGCTGGGTCCTTGACGACTCCCCTCAGCTGAACTGGGCGATGGAGCGACCGCACCACTTCACCTTTCCCGGTTGGTACCACGCGGGCTTCCTGGTCGCCGCAGCCACCCTGACCGGAGTGCTTCTCGGAAGCCTGACGGTCCGTATGCGCACCGCGAACCGGTTGCCCTTGGACCAGTTGCTCGCTTGCGCGGCCGTGGGCTTCGCCTCACTCCTCGGTGCCGACCTGTTGTTCCCGGCGGGGCCCGGTGCACAGCACGTCGCACCCGGCGGCATCGTGTCCGTGACGGTCACGCTGTCGGTGACCGTCGCCGCGCTCGTCACTCTGCGGCCGCGCGGCGCCGGACGTGACTTGGGCGGCTACGCACGGCGTTGCGTCACCGGCGCCGTACTGGCCCTGGCAGTGACGGCGTTGAGCGTTCCGTGGCCGTCAACACGCAGCGCCACCGCAGTCGCTGCCGTCGTGGCGCTGGCCGTCTGCGTTTTCGCGCAGGCAGCGGCTGGCCGCTGCGGGGATGCGTCAAAACAGGGCTGAATTGACGCAGCAGGCCGGACACACTGGAGCGGTGAAGCTTTCCGTGAGCGCCGCAAGGATGGCGATGACGAAGTGGCTCGGCCCGTGGGAGCCGAGTCCTGAAGTAGTCGGTCTACTGCCTGAGACGCCATCCGCTTATCGATCACGGGGCTGGTCTGGTCGAACAGGGTTCCTGATCGGGTGATCGCGTGCGGGCCGACGCATGGAAGCAG
>NZ_JBIAUR010000037.1:0-38883 GCF_042893105.1 Streptomyces sp. NPDC001663 | reverse complement strand
CACGGCACGCAGCCCCGCCAGAGAGGCACCTACGACGACCAGTCGCCGGGATTCACTCATGACAGTCACTCCCCCACCAGCCGGAGGGCCTCGGTGGGGCAGCTGGTGACCGCTGCCTCGATCTCGGCCAGTCGCCCCTCGGGGACGGTGTCGGTCCTCAGGACGAGGGCACCGTCGTCGTCCACCTCGAAGACGTCGGGGGCCATGGACTCGCAGATGCCGAGGCCGGTGCACTTGCCCCGGTCGAGCAGGATCTTCATGTCTGGGTCGCCTCCTCGGGCGTCAGGATTCTTGCGCGGCCGGGCCGAGATGGACCGGAAGCCGCCGTATTCCGTTGATGAAGTTGGAGCGGAACCGCTCGGGTTCGCCGGTCACACGCATGTGCTGGAAGCGCGCGAACAGCCGGCCGAGCAGCGCACGGGCCTCCATCCGGGCCAGGCTGTTGCCGAGGCAGAAGTGGGTGCCGACGCCGAAGGCGAGGTGGTTCACCGGATTGCGGGTGATGTCGAAGCGGTCCGGGTCCGGGAACACGGCCTCGTCGCGGTTGGCCGAGCCGTAGAACAGCACGACCTTCTGGCCCTCGGCGATCTCCTGACCACCGAGGACGGTGTCGCGGGTGGCCGTACGCCGGAACTGGATCACCGGCGAGTGGAAGCGCAGCACCTCCTCGATCGCGGAGGGCAGCGACTCCGGGTTCGCGAGCAGGGCGTCCCACTGGTGGGGATGCTCGCCGAGCGTGAGCACGGCGCCGGTGAGGAGGTTGCGGGTGGTCTCGTTGCCCGCGATCACCAGCAGTTGGAAGAAGCGCATCAGCTCACCGGCCGACAGCCGTTCGCCGTCGACCTCGGCGTTGACGATGGTGCTCCACACATCGCCGGTGGGGTGCGCGCGCTTGATGCGGGTCTGCTCGGCCGCGTAGCCGAACATCTCGGTGAAGGCGGAGAGGAAGGCGGGGAGACCGCCGTACGACGGGTCGTCCAGCCCGACCATCCGGTTCGTCCAGTCGTACAGCAGACCGCGGTCGGCGGGGATCACCCCGAGGACGTCGGCGAGGACCCGCAGCGGCATCTCGGCGGACACCTGCTCCACCAGGTCGATCTCCGCACCCGGTTCGAGACCGGAGACGATCGCCTCGGCATGGGCGTCGACGGAGGCGAACAGCCCCTGGACCATGCGCGGCGTGAATGCCTTGCTGACGATGGACCGCATCTTGCCGTGCTCGGGCGGATCGATGTTGAGCATCATCTGCTGGAGCGCGGCGAGGTCCTTGGGCCGCTGGTCCCTGAGGAACGTCGCCCCCTGATGGGACGAGAAGACGGCCGGGTCGCGGGACACGGTGACGATGTCCTCGTAGCGGGTCACGGCCCAGAACCCCGGGCCGCCGGCGAAGCCCTCGGAGGGCGGCTCCTCGATCCAGGCGACGGGCCGTGTGCGGCGGAGCTCGGCGAACAGCCCGTGCGGGACCCCGTCGCGGTAGGTGTCCGGATGCCCCAGGTCAGGGCCCCACGTCTGAGTGGTCACTCCAGCTCCTCGGATCCCTCGGTTCGAAAGACAGGACAACGTACGACCATTGTTTTTGACCGTACGTACGGTCTAACGTAAGTCCACAGTCTGTCGGCGGTCAAGCCCGGCAGGGGTCACGCGACGAGCTGAGCGCGTCGGGAAGGGCGGACCATGGACAGCACGATGCAGGAGACGGAGCTGCTGGTCAGCGGCATCCTCCGGCACGGGGCCACCGTGCATCCGGACAGCCGCGTCCATCACTATCTGGGAACAGGCGGGACCGGCAGTACCACGACGGGTTTCGGGGAGCTGGCCGGACAGACCGAGCGGCTGGCCGCCGCACTGACCATGCTGGGGATCGGACGGGACGACGTCGTCGCCACCCTGGCCTGGAACACCCCCGCCCATCTGGCGGCGTACTTCGCCGTCCCGGGCATGGGCGCGGTCCTGCACACGCTGAATCTTCGGCTGCACGACGAGCAGTTGGTCTACATCGCCAACCACGCGGGCGACAAGGCGGTCCTCGTGGACGCCGATCTGGTGCCACAACTCCAGCGGATCATCGGCCGGTTGACCACGGTCCGCCATGTGATCGTGGTCGGCGAAGCACGACTTGAGGCGCCGGCGTCGGTCACCGTGCACGACTACGAGACCCTGCTGGCCGCCGCCTCCCCCGGTTTCGACTGGCCGGAGCTGCCGGAACGCTCGGCGGCCGTCCTGTGCTACACCACCGGCACCACCGGCGCTCCCAAGGGGGTCGCCTACAGCCACCGTTCGATCTACCTGCACACCCTGCAGATCTCCACCGGCAGCGCCTACGCGATGAGCGACGCCGACCGGGTGCTGCCCATCGTGCCGATGTTCCACGCCACGGCTTGGGGCTGGCCGTACGCGGCCTGGCTGGCGGGATCGGATCTGATCATGATCGACCGGTTCCTTCAGCCCGAGCATCTCGCCGCGGCGATCGGCGACTTGCGGGCGACCGCGGCGGCGGCGGTGCCGACGCTGTGGAGCGGCCTCGACGACCACGGGGTCCGTACGGCCGCGGACTACAGCAGTCTGCGGCTGGCCGTGGCGGGCGGCTCGCCTTTGTCGGCCGCGCTGGTGGACGGCTTCCACGCCCGCCACGGGGTGCGCCTCACGCAGGGCTGGGGCATGACCGAGACCAGTCCCCTGCTGACCTTCTCCCGCCCGCCGCACGGCACACCCGACGGTGAGGAGACGGGGTGGGCCACCCGCAGCGGCCGGCTCGTGCCCGGCGTGCGGGCCCGGGTGGTGGAAGAGTCGGGGGCGGAACTGCCGTGGGACGGAAAGGCCGTGGGCGAGATCGAGCTGGCAGGGGCGACCGTCGTCGGCTCGTACTTCCGGATCGGGGCCGAGGAGCAGGCGGACAAGTTCCGCGACGGCTGGCTGCGCAGCGGTGACCTGGGGGTGATCCACCCCGGAGGGTGGGTGGAACTCAAGGACCGGCTCAAGGACGGCATCAAGAGCGGCGGCGAGTGGATCTCCACCGTGGAACTGGAGAACGCGCTGGCGGGACATCCGGCGGTCGCGGAGGTCGCCGTGGTCGGGGTGCCCGACCCGCGGTGGGAGGAGCGGCCGTTGGTCTGCGTCGTCCTGCGCGAGGGCGCGGTCGCCTCTGCGGACGAGCTGCGGGCGTTCCTCGACGGGCGGGTGGCGCGCTGGTGGCTTCCGGAGCGGTGGGCGTTCGTCGAGCGGATTCCGAAGACCAGTGTCGGCAAGATCGACAAGAACGGCGTCCGACGGTCGTACGCCGACGGGGAGTTCACGGTGTCGATGGTCGGCTGAGCACGGTTGCGGGCAGAACGACGGGGCCGCCGCACCGATCCGGTGCGGCGGCCCCGTCGCGGTCACTCACCGGCGCAGGTAGACCGACTTGTACTCGACGTACGCGGCGAGCCCCTCCGGCCCCAGTTCGCGGCCCAGTCCACTGGCCTTGGCGCCTCCGAAGGGTGCGCCGAGATCGAGGTTGTAGAAGTTCACGCCGACCGTGCCGGTGCGCATCCGGCGGGCGATCTCCAGTCCCTTCTCCTCGTCGGAGGTCCAGACGGTGCCGGCCAGCCCGTACGGGGAGTCGTTGGCGATGGCCACGGCCTGGTCGAGATCGTCGTACGGGATCACCGCCAGGACCGGGCCGAAGATCTCCTCGCGGGCGACGGCGGCGGAGTTGTCCACGTCCGCGAAGACGGTGGGTTCGACGAACCAGCCGCGCTCGAAGCCCGCGGGCCGGCCGCCGCCGGTGACCACCCTGGCCCCGTCCGCCCGGCCCGCGGCGATGTAGGACTCCACGCGGTCGCGCTGCCGGGCCGACACCAGGGGGCCCACCCGGGTGGCCGCGTCGGAGGGGTCGCCGACGCGCAGGGAACGCGCGAGGTCCGCGACCGCGTCGACGACCTCCTCGTAGCGGCCGCGTGGCGCGAGGATGCGGGAACTGGTGTAGCAGGTCTGGCCGCTGTTGAGCAGGCAGGCCCAGGCCAGTCCGCGGACCGCCGAGGTGAGGTCGGCGTCGTCCAGGACGATGGCCGCGCTCTTGCCGCCGAGTTCGAGGGTGACGGGCCGCAGCAGCCGCCCGCAGACCTCGCCGATGGCCCGGCCGACCTCGGTGGACCCGGTGAAGGCGACCTTGTCGACGCCGGGGTGGCCGACCAGGTACGCGCCGATGTCGCCGCCACCGGTGATGACGTTGACGACGCCGTCCGGCAGGCCGGCTTCCAGTGCCGCGTCGGCGAGTTGGAAGGCGTCCAGCACAGTCTCGGGCGCCGGCTTGACGATGACGGCACAGCCCGCGGCGAGGGCGGCGGCAACCTTGAACATGGTCAGCGACTGGGGGAAGTTCCAGGGGACGACGGCGGCGACCACCCCGACCGGCTCGCGGCGCACGACGGTGGTTCCGGAACCGGACGCGGCCGGGCGCCGCTCCTCCTGCGGGACGGTGCGGGCCAGCTGCGCGTAGTAGCGCAGCGTCTGGGCGGGGCCCGGGCCTTCGACCGCGCTCGACACCGAGATCGGCATGCCGTTCTCGGCGGTGACCAGGCGTGCGGTGTCCTGCGCCCGGCGTTCCAGCGCGTCGGCCAGCCGGTCGAGCGCCGCCGCCCTGCTCTCGGTGTCCCAGGACGCCCAGGGTGTGTCGGTGAGGGCGCGCTGGGCCGCGGCGACGGCGGCGTCGACGTCGGCGGGGGCGGTGCCTGGCGCCCGGCCCACCGGCTGTTCGGTGAAGGGCGAGACCACCGCGATCGCATCCGGCGCGGTGCCGGGCCGCCATGCGCCGCCGATGAAGAGGCGCTCTCGGTGGTACAGCGGGTCTGCCTTCTCCGGTATCGAATAGGCTTGTTCTGACATCGGATCGGCTTGTTCTGACATCGGTTCAGCTCCCGGGCAGTAGGACGGGTTTGACGGTCTCGCCGGAGGCGGCGTGCCGTTCGGCGGTGTTGATCTCGCTCAGCGGATAGGTGCGCACGAGACGGTCGAAGGGGAAGCGGCCCTGTCGCCACAGCTCGATCAGCCGGGGCAGGAACAGCCGGGGTACGGCGTCGCCCTCGAGGATTCCCATGACGTTCTTGCCCGTCGCCAGGGCGGCGGGGCCCAGCACGAGGTCGCGTGACTGGGCACCGACGAGGCCGATGGTCCCCCGGGGCCGCAGGCTGTCGACTCCGGCCCTGATCACTTCCGGCACGCCGGTGGTGTCGAGCACGTAGTCGGCTCCGCCACCCGTGATCTTCCGCAGCTGTCGGGCGATGCCGTCACCGCCCTCCAGGGCGTGGCTCGCACCGAGTTCCTCGGCGAGTTCGAGTCGGCCGCGGTGCAGGTCGACCGCCACGACGGTGGAAGCGCCGGCGATCCTGGCCGCCATCACGGCGGCGAGCCCCACCCCTCCCGCGCCGAACACCACGACGCGCGCACCGGCTCGGACACCGAGGGCCAGCAGGATCGCCCCCGCTCCGGTCTGGATGCCGCAGCCGAGGGGTGCCAGCAGATCGAGCGGCAGGTCCTGGTCGACGACGACCGTGTTGCGTACGTCGACCAGGGCGTGGGTGGCGAAGGAGGACTGGCCGAACCAGCGCGAGGCGACGGGCTTTCCGTCGGCGTCGGTCACCGGCTGCGGGTCGGCCGCCGTTCCGGTGCCGGTGAGGTTGCGCTGGAAGAACGCGTGGCAGTAGGCGGGGTGGCCGTCCAGGCAGCTCTCGCAGGTTCCGCAGTGGTCGAAGGACAGCAGAACATGGGCCCCGACCGGTGGTTCGGTGACCCCGGGGCCGAGGGCCTCCACCACGCCGGCGCCCTCGTGGCCCGCGATGAGCGGAGGCCGGGCGAGGAACCCCGGGTCACGGGGCAGCACGTCCGTGTGGCAGAACCCCACGGCCGCGATGCGCACCCGTACCTGCCTCGGTCCGGGGTCGGCGAGGTCGACGTGTTCGATGGCGAAGGGCCCGTCACTCGCCCTGAGTACCGCTGCCTGAATCCGCATGTCCGCTCCTGAAGCGTGCCGGTCCTGTCCGCCGACGCTACTGTTGACCGTACGAGCGGTCAACAGTAGCGTCGAGTGCATCACCCACCCGACGAAGGAGCCGAGCGTGGCCCTCTCCGTAGAAACCCCGGACCTGCCGGACCAGGAGGCCGCCGCCGTCCTGCGTCGGCACGGGCCGGTCGCCGTGATCACCCTGAACCGGCCCCGAGCGATGAACGCGGTCAACGCCGCGATGTCGACGGCCATCGGCAGCGCCCTGCGGGAACTGGACGAGGACCCCGACCTCAAGGTCGGCGTGATCACCGGAGCGGGCCGGGCCTTCTGCGCCGGCGCCGACCTCAAGGAACTCGGGGCCGGCCGGCAGGTCAGCGCTCCGGGACACCCCGAGTGGGGGTTCGCGGGCCTGGTACGCCACCTCGTGGACAAGCCCCTCATCGCCGCCGTCAACGGTTTCGCGCTCGGCGGCGGCACGGAGATCGTGCTCGCCTGCGATCTCGCCGTGATCAGCGAGGACGCGCAGCTCGGGCTTCCCGAGGTGAAACGCGGGCTGGTCGCGGCCGCCGGCGGGCTGCTGCGACTGCATGTGCAGATCCCGCCCAAGGTCGCCGCCCACGCCATCATGACCGGCGAACCGCTCAGCGCGGCCACCGCACTGCGCTGGGGTCTGGTCAACCAGGCCGTGCCCGCGGACCAGGTGCTGGACGTCGCCCTGGACCTCGCCGGGCGGATCGCGGCCAACGCGCCCCTGGCCGTACGGGCCAGCAAGCGCATCATGCGCCGCAGCGCCGAGTTCGGCTCCGACTGGGAGCCGGAGGTGTGGGAGATGAACGAGGCCGAGTTCGACGAGGTCCGCCGCAGCGAGGACGCCGTGGAAGGCCCGCGGGCCTTCGCGGAGAAGCGCGCTCCCCATTGGCAGGGCAAGTGACGACAAGGAGAACGGCCGTGCAGTCAGCGGTGATCGTGGACGTCGTACGGACGCCGTCCGGCAAGGGCAAGCCCGGCGGCGCGCTGTCCGGGACCCATCCGGTGGAGCTCCTCGCCACTGTGCTGCGGGAGTTGCTGCACCGCAACGACCTCGACGCGGCCCTGGTGGACGACGTGATAGCCGGGTGCGTCGGGCAGAACGGTGAGCAGGCCCTCAACATCGCCCGCAGTGCGGTGCTGGCCGCCGGGCTGCCCGAGAGCGTGCCGGCCACCACCGTCGACCGGCAGTGCGGCTCCAGTCAGCAGGCCGCGCATTTCGCGGCGCAGGGCGTGCTGGCGGGCGCGTACGACATCGCGATCGCCTGCGGTGTCGAGTCCATGAGCCGGGTGCCGATGTTCTCGGCGGTCCAGGGCGAGGATCCGTACGCCCCGCTCGCCTCGCGCTATCCGGACGGCCTGGTCCAGCAGGGAGTGTCGGCCGAACTCATCGCCGCGCGCTGGAAGTTCGGCCGCGAGGAGATGGACGCCTTCGCCGCCCGTTCCCATCGGCTCGCCGCGGCCACCGCCGCCGCGGGAGGCTTCGAGGCCGAGATCGTCCCGGTCGGCGTCCACACCGCCGACGAGACGGTCCGGCCGTCCACCACACCCGAGACGCTGTCCGGTCTTCGGCCGGTGTTCCGGGACGACACGATCGCCGGCCGGTTCCCGGAGATCGAGTGGCGGGTCACGGCGGGCAACTCCTCGCCGCTCACCGACGGTGCCTCCGCCGCGCTCATCATGAGCGAGGCCAGGGCCGAGGCCCTGGGGTTGCGGCCCCGCGCCCGGTTCCACTCCTTCGCCGTCACCGGCAGCGATCCCCTGCTGATGCTCACCGGCGTGATCCCCGCGACCCTGCGCGCACTGGACCGCGTGGGCCTGTCGATCGACGACATCGACGCCTTCGAGGTCAACGAGGCCTTCGCCGCCGTACCGCTCGTGTGGCAGCGGGAGACCGGCGCCGACCCGGAGAAGGTGAACCCGCGCGGGGGCGCCATCGCCCTCGGCCATCCCCTCGGCGCGTCGGGCACCCGCCTGCTGACCACCCTGGTGCATCACCTGGAGGCGACGGGTGGCCGCTACGGCCTCCAGACCATGTGCGAGGGCGGCGGCATGGCCAACGCCACGATCATCGAGCGGCTGTGAAAGCCACGCGGCCCGCCCGCGCGGACCTGTTCTCCTCACAGCGTCCCCAGCTCACCCGCATGGACCTGTTCTCCCCACAGCGCCCCCGGCGCACCCGCACGGATCTCTTCTCGCCACAGCGCCCCCGGCGCACCCCCGGCCACCTCAGTGGTCCGGGATCACTTCGCGAAAGGCAATACGCATGAATCTCCCGGCCAGTTCCGCCCTCGTCACCGGCGGAGCCTCAGGACTCGGGTTGGCCACCGCGCGGCGCCTGGCGGCGGCCGGGGCCCGGGTGGTCATCGCCGATCTTCCCTCGTCCGCCGGCAAGGCGGTCGCCGACGGACTCGGCTCTCAGGTCGTCTTCGCTCCCACCGATGTCACCGATCCCGAGCAGGTGGCGTCCGCGCTCGATCTGGCGGTCGACGCCGCGCCGCTGCGGGTGGTCGTCAACTGTGCCGGCATCGGGGACCCGGGGCGCGCCGTCGGCAAGGACGGGCCCCTCGCTCTGGAGCGGTTCAGCCGGGTGGTCGAGATCAACCTGATCGGGACGTTCAACGTCATCCGCCTGGCCGCGCACCGCATGCAGCGGGCCGAGCCGACCGGGCCGCTCGGCGAGGAACGCGGGGTCATCGTCAACACCGCCTCCGTGGCCGCCTTCGACGGGCAGATCGGACAGGCCGCGTACTCCGCCTCCAAGGGCGGCATCGTCGGTATGACCCTGCCGATCGCCCGCGAGCTCGCCTCAAGCCTGATCCGCGTGGTCACGATCGCGCCCGGCCTGTTCGCCACCCCCATCCTGAACCAACTGCCGGAGGAGGCACGCCGTTCGCTGGGCGCCCAGGTGCCGCACCCCAGCAGGCTCGGCGACCCGGACGAGTACGCCGCCCTCGTCGAGCACATCGTGGCCAACCCGATGCTCAACGGCGAGGTGATCCGCCTCGACGGGGCGATCCGCATGGCCCCGCGCTGACAGCACGCCTTCACCGAGACAGGTCGGCCGCCGACCCACCCGTACGATCCGAAAGGCCAGATCACCGTGCCCATCCAGTTCGACATCGAACCCGACGTCGCCCAACTCGCCGAACGGACCCGGCTGTTCGTCCGTGAGGTCGTGATTCCCGTGGAAGCCGAGACCGGCGGCAGGCTGCACGACGCCCCGGAGAAGGTCCGCCGGCAGCTCCAGGACGGCGCGCGTGCCGCCGGGCTGCTCTCCCCGCATGTGGGACGTGCCTGGGGCGGCCTGGGTCTGGACACCCGCGGTCAGGCGGAGGTGTTCGAAGAGGCGGGCTACTCGCTGCTGGGGCCGCTCGCCCTCAACATCGCGGCTCCCGACGAGGGAAACATGCACCTCCTGGAGAAGGTCGCCACGCAGGCACAGAAGGAGCGCTACCTCGCTCCCCTGGCCGCCGGTGACATCCGGTCGTGCTTCGCCATGACCGAACCGGCCCCGGGCGCCGGTTCCGATCCGAGCGCACTGGCCACCCGCGCCACCCGGGTGCCGGGAGGCTGGCGCATCGACGGCCGCAAGTGGTTCATCAGCGGTGCGCGGGGTGCCGGCTTCGCCATCGTCATGGCCCGCACCGGCGGCGAGCCGGGAGACCGGGGCGGAGCGACGATGTTCCTCGTCGACGCCGACCTGCCCGGTATGACCATCGAGCGGGACCTCAAGACCCTCGACGAGGGCCTGTTCGGGGGCCACAGCGAGATCGTCTTCGACAACTGCGTGGTCGGGGACGACCAGGTCCTCGGCGAGGTGGACCAGGGCTTCGCGTACGCCCAGGTGCGGCTGGCTCCGGCCCGGCTGACGCACTGCATGCGCTGGCTCGGCCTCGCCCGGCGGGCCCAGGACATCGCCCTGGAGCGGGCGGGCACGCGCGAGGCGTTCGGCTCGCGGCTCGCCGAACTCGGCATGATCCAGCAGCACTTGGCCGACTCCGAGATCGACATCGCGGCGAGCCGTGCCCTCATCCGGCACACGGCGTGGCTGCTCGACACCGGCGCGCGGGGCGCCCAGGAGTCCTCCATCGCCAAGACCTTCGTCGCCGAGGCCGTCGGACGTGTCGTCGACCGGTCCCTGCAGATCTGCGGAGCCCTGGGAATCTCCTCGGACATCCCGCTGTCCCGCTTCCTGCGCGAGGTCAGGGCGTTCCGTATCTACGACGGCCCCTCCGAGACCCACCGCTGGGCCATCGCGCGGCGGGCCGTCAGCCGTCACGCGCGCGGGCTTGAGGAGAGCGCGTCATGACCGCGCCCGAGATGTCGGCCGCCGCACCGGCCGGTCTGGACCTGCCCGGCCTCCAGCGGTGGTTCGATACGCACGTGGCCGAGTTCTCCGGCCGGCTGCGGGCCCGCCTCATCCAGGGTGGCCGATCGAACCTCACGTACGCCC
The DNA here is from genome assembly GCF_042893105.1 of Streptomyces sp. NPDC001663. NCBI lineage: Bacteria > Bacillati > Actinomycetota > Actinomycetes > Kitasatosporales > Streptomycetaceae > Streptomyces > Streptomyces sp. NPDC001663. Next base: position 28,420 of record NZ_JBIAUR010000037.1, on the reverse strand, counting down.
TCGACGACGGTGGGCCGGTCCGTTGGGTGCTGCGCCGCCCGCCCCTGGGCACGCTGACTCCCAGCGCCCACGACATGTCCCGTGAGTACCGTGTCGTCGCCGCTCTGCACGGCACCGGCGTACCGGTGGCCCGGCCGATCGGTCTGTGTGAGGACTCCTCGGTCCTCGGTGCTCCGTTCGCCGTGGTCGAGTACGTGGACGGGACGGTCATCCGCAGCGCGGAGGACGCCGCGTCGCTCACGCCCGCTCTCCGGCACAGCTGTGCGCTGGAGCTCGTCGACCGGCTCGCCGCCCTGCACCAGGTGGACCCGGAGCCGGTGGGGCTGGCCGACTTCGGCCGGCCCGAGGGCTATCTCGCACGGCAGGTGAAGCGGTGGCGCGGCCAGTGGGACCTGGTCGCCACCCGGGAGACACCCCATCTGCAACGGCTGCACTCCGCGCTGTCCGACCGGCTGCCCCCGCGCTCCGGAAGCGGCATCGTCCACGGCGACTACCGCCTGGACAACACGATCCTCGACCGGGCCCGTCCCGACGTCGTCCGTGCCGTCGTCGACTGGGAGATGGCCACGCTCGGCGATCCGCTCGCGGACCTGGGCATGCTGCTCGTCTACTGGGACACCGTCACCGAGCCCGTCCTCGGGGTCCGGCACGTCCTGGACGGCAACCCGGGCTTCCCCACCGCCGCCGAACTCGCCGACCACTACGCCTCACGAACCGGCGCGGATCTGAGCCACCTCCCCTTCTACCGGGCACTCGGCTACTTCAAGCTCGCGGTGATCGCGGAGGGCATCCACGCCCGCCACCTCAAGGGCAAGACGGTCGGCGAGGGCTTCCACACCGTCGGTGACGCCGTACTGCCCCTGCTGCAGGCCGGCCTCACCACCCTGAACAGGCAGGACACCGCATGAGCCGTACCGCACTCGTCACCGGGGCCTCCCGAGGCATCGGCGCGGCCATCGCGTCACGCCTCGCCGCCGGCGGCTGGAATCTGACGCTCGCGGCCCGCACCCCGGAGCCTCTGACCGCGCTGGCGGACAGACTGCGTGCCGAGTACGGGGTCCGGGTGCACACGACGCCCGGTGACATGGCTGTCGAGGCCGACATCCACGAGGTGGCGCGCCAGCACCTCACGACGTACGACGACCGGCTCGACGCGCTGGTGCTGAGTGCGGGCATGGGCCAGGCGGGCTCGATCGAGGGCTTCCCGCTGTCGCGGCTCGACAAGCAGTACGCGGTGAACCTCCGCGCCCCGTTCCAGCTGGTCCAGGAGTGTCTGCCCGCGCTGCGCGCCACCGCGGCCCTCGGTCCGGACGAGGTGACCGGTGTATGCCACGGCGCGAAGGTGGTGGCCGTCGCCTCGCTCACCGGCATGGTGGCGGAGCCGTCGCTGTCCGCGTACGCGGCCACCAAAGCCGCCCTGCTGTCACTGTGCGAGTCGGTGAACGTGGAGGAGTCGGAGGCGGGAGTCTCGGCGTGTGCCGTCGCTCCCGGTTACGTCGACACCGACATGACCTCCTGGATGCACGACCGGCTGGCGAGGGAGGAAATGATCACAGCGGCGGACGTCGCGGAAATGGTCGCGTCCGTGGTCGCCCTCTCCCGTTCGGCCGTCGTCCCGAGCATCGCGATCACCCGGCCGGGCCGTCACCTCTGGCGGGCCTGACTGCCTCGACGATCATTGAGGGGACCGCCGCCCGGTCTTTCCGGGCCTTGACGCCCTGCGTTCTTCGACCCATCTCTACTGTACCGTCCAGACGGTATAGTAGAGTCATCGTAAGACGCTCAGGAAGGGGTCCGCTCATGACCACTCAACCGCCCATCCACTCCCCCGCCCGACGATGGCTGATCCTGGGGGTGCTGTGCCTGCCCCTGCTGGTGACCGTGATCGCGGCCACGGTGCTCAATGTCGCCCTGCCTCAGCTGACCGAGCAGCTGGACTCCTCGGCGGTGCAGTCGCTGTGGATCGTCGACAGCTATTCGCTGGTCCTGGCCGGTCTGCTCGTCGCGGGCGGCACCCTGGCGGACCGTGTGGGACGCAAGCGCACCCTGCTCATCGGCTGTGTTCTCTTCGGGGTCGTCTCGGTGGGCAGTGTCTTCGCCGGCTCGGCCGGTGAACTCATCGCCGCCCGCGCCCTGCTGGGCCTCAGTGCCGCCGTGATCATGCCGTCCACGCTGTCGATCCTGCGCAACGTCTTCACCGACCAGCGTGAGCTGGGCAGGGCGGTGGCGATCTGGACCGCCGTGGGAGCGGCCGGCGCGGCCGCGGGACCGGTCGCGGGCGGGCTCCTGGTGGAGCACTTCGGCTGGCAGGCGGCGTTCTGGGCGGCCGCGCCGGTGATCGCGCTGTGCGTTCCGCTCGTCGCGTTCTACGTGCCCGAGTCCCACGGCTACCGTGAGGGCCGTTGGGACGTACCGAGCGTGCTGCTGTCCCTCGGCGGCGTCGTCGGCGTGGTCTACGCGATCAAGGAGCTCGGGCACGGACTGACCACGACCACGGTCGCCGCGTTCGTCGTCGGTGTCGCCCTGCTGATCGCCTTCGTCGTCCGCCAGCGCCGGCTGGCCCATCCGCTGCTCGACCTGAGCCTCTTCACGGACCGCCGCTTCACCATCGGCGCGATGTGCGTCCTGCTGGGCATGTTCGCGCAGTTCGGTCCGATGTACTTCCTCAGCCAGCGCTTCCAGCTCATTCAGGGCTACGGCCCGATGGCCGCGGGCATCGCCCTCGCCCCGATGGCGATCGCCGCGCTGTTCGCCACCAGCGTCACCACCCGCCTGATGCCGCGTATCGGCCTGCGCGGCACACTCGTGACCGGATTCGGGATCGCGATCGCGGGCCTGCTCATCCTGGCCTACGTACCCGTGTCGGCCGGTTACGGCCCGCTCGGCCTGGGCCTCACCGTCCTGGGACTCGGTGCCGGAATGGCCGTGATCGCCGCGACCACCACCCTCATGCAGGTGGCCCCGCCCGAGCGGGCCGGAGGCGCCGCCGCCATCCAGGAGACCGGCTACGAACTCGGCGCCGCCCTCGGCGTGGCAGTCCTCGGCAGCCTCACGAACGTCGCCTACCGGGGTGGCATGACCAGCCTTCCCGAGGTACCGAAGGCCGCCCAGCACGCCGCCCGCGACTCGATGGCCGCCGCCACCGAAGCGGCCGGCTCACTGACCGGCCCGTCCGGTACGGCGCTGCTGCACCACGCCCAGGACGCGTTTCTCCACGGTCTCACCGTCGTCCACCTGGCCTGCGCCGGCGCCCTCGCTCTCGCGGCCTTCGCGGCCCACGCGGTGCTGCGCAAGGCACCGGAGATCAAGCCCGACGCGCTCGCGTCATCGCACTGAGCACCGCACGGACCTCTTCTCCCAGCTCGTCCGACGGCAACGGGAAGCCGAACAGCCGGGAGAAGAACCAGCCGTCGGCGGCCAGCCGTACCAACGTGGCCTGCGCCGGATCGATGCCATCCGCCTCGATCCGGCGCTGCAGTTGTTCGTAGTACTCCCGGATCGGCACCAGCAGCTCCGGGTCCAGCGTCGCCGCGGCCAGCATCGCCGCCGCCAGCCGCTCATGGCGACGGCCCGTGTCCGAGGCCGGCACGTCCGTACTGCTGTCGAGGAAAGCCCGCGTCGCCGCGCCGGGCTCCTCGTCCTCCAGCGCTTCGTAGTCCAGGGTGAAGTGCTCCATGAGCCGCTCCACCATCCCGGCGACCAGCGCCTGCTTGCTGCGGAAGTGATACAGCAGCCCGCCCTTGCTCACGCCGGCCACTGTGGCCACCCGCTCCAGCGTCAGATGGACCGCGCCCTCGTCCAGCAGCACGTCCTCAGCCGCGTCAAGAACCCTGTCCCGCGCACCCGCCATGATCCAGCCCTTCCTTCGCAGTACCGGATGGACGGTACAGCAAGGCACTGCGCCGCGGACCGTTCCCAGGCCGGGACATGCGCCGCGGACACGGTCCGTCGGCCACTCCCCCGGACGGCGCGCTGACGTCTGCGCAAACGATTACCCAGATCTGTGTCCAGGATCTTGACCCGGTGACACCGCCCTTATAAGTTGCCGTCCGCTCGGTTACTTTCCTTTTCGTTGTTTTTAGGCGCCCTCGGTCCCACCGAACCGCACAAAAGGTTCCAAGGGTCGATGGTCGTCGGCACCAGCCTCACAAAGCGCGGCCGTTGTGTGCACGAGACAAGAAGGCCGAGCAACCTCCCCCTCGCCGCGCTTCCCCGCACAGCAGCGAACCTCTCCCCCGGTCCAGCGCTCACACGGGCCTGTACCCCGTCGCGTCCCCACGCGCCCGCACCTCCCCAGGAGGCACCGTGCCCCACGTCCTGATACCGCGTCACCGACACGGGAGGCGGCTGGCAGTGCTGGCCGCCCTGCTCCTCGCCATAGCCCTGCTCAGCGGACGGGCCTCCGCACCGGCCGTCGCCGCGACCAGCACCGCCGTCACCGTCGACGGCGCGAGCGGCGGCCGTACCTTCGACGGCGTCGGGGCGATCAGCGGGGGCGGCGGAAACAGTCGCCTGCTCTACGACTAGCCGGCCACCCAGCGCAGCGAGATCCTCGACTACCTCTTCAAGCCGGGGTACGGCGCGGGCCTTCAGATGCTCAAGGTAGAGATGGGCGGAGACACCAACTCCACCGACGGTGCCGAGACCAGCATCGAGCACACCAAGGGCACCATCAACTGCAACGCCGGCTACGAGTGGTGGCTGATGGAGCAGGCCAAGGCCCGCAACCCCGACATCAAGCTGTTCGCCATGCCCTGGGGAGCGCCCGGCTGGATCGGCAGCGGCAGCTTCTACTCCCAGGACATGATCGACTACTACCTGTCCTGGCTGGGCTGCGCGGCCCAGCACGGCCTGACGATCGACTACGTGGGCGGCTGGAACGAGAACGTCTACAACGCCTCCTGGTACGAGAGCCTCAAGTCATCGCTCATCTCGCACGGTTACACCTCCGTCAAGCTCATCGGCGGCGACAAGTACGGCACCAACGCCTGGACGATCGCCACCGGCATGAAGAACGACAGCGCGCTGTACTCGGCGGTGGACGTCGCCGGCGCCCACTACCCGTGCGGCTACGTGACCACGATGACCACCTGCACCTCGACCTCCGACGCCCAGAGTCTGGGCAAGCCCATCTGGGCCAGCGAGAACGGCTCGCAGGACGCGGAGACCGGCGCCCTGCCCGTCGCCCGTGCCCTCAACCGGGGTTACATCGACGCGAAGATGACCGCCTACATCAACTGGCCGATCGTCGCGTCCATCTACTCGAACCTGAGCTACGACACCGTCGGCCTGGTCAACGCGAACCAGCCGTGGTCCGGCAACTACACCGTCGGCCGCACCACCTGGGCCCTCGCGCAGACCACTCAGTTCACCAAGCCGGGCTGGAAGTACCTCGACACCGCCTCCGGTTACCTCGGCGGCGACCGCGCCAACGGCAGCTACGTCAGCTACGCCGCGGCCGACAAGAGCAACTGGTCCACCGTCTTCGAGACGATGGACGCCACCGCCTCCCAGACGGTCACCCTCAGCACCGCGGGCGGTCTGCCCGGCGGCACCCTGCACGTGTGGTCCACCGATCTGTCCGCGCCTGCCGCGTACTCCCCGCGCATGGTGCAGGGCACCGATCTGACGGCCAGCGGCGGAACGTACACGCTCACCCTCGCACCCGGCCACATCTACACCGTGACCACCACCACCGGTCAGGGCGCGGGCAGCACCACGCCGCCGCAGCGCTCCCAGCTGTCGCTGCCCTACTCCGACACCTTCGCCGGGTACACCGCGGGTGCGGAGGCGAAGTACTTCGCCTCGATGAACGGCGCCTTCGAGTCGGCCCCCTGCGGCGGCGGGCGCAGCGGCCAGTGTCTGCGCCAGATGGCCCAGTCCGTGCCGATCCAGTGGACCCACGAGACCAGCCGCCAGCCCTACACCCTCATGGGCGAGCTGGGTTGGAGCAACTACACCGTCAGCTCGGACGTCCTGCTGGAGAAGAGCGGCAGCGCCGCCGAGATCATCGGCCGGGCCGGCACCCAGGCGATCAACAACGGCGGCCTCAACGCCTACCACCTGCGCCTGTCCGACACGGGCGCCTGGTCGCTGCAGAAGACCAACACCGCCTGGACCTGGACGACACTGGCCTCCGGCACGGTGACCGCGCCCGGCACGGGCACCTGGCACAATCTGTCGCTGGGCTTCCAGGGCACCACGATCACGGTCAGGATCGACGGCACCACCGTCGGCACCGTTACCGACAGCAGCTACCAGGGCGGCCAGATCGGGCTCGGCACCGCCGACTACTCCCCCGTCCAGTACTCCAACCTGTCCATCACCCCCGGAACGGTGCCCGACCTCTCGGGCAAGTACGAGATCGTCAGCGTCCGCAGCGGCAAGGCGCTCGACGCCTGGCAGGTGGGCACCGCCAACGGCACGCTGATCGACCAGTGGGCCTACTCCGGAGCCACGAACCAGCAGTGGACCCTGGCCAGGAACAGCGCCGGCTACTACACCATCACCGGCGTCGGCAGCGGCAAGGCCCTGGACATCCCGGCGGCCACCAACTGGTCCGGCATCCAGCTCCAGTTGTGGTCCGGCACCGGTCAGCCGAACCAGCAGTGGCAGATCGCCCCGACGGACGGCGGCAACTACACCATCGAGTCCCGCCTGAACGGCTACATGGTCGACGTCTTCGGTAACTCGACGACCAACGGCGCGGCCATCGACCAGTGGCCCAACTCCGGCGGCACCAACCAGCAGTGGCAACTGGTCAAGATCTCCTGACCCCTGCGGGCACAGAAGGAGGTGGCAGACCCGTCCACGGGCCTGCCACCTCCTTCCGCGTGCACGACTCCGTGACGCGCATTCCGGACGAAAGCTGCCATTGCGGACATCGCACGATGAGTCAACCCGGTGTTCATGTAGGGGAATGCAGTATTGCGATGTGACCGCTGGGCGCACCCTTGAGCAGCGCTGCCCCGGGGGGAACGGAGCTGGCGCCGGGCGGACCGTGGCGCCCCGGTCGTGACCGCCCTCCGGCCACCGTGACGGCACCAGAGCATCAGCATCCGCTTGGCGGAGAACGGCTCTGGGTGGGAGCGCCGAGGCGCTTGTCACCGAGCAGGTCACGCACTTCCTCGAAGCGGGTGACTAGCCAGACCGATCCCCGGCAGGCGTGCTGACCGGTACGACCGGCGTTTCACTGCGCAATTGCTCGCGCAGAGGCGCGAGGTCCAGCAAGTTGGGCCTCGGGAAGGGAAGTTGCCGACGCTCGACCACACCGGGAAACGAACGATTTGCTTACCCGTCACGCCGTTGACGGCCCTGCTCGCCGCCTGGAACCTTCGGTCGGGCGTCCGTCGGCGACGCGAGCGACAAGTACAGGAAGCCGGCTCCAGGACAGCGTGCGACAGCAGTGAAAGGTGACTCCCTGTGGTGACTCCACCCAACGACCGGCGTCCGACAGAAGGAGCACCGAGCCGCCGTACGGTTCTCGGCGCGACCCTCGTCGCGACGGCTTCCGCCGCGACGGTGCTGCGCCTCGGCACACCCGCCCACGGGCTCACGGCGGCGGACGAGGCCGGGGCCGGGCGGACGCCCGTGGGCCCGGTCGGCGTCGAGACGGGACGGCTCTCGGGAACGGCCACCGCGTTACCCGGCGTGACGGTCTTCAGGGGCGTGCCCTACGCGGCCACCACCGCAGGCGAGCACCGCTGGCGGCCCCCGCGCCCCGCGCCCACGTGGTCGGGCCTGCGCGCGGCGGACACCTTCGGTGACGCCTGCCCGCAGGGCATACCGCCCTGGGTGACCTCGCCACCGACGATGAGCGAGGACTGCCTGAACCTCAACGTCTGGACGACCACCGCCGAACCGCGGTCGAGGCGGCCGGTGTTCGTCTGGTTCTACGGCGGCCGGTTCAACGGGGGATTCGCCTCGGACCCGGCCTTCGACGGCGCCGGCCTGGCCCGTCGGGGCCTGGTCGTAGTGACGGTGAACTACCGCACGGGTCCACTGGGCTTCCTGACGGTCCCCCAGCTCACGGCGGAGTCCGGCAACGACTCCTCGGGCAACTACGGACTCCTCGACCAGATCGCCGCCCTGCGATGGGTCCAGCGCAACATCTCCGCCTTCGGCGGCGATCCCGACCGGGTCACCATCGCGGGGCAGTCCGCCGGCGCGGCCTCCGTACTGGACCTGGTCTACGCACCGCTCGCCCGGGGACTGTTCCACCGTGCGGTCGCGGAGAGCGGAGCACTGGGGCCGCACGACCCGGAGATCGCCGCTCTGGCCAGCTCCTACCGCCCCTCCCTGATCGTCGCCGAGGCCCAGGGCACGGCCTGGGCCGCACAGCGGGGCGCCACCACCCTCGCCGAGATGCGTGCGCTGACCGTGGCCCAGGTCCTGACGGACGACAACCAGAACGACAGCAGCGTCAGCAGCCCGGTGAACGGCTCGCCGCCTCTGTTCCGCCCGGTCCTCGACGGGTATGTCCTGGCCCGCTCCTACGGAGACTCGCTCGAGTCCGGCCTGCACAACGACGTTCCCGTGCTCACCGGAAACAACAAGGACGAGAGCGGCGCAAGTTCGACACCGGCCACTACTCTGGCCGCCTTCCGTGACCTCGCCGCCAGGAAGTACGGCTCCATGGCGGAGGAGTTCCTGTCGCTCTACCCGGCGGCCGACGACACGGAGGCGGGTGAGCAGGCCAACGCGTCGATCCGGGACGGCTTCCGCGTCTCCACCTCCCTGTGGGCGACGGCGTGGGCCCGCCGCGCCAAGAGCCCGGTGTTCACCTACTTCTGGACCCACGCGCCACCCGGGGCCGCGCAGATCCCCGGAATGACCGGTGCCTACCACGGCTCGGAGATGAACTACGTGTTCGACAACCTCTACGCCACCGACCGGCCCTGGACCGCCGAGGACCGGCGCATCGCGGAGACGATGTCGTCCTACATCGTCAGCTTCGCCACGCACGGCGACCCCAACCGGGCGGGGCTCCCACACTGGGCTCCGGCGCGCCCAGATCAGTTCTCCACGATGGAACTCGGCGACCACTGGCGCCGGATCCCCGACGCCGGCGCCGGGAAAACCGACTTCTTCCGGCGCTACTACCCGACCCAGCCGACCTGGTAGCGCCCCGGCCCCGGTTCGACGGGACGGCACTCCCCCTCAGTCTCTTCCAGCTCAGGGGGGCACGGGCCGCGAACCCGACTCGGCGCCACCGAGCCGGCCGCAGCCGGTCCCTTGGTGGAGCATCGCGACGTGCCCCGGTGTCGCGGACGGCTGGTGCCGCGCCCTGAGAGGACTCCGCCAGGCCTGTCCGGCGGTCCTGTTGCCAGGCCTTCTTCGGGGCGAGACGCTCGAGCTCGGTGGAGACAGAGTTCAGTGAATCGGTCCTCGCCCGCTCGTCCGTGTATCCCGGGTTTTCACACCGGTGGAGGCCCACAGGGGGCGCTGCTTGTCGGCGCCTGGCTGCTCCAGGGCGGCCCAGCGAGCCGAGGAGAAGAACTCCTCGTACGCCTGGTAGGCCCGCCGGGCGTTGGCGAGCGCAGCCTTGCCCCTTGTCTGGATCAGGGTGTTGGGGCGGTCGACCAGCCACGCAAGGTGCTTGGCCTTGTGGTGAACGCGGGAACCCTACGGCACGGCGGGTCGATTCGGAGCAGCACACCCGGGTGACACACAGGACTCGTGACTTTCGTGTCCCGCCGGTGCCCGGTGCCCCTCGGCCGAGCAACGCCGACACGGCCCCCACCGAGGTCGCCCCTCTCATATGTCCCTCTCCCCGCCGTCCAGTTCACCGTTCCCGATCGCAGAGTCAGGAGCTGGGAACCATGCCCGGAACGAGAACCTCCAGCAGAGCCGCCGTGGCATGGGCCGCGGCGGGCGTACTCGGCCTGGGACTGCTGTCCCCGGTCGCCGCGGACGCCCTGAGCGCGCGAGCCGACACGACCGCCGCGCACCCGTCCTCCCTCGTGGTGCGGACGGACGCGGGCCAGGTCCGCGGAGACAGCCGGGACGGCTACGACGAGTGGCTCGGCATCTCGTACGCCGCCGATCCCTCCGGCGCCAACCGATGGAAGCCCCCGCAACCGGTGGCCAGGTGGTCCGGCGTGCGCAACGCCACCGCGTTCGCCAACCGGTGTGCGCAGAACAGCGGTTGGGACCCCGGCTACGAGAAGACCATCACCAGCGAGGACTGCCTCGCCCTCAACGTGTACGTGCCCGACGACGCCAGGAACAACGCCCCCGTCGTGGTCTGGATCCACGGCGGCGGCAACACCGGAGGCGCGGGCCAGGACACGAATCCGCGCAAGTTCGTCGAGCAGACCGGCGCGATCGTCGTCACCGTCAACTACCGCCTCGGCGCCCTCGGCTTCCTCAACCTGCCCGCACTGCAGACCGAGAGCCGGAACGGACCCGGCAACTACGGCCTGCTCGACCAACAGGCTGCCCTGCGCTGGGTGCAACGCAACATCGCGCGATTCGGCGGAAACGCGAAGAACGTGACGATCGCCGGGCAGTCCGCCGGCGGCAGTGCGGTCTGCGACGAGCTCGCCTCGCCCACCGCCAAGGGCCTGTTCACCCACGCCGTCATCGTCAGCGGGGGCTGCAACCTCCAGTCCGCGGCCACGGCGCAGACGCAGAGCGCCGCGTTCGTGAAGACCGTCGGCTGCGGCACCGCCGCCGACGTCCTCGCCTGCCTGCGCGCCAAGCCGGCCGCCGAACTCCTGACCGCACAGAAGACAGCCGGGGTCTCCCCCTCCGTCGGCGGAGCCGCCTTCCCGGTGAACCCGGCGAACGCGGTGCAGAGTGGGAACATCAATCGCGTCCCGGTGATGCTCGGTCAGACCAACAGTGAGCGTGGCCTCTTCACCTTCCAGAACTACGACTACCTCGGCACCCCCATGACCGCCGCGCAGTACGGGCAACAGGTGCGCGCCACGTACGGGACCAATGCCGACAAGGTGCTCGCGGAGTATCCGCTCGGCGCCTACCGGACTCCGGGCGAGGCATGGACCGCCGTCCAGAACGGTTCCACCTCGTACACGCGCCAGCAGCTCTTCACATCGCTGTCCAAGTGGGTGCCCACCTACGCCTACGAGTTCGCCGAGAGCGATACCCCGCACTTCACCTCCATCCACCTCCTCCAGCAGAAGACCCAGACGGCCCGCGACTTCCCCTTCGGAGGCGCGATCCACGTCGACGACCTCGGCTACATCTGGGACTACCTGGGCCAGAGCCTGCCGTACGACGACGACCAGCTGGAGCTGTCCCACCAGATGATCACCTTCTGGGGCCGGTTCGCGGCAACCGGTGCTCCCAACGGCCCAGGTACGCCGACCTGGCCGACCTACGACCCGAAGACCGGCGCTCTGATGTCCCTCAAGGCCTGCGACACCGATCCGGCGAGCCACGACGCCCCAGCAGCCTGTTCCAAGGTCAGCACCGGCTTCGCCGCCGAGCACGATCTCGCCTTCTGGGCGGGCCTGCCGACGACCTGACCTCGACCGTGTGAGCACCTGCCGGCTCTTCGCCGGCAGGTGCTCACACGGTGTCAAGCGCGGCCCACTCCGCTGCGATGGCGTGCAGTTTGTCGACGGAGATCCGGGCGACCGGCAGCGCCGCCAGGCCGATCAGCGAGATGATGTCCATGAACTGGAGGTTCTCGGAGTCGGTGACGCCGGGGATGTGACGGGCCAGGATGGCGGCGGCCGGGTCGCCGGTCAGGACGTGAACGGGAGTCCGGACCGACAGCCGGCTCTCGGCGAAGTCCTCGACCGGCGGCACCGGCCGCAACGCGGCCTGGGCACGCTCCCGTTGGGCGCGTACCAACAGATGCTCCCCGATCACCGGGCCGCTTCGGGGCAGGCCGAGGCGTTCGTACTGGTCGACCGGGGCGTCGGTGGCACGGAGAAGCTCCACGAGCAGGGTGGACATGCGCAGTTCGACGGCATCGTCCACCAAGGGCTCGGTCTGCTCCGGATCAGTGTCGAGAGCGAACAGGAGGGTGCCGTACGCGCCCGGGTTGATCATCGATCGGCCCGGGACGCGGAGTGTGGGCACGCCCTTCGTGAAGGCGAACGGTTCGGCGAGCGTCGCGCCCGCCAGTTCGGCGGAGGTGAAGCGGCCCCGCATCCGGGTCGGCATCAGGGTGTGCTCGTACAGCGGGCCGTTGGTGTCGTCGGCGCAGGCGCGCGTGTGGACGTGGCGGCCGTCTGTGACGTTTACGCGGCCGCCGTCGATGCCGAACAGGCCTGCCGTGCGGACCGAGGTGTCGTCGGCGAGGACGCCTCGCAGCGATCTGCCCTGCATGTCGGCTGGGATCGGCACGCCGAAGTAGTCCAGCAGGGTGGGGGCGAGGTCCATGATCCGCACGAGGCTCCGGCGTCGCTCACCGGCGGAGCCCTCGCGCGGGTCCCAGACGAACAGGGGCAGGTGGACCAGCTCGTTGCACCAGGGCAGCACTCCCTTGCCCCACCAGTTCTTCTCGCCCAGCAGCAGCCCGTGGTCGGTGTTGACGATGAGCAACGTGTCGTCCCACAGGTCCAGTTCGTCCATCAGGTCCAGGACCCGGCCCAGCGAGTGGTCGCACATCGACAGCAGGGCGGCGTACTCGTAGCGGGCGTGGGCGACCTCGTCCGGGGCCTCGGCCGCGCGCTTGTGGTCGGGCCAGTCGAAGTGCAGGCCGTCGTGGTCGTGCGGGCAGAGGCCCGCGAAGCGCTGATGGGAGACGAACGGGTCGTGCGGGTCGAAGGTCTCCACCTGGACGAACCACCGGTCGTCGCCGGCGTTGGTGCGGATGAAGTCGCGTCCGGCATCGAAGGTCAGCGTCTGCGGATGCCGGTCCTCGGTGGACATGTGCTGTCGGTTGATCCAGTCCTGGCGGTAGACGGGCCGCCGCACCTCCTTCAGGTCCGGCTTCGAGTCGTCGAACGGCTTCAGCGGTCCCACGAGCGGTGCAGGAAGTTGTGGCGGCCGGTGTGCAGTTCGCGGCAGGCGGGCATGCACGGCATCGATCCGGCGGAGGCGTTGTCGAGGACGGCCGTGCGTTCGGCGAGCGAAGTTCGGGGCGCGCGCCCAGTCGGCCCCGTACGGCGTTGTGCGAGGCGTACGTCGGGGATGTGCGGGGCGTGCTTCCAGAAAGACGTAACGCACCGCATGCCTTCGCCCTGTTGCTCGCCCGGCCGGCCCTCGGGTCCGGCCGTCGACTCCCCCCTCCGCTGCCGCACCGCCGTCCCGCGCCGGTCCTCTGCCGGAGACCGCGGTGCCGCTGCCCGGGGGCACGTTCCTGATGGGCAGCGAGGACGACGATGTGAACCCCGGGGACGGTGAGGGTCCGGTGCGCGAGGTCGACGTGGACGCGTTCACGATCGACGCGCACTGTGTGACCAACGAGCGGTTCGCGGCCTTCGTGGCGGCGACCGGGCACCGGACCGACGCCGAGCGCTTCGGGTGGTCGTACGTCTTCGCGAAGTTCCTGCCGGGCGCGCCGCGGCGGGAGCGCACGCCCTGGTGGTGAGGGGTGTAAGGGGCGCACAGGGCGGCGCCTGAGTGACCGGACAGCGGCCTGGACGGGCACGGCGGCCATCCGGTGGTGCATCTGTCCTGGGCCGACGCCGTGGCCCTTCTGCCGTTGGGAGGGGTCGCGGCTGCCGACCGAGGCGGAGTGGGAGTACGCGACCCGCGGCGGACTGGAGCAGAAGCTCTACCCGTGGGGCGACGAACTGACCCCCGACGGGGAGCACCGCTGCAACATCTGGCAGGGCCACTTCCCCTTCAAGAACACCGCCGAGGACGGCTATGTGGGGACGGCTCCGGTCAGCGCGTACCGGCCCAGCGGGTACGGGCTGTACAACGTGGCCGGGAATGTGTGGGAGTGGTGCGCCGACGGGTGGTCCACCGACCATCCGGAGTCGAGGCCCGGTACGCCGCGCATCAACCCCGCGGGCCCTCCCGAGGGCCCCGCCCGGGTCATGCGCGGCGGCTCCTACCTGTGCCACGACTCCTACTGCAACCGCTACCGCGTGGCCGCCCGCGCCGCCGACACCCCCACAGCTTCGGTGGCAACACCGGCTTCCGCGTGGTCTGGGACCTGCCTGCGTGACCACGGCCAGACAGTCACGCGAACTGCACTGAAACGGCGCCACCGCATCAGCAGATGCAACTCAAGCGCCCCTAAGTTCTATTTTTTGAAATTTTCCCTTGTCCCGGCGCAACCTCCGTGTCATCGTGAGGGCACCCGAAGTTGTCGCGACGTGTTCGAAGGGAACCGAAGATGACCAGGTCTCGTACCGTCGTGGTCACTGGTGGGGCGTCAGGGATCGGCAGCGCCGTGGTCCGGCGCTTCGCGGCACACGGGGACGAGGTCCTCGTGCTCGACCGCAAGCCGGGCGACACCGCCGCGCGGTACATCGAGACCGACCTCAACGACTGTTCCTCGATCGACGCCGCGGTCGAAGAGCTGCGTCAACCGGTGGACGTGCTGTGCAACGTCGCGGGAGTGTCCGGCGCCGCACCCGTCCCGCTGGTCCTGGGGGTCAACTTCTTCGGGCTCCGGCATCTGACGGAGCGGCTCGTGCCCCGTATGAACGCCGGGGGTGCCGTGGTCAGTGTGGCGTCCACGGCGGGCTGGTACTGGCGTGACCACCTCGACGAGGTGAGGCGGCTCGTGCGGGCCCCGGACTTCGAGACCGGCGTGAAGACCGGCGCGGAAGTCCTGGCCAACGGCAAGGACGCCTACACACGCAGCAAAGAGGCCCTCGTCGTCTGGACCTCGTACGCGGCGCAGCGCTACCGGGGGCATGTGCGTCTCAACACAGTGAGTCCGGGGCCGGTGGAGACCCCGCTGCTACCGGAGTTCTACGACTCGATGGGTCACGAGGAGCTCGATCCGCTGACCGAACTGGCGGGGGGTCGCAACGCGCGTCCGGAGGAGATCGCCTCGGTCGTCGACTTCCTCGCAGGGCCCGAGTCCGGCTGGATCAACGGCACCGACGTCGTCGTCGACGCGGGCGCGGAGATGGCGTTCGAGCTGGGGCAGTCCTCGCCGGTCGGACCGGTTCGGCACGGCGGTGGGTGAGGAGACACGATGACATCCCGTGGGTTCACCACGATGGAGCGCCTGCCGCACACCCACGTGCTGATCCACCTCGGGTGTGCTCGGAAGCCGCGGCTCAGGTCACCGCGTCCGTCGACTCCTCGCACCGGTGGGGAACCCATCGGCAGCCCTGGCGGGACGCGGTTCTCCACATCAGCGGCGACGGGCGTCCTGGACACCCTTGACGTCTTCTGAGGTCGCCCCGGTGGGTTCAGTCCCCGGAGCGTCGACCGACTCGCGCATCCCGGCCGGAGCGCCAAGAGGTTCACGAAAGAGAGTGAGGCACGGGTCATGAGCACCCAGTCAGCAGGAGCAGGCACCGTCACGGCGGCAGCGGCCTCCCCCACCGAGGGGACCACCCCGGCCGGGGAGCGGCAGGTCGCGATCACCCGACGTCGTCCCGTGGCGGCGGGAATCGTGGAGCTGACCCTTGCCGCCCACCCTGCCGAGGGCCCCCTTGAGGACTGGGAGCCGGGCGCCCACATCGACCTCGTCCTGCCCTCGGGCACCATCCGGCAGTACTCCCTGTGCGGGCACCCGGAGCGACCCTCGGAGTATGTGATCGCCGTACTCCGCGAGCCGGAGGGGCGCGGCGGGTCGGCGGAAGCGCACGACCGGCTGCCCGAAGGCACGACGGTCACCGTCCGCGGACCCCGCAACCACTTCCGGCTGGCCGGGGCCGAGCGCTACCTCTTCCTCGCCGGCGGCATCGGGATCACGCCGATCCTGGCGATGATCCGCGAGGCCGTGGCGACCGGTACGCCCTGGACGCTGATCTACGGCGGCCGGACCCGGTCGTCGATGGCCTACACCGAAGAACTCGTCGAGCTGGCCGCGCTCTCCCACGGCGACGTGGTGATGGTGCCGCAGGACGAGCTGGGGCACCCCGACTTCGCCACCGCCTTCCGCGCTGCTCCCCGGGGGACCGCCGTGTACGCGTGCGGCCCCGAGCCGATGCTGCTGGCCTCCGAGGCACTCAGCGCGGAACTGCTGCCCGTCGGCACGCTGCATCTGGAGCGGTTCGGTGCGAAGACGCAGACCGACGAGCCGACCTCCTCCGACCAGACCGACACCGAGTTCAAGGTGGAGCTGGCCCGCTCGGGCCGCACCCTGACCGTCCCCGCCGACCGACGCCTCATCGACGTCGTACGGGAGATCGTGCCGCAGGTCCCCTTCTCCTGCGAGGAGGGCTACTGCGGCTCCTGCGAGACCGGCGTGCTGGACGGGCTTCCCGACCACCGCGACCAGGTCCTCACCGACGAAGAACGGGACGGCAACGAGACGATGATGATCTGCGTCGGCCGCTGTCTGTCCCGAAAACTGACCCTCGACCTCTGACCACTGGAACAGGCCGTGCCCATGGAAGACATCGCCCAGACCGACAACCCGGCCCTGCCGGAGTTCTGGCTGCGCAAGGACCCCGAGTCGGCGTTCGCGGACATGCGACGCGAGAAGGCCGTGCACTGGCACGACGAGCCGAAGTCCGCCTGGTTCCCCGACGGTGGCCGCGGGTTCTGGTCGGTCGTGCGCTACGAGGACGTGGTCGAGGTCAGCCGCGACCAGGAGACCTTCACCTCCGAGTACGGCACCGAGATCGTCGACATGACACCGGAGATGGTCCACATCTTCGGCGGCATGCTCAACATGAGCGGCACCGCGCACGCCCACCACCGGGCCATCGTCAACCGGGTCCTGACCCCGCGGTCGGTCGAGGCCCTCGGCGACACCATCCGCGACCACGCCCGGCGCTGCATCGACCGGGTGGCCGCGCAGGGGAGTTGCGACTTCATGCAGGACATCGTCGGTGACTTCCCCGCGCAGATCATCTGCGAACTGCTGGGCGTCCCGGTCGACGACCGCGCCCGTCTCGTCAGCCTCACCGGGGTCGCGCTGTCCGCCTACGGCACCGCCGAGGCGTACCAGGCGATGCTGGAGATCATCGCCTACGCCGAGCAACTGACCGCGCGGGCCCGGGAGCAGGTGTCCGACTCGGCCTCCTTCCTGCGCAAGCTGCTGACCGCGCAGGTCGACGGGGAGCGGATGAGCGACCACGAGATCGCCGTCTTCTTCGCCCTGCTGGTCACCGCCGGCATCGAGACCACCGCGACCAGCATCGGCCAGGGCATGTACGCCCTCTCGTTGTATCCCGAGCAACGGCGCCGCTGGCAGGACGACTTCCAGCGGCTGGCGCCGCGCGCGGTCGAGGAGATCGTCCGCTGGGTGAGCCCGGTGCGGCACTTCCGGCGTACCGCCACCCGGGACACGGAGATCGCCGGCCAGCCGATCGCCAAGGGCGACAAGGTGGTGCTGTGGTACAGCTCCGCCAACCGGGACGAGAGCGCCGTCGAGAGAGCATGGGAGCTGGACTTCGCCCGCGCCGAGGACCGGCATGTGGCGTTCGGCGGCGGTGGCCCGCACTTCTGCCTGGGCGCGGTGCTGGCCCGCAAGGAGATGACGGTCTTCTTCGAGGAGCTGTTCGCCCGGCTGCCCGACATCGAGGTCAGCGGCGAGCCCGAGCGGCTGCACTCCAACTTCGTCAACGGCCTGGCGGCCCTCCCGGTGAGGTACACCCCGGCATGACGACCTCGGGATCAAGAGGGTCTACGGCTCCGGAAGGAGCCTCGGCGCCCACGCCCAGAAACGAGCACCTCATGACCGCACAGCTCGCCCCGGAGATACGCGACCTCCTGCTGCCCGGCACCCTGGCCTGGCTCGACAAGCCGCCTCTCGCTCCCTTCATCGACGGCACCTGGCGTCCGGCCCGTTCGGAGGACCGTATCGACGTGGTCGACCCGGGCACCGGGCTGACCGTCACCTCCTATACGGCGTCCTCGGCCGACGACGTCGCCGACGCGGTGGCCGCCGCCCGGGCCGCGTTCGACGACGGCCGGTGGAGCGAACTGGACGCGGAGGTGCGGGAGGAGAAGCTCCGCCACCTCGCCGACCTCCTGGAGGCCGACGCCGGGACCGTCGCGCAGCTGGAGGTGCTGGACACCGGCAAGCCGCTGGCGGAGGCGCGCCTGGACATCGACGAGGCGACGGCCGTACTGCGCTACTACGCGGGCTGGGCCACCAAGGCCGAGGGCTCGGTCATCCCCGCACCCCGCCGGTTCCTCGCGACGGGAACCCGGGAACCGATCGGCGTGTGCGCGGCCATCACCCCGTGGAACTACCCGCTGCCGATCCTGATGTACAAGCTGGCGCCCGCGCTGGCCTTCGGCAACACCTTCGTCGCCAAGCCGTCGGAGCAGACCGTGCTGTCGACGGCGTACCTCGCGCAGTTGTGCGCGACGGCCGGCATCCCGGACGGCGTCGTCAACGTCGTTCCCGGCGCCGGTGCCACCGGCGCCGCCCTGACGGCCACCCCCGGCGTCGACAAGATCGCGTTCACCGGATCGACCCGCACCGGGCAGGCGGTGATGCGCGCCGCCGCCGGCACGCTCACCAAGGTGAGTCTCGAACTCGGCGGCAAGAGCCCGCAGTTGGTCTTCGCCGACGCCGACCTGGACGCCGCGATCGACGGGGTGATGGACGGCATCTGGACCAACGCCGGACAGGTGTGCGTCGCCGGCAGCCGCCTGATCGTCGATCGCCGCATCCAGGACGAGTTCGTCGCCGAGCTGGTCGACCGCACCCGTCGGCGGACCCTGGGGCACGGCCTGGCCCCCGCGACCACCCTCGGCCCGCTCATCTCGGCCGCGCAGCGCGACCGTGTCACCGCGCTGGTCGAGCAGGCGGCGGCGGAAGGCGCCCACATCCGGACGACCTGCGAACTCCCCGAAGGCGACGGCTACTTCGTCGCTCCGACGGTCGTCACCGGGGCCCGCCCGGGCCAGACCGTCGAACGGGAGGAGATCTTCGGACCGGTCCTGACCGTCCTGCCCTTCGACGACGAGAACGAGGCCGTCGGCCTGGCCAACGGCTCCGCCTACGGCCTGGCTTCGGCAGTGTGGAGCACGAACGCCTCCCGGGTGCACCGCGTCTCCCGCCGCCTGCGGGCCGGGACCGTGTGGGTCAACACCTACGGCGTCTTCCACCCCACCCTGCCCTTCGGCGGCGTGAAGGCGTCCGGGTTCGGCCGCGAGCTGGGATCGGCCGCGGTCGAGCACTACACCGAGCTCAAGACCACGGTGATCGACCTGTCGTCGTAACCCTCTCCTTCCTCGGCAACGAGCCCAGCGAAAGGCACCCTCATGGACAGCCCCCTGCCTCCCCAGCCCCGGGTCCGCCTGGACCAGGTCGTCGGCCAGGTCGACTTCACCCAGGTCCCCCGCTTCGCCGGGCCCACCACCTTCGCCTCCCTGCCCCGCCCGCACGAGACCGGCGATCTCGACGTCGCGGTCGTCGGCGTCCCCTTCGACGCCGGCGTCAGCTACCGTCCCGGTGCCCGCTTCGGTCCCCAGCACATCCGTATCGCCTCCCGCCTGCTGCGCCCCTACAACCCCGAGGCCGACGCCTGGCCCTTCCTCGGCCAGCAGGTCGTCGACCTCGGCGACATCACCGCCCACCCGTACGACATCCCGGCCGCCGTCGACTCCATCGAGCACAGCGCCCGCGGTGTCCTGGAACGGGCCGGAAAGCTGCTCGTCCTCGGCGGCGACCACACCATCGCCCTGCCGGTGCTGCGCGCCCTGCACGCTTTGCACGGGCCGATCTCGGTGCTGCACTTCGACGCGCACCTCGACACCTGGGACACCTACTTCAACAGCCCCTACCTGCACGGCACCCCCTTCCGCCGGGCGAGCGAGGAAGGGCTGCTGGACCTCGAAGGATGCATGCACGTCGGCATCCGCGGCGGCCTCTACGGCCCCGGCGACATGGACCACGACCGTGCGCTCGGCTTCGCGCCCGTGCGCTGCGAGGAGATCCAGGACATCGGCGTGCGCGGCACGGTCGAGCGCATGCACGCCCGGCTCGGTGACCGCCCCGTGTACGTGTCCATCGACATCGACGTCCTCGACCCCGCGTTCGCACCCGGCACCGGGACCCCGGAGTCCGGCGGCCTCACCTCCCGGGAGCTGCTCATGATGCTGCGCGCCACCAGCGGCCTGAACGTGGTCGGCGCGGACATCGTCGAAGTCGCCCCCGCCTACGACCACGCCGAGATCACCGGCATCGCCGCGGCCCACGTCGGCTACGAACTGCTGTCCGCGTGGGCACCGAAGCTCGATCCGGCACGGGCGCCGGGCAGCACCCGCGGTGCGTGACAGCACCGGCGCGCCCGCCTCGGGCGTCGCCTTCCCCTCTGCCATCCCTCATCCGTGCCCTTCTCAGGAGCCCCCGATGAACGCACTGCCCGAAGGTCCGGCCCTTCCCCAGGATCGCCTGGTCCGCACCGCGATCCCCGGCCCTCGCTCGCAGGAGTTGATGGCGCGCAAGAAGAACGTCGTCGCGGACGGCGTCGCCACCACCTGGCCCGTGTTCGCCGCCCGCGCGGGCGGCGGCATCATCGAGGACGTCGACGGCAACCGGCTGATCGACCTCGGCTCCGGCCTCGGCGTCACGGTCGTCGGCAACGCCGCCGAAGCGGTGGTGCGACGCCTGTCCGCCCAGGCGGCACGCTTCACCCACACCGCCTTCAGCGTCACTCCCTACGAGGGGTACGTGGAGGTCTGCGAGGCCCTCGCCGAGCTCACCCCGGGTGACCACGCCAAGAAGTCGGCGCTGTTCAACAGCGGTGCCGAGGCCGTCGAGAACGCGGTGAAGATCGCCCGCGTGCACACCGGGCGGCAGGCCGTCGTCGTCTTCGACCACGGCTACCACGGCCGGACCAACCTCACGATGGCGATGACGGCGAAGAACATGCCCTTCAAGCAGGGCTTCGGACCGTTCGCGCCCGAGGTGTACCGCGTGCCGGTCGCGTACGGCTACCGCTGGCCGACCGGCCCGGACAACGCCGGTGCGGAGGCCGCCGCGCAGGCCGTCGACCAGATCACCAAGCAGGTCGGCCCGGAGAACGTGGCCGCGATCGTCGTCGAGCCGCTGCTCGGCGAGGGCGGCATCATCGAACCGGCCAAGGGCTTCCTGCCCGCGATCCGCCGGTTCGCCTCCGAACACGGGATCGTCTTCGTCGCCGACGAGATCCAGTCCGGTTTCTGCCGTACCGGCCAGTGGTTCGCGTGCGAGGACGAGGGCGTCGTACCGGATCTGATCGCCACGGCCAAGGGCATCGCGGGAGGTCTGCCGCTCGCCGCCGTCACGGGCCGCGCCGAGATCATGGACGCCGCCCACGCGGGCGGCATCGGCGGCACCTACGGCGGCAACCCGGTCGCGTGCGCGGCGGCGCTCGGCGCGATCGAGACGATGAGGGAACTCGACCTCAACGCCCGGGCCAGGGCGATCGAAGCCCTGGTGAAGCCCCGCCTCACGGCGATGCGGGACAGGTTCGACATCGTCGGCGACGTCCGGGGCCGCGGCGCCATGCTCGCCGTCGAGGTGGTCAAGGACGGTGCGTCCAAGGAGCCGAACCCGCAGGCGGCCGCCGCCCTCGCGAAGGCATGCCACCAGAAGGGCGTCCTGGTCCTGGTGACCGGCACCTACGGCAACGTGATCCGCTTCCTGCCCCCGCTCGTCATCAGTGACGAACTCCTCGCCGAGGGCCTCGACGTGCTCCACGAGGCCCTGGAAGGCCACAAGTAGGCCCCTGCGTGTACAGACCCTGTGGAGGTTCACGATGTACAGACCAGGCATGACACCGTCCCTGCGGGGGACACCATGACCACCGAACGCCTCAAGGCGCCGGAGGCCACGGCGGGCGAACTCAAGCGGGAGTTCACCCTGCGCAGCGCCTTCACGATCGCCTTCGTCTTCATCTCCCCAATCGTCGCGCTCTACGGAGTGTTCGCGCTCGTCCTGACCTCCGCGGGACCGGTCGGCTGGTGGGCCTTCCTGATCGTCCTCGTGGGCCAGCTCTTCGTGTCCGGGGTCTTCGCCCAGCTCGCCTCAAAGTGGCCCTTCGAGGGCAGCGTGTACCAGTGGTCACGCCGACTGGCGGGAGAGCACTACGGCTGGTTCGCCGGCTGGGCCTACATGTGGTCCCTCATCGTCGCCGTGGCGGGCGGCGCGTACTACGTGGCCACCTTCCTGCCGATCGTCCTGGGCATCCAGCCGTTCGGCAGCACCACCAAGGTCCTGGTCGCGATCGCGGTGGCGGCCCTGGTGACCGCCCTCAACGCGGCCGGACCCCGGGCCGTCAAGGCGTTCGCCGTGCTCAGCCTGACCGCCGAGGTCGTCGGCAGCATCGTGCTCGGCACCATCCTGTTGGCAGGGCACCGCAACCAGCCCCTCAGCACCATCTTCGACACCGCCGGAACGGGCGGCGGGGACGGCGGCAACTGGCTGTGGATGGGCCTGTTCGCGGCCGTCGGCTTCGTCGGCTGGGCGTTCGTGGGCTTCGAGAGCGCCGGCGCCATCGCCGAAGAGGTCGTCGACGCCGAACGGAACGTCCCCAAGGCCATCGTCGCCTCCCTGGTGGCCATCGGCGCCGTCGTGCTCTTCTCCGGCCTGGCCCTCATCCTCGCCATCCCGGACATGCGGGCCGTGGTGACCGGTGCCGTCCTCGACCCCACCGCGGACACGGCGCAGGCCGCCTTGGGCAACAGCGTCACCAAACCCCTGTTCGTCCTGATCGTGATCGGCTTCCTCGCCAGCATGATGGCCGCGCAGACCAGTGCCTCCCGGATCATCTGGTCCTTCGCGCGCGACGACGTCCTGCCCGCCTCGGGCAGGTTGTCCAGGCTCGCCGGGCGACACCAGTACCCGTTGGCGGCCGTCGTGGCGGCCGGTGTGATCTCCATGATCGTTCTGTGCGCGGGCTTCTCCGCGAAGTTCTACAGCACGCTCGTGAGCTTCTCGACCGGCGGCTTCTTCTTCGCCTTCGCGATGCCGGTGCTGGCGGTCCTCGTGCACCGGATGCGCGGGCGGTGGACACCGGGCCGCGTGACCCTGGGGCGGTGGGGCTACCCCGTCACGGTCGTGGCGGCGCTCTGGCTCGTCTTCGAACTGGTCAACATCGTCTGGCCCAGGTCCCCGCAGCTGCCGTGGTACCAGAACTACGCCGTACTCCTGGCCATGGCCCTTGTGGCGCTCCTCGGCCTCGCCCTGTGGCTGCGGGTCCGGGACAGGATCGCGCGCCTCGCCGAGCCACCTGCCGGGACTCCGACGGCGCCGGCCGTCGACCGGTCATGAGCCGCTCGGGCTTATCGATGCGAGGAGATGCCCGGGGTTGGGGGCGCCGCCTGTGACAGGTGGCGCCCCCAACGCTGTATGAGCCGAGCGGGCGGGACGGGCGCCGGGCGCGCCTAGAGTTCGTCTAAAGGGCCGTCCACGTATAGGGCAGCTTGTGGATGTCGATGTAGCTGAACGTCTCCGTCGACACGACCCCTTCGATGCCGCGCAGCACCGTCCCCGTCAGGCGGTACAGATCCGCCCGGCTCGCGCAGTTCACCTCCAGCAGCAGGTCGTACGGCCCGGTGGTGGCGGCCACGATCTCCACCTCGTCGAGGTCCGCCAACCGCCGTACCACGTCCGGGATGGGCCCCTGCACCCGCATGCCCACGCCGGCCTGCACGCGCTGCCCGAACAGCAACTGGTTGGTGATCGTCACGATCCTCACCACGCCGCGTTCCAGGAGCCGCAGCACACGGCGCCGGGCGCTCGCGTACGGCACGCCCGAGTGTTCGGCGAGCTGCTTGAAACTCGCCCGGCCGTCCTGCTGAAGCACCGAGATCAGCGCACGGTCGGAGTCGTCGACGTCCTCCCACGCGCTCGCGTGCGCCGGATCACCGGGGTGTCCGCCGCCCACGAGAAGCTGCTGAGAGCCTTCCATCGCGTACTTCTCGACCGAGAGGTACTGCATCACCAGGCACTTGGCGACCCCGGGGACGGTGCGGACGGTCTCGTCGAGCACCCGCAGCAGTTCGCGGTCGTCCCGGCACACCAGCTCGGCGATGATGTCGAACATGCCGGTCGTCTGTACGACAAGGTCGGCCGCGGGCAGGTCCGCCAGCGCGCGGGCCACGGGGAGAGCCGGTCCGCTGACGGTGATACCGACCAGCGCGAAGCTCTCCAGGCCGACGGTGGCCGGCGACACGCTGCCGACCACCTTGATGACGTCGTCGGCAATCAGCCGCTTCAGACGCTCGCGCGCCGCGTCGCCCGACAGGTCCACCCGTGCACCGAGCTCGACATAGCCGGCTCGTCCGTCCCTCATGAGAAGCCTGACGAGTTGCTCGTCGACAGGGTCGAGCGTCCCCTCGGCAGCTCCATTGCCCTGCGGCAACTGACCTTCGCCGCGGCTTGGCGCCCCCATTGCGGCCCCTCTCGATATCACAGCTGTTTGACATCACATCCTAGCGCCGAGACGCGGGAAATTTGCAGATTCGATGCGTGGGCGAGGATTGATGACACCACAGAGGTGACCACAGGCCGGACCCGTTCCTCGAAGTGTCATGCCGGGGCTCCAGCCGATGCCGATATTGCCCCTACCGATGGCCGCGAGCGCGTGCCCGTGCACCACTGTGTGCAGGCGCGACCATCGCCGCGGGCGCCACGTATGCCGTCGCAGGAGCACAGGTCGTCAGCGTCCTCCACCCCAGCCTCTGCCCTGGTGGCGGTGGGTCTTCATGGTGGGCCAGCGATCGAGCCCGCCGTAGTGAACTGCGGTGCCCGGTCGAACACCTCGATGGTGAGCTCCTTGACACGGATCGGAGTTGGGTGCGGATCCTTTCGAGGGACAGCTGTGCTGGGAAGACGCTGTTTGACGTGCGGGCGGTGCCGTCGTACTCCTACCGTGGCGAAGTGGGGGTCGGGCGCGATGGTGTCGTTGCCGGAAGACTCCAGGTGCGGGAGGCCGCGGCTCGACAGCGAGTGGAAGACCTCCAGGCCGAGGCCGCCGAGTTGGCCGTCCGGCTGGAGAAAGCCCGGGAGGACCTGTCGCGGTTGGAGATCATGCGGGAGACCGTCGCGCAGGTGCTGGCGGAGTTGTCGGTCGCGGAGGAAACGCCGGACGCACACGATGCACCGGAGCACAGGGAAGCGCCGGCGCCTCACGGCATCTGGGTGATGGTTTGCAAGCCAAGCAGATCATGCCGCCGATCGGGCTGGAGGTCACCACGGCGAAGATCGTGGGGACGCGGGGGAAGCTGAAGCGTCTGGTGGAACGGGGCTGACCGGACGAGGACGCTCCGGGCCTGTGCACCCTCGCCCGCCATGACGGGGACGCCGACCACGTCAACTCCCGTTGGCCGAGGGGCTCTTCTCCGTAGCCCTTGGAATCCCGGTGGTGACGCCCGTTCCGGACGGAAAATGGGATGTGGCCGCTGCCCGGTGACGTCGTATCGAATGTGATCTTCGAGGTCGCTCCGTGGCCGAACGCAGGAGCCTGCCGACGGGTGCTTCAGCGTTGCTTCGAGCACGAGGATCAGAGTTCTTCATCAGCCCTGTGGTTGCACGGGCAGCGGTCCGCTTCCCGTGAGGAGGGGATGCAGGGTGCTGGCAGAGGTCCAGGACGATCGTGCGCCCCTCCACGTGGGGCGACGGCGACCCCGAGGGTGTGCGGCAGCGCGCCGCCGAGGACATGAAGCGGGCCGCGAGGGTGGCCCGGAAGCTCGGTGTGGACACCGTGGTGGGGTTCACGGGATCGAAGATCTGGCCCTACGTCGCGATGTTCCCGCCCGTCCCGGCATCGGTCATCGACGAAGGCTACGAGGACTTCGCCCGGCGCTGGAATCCGATCCTCGACGTCTTCGACGCCGAGGGAGTGCGGTTCGCGCACGAGGTGCACCCCGGTGAGATCGCCTACGACTACTGGTCGAGCGTGCGTGCGCTGGAGGCGATCGGGCACCGCGAGGCGTTCGGCTTCAACTGGGACCCCTCACACATGATGTGGCAGAACATCGACCCGGTCGGATTCATCTGGGACTTCCAGAACCGCATCTACCACGTCGACTGCAAGGACACCCGGCTGCGCCCCCACAACGGGCGCGCCGGAGTGCTCGGCTCCCACCTGCCGTGGGGCGACCCGCGCCGCGGCTGGGACTTCGTCTCCACCGGACACGGCGACGTGCCGTGGGAGGACGCTTTCCGGGCCCTGGCATCGATCGGCTACGACGGCCCTGTCTCCATCGAGTGGGAAGACGCGGGAATGGACCGGCTGCACGGTGCCGCCCAGGCTGTCGAATACGTCCGCGCCCTGCTGTGGAAGCCGCCCGGGACGTCCTTCGACGCCGCCTTCTCCAACCAATGAACCCTGGTGGTCAGTTCCTTGTGCGGACGGCATGGGAACCCGCAGCCCGGTTCAGCCGGTACTGAACCGCTCCGGGGCTGATGGATGCCTCCACCGGTCCCGGAGCGGTTCACTCGGCGAGCGGTCGCCCGCTGAGGGCGGGTTACGCTCCGTCGCCCTCGGCCCATTGCAGGGCCTGGGCGGGGCAGACGGCGATGGCGTCGGAGACCGCGCCCACCTGGTCGGCGGGTACGTCTCCTGCCTCCGTCAGGACGCGGACGAGGCCGGTGCCCGCGTCGATGTCGAACACCGAGGGTGCCACGTTGGCGCACATTCCGGCGCCGACGCAGTTCGCGGTTTCAGCGGCGATCTTCATGGTGGTTCCCCAACCTGGTCGGTGACGGCGTCTCAGACGGCGTCGGCGATGACGGGCAGCGACTTCATCGGGCTCAGGTAGGGGGCCTGGGCCGCCGCGTCGGGGTCGGCGTGGCGCAGGCGGCTGTAGCGGGTCGCGGTGGCCCGCAGCAGTTCCTCCATCTCCATCACGGAGAACATCCGGCCCAGGCAGAAGTGCCGGCCGACCGACCAGTTGAGGGCGCCGGGCACATCCTTGCGGGTGATGTCGAAGCGGTCCGGGTCCTGGAAGGTCCGCGGATCGCGGTTGGCCGAGCCGACCAGCGCGAAGATCGGCTCGCCCGCGCTCACCGGAACGCCGCGCACCTCGGTGTCGGTCAGCGCGATGCGGAAGATCCAGGGGGTGCCCGACCGCCAGCGGGACGCTTCGCGCACCGCGCCGGGAATCAGGGACATGTCCGAGCGCAGCAGTTCCCACTGGTCGGGGTTCTCGATGAACGCCCACATCATCAGGCCGGCCAGGGTCTGGGTGGTGTCCACACTCGCGGCGAGCAGGGTCACCACCGCGTTGTGGACCTCTTCGGCGTCCAGCTTGCCCGCGTCCTGCTGGGCGAGCAGGTGGGCGACCAGGTTGTCGCCCTCGGCCGCTCCGGGACGGGCGAGCAGGGCCTCGACCCAGGCGTCCTCCTCCTGGTAGGCCTGGCGGACCGCCTCCTCCTTCTCGGGGTCCATGGAGAACACCGCGACCGTCTCCTCGGAGATACGCCCGATGAAGTCGCTCTCACTCTCGTCCACGCCGAGGAGCAGGGCGAACAGCTTCGAGGGGATGTGTTTGATCACCTCGTCCGCCAGGTCGAACCCCTCCGGCCGCTCGGCCTTGTCGAGCAGCTCGTCGATCATCCGGCGGACCTGACCGCGCACCGCCTCCACCCGGGCGGGGACGAAGAACGACCCCATCGCCATGCGAAGGCGCACATGACGCTCCCCCTCGGCGTTGTTGACGCTCTCGCTCGCCACCTTCACCGGACGCTCGTCGGTCACGCCCGAGGCCAGGAACAGCTCCGGGAGCCCGCAGCCGAGGTTCGTGTCACGCAGCACCGCGGCACACGCCTCGTAGGTCAGGACTTCGAGGCCGCGGGGCGAGCGCACGACCTCGGTCCCGGGCGGGACGAGCCCCAGCGGAGCCCACGGCTCCTCCAGAAGCAGTTCGGTGGTGAGGTTCACTTCGGGTACGGAAATGGCCATCAGGACAACCTCGTGGGTGGGGCCGCCGCAATACGGCGGACAACGGGGAGCGGCCGCGGAATCTCCATCCGCGACAACGGTATGAAGGCAAAGACGTCAGCTCGGCGGAAGCGTCGCGGAAGCGAAGACCTCCGTTAACATGACACTGTCATTTAAACGCATCGAGTGTCGCGGGGCAAGCCGTGAGCGCGTCCGGCTGCCGGGCCGAACCCGCACCGACCGATCGGTACGGGCGGAGCAGTAAGCTCCGCCTAAGAAGGATCACTGACAAGGGGAGTTGGCTTGCCGAAGATCGTCGACCGCGACGCACGCAAGGTCGAACTGGCTCAGGCCGTATGGACCGTCGTGGCACGCGACGGCGTCGAGGGCGCGTCGGTCAGGGCGGTGGCCGCCGAGGCCGGCTGGACCCGCGGGGTGATCGCCCACTACTTCAAGGACCACGACGACCTGCTGCTCTTCGCCTACCGACTCGCCCTCCAACGGGAGTCGGAGTTCATCCCCACACCGCA
>NZ_JBIAUR010000036.1:0-40411 GCF_042893105.1 Streptomyces sp. NPDC001663 | reverse complement strand
CGGCGACACGACAGACCACCACTCCCACAGGAACACCGACCCTACGCCCGACCAGCGAAAACACCGTTCTCAAGCCCGGAAAGACAACAGCTTCTCACGTCAGCCATATCCTCGCCAAGATCCAGGCCCGGTCCCGCGTCCAGGCGGTGACCTACGCCTACGAGTCCGGCCTGGTACAACCGGCGGCCTGACACATGAATCGGCACCGGCGCCGTCCTGACCTTTGTGTTTAGCCATTGCGACCCATCCGGCGTGAGGTGTTACCGCTGCCAGGAAGGATCTGAGGTTGGCGAGACTGACCGGGCTGGACCACGAACCGACCGAGCAACTGGCGGTCTGGGCCCGCGCGGAGGGCCTGAACCTGGTCGGGCAACTCCCGTAACGGCATTTCGCGCAAGAGGGGGCTGACCGACGTCGGCGTGGTCGAGCGAGCTGGGGCAGCCTGCCGGCACGGGATGGCGATGACGGCGTCGGCGGGTGCGGCAATGATCATCCCGTCATCCACTGGTCCCCTGACGCATGCACGCGTGAGGGGACCAGTGGCGGTTGTCAGGTACGACCTCGTGCGCGCTCGTCCGCAGGTGTTGTCCGTAGAGAGGCGCGCCCGCCAGGTCGTTGGTCAGGCGGTCTCGGGGGTGGCTTCCGGCCCGATGCCCAGTTGTTCGATCGCCGAGGACATGTGCCTGTGCAGGATCTCTTGGGCCGCTGCCGCGTCTCCGCGTGCGATCGCGTCGGCGATGGGCGCGTGGGAGATCGCGGACATGGCCACATCGCGGCGTTCGCCGGCTGCGCTCATGATCACCACGCGCATGGGTCCCTCGAGTTGCCGCCAGGTCCTGAGGAGTATCGAGTTGCCGGAGAGCTCGCACAGCAGGAGGTGGAAGCCGAGATCGGCCTCGACCTTCGCGGCCAGGTCCGCTCCTGACTCGAAGGCGTCGTGGAGCTTTTCCAGAGCCTTGCGCAGTGCTTCGGCCGCGTCCTGTATGCGTGGTGACGCGATGATCTGCGCCACCGCGAGTCCTTCGAGCGCTTCCCGGACCTGGAACAGTTCCCGCACCTCGGTCGGGGTCAGCTGGGACACGCGCAGCATGCCGCGGGCTCCCGCGGTGACGAGCCCCTCCTGCTGGAGGTGGCGCAGGGCTTCGCGTACTGTGCCGCGGCTCACCGACAGGTGCTCGGCGATCTCCACCTCTCCGAGGTGGTCGCCGGGGCGGTACTGGCCTGTGGTGATGGCCGTCCGCAGGGCCACGAGCGCGCGCTCCCGGAGGGTCGTCGAACGGGTGAGAGTGGACAAAGCCTGACCGGACACGGTCGAAACCCCTTTCAACGCCACGAGCGATCATAGTAGTCCAGCTGTCGTCTGTTGACAGTCAGCAGTTTGACCGTTGTGAGGGTTGACACGCCTCTTCATCGGGCCCAGCATCATCTCCCGACTGTTAACAGTCGACAGCCAACAGTGAGCCCGGGACGGCTCGCTTGCCTACGATCAAGGAGGATCGGCATGGCTGAGTTCACGGCGCCGCAGCAGACGGCGCACGGGTCGCCCGAACGTCTGAGGGTCGCCGTCGGGTGCGGGGTCGGCGCGACCATCGAGACGTACGACTTCATTGGCTTCGGAACGGCGGCCGCCCTCTATTTCGGTGATGTGTTCTTCCCGGACTCCGATCCGCTCTCGGCCACCCTGCTGTCCTTCGCGACGCTGGGGATCGGCTTCGCGGCACGCCCGCTGGGTGGCATCGTCGCCGGTCACCTCGGCGACCGCGTCGGCCGCAAACCCGTCTTGGTCGGCTCCCTGCTGTTGATGGGCGTCGCGACCGTGCTGATCGGCTGCCTGCCCACGTACCAGATGGTCGGGATCTGGGCGCCGGTGCTGCTGGTCGTGGTGCGCGTGATCCAGGGGCTCGCCTTCGGCGCAGAGTGGGGCGGCGCCATCCTGATGACCTTCGAGCACGCCCCCTGGCGGCGGCGCGGTCTGTACACGGGCATCACCCAGGCCGGCTTCCCAGTCGGACTGCTCCTCGCCAACCTCGCCTTCCTGTTCAGCCGACACACCCTCAACGACACCTGGGCCTGGCGCGTGCCGTTCCTGCTCAGCTCCGTCCTGATCGCGGTTGGCATCTTCATCCGGCTCAAGATCGACGAGTCACCCCAGTTCGAGGCGCTCAAAGAGTCCGGCGAAGTCGTCAAGAACCCGCTGCTGGACGTGATCCGAGAGGACTGGCGCAACGTCCTGCGGGCCTTCTGCCTGCGGATCACGGAGACCGCCGGGTACGCCGTCTCGGTCACCTTTGTGCTGTCATACCTTGACGACGGCGACGCCCCCGACGTCTCGAGCACCACCACCCTCACCGCCCTGGTGACCGCCGCGGCCCTCGGTATCGCCGCCACCACGCTCTGGGGCCGCCTGTCGGACCGGATCGGCCGCCGCCCGGTCTATCTGCTGGGCTGCGCGGTGAGCGTTGCCTGGGGCTTCCCGCTCTTCCTGTCCGTCAACACCGAAGCCGCGGCACTCGTCCTGCTCGCCTTCCTGATCAGCTACGCCGTCTGCCAGAACTCCCTCGCGGGTGTCCAAGGAGCCTGGTTCTGCGAGCTGTTCGCGACCAAGACCCGTACCGCCGGAACCTCCCTGGCCTACCAACTGTCCGCCGTGGTCTCCGGGTTCACTCCCATGATCGCCACGGCGCTCTACTCCGCCACCGGTTGGACCGGGCCCGCCATCCTCTTCAGCTGCTACGGGCTGCTGGGCCTGGTGGCGGCGCTGGTGACGCGCGAGACATGGGGCGTGGACGAACGCCGGGCAGCCGACCGGGCGGTGACCGCGTCCGCCCAAGCCCCTCTCCCTGCTACCCCCTGACAGAGACGAGGATCAACGTGATGTCCACTCAGGCAGTCGGAACAGCGGTGCTGTCGACCCGGCGCGTCAGCGCCCTGAAGGACTCCGCCTACCGCATCCGTATGCACGCGCTGGACATGGGGGAGACCCAGGGCCAGGGCTACATCGGACAGGCGCTGGGCGTGGCCGACATCCTGGCCGTCGTCTACCAGGACGTCCTCAACCACCGTCCCGCCGAGCCGGACTGGCCGCAGCGCGACCGGTTCCTGCTGTCGATCGGCCACTACGCGATCGCGCTGTACGCGGCGCTCGCCGAGGCCGGTGTGCTGGACGTAGCCGAACTCGCCACCTACGGCAGTGACGGCTCGCGCCTTCCCATGTCGGGCATGGCCTCCTACACACCCGGCATGGAGATCTCCGGCGGCTCCCTGGGCCACGGCCTCGGCGTGGCCACCGGCATGGCGCTCGGTCTGCGCCACCAGGGCAGCGACGCACGCGTCATCAACCTGCTCTCCGACGGCGAACTGGACGAGGGCTCCACCTGGGAGGCGGCGCTCGCCTGCGCCCACCACGGCCTGGACAACATCACCGCCCTCGTCGACGTCAACGCCCTGCAGGCGGACGGCCCCACCAAGGGCGTGCTGCGCACCGAGCCGGTCACGGCCAAGTGGGAGGCGTTCGGCTGGCAAGCGGTCCGCGTGGACGGCAACGACATCGAGGCACTCCTCGCCGCCTTCGACGGCCTGCGCGAGCACCGCGGCTCCCCGGCCGTGGTCATCTGCGACACCCGGATCGGATGCGGCGTACCGATGCTGGAGACGCGCGAGAAGGCCCACTTCATGCGGGTCGAGGAGCACGAATGGCAGCTCGCTCGCGACCAGTTGACGGAGCGTCACCACACTGCCGACCAGGAAGAGGGGACCGCTCGATGAACACCCCGGCACCGCCCCAGGCTCCGCAGCGCAAACTCACCACCTCCGCGATGATCGCCTCGATCGCCGAGGAGGGCCAGCGCACCACCAAGGCGCCCTTCGGACACGCGCTGGCCCGGCTTGCCGACGAACGACCCGACATCGTCGGGCTCTCCGCAGACCTGGCCAAGTACACAGACATGCACGTCTTCCGCGAGGCCCACCCCGACCGCTTCTTCCAGATGGGCATGGCGGAACAGGTGATGCTGGGCGCGGCCGCGGGGCTGGCCGAGGTGGGACTGACCCCGTTCGCCTCCACCTACTCCGTCTTCGCCACCCGCCGCGCCTACGACTTCCTCTGCCTCGACATCGCCGAGCCTCGGCTGAACGTCAACGTCGTCGGCGCCCTGCCTGGCCTGACCACCGGCTACGGACCCAGCCACCAGGCCACCGAGGACCTGGCCATCCTGCGCGGCATGCCCGGCCTGACCATCGTGGACCCCGCGGACTCGATCGACATCGAACAGGCCGTCCCGGCACTCGCCGCCCACCCCGGCCCCACCTACATGCGGCTGCTGCGCGGCGCCGTACCGACCGTCCTCGACGAGTATGACTACCGGTTCGAACTCGGCAAGGCGGCGCAGCTGCGCGGCGGACGCGATGTCCTGTTCATCTCCACCGGCCTGATGACGGTCCGTGCCCTGACCGCGGCCGAGGAACTCGCGCACGACCAGGTGGACGTCGCCGTCCTTCACGTGCCCACGATCAAACCGTTCGACCGCGAGACGGTGCTGCGGGAGGCCGGTAAGGGACGCCTCGTGGTGACGCTCGAGAACCACAGCGTCGTCGGAGGCCTCGCCGAGTCCGTGGCGTCCTCCTTGGCCTTCGCCCAGCAGACGGCGCGCATCGTCCCGATCGGGCTGCCGGACGAATTCCTCGCCGCGGGTGCGCTGCCGACGCTCCACGACCGCTACGGCCTCTCCGTCGCGGCGATCAAGGAACGCGTCCGCCGCGAACTCTGAACCCGTCCACTCCGCTTCCCCCTTTCTCAGGAGCACCGCATGGCCACCGACCTCACCCCTCGCACCGCCGTCATCACCGGCGCCGGCTCCCGCCGCGGCATCGGACGCGCCACCGCGCACGCCCTGGCCGCCGCCGGCTACCACATCGCCGTCCTCGACCTGGACAAGGAGGCCGCCGAGGACACCGCCCGGGAAGTCGCCGTCCGGCACGGCGTGGAAACCCTGGGCCTTCCGGCGGACGTCACCGACGCCGACGCCGTCGAAGCCGCCATCGGCGCGGTCGAAGCCGCCCTCCCGCCGGTCGGCGCCCTGGTCAACAACGCGGGGATCACGTCCCCGACCCGCTTCCTCGACGTCACGCCCACCGAGTGGGACCGGATCCTCGAGGTCAACGTCCGCGGCAGCTTCCTGGTCACCCACCGCGTGGCTACCGGGATGGCCGAGCGCGGGTTCGGCCGCATCGTCTTCCTGTCGTCCGTCTCGGCCGAGCGTGGGGGCGGGGTGTTCGGGGGAGTGGCCTACTCGGCGGCCAAAGCCGCCCTGCTGGGCTTCGCCAAGGCGCTCGCCCGCGAACTCGGCTCATCCGGAGTCACGGTCAACTCCGTCGCCCCGGGCCTGATCGACACCGACATCACCCAGGGCAAACTGGACGAGGAGCGCAAGGCGGCAATGATCGCGGATGTTCCGGTACGCCGCATCGGCGCGGTCGAGGACGTGGCCGACGTCATCGCCTTGCTGGCCCGGCCCGAGTCCGGCTACCTCACCGGCGTGACGTACGACGTCAACGGCGGATCCCACATCCATTGACCGAGCCCCGAGCGGGGAAGGCCGGCCCGCGGATCACGCGCGCACCTCCCGGCCGACGGTCGCCAGGGCAAGACCCGTTCGGCCGGCTCCGGGGCGACGGTGGCGAACGCGTTCGCGCCGACGCCGATCGCTGCACGCCGTCGGCCGGGACGACGGCGGCACTCAGAGGGCGTCATGACATGGGGCCCCAGGCCGAGAAGGGCCGCCAGCCGCTGCAGGCGAGGGCACGCAGGGCCCCGGGGCCGATCGCCTGCTTCGACTTCGCTGTCACGGTCCGCCTGGTGGCTGTGGCACAGGTACGGAACTTCGTCGTGGTGGGTCTCGGCCAAGTGCGCGGAGATCTTCCCGTGGATGAGCCCTTGGCGGACGGTGAGAGCGCCGTCTCGTCCACGCCGGACAGACGAAGCTGATGCTTAGGGAACCCCATGGCTTGTTCGGCTCCGGGCAGCCACTGCCGTGCGGTTCCTGGCGGTTACGCGGTGGCGCCGCCCTGTGGGGCAAACGCGGGGACTGCGGTCTGCGGGGTCAGCTCCACCGGGTAGGCCTGCTCGACGCGGTCACGCCGGGTGTACATGTCCCAGTAGTGCCCGGCGAGTTCGTCCGGGTGGACGACGGGGAACTGCACGCCGGTGTCCGGAAGGTCGATGCCGCCCTTGGTGGCTGCCTCGAACGACTCGCTGCCGGTGATCAAGGCGGCGATGGTGAGGGTGCCGGCATAGACGCCGGTGCCGGCGAGTTCGCCGTTGAGCGAGTACACGTAGTTGCGGGCGGCGGACATCACCGGGCCCGGGCCGCTGAGGTGAGGCACGCCCTGCACGGCCGAGTAGCCGGTGGTCATCAGGAGGGCGCCGTCGCCGCGTTCGGTCAGCTCCGGCAGTACGGCGCGGAACACCTCCACCGGGGTCAGGAGGAGCACCCGGGAGATCCTTTCCAGCGTGGCCGCGTCCAGTCGGGCGGCCGGGGTGAAGGCCTGATCGGAGCCGATCGGCCCGTACTCGACGACGTCGATCCGGCCGAAGTGGCCGCGGATGGCGTCCACCAGGGCGAGAATCCCGGCAGGGTCGGAGAGGTCGGCGGGGAAGGCGACGGCCTCAATGCCCTCGTCGGTGAGTTGTGCGACGAGGGCATCGAGCCGCTCCTTGCGGCGGGCCACCAGGGCGACACGGAAGCCTTCCCGGCCGAAGCGGCGGGCGACGGACAGGCCCAGGCCGGTACCGGCACCGAAGACGGCGATCACTTTGGACATGAGTGTTCCCCTAGAAGGCTGGGCGGTCCGGGAGGACCGGGTGTTGCTGACGGGGTGTTTGACCTTGATGGCTGGTGGAGAGTGGCCGCCTGGTCCTCCGGGACGCTCCCAAGCGCGCCAATGATCTGCTGGCCCGAGGCTTCACGGGCGCGGCCCCCGAGCGCTGGTGCCGGGGCGTCGCCTTCGCTCTCGGCGACCTGCGCACCGAAGCCGCCCACCCGCGCCCGGCCACCCCGCTGCAAGTGCGCGAGGTGACGCGCGACCTCACCGGCACGCCGTGAACCGCCACGGCGGGAGCAAGCGGGGCTGTCGGACCCGGCACGGGAGCCAGCCCGGGTTACGCCAGCTTCGAGCGTTCGTCGAGCCGGTGCCAGGACCGGGAGTGGTAGACGAGCGGAGCCGACCCGGGCTCGGCGGCGCCCTCGGGCACGGCCGCCGACACCGCGTGGACGACGAAGATCGAGGCCTCTCCCGCCTCGATACGGGAGACCACCTTCCCCCGCACATACGCGGGGGCCGCCGTGAAGACCGGTTCGCCCGTGGCCAACCGCGTCCAGGCACTCGTGTCGGCGAAGCGGTCGACCCCGCTGGTGGCCCCGAGTTGCGCGAGCCAGAGCTGGTCGCTGCCCACCATGTGGACGACGACGCTGTCGGCTCGCCGCAGGACCGAGCTGCTGGAGGCCTTCGAGGAGACGGAGAAGACGATCAGCGGCGGTTCGGCGCTGACGGAGGCCAGCGAGCTGACCGTGATCGCGACCGGCCGCCCACCCAGGCCGGCGGTCACGACGGCGACGCCGGAGGGGTGCATCCGGAAAGCCGACCTGAAGGTCTCGGCCGGCAGTGACTCCGCCCGCTCCGCCGCGGTCAGGTGGATCGGGGGGTGAGCGGGCGAAGGCATGGCGAGTGTCGTCATGGCGGAAGTTCCTTTCGGCGTATCGAGTCGCGTTCTGGAGGCCCGAGGGCCGGGCCGCGAAGGCCCGGCTGTGACGACCTCAGAGCGAACCGATCTCCGCGGTGTCGCGACCGACGAGGCTCTGGCCGTAGATCTCCCGGTTCAGCAGGGGGTTGTTCAGGCCGTGGCCGCTGGCCACGGTCAGGTCACGCCAGACCCGCTGCAGCGGGTTGGACTGGGCGAAGCTGCTCGTGCCGACGATGTCCAGCATGAGCGTCACGGCCTGGCGGAAGTTGCGCGTCGCGATCTCGGAGTCGCCGCGGATCCGCGCCCGGGCCGCCGTGTCGAGGACCCGGCCCTCGCGGGCGGCGTCGTCCATCTCGTCGGCGGACCTGAGCAGGTGCATTTTGCCCGCGTCGATCGCGACCCGCGCTTCGGCAAGGGCGAGGCGGTAGCTGGGGGCGTCCCGGCGATCCGAGTAGGCCCAGTAGCTGATAGGGCGGCCCTTGCCGAGGTTCTCCGTGGTGAAGTCCCAGGCGGCCTCGGCCATGCCCAGCAGCGGACCGCACAGGCCGAGACACGCGAGACTGTTCAGCGACGCCCGGTAGCTGGTCTCGTCCTCGTGCCAGATCGGGAAGACAGCCGTGCCCATGAACGTCTCGAGGTCCAGCGTGCACCGGTCCTCGACGAAGAGGTCCTCGGCCACGAGGGTGTTGCTGCCGGTCCCCGCCATGCCGACGACATACCACGTGTCCTCGATCCGCATGTCGGCCAGCGGCATCAGCGCCCACCGCACCTCCGAGGGCTGCCCCTCCGCGTCGAGGACCAGGAACGCGTTCAGCGTCCACTGGGCCTGGTAGCAGCCCGAGGCGAAACCCCACTTGCCGTTGATGCGGTAGCCACCGTCGACCTTCTCGGCGGTCCCGCCGGGGGCGAACTGGCTGATCGCGACGTTGCGGGGGTCCGGGCCGTACACCAGTTCCCGTACGTCGTCGGGGAAGAGGCCCATGCCGAACGCGGTCGTGTTGGCGATGAAGGCGACCCAGCCCGCGGACGAGTCCCCCCGAGAGATCTCGGCCGACAGCTCGATGAGGGTCCGGACGTCTCCGCCGGCCCCGCCCGACCGGCGGGGCGCCGTGGCGTGGAACAACCCGGACTCGCGCAGGGCCCGCTCCGATTTCTCGGCCAGACGGCGGTTGCGCTCGGACTCGTCGGCGTGCTCACGCAGGAGCGGCCGCAGCTCGCGAGCGGTCTGCAGGAGACGTTCGCGAACCTCGGTCTGCGTCTGCGATCCCGACGTCGTGACGTCATCAAGAGTCGTCATGAGGCCTCCTTGCCTCGGCGGCTCACCCGCCGAAGCGGTGGCCGGTGCTGTCGTCCTGCTGTTGATTGAAGTCCGGGCGTGACACCGGTCTCTATGCCTGACCCGCCAAGGTTTCGACGCCGATTGGGCCCGGGGTCCAAAACGGTGGCGCGGCGAAGGGCCCGACGGCCATGGCGGCGTGCGGGATGCGTGACGTGTGCCCGTCAGTGAGCGGTGTCGTCCAGATCGGGAAACAGCTCCGCGAGGCGGAGCGCCGCGTGCAGCTCGAGCTGGGAGTCCCTGACGGAGCGGCCCAGGAGTTCCTCGGCCCGCTTGACTCGGTAGATGACCGTGTTCTTCGCTACCTGCAACTCCTTGGCGGCCTCCTGCGGACTGCCGTGGCAGTCGAGGTAGACCCGCACCGTCCGGCGGAGAACCTGCGCGGAACCCGCACTCGATCCCAGTGCGCCGAGTTCGTCCCGCACGAAGCGAGCGGCCTTGTCGGGGTCCGCGATCAGCAGCGAGAGCAGCCGGACCTCGTCGTACCGGACGACACTCGCGTCCGCCGTCGAGGGCATGCCCAAAGCCCCCACCCGCGCCGCGTCGAGGGCCTCCTCGTGGGTGCGCCGGAAGCCCTGAACGCCCCGGTGAGGTGACGCCATGCCCACCATCACGTCGGACCCGCCGGGCAGCAGCGGCTCTTCACGCGGTGGCCTTGCCTTGAACGCTCCCCACGCCCATGCCTCGGTCCGGTCCACCGACACCACCAGGTGAGCGTCCGCGCCGATGCCGCGCAGGAGGGACCGGGCCACCTTGTCCAGGTGATCCGCGGTATGGCTCGGCGAGGTCGCGGGATGCAGCACCAGGCCGATGTGGTACGCGTTCGTCAGGGGGTAGGCCAGCTGTCGGGACGCCGCGGCGGCGGAGCCCTCTCCCGCCAGCAGCGTCAGAACCGTCTCGTACCTGGCAGCGGCGGTGCTTCTCAGGAACCGCTCGTTCTCGGCGGTGTACGACTCGGCGGTCATGGTGGCGAACGTGTCGGCGAACTCGAAGAGCACATGAGACACGTGCTCGAGTGACGCCGCGAGATCGGGGACCGTTACTTGGGAGCGGCAGCCGCCCATGAAGTGGTCGGCCAGCTGTGAGTGGATCCTGCGCTGATGGGTGAGGAGCAGGTCGAGAGGAACCCGGCGGTGGACCAGGTCCACGAGATGCGCCTCGGCCTCGGGCGGGAGCT
Source organism: Streptomyces sp. NPDC001663 (assembly GCF_042893105.1). Taxonomy (NCBI): domain Bacteria; kingdom Bacillati; phylum Actinomycetota; class Actinomycetes; order Kitasatosporales; family Streptomycetaceae; genus Streptomyces; species Streptomyces sp. NPDC001663. The sequence continues at coordinate 30,160 of NZ_JBIAUR010000036.1, read as the reverse complement.
GGGCCGGTGGGTGGCCGTCGGCCTCGATGGCGAGGAGCGTCGAGATGACGATCGACTCGATGGCGGAGCGCAGCACCTGCGGGCCTTTCAGGCCGACGCCGGCCAGATCCGGGAATGCGTTGCCCTGGACGATGTCGGCCGCCACCCCGACCGCCCACGCGACCGGCAGGTCACCGACCTGGTCGGTCGCACGGCGTACCGTTTCGCGCGTGCAGGTGGGCTCTCCCGCGTCCACGGCCGGGCGCAACCGCTTCGCCCACGCTCCGATGTGCTCGCCCAACCCCGCCTCCCGTCCGGCCGTCCTGCGACGAGACTGTGCCAGTCCAGGTGGCTCGGCTTGCCGGCTCTCATATGAATATGAAGATTGGACCATCTCGACCGCCCGCGCGCAGCATCCAGGGGAGCCCGGTCACCGGCATACCCCACGTCGAGCGCGTCGGCGGACAGCGGCCGTCGACGGAACGGCCGTCTCGGTATTACGGGGACCACGTGCAGACCTGTCAGCTGGGGAGTTCCCCGGTCACGAACTGCGCGCCGCCGTGTCCGAAGGACCAGTCCTCCGCCTCGTTCTCGGTGATGGTGACGACCAGGTCGGAGGCCGCGAGTGCGCAGTCGCGGGCCAGGTTCGCGGCCAGCAGCTCGTAGAGCCGCTGCTTCTTCTCAGGGCCGCGCCTCTTGCTGACCACCCGGATGACCACCGCCCTCGGTGTGCGGTGGATGCCGAGCCCGGAGGCGTGGGCCGGAAAGCCGGGGTTCGTTCGTGAAGATCGCGGTGCCGTTGCCGTGTGCGATGGTGTGCGTCATCGAGCAGGTGTCCCTTTGATCCGGGGGATGGTTGTCATGGGGGGATGGGTCAGGAAGGGACCGGTCCGGCGACGGCCTGGGTCGCCGCGGCGAGGTCTCGGTCGAACTCGTCGCGCTGGGCCGGGCTCAGCTCGGTCAGGTGCGGGCGCACCGGTCCACCGGCCATCCCGACGGCTTCGCACCAGCGCTTGAGTGCCGCGTTCGGCATCGCACCGTGCTCGAGCGGGCCGATGATCCACTTGCGGTACACCGCGCGCAGCGGGGCCAGCGAGTCGAACCGCTGCCTGGCCAGGTCATGGTGGCCCGCCAGGTACAGGTCGACGTACTCGCGGATCGGCCGGTTGTGCGCGGACTGGTAGAGGTACCCCTCGGGGTCGCAGTAGAGGACCCGCTGACCGAACTGGGTCATGTTGGTGAAGAAGTGCTCTTCGAGGGGGTCGGAGACGAGCACGTGGGTCCCGGCCGCGATCTCTCGGAGCCGGTTGTTCTCGGCATCGGTGGCGGTCGTCTTCAGAATGCGGATGTTCTCGATCCGGCACAGCTGCGCAACGGCCCCTGGGCTGAGGAGGCTTGCGCGGCTGCCGTCGCGGCCGGGGTTGAACAGGATGTACGGCATGTCGACCGCGCCGATCACCGCGGCCAGCGACTCGATCAGCTCGCCGTCCCCGGCCGCGTCCGCGGGGACGCTCAGCACGGCGTGCGTGGCGCCGACCTGCTGGGCGTGCCGGGTGTAGTCCAGGGACTCCTCAAGTGTCCGGCCGCTGGTGACCGGGCTGACCATGACGCGTCCGGCGCCGGCCTCGACGATCGTCTCGAGCACCGCCTTGCGCTCGTCGGGGTCCAGGGCCCACACCTCGCCCATCAGGCCATTGCAGTAGAGGCCGTCCAGGCCCGCTTCGACGCATTTCTCGACGTTGAGCCGGAGACCGGCGTGATCCACCTCCCCGTCGGCGAGGAACGGCGTGGGCAGCGCGACCCAGAGGTCGATGTGGTCGGCGGGGGTGTCGGTCACGACGGCTTCCTTCGCAGGTCGGTGGGGCTGGCTGGGGCGGGTGGTCACGCGGCTTGCGCCAAAGGCGTCGAGGCCGTGCGCTGCGCGCCGCTGGCGAAGAGGACGAGGATGGTGACGAGGCAGTAGGGCAGGGAGAACGCCGCCGGCGGTCCCCAGGCGGTGACCACGGGAGTCAGGGCGGCCAGGAAGACCGCGCTGGCGGCAGCAGCGGCCACGCCGATCAGGTAGGAGCGGATCGAGGGGCGCAGGAACACCGCGCCCAACGCGGCGCAGGTGAGGAATCCGCTGACACCGGGCACGCCGAGGTAGATACGGAAGCCGTCCATGCCCAGCGCCATCGAGGTCAGCACGGCGGCCGCCGATCCGAGCACCGCCAGCACGGCGATCCGACGCGAGCAGATCACCAGGCCGGCGAGGATCAGGTAGCCGCCGAGGTTGCTGTCGAGGAAGAACAGCTGACCGATCCCGTGGAGCACCGCCTCGTAGACGTTGGTGAGCGAGTTCGCGCCAGGACCGTCGGGGGCTGCGCGCAGCACGGTGTTGACGTGGTCGACAGCACCGACGTTCTTGGCGGACACCAGCGGACCGGCGTGCCCGCGCGAGCTGTGCAGCAGTGCGATCAGCAGGAAGGTGAGCACGATGTTGAACGGCAGCGCGGTCGGGCGCACGTTCCATGTCTTGAGCAGGGTCACCACGAGTGCCGCCATCACCAGGGTCGTCAGCGCCGCCCCGACGACGACGTAGCCGAGAACCGCGAGACTCCACTGGGGACCGAGGAAGGTGACCAGGCCCGTGCCCACCAGGGCTCCGTTGTAGCCGTAGAGACCGGCGCCGATGTGTGCACGGTCGAGGGCGAAAACCTCGGCGGTCGCCGTCGCGGCGAGCACGCCCACCGCCGCGGCCACACCGACCCACGGTGAGAACGTCGCGATCGCCGCCAGGAAGAACAGGCCGCCGACGGGGTTGTCGACCAGCCCTCCCTGACCGATGCCGCGCAGGCAGGAATCGAGAAACCGCAGCCACGGTCGGCGGTCCGTGGCCTCGCGGAGTGACGGCATCGTGCCGGTCACCGCCTCGCGGGCGATCGTGGTGAAGGAGAGTGCGGCTGTGCCGTCGGCGGTGCTTGCCATGGTTCGTCTCCGGGGATCGAGTGAGAACGCCGTGCGACGCGGGGGCGGTCGCGGTGCATCGATGCCGCCAAAGACTCGCTGTGCCTGGTGCAAACCGGCAATGACTGATGGCGAGATCGCGAATCTGGCCATATTGTTGGCCGATGACGCTCGATGCTCTGGACCGGCGGATCGTCGGGGCGCTGCAGATCGACGGACGAGCTCCATGGCGCCTGATCGCGGAGGCGCTCGGTGAGCCGGAGCGCACGATCAGCCGACGGGGTACCGCTCTCCTGGAATCGGGCACCGTGGTGATCTCAGGATGGGAGACCCCCGGCACGGCCTCGATCCTGAGCATCAGCGGGACCGCCCACACGATCCGCCTCACCGCAACGGCGCTCGCGCACCGCCCCGACACGACGTTCACCTACACGCTGACCGGACCGGCCGACTGCGTGACCGAGGTGTGCACCGCTCCCGGTGCGCTCCCTACGCTGCTCCACGACGATCTGCCCGGAACGCCCGGCCTGGTCGCCATGTCGACACTGCCGGTGATGAAGTACTTCCGCACAGGCTTCCAGTGGCACCCCGGCCTCCTGCGGCCCCAAGAGATCGAAGCGCTGCGTCCCTTCCTCCCGCCACCGCAGTCGGCGGACAGCGCACCACAGGCACTCAGCAGCGCCGACCGAGCGCTCGCGCAGGCCGTGGCAGAGGACGGCCGCATCCCGACCGACCGGCTGGCGCGCCTGCTCGGCGTCGCCGAATCCACGGCGCGCCGACGGCTCGAGGCGCTGCGACGCGACGGCCGGCTGACGATTCGCGCGGTGGTGGAACCGCACCACCTCGGCCTCGGCACCGAGGCGGTGCTGTGGATCAAGGCCGGCCCGCATGACGTCGACCGGATCGGCGCTCTGCTCGCCGACGACTCGCGCATCCGGTACGCCGCCGCGATCATGGGCGAACACCAGTTGTTCGCCGACATCATCACCCGCGACCGCAGCGAGCTTTACGACTTCGTGACGAACTCTCCGGCGCTGGCCACCGCCCAGGCGGTCGACACCCGTCTGGTCGTCACCTCGTTCAAGCGCAGCGGCGTGCTCGCCCCCGTGCTCCGGCAACAACGCGCCGCGCCGAGCGGCCGACCCTCATGAGGTGGGCGAACTCCGTTGCGAGGGCGGTCACTGTCGGCGAACCGCCAGTTCTGGCGGGGTCGTCGGCGTCGGTTGCTCTGTGAGCCGAGAGAGCAGGATTCGGAAGGTGGAGCCCTCGTCGGGGGCCGATTCGACCTCGATGTGTCCGCCGTGAGCGGTGATCAGGGAGTGGACTATGGACAGGCCGAGGCCTGCGCCACCGGTGGCACGGGTGCGTGAGGTGTCGGCGCGGTAGAAGCGTTCGAAGATACGGCTGCTCTGCTCCGGAGCGAGACCTGGTCCCTGGTCGGCGATCTCCAGGAGGGCATGGTCGCCGACCGTACCGACGCCGATCCGGAGGGGAGTGCCGGGCGGGGTGTGGGTGACGGCGTTGCCGACCAGGTTGGTGACGACCTGGCGCAGCCGGGCCTCGTCGGCGAGGGCCGGTGCGGGGGCGGGCGGGCCGTCGCCGGCCGGTCCGGTGAGCGTGACGGTGCGGGTCGGGTCCAGGGCGCGTACGTCGTGCAAGGCGTCGGCGGCGAGGGTGCGCAGGTCGGTGGGGGTGAGGTCGAGGTCGGGTGGGATGCCGGGGGTGTGCGAACCGGTGGGGCTCCCCGTGGTCTTCAACGCGTGTTCGTCGAGGCGGGCCAGCTGGAGCATGTCCTCGACGAGCCGGGTGAGGCGCTCGGACTCGCGGGCGATGCGGTCCATCGTGGCGTCGACGTCCTCGCGTGCGGGGAGGGCGCCCATGCGGTACAGGTCGGTCAGGCCCTTGATGCCGGCGAGCGGGGTGCGCAACTCGTGGCTGGCGTCGGCTACGAACCGGCTCATCCGCGCCTCGGACTCGGCGCGCGCGGCGAACGCGGTCTCCAACTGCCCGAGCATGCTGTTCAGCGCGGCGGCCAGGCGACCCAACTCCGTTCTCGGCCCGCCTAGTTCGGGTACCCGGCGGGACAGGTCACCGCCCGCGATCTCGGCGGCGGTCTGCTCGACGCGGGACAGCGGACGCAGCCCGGAGCGGACCGCGAACCAGCCCGCCACGGCGAGGACCGCGAGCAGGGCGAGACCGGTGGTCCGGTAGTTCTGCCACATGCGGCCCACCGTGCCGTCGACCTGGTCCATCGGCATGGCTACGACCACACTGCCGGAGGCCGCAGGGCTCGTCACCGTCGTCCCCGGCGGTGCGGCGCGTGCGAGTCTGGGCACGGCGATCACCCGCCAGCGTGCGTCGCCCTTCGTGCTGTCGACGGTGAAGGGGTGGCCGCCGTGGTCCTCGACCGCGGCCGTGTCCAGCCGGGGGAGTGCCGGACCATGAGCGCTGTTCGTCCGGTTCGCCCCTGCGAAGGAGTCGATGCTGCTCTCGACGGTGCCGGCCGCGGTGACGTACGTGATGACGGGATTGCCGAGGACCTCCGTATTGAAGTCGGCGAGGTACGCCGGCGGCTTCCGGTCGGCTCCGTTCTCCGCCACCGTGGGCGGCACGACGGCGAGTACCTGTGCGGCGGCGCGGAGTTGGGCGTCGACGCGGTTCTCCATATAGCCGCGCAGGGCGTTTCCGGTGACCAGGGCGAACGCTGTGAAGCCGGCCGTGAGCAGAACGACGCACAACAGCAGCACCCGGCTGCGCAGGGACCCGCGCGCCCACAGTCCACGAACGCGACCCGGCCGGGTCACGTCTTCGCTCCGCGCAGCACGTAGCCCACGCCGTGCACGGTGTGGATGAGCTTCGGACCACCGTTGTCGATCTTGCGGCGCAGATAGCTGATGTAGGTGTCGACGATGCCGGTGTCGCCGTTGAAGTCGTACTCCCACACCCGGTGGAGGATCTGCGGCTTCGAGACCGTGCGCCCGGCGTTGGCCATCAGGTAATGCAACAGCCGGAACTCGGTGGGCGACAGGCGCAGCGGTTCGCCCGCACGGGCCACCTGGACGCCGTCCGGGTCGAGTTCCAGGTCGGCCACACGCAGCAGCGCGGTGGGGTCGCCGCTGGTGCGGCGCAGCACGGCACGGATGCGCGCGATCAGCTCCTGGAGATCGAACGGCTTGGTGACGTAGTCGTCGCCGCCCAGAACCAGGCCCTCGATCTTGTCCTGGGTCGCGTCGCGGGCGGTGAGAAACACGACCGGGATGTGGCCCGTGCGAGGCGCCGCGGCCGACCCGTACCGCTCACGCAGTCGGCGGATCACCTCGAAGCCGTCGAGGTCGGGAAGCATGACGTCCAGCAGGACGAGGTCGGGAGAGACCTCCTCCGCCCGGTCCAGGGCCTCCTGGCCGGTGCCGGCGGCGGCCACGGTGAAACCGGCATGCCGCAGGGCCGCGCACAGCAGTTCCCGCACAGTGGGCTCGTCGTCGACGACCAGCAGGTTCACGCCGGTCGAGGCCGCTGCGCGGGACTGGCCCACGAGGCCGGTGCCAGGTGGGGCAGAGCGCTCAACAGGGGTCAAAGGAGGCCTCCAGGCGACCGGGAAACGCTCCCGGCCCCGCCGGATACGCGGACGCGGCAGGAGGCACGCACCCCGCGGCGGGCGGGATCCTGCCCTGCAGGATATGAAGGAAGGCTGTCATCACCACGTAAGGCCTCCTGGCACCACCACGTAAGGCCCCAGTCACCGCTGCCCACGCAAACCGCGCACCGCGTACAGCAGACTCCCGGCAAATCCGGCCAGGCCCCCGACGAGCAGCCCGAACACAACCGTCCGCAGCACGCTGCCGCTCAATTCGGCCTCCATTCCCCCCATCTGACTGCCGAACATGCTGACGCCGAAGTTCCCGGACGCCCCCGCCAGCCAGGCCGCCAGGCCCAGGACGACGGCCGTGACGACACCGAACCGCTCGGCCATGGCGAGGTGCCCGGACAGCGGGCCCCGGTAGGGGAGCAGAGGGCGGGTCCGGGCAGGGTGCGTGGCCCGAACTGCCCGATAGGCGCAGGCGAGCAGGATCAGGCAGGTCACCGCGAGGGCCGCGAGCCACAGCGGCCATCCGCCCGCCGACAGGGACCTGAGGTGCTCGGTACGGTCGGGCTGCCGACCGCCGCCCATCCCACCCGCACCACCCATGTCGCCCATGAGAGCGGCGAGCGGGTTGGCGCCGCCGTCGCTGTGCACCGGGTGCACCGCGGCCGTCCACGAGGAACCGACGCCGAGTGTCAGGAAAACCGCCAGGGCGTTCGGGGCGGCCAGCAGGACGGCACCCGCCGCCGAGCCGGCCCGGCCACCGGCCACCGTCCCGACGACCGTCAGGGCCACCAGCGGAACGGCCGCCAAGACCAGGGTGGTGCGGACGACGGCCGACAGGCTCGGGCCCCAGTCGGCGCGCAGCCCGTTCAGCGCACCGCCCACCGGCAGCCGCACCCGGCGGCTGATCAGGCATCCCGCACCGAGTACGACGGCCACCCACAGCAGCGCGCCAAGGCCCGCCGATCCCGCGCTCACGTGGTATGACATCGCCGGCTCTGCCCCCGTACCGCCACCGCCCATGAGGCCGCCCAGGCCACCACCGCTCCCACTGCCCATGAGATCCCCCAGGCCATCGCCGCCACCGAATCCACCGGCAGACCGGTCGCCGCCGACTCCTCCCATCCCGGTCATCGCCGACGCGGGCATGCTGGCCGATCCTCCTGCGAGGCCGGCCACGATCATGAAGGTCACCAGTGCCGCGGATCCCGCTCCGGCCGCCCGCACGGCCAGTTCACCGGCGGTGAACCGCCGCTGCTGCCCCTGACGCAGCCGCCGGGAGAACGCGATCCACAGGACGACGGCGCCGACCAGTGTGACGCCGAGCGGTACGGCATCGACCGCACCGTTCATCGACGGCCCCATACCGCCACCACCGCCGAAAAGGGAAGCCAGACCGCCCATCGACCCGGTGTCCGCGGAGACATCCGAACCCGCGCTCACCGAACCGCCGACGGCCATGGCTGTCAGGGTCATCGAAAGCGACCACAGCGAGCCGAACGATCCCGCGTCCAACAGGGCCAGCGCCAGCGCGGACACGGCCGCCATGGCAACTACCGCGCACAGCACGGCCGCCGCGCCTCCCAGAGCGTTCTGCCACGTGCCGATCAGCCGGACCGGCACGGTGCGGCGTGGGGACCGCGGATCCGTACCAGGCCACGGGCTGGAACCAGGCATGGTCCGAGGGCGGGGGGTGGTGGCAGCCATAGGGAAACTCTCCGCTTCGCTCGCGGGGGACACGCGGCGCCGAGCGGGGGACCACGGCGCCGCGTGCGAGGGACCCGCACACACTGGCGGTTCCCGGTACGACGTTCCCGAGAGGTTCTGGGAGGTTTCTGAGCGTTGGTGAGAGAGCGACGCAGGTGACGCAGCGCCCACGACCGACGTGCCGCCCCCTTCTCAGGAAGTTCCCAGAGTTCTCCTCCGCCGCGTGGGGATCCCTCCGGGTGAGCGCGGTGGCCGCGGTATCGGCTAGGTCGGCATCCGTTCGCCGCTGAACCCGCGGATCCCCCGCTTGCCGAGGTTCTGACCGCCGGCCCCGGCCAGCGTCTGTGAGGGTGCGACACCGAAGCGCCGGCGATAGGCTTCGGAGAACCGGCTCAGGTGGGTGAAGCCCCACCGCCCGGCCGCTTCGGTGACCCCGGTGGCACCCGTGAGAAGGGCGGCGTGAACACGGTCCAGGCGGACGTTGCGCAGGTACGTCAGCGGAGTCACGCCGAGGTGCTCCCTGAATCCTTCCTGGAGACGCCGGGCACTGACGCCCGCCGCCCGGGCCAGGTCCCCGACGGTGAAGGGGGTCTCGGGGTGGGCCTCGATCAGGTCGACGGCCTTGCGTACCGTCCGCGGGTAGGCGGGAGGCTGCGGACCCAGCAACGCTTCCGTGTAGTTGTGCGGCTGGGCCAGCAGCAGGCCGCTGACGAGGAGGCGCTCGAAGTGCTGCCGGACCGGGAGCCGGCCGATGAGCCCGCCGGTGCTGTCGGACTCCGCGAGCAACAGGTCCAGGGTGCTGCGCCAGCTGCGCCCGGTCGCGGTGGTCAGATCGAAGTCGAACGCGAATTCCAGTGGAGCCTGCAGCGTGCGGCCCAGGAGGGCCTCGAGTTCGGCTTCGACGAGACCCCGGTCGATCTTGATTCCGAGGTGTTGCTCGCCGTGGTCGCAGCTCAGCAGCCGGTGCTGTCGTGTCGGTGTGAAGACCATCGCGTCTCCGGCGGTCGCCACCATTTCCTGGTGGCCGGTGGCCGCTTCGATGGCCCCTCGGAGGACGACGTTGACGTGGTAGTGCGACGGCGTCCGCCCGGGATCGACACGCGTGCGCTGGCCGAAGGTCATCAGGCCGATGGTGATGTGCTCGGTGCGTGTGCCACGGAGTTCGCCACCGGGGCCCTCGGGGCCCGACAGCGGGGTGACTTCGGCGGGGTAGAACAGGTCGTTGAGGCGTTCGCGGAAGTCCTCGAAGCCCGAGTCGCGGCACAGCACGTGGCTCGCCAAGGGGGAGCGGCCCATGCGCCATTGTTATCCGCGCCCTGTCCGTGCAACAAGGGGTGATCGACGGGTTCCGGCAGATCATGCCAGGTCATCGGTCTGGTGCGAGCCTCGTCACACAGGCGGTGGACGCGAGTCCTTCCCGAGCCCGCCTTGGCCGCGTCCCCGGAGCGGCCGTCCGGAACGCGTCGCGCGATTCGGGTGGCGGTCGCGCTTTGCGGATATCGCCCCCGGCCGTGGCTCCCTAGCGTTTCCCTCAGCCCGTTCGCCTGGCACCGCCCGGCGTGCGGAGGAGCGTTTGCCCTGCATGCTGGCCTCTGCGCCTTCGGCGGTCGGCAGGGCCGTCCGCCGGTCCGGGCGCTCGTCGGCGAACGGCAGTTGACGCACATCGGGGTCGCGACCCCGATCGAGGAACGCGCACCACTGGAGGTATGTCATGCCTGGCACCGACGAGGCGATGGAGGCCATCACGGCCGCCGCTGTGGACAGTTTCCGTGACACCCCGGACGGGCGCCTGCGTGAACTGCTCCAAGGGCTCGTCCGCCATCTGCACGGTTACGTCCGTGAGTTGCGCCCCACGATCCGGGAGTGGGAGTACGCGGTGGACCACCTCACCGCTGTCGGGCAGAAATGTGATCCCACCCGCCAGGAGTTCATCCTGCTCTCCGACGTGTTGGGTGTCTCCATGCTGGTCGAGACGGTGAACGAGCAGGGCGGCGGCACCGAGAGCACGGTCCTGGGACCCTTCCACGTCGTGGAGTCCCCCAAGCGCGAGAGCGGCGACAACATCGACCTCATGGGCACCGGAACACCCTGTGTCGTCTCGCTCCGCGTCACGTCGGCGGACGGTGGCCCACTGGCCGGAGCGAGCGTCGACGTGTGGCAGTGCACCGAGGACGGCTTCTACGACGTGCAGCAGCCCGACGTCCAGCCGCTGGGCAACGGGCGTGGACTGTTCAGGACCGACGACGAAGGCCGCGTGTGGTTCCGCACGGTCGTGCCGAGCCACTACCCCATTCCGACCGACGGCCCGGTGGGAGTGCTGCTCGGCGCCACCGGACGCCACCCCTACCGCCCGGCGCACATCCACTTCATCGTCGAGGCCGACGGCCACCGAACGCTTACAACGCACATCTTCGTCGCCGATGGCCCCTACCTGGACTCGGACGCCGTCTTCGCCGTGAAGGAGAGCCTGGTCGTCGGCTTTCCACAGATCGACGACGAGGAGAAGGCCCTCGAGTACCGGGTCACCGCTCCCTTCCGCATGGCCGAGTTCGACATCACCGTCGACCCCGAGACGGACAAGGGCGCCCGGTGAACACCCCGCTCGACTTCGCCTACCAGGCGCTCCCGATGCGCGTGGTAATGGGCACCGGCGCCGTCGACCGGCTCGCCGATGAGATCGACCACGCCGGCCTCAAGCGGGTCATGGTGCTGTGCTCGCCCGGACAGCGGGAGCTCGCCGCGACCGTCGCCGGCCTCATCGGCCCGCGAGCTGTGGACATCCACCCCCACGCCCGGATGCACGTGCCCGCCGAGTCGGCGGCCGAGGCCCAACGACGTGCGAAGGAGGTGAACGCGGACGGCTGCGTCGCCTTCGGTGGCGGCTCGGCCATCGGCCTCGGAAAGATCGTCGCCCTGCGGTACGGCCTGCCGGTCATCGCCGTCCCGACGACGTACGCCGGCTCCGAGATGACGCCCGTGTGGGGTCTGACGGAGAACGGCGTCAAGCGCACCGGCCGCGATCCACGCGTCCTGCCGGTCTCGGTGCTGTACGACCCCACGCTCACCGTGAACCTGCCCGCCGCCGTCTCCGCGGCCAGTGGCATGAACGCGATCGCACACGCAGTCGAGGCCCTGTACGCCCCGGACGCCTCCCCGGTCATCGACCTGATGGCCGAGGAAGGCGTACGGGCGCTGGCCGCCGCGCTCCCGGACGTCGTCGCCGACGGCAGCGACCTCGAGGCCCGTGAACGTGCCCAGTACGGCGCGTGGCTGTGCGGCGCCTGCCTCGGGGCCACCACCATGTCCCTGCACCACAAGCTCTGCCACGCCCTCGGCGGCACCCTCGACCTACCCCACGCCCCCACCCACACCGTGGTCCTCCCGCACGCCCTCGCTTACAACCAGGTCGCGGCGCCCAAGGCGGTGGCAGTGCTCGGCCGCGCTCTGGGCACCTCCGCCGACCCGGCCTCGTACCTGTGGGGCCTCGCGGGCCGGCTCGGCGCCCCGCGGTCCCTGCGCGAACTCGGCATGGCCGAGGACGACATCGACCGGGTCGTCCAGGTCGCGCTGGCCAACCCCTACGCCAACCCTCGCGAGGTGACCGCGGAAGGCCTCGGCGGCCTCCTGCGTGCCGCCTGGGCCGGACGACCCCCGACGAGCGGCACGCCGACCGCGTAGGTGCTTAGAAGCCGTATCTCAACCGATCATGGAGCGTGTGGGTCGAACATGCTTCCCGCCGGGGTGATCTTCGTGTTGTGCGCGCATGAAGACAGTGCCTCTCGGTAGCTCGGGGATGCGAATCTGACCGAGCAGTGCCGGGAGGCCCTGGTGTCGTTGTTGTACGCGTCCGAGCCCGTCCAGTTCAACTCGGCTGCACCATCGTGTGATTGCCTCGCGCACGTGTACGGCAACGCAGCCGATCATCCAGACCGGGTGCGCCGCTATCCGTCGGACACTATGGACGCGGAGTGGGCGGCTGTCCGACCGTTGCTGCCGGTGCCGGCCTGGCTGAAGAGCAGGGGCGGGCAGCCCGAGAGCTACTGCCACCGCCAGCTGCTGGACGCGGTCCGCTACCTGGTCGCGGGCGGGATCTCGTGGCGGGCGATGCCGAGGCCGAGCAGATCAAGCAGCGCCTGGCCGTGATCTCCCTGGCCTTCAGCGGCCCCTGGCCCGCAGGTTGCCGCTCGTCGAGCACGCCCAGAATCCGCTGGTAGTCGGGCGCCAGCACCGTCACCTGCAGTCCCTCGCGCCACGGCGGCACGATCGAGCCCGGCACCGGCGCGGGCGACGACACGGTTTGCGCCTGCACCCCGGTCACGGCGGTGGTCTCGGCAGCCGAGGCTGCCAGGGCCTCGACCAGCTCCTCCCGTGCGATCACCCGCCGGTCCAGCTCGATCTCCGCGGCCTCCAACGCCCCAGTCAGCCGCGCGGCTTCCTCCCGCAGTCCTTCCACCCGCACCCGAGCCGCTGTCTCCCGCTCCTCCAGCATTCCCAGCACCGACGCCATCGTGCACCCTTCGATCACGGAGCCGACACAAGACGCCGCATGCCTCCCTGACTCCGAGCTAGACCATGCCTGACCAGCGGAAATCAAGCGATCACGTTCGGTTGAGATACGGCTTCTCAGGCGTCCAGGAACGCCCCCACATTGGGCGCCGCATACCCGACGCTGCGCCCCTCGCTGTCGAGCAGTCGGCCCATCTGATTCACGGTGTGCAGGCAGGCGGCCCGGTCCACTATGGAGAGATTTCGAGAGCGCTCAGTGATCGTCGCCTCCAACTGCGGCAGATCTCCGAGGGACCGTAGCCAGACCATCAGCAGGAGGTTCCGCTCTCCCGTGAGGGCGCAGCACAGGCGTACGTCAGGGAGCGCCGTAAGCGAGCGTGCCGTGGACTCCATGTGCTGCGGTGCCACGCTCGCCCACAAGAAGGCCGAGTACGGCCAGCCCGACAGGGACTGTGCCATCTCGCAGCGCAGCCGGAGCAACCGGTGGGTCAGCAGGCGCTTGACGCGGCGGCGCGCGGTGGGCTCGCTGATCCCGGCGCGGTCGGCGAGCGCGGTGTAGGACATGCGGCCGTCCTCGTGCAGCAGCCGGAACAGTTTCCGGTCCACAGCGTCCATCCGGGCACCTCCCACCGTCGTGGACGGTGTGCCGGCCGGTTCCAATGCGTGTCGCTGTGACCGTTCGAGGCTGCGCAGACGCCATCGGCTCGGCTCGCCGTAGCCCACGGTCCGTATCTCCGCTCGGTACGCCCGGACACCGGACAGCTGCCCTACCGTGCCGCGCAGGCATGCCGACACCTCCGCGGATGTGCGCAACGTCGCCACGACCAGCAGCCCGTACAGGCCTGTGAGGTGGTGGACGTAGCGCACGTGGGGCTCGGTACTCAACGCGGTGGCAATGTGGTCCAGCCGGCCGGGAATGCAATCGATCTCGATGTACACCATGCAGAACTCGCTGTGCAGGGCCGTGCCGGCCACACAGGTGACCCACGCCAGTCCCTCCTCGGCCAGCCGCTCCCAACGGCGTGCCACAGTCACCGGGTCGAGCGCGAGCGCCCCGGCCATCTGAGCCCAGGAGGCGCGCGGGGAGAGCTGGAGCGCATGGATCAGCTCCAGGTCTTTCTCATCGACGGAATCGTGCGACATGCCTCTGCTTATCACGGTGTACGAGCTGCGTATAAGCCTCCCGTTCGCCTGTCGTGACGGAATGCTGCGTTTCGGTAGTCGTTCCACGAAGCCTGCCGATTCTGGTGGCCCGAACACTCTTGGGGCACCGAGGAGGTCCGAGATCGTGAGGATTGCGCAAGTCGATCAAGACAGTGAAGGCGGTCGACAGCAGCGTGACCGAGCTGTCCGCGAGGCGGTGCGGTCCGGTCTGATCGGCCCCGCCCATGTGGCGGCGGGATTCTTGGACGCCGACGGGATCCAGGAGTCCGTGCGCGACCTCCAACGGGCCTTTGGCGACGCACCAGTGCTGCACACGTTCGCCGCCAAGGCCGCGCCTTTGGTCCCCGTGCTGCGACTGCTCGCCCGGTCCGGCATGGGGTGCGAGGTCGCCAGCCCGGGCGAACTCGCCCAGGCCGTCGCTGCCGGCTTCCCGCCGGAACGCATCGTGCTGGACTCACCCGCGAAGACCCGTGCCGAGCTGGCCGACGCGCTCGCCTTGGGAGTGGCGGTGAACGCCGACAACTTTCCCGAGTTGGACCGCATCGGCGAACTACTCGCTGTGAGCGAGAGCACCTCGGTGCTCGGGCTGCGGATCAACCCACAGGTCGGCGCCGGAGCCATCGACGCGATGAGCACCGCCTCGCTCAGCTCGAAGTTCGGCGTGCCACTGCGAGATGCCGGAGCACGGAAGCGCATCCTCAAGGCTTTCGCCGAGCGTCCCTGGCTCACTCGGCTGCACGTGCACGTCGGTTCGCAAGGCTGCCCCCTGGAACTCATCGGCCAGGGAGTGCGCGCCGCGTACGAACTCGCCGAGGAGATCAACGCGATGGCGGGCCGGCAGCAGGTGACCAGTCTGGATATCGGCGGCGGCCTGCCGGTCAACTTTGACGACGACGAGATCCGCCCGACCTACGCAGACTACGTTCGGCAGCTGCGCACCTCCGTTCCCGAACTCCTCGGCGGGCGCTACGACCTGGTAACCGAGTTCGGTCGTTCACTGGTCGCCAAGAACGGCTTCACGGCCGCGGTCGTGGAGTACACCAAGGACACCGGCGGCCGCCGCATCGCGCTGACACACGCGGGCGCGCACATCGCCACCCGTACCGTCTTCATGCCGGAGGCGTGGCCGCTGCGGATCGCCGTGTACGACTCCGACGGCAGGCCCAAGCATGCTCCGGAGCGGGTCCAGGATGTCGCGGGCCCGTGCTGTTTCGCTGGGGACCTCGTAGCCCGCGGACGCAAGCTGCCCGAACTGGCACCTGGGGACGTCGTGGTGCTGTTGGACACCGGCGGCTACTACTTCTCCTCCCCCTGGTCGTACAACAGTCTCGCCCGACCCGCCGTACACGGCTTCACCACGCGCGAGTCGGACATACGGTTCGCCGCGGTCCGCCCGGAACAGACCCTCGTCGAGATCCTGGCGGAAAGCGGCGTCGACCAGGCAGACGCACTCCTCTTCAGTGACGCGGACAGCACCCCGGCCCACGCGCGATTCGCACAGACAGAAGCCTGATCATGACACTGACCGAAGTTCCGACGACACCCGTTCGCCGTTTGCCCGCGGCCAAGGAGGCCGCACCCTACGCCGTTGCCGTAGCGGGACTGATCGCCACACTGACACTCGGTTGCGTTCCACGCGCCGACGATCCGGGACCTGCTCCCCTTCGTCATGTACGCCGTGCTCTCGCTGTGCGGCATGAACCTTCTGCCGGCCACCATGGTCTCCCTGCCAGCCGCGATCCTCCTCGTCCACCGGCCACCCATCGACATCGCCACCCTCCTCGGCACCAGCATCGGCCTCACACCTGCCGCCTGGGCGGTGACCTATCTGCGGGGATCGAAGGCCGACACCTGCGGCCCCTACCCCAACGCGAACACGATGGGCGCTCTCCGCTTTGCCCAAGGCACTGGGCTGAGGGCGCTGCTCTCGCTGGGGCTGGACGCTCCTCATTCCGGCAGCGGTCATGTACGCCCTCATCCTCGTACGGCTCACCCGACCGCCGCGCACTGCCAGGTACCCGAACCGAACTCCACTGCGAAGGAAGAAAGTTGAACCAATTCGATGTACTCGCCGTCGGCGGCACCGTCATCGACGGGACCGGCGGCCCGGTCCGACGGGCGGATGTCGGCATCCGTGGCGACCGCATCGTCTTCCTCGGACGGGCCACGACTCACGCCACCGCACGGGAGGTGCTCGACTGCACCGGCCACGTCGTCGCGCCCGGCTTCATCGACCTGCACTCGCACGCCGACTACACCGTGTGCGACGTGCCCAGCGCCGAAGCGTGCATCAGACAGGGCGTCACCACCATCGTCACGGGCAACTGCGGCGCTTCCCCCTTCCCCGTCACCTCCGAGCGGCGCCAAGCGTGGGACACCACGCTCGCACGCGGCGGCCTCAGCACCGCCGACATGCCCTGGGAGGACTTCGACGGCTTCGCACGCGCGGTGGAGAAGGCCGAACCGTGCGTCAATCTCGCAGCGCTCGTCGGGCACGCGGCCCTCCGCGTGGCCGTAGTCGGCACCGAACGGCGCCCCGCGACAGCCGACGAGACCGCCCTCATGCGCAAGCTCCTCGCCAGGGCTGCCGAACAGGGGGTGTTCGGTCTGTCCACCGGACTTATCTATGCCCCGGGGTCGTTCGCCGACACCGACGAGGTCGTGGCGCTGGCCACCGAGGCTCGGCAGGCCGGACTGCTCTACAGCACCCATGTGCGCGACGAGGGTGACCATCTCGTCGAGGCCGTGACCGAAGCTCTGGAAACCGCCCGACGCAGCGGCGTGCGCCTTCAGATCTCGCACCTCAAGGCCATGGGTCCCGCCAACCACGGCAAGGTGCACGAGGCGCTGACCCTCATCGACTCCGCTGTCGCGGAAGGAGTGGACGTGGCGTGCGATGTCTACCCCTACGCCGCCTCCTCCACCCGGCTCACCTCGCGCCTTCCCGACTGGGCGCTGGACGGCGGTCTCCACGCGCTCCTCGCCCGACTGGAGAATCCGAAGACCCGCGAGGCGATCACTTCGGAACTCCGGGCGAAGACCGGGCACACCTTCCTTCCCGAATGCACCGTCATCGCTGCGATGCCGCCGGGCCGCTACTCCTCGTGGGTGGGAAGCACGGTCCAGGACATCGCCGCCGCCACTGGCCGCGATCCGGCCGAGGCATCCCTCGACGTACTGCGCGCGCACCAGGCCCAGGTCTGGATCGTCAACCATGCAATGTCCGAGGCGGATGTGGAAACAGTGCTGCGCCACCCCGGCAGCGCAGTCGTCAGTGACGGCTCGGTCCTGGACACCGCCACCGACGGCCACCCCCACCCCCGTAACTTCGGTGCCTTCGCCCGGGTCCTGTCCCGGTACACCCGCGACGGCCAGGTCCTCACGCTCCAGGAGTCCGTCCGCAAGATGAGCGCGCTGCCCGCCGCCCGCCTCAGCCTCACCGACCGAGGAACCGTGAGCGAAGGTATGGTCGCCGACCTCGCCGTCTTCGATCCCAAGACGGTCAGCGACACCGCCACCTTTGACGCCCCGCTCTCTTATGCCGTGGGCACTCGTCACGTCCTCGTCAACGGCCGCCCCGTACTGCGTGATGGCGACTTCACGACACACCGCCCTGGCACGGTGCTCCGCAAGACGGCCGTGCGCTCCCTCTCCCACCACACAAGGAGGTCCCCGTGAGTTCCACCCTCGTCCAGTCACAGCCGACTGAGCCCCAGTCGAGAGCCTTGCACACCGCGTTCCGGGAACTTCGTGACCTTTCCGCCGCCGGCCACCATCCTCATCGTCGGCTTCGGTATCGCCGTCAGCGAGGCGAGCCGGCTGTTCCCCGCGCCGCTGTGCCGCACATACCCGACCTTCGCGCTGTCGATGACGGTGAGGGGGCGGTCCGCTCGGAGTTCCACGCCTCCGCTTCTTCCTTCGCGCCTGGTCAGGAGTCGTGATGACCCTCTCGTCCCCTGTCTCTTTGGCTTCGAATGCTCTGGCCGACACGTTCTTCGACTGGGGCGTGATCGCCGAGACGTTTCCGCGGTTGATCTCCGAGGGCCTGCTGAACACGTTGGCGATCGCCGCAGGGGCCATCGTGCTCGGTGTGGTCATCGCTCTGGCGGCCGCGATGCTGCTGCTGTCGAACCGATGGTGGGTGAGGCTGCCCGCCCGGCTCTACGTCGACGTCTTCCGCGGCCTTCCGGTGATCATCACGGTGATGCTGGTCGGTGTGGGCCTGCCCGCCGCCGGGATCCGCCCCTTCGGCACCGACCCCCTCGGCTACGCGGTCCTGGCGATCGGCATCATCTCCGGCGCGTACACCGCGGAGATCTTCCGCTCCGGCATCCAGAGCGTCGATCCCGGCCAGTTGCAGGCCGCCCGCAGCCTGGGTCTGAGCTATCTCAAGGCGATGCGCCTGGTCGTGGTGCCGCAGGGCATCCGCCGCGTGCTGCCCGCCATGACTGGCCAGTTCGTCAAGGACATCAAGGAAAGCTCGCTCGTCTACCTCCTCGGCCTAGCCGTCGGACAGCGCGAGCTCTACTTCATTGCCCAGGAGGAGGTCGCCCGTACCTACAACTCCTCACCCCTGATCGCCGCGGGCATCTGCTACCTCGCGCTGACCATCCCCATGACCTACTTCGTGAACTACCTGGACAGACGGCTGCGCGAAGGCCCCCGCCCCGACAAGACACCGGCCTCGGCCGATCCGGACCTGCCCACCACCCCGCTCCAGCCTGCCGGAGGAGAAGCCCGATGACCCCCGCCACCGCCGGTCCGAACCCAGTCGCCCCCCTGCCCGAAGCCAAGACCGAAGCCGCGCCCCGGACACCGGACGACCTCGCCGCCCTGCAGGTCAAAGGGCTCAGCAAGAGCTACGGCTCCAACACCGTGGTACGCGAGGTCACCCTCGATGTGCAGCGCGGAGAGACCCTCTGTGTGATCGGCCCGTCCGGCTCGGGCAAGTCCACCCTGCTGAAGTGCCTGAACCTGCTGGAGATCCCCGACTGTGGTGAGATCTGGCTCGGCGAGACCTGTCTGACCGCGCCGGACGCCGACGTCGACGCCGCCCGCTCCCGCGTCGGCATGGTCTTCCAGCACTTCAACCTCTTCCCGCACATGAGCGTCGAGCGCAACGTCAGCCTCGCCCTGACCTCGGTCAAGGGCATGGGCCGCGAACAGGCACGCGCCACCGCACGACGCCGCCTCGAGGAGGTTGGCCTCGCCGCCTTTGCCGAGCAGCGGCCCAGCCGGCTGTCCGGCGGGCAGCAGCAGCGCGTGGCCATCGCCCGCGCTCTGGCCATGGAGCCGGAGGTGATGCTCTTCGACGAGGCCACCTCCGCGCTCGACCCCGAACTGGTCAAGGACGTACTCGCCGTGATGCGGGATCTCGCATCGGGCGGCATGACCATGGCCGTCGTCACCCACGAAATGGGCTTCGCCCGGGAGGCCGCCGACCGCGTCGCCTTCATGTGCGACGGCCGCCTCGCCGAGATCGGCACCCCCGACCGGATCTTCGAAAGCGCCGAACACCCCCGGCTGCGCCAGTTCCTCTCCCAAATCCTCTGAACCGCCCTCCCAGCACAGAAAGTCCCAGCCATGCACATTTCCCGTAGAACACTGCTCGTCGGCGCCGTCACCACCGCACTGCTGCTCCCCCTCACCGCCTGCGGCGGCAACAGCAATGCAGCGGACTCCGGAACAGCCAAGTACAAGGACCTGGTCTACCCCGGTGTGGTCACCGCGAGCACTGTGTCCGAGCAGCCGCCCTTCGCGGTCACCGACGAGTCGGGCAAGCCCAGCGGATTCGCTATCGATCTGATGAACGAGGCAGCCAAGCGCCTCGGCGTGAAGGTCCAGTACAAGGCCACGAGCCTGCAGGGCGCGCTCACCGGCCTGACCGCCAACCAGTACGACATCGGGGTCGGCGGGTTCATCGCCGCCCCCGAGCGCAGGAAGCAGGTCGACTTCACCACCCCGTACTACTGGGGCTTCACCAAAATCCTGACCCGGAAGGGCGACAAGCAGACCAAGCTGTCGGACTTCGACGGCAAGCGGGTCGGGGTCGTCAGCGGCTCAGTGCAGGAGGACTATATGGACAAGCGCATGCCGGACGTGCGTAAGGTGAAGTTCGAGGACCACACAGCGCTCGTCACCCAGCTGCTCTCCAAAAGCATCGACGCTGCCATTCTCGGTGGTGGCGTCGCGGACACATACGCCGCGAAGTCGCCGGTACGCATCGCCGTCACACGGGAAGCCCCCCAGGGCACCGCCTTCCCCATGCGCAAGGACGGTGACCCGAAGCTGCTCAAGGACATCGACACCCAGATCAACGCGATGATCGACGACGGAACCTACATCAAGCTCTACAAGAAGTACTTCCAGGACCCGGTCAGCGCCGACCTGATCAAGGAACGACCCAAGCTCGCGAAGCAGGTCGAGAACACCAGCCTGGCCCCTTCCGAGAAGTGACACGGCCGTGGGGCGCCTCTCAGAGGCAGCGCCCCCACCGACCGATTCTCATCACTTCTGCCTGGACAACCGTTTCGGCCAGGAACTCTTCCGCCGGCCGGTAGCAGGAGCCCCGCTCAGAGGAAGTCCGCGAGGCGCCTTCAACGCGGTGACCTCCATCGGGAGCGGGGCGGTCTGAACCACTCTTCGGCCCTGGACGCCTCGATTCGCCCATCACGCGCAAGGCCGAACAGTTCCAGTCCGTCTAAGAGGTCGTTTTCTCCCGATGTTTCATCCTGGAGTAGGGCTTTGATTCTGTTTTGTGGGGTCGCGCCAGGAGATGGTGACTTCACCGGTGAGGCGGCGGGCCATCAGGTCGGTCATGGCAAGGTGGATCATGGCTTCGGAGCGGGCCGGGAGGGCCTCGTAGTCGCGGGCCAGGCGGCGGTGCAACATCAGCCAGCCGTAGGTCCGCTCCACCGCCCAGCGTTTGGGTATCGGGGCGAATCCCCTGGTCCCGGGGGCGCGGGCGGTGATTTCCATGTCGATGCCGAGGGCGGCGGCGTGCTCGACGAGGTGCTTGCGGTAGCCGCCGTCCACCCAAGTCTTGCGGATCGTTGGGTGGTTGGTGGCGACCTGGTCAAGCAGGTGGGTGCCGGCGTTGGAGTCCTGGACGCTGGCCGCGGTGACCAGGACCGCGAGGAGGAGGCCGAGGGTGTCGGTCACGATGCTCCGCTTGCGGCCCACGATCCTCTTGGCGCTGTCGGTGCCCTGGCTGGTGGCGGGCACGCTGGTGGAGGTCTTCACGCTCTGTGCGTCGATCACGCAGGCCGAGGGTTCGGCGCCTCGGCCCTCCTGCTCGCGGACCAACTCCCGTAACACGCCGTTGAGCTGGGCGAAGATGCCGTCCTTCTGCCACTTGGCGAAGTAGCCGTAGACGGAGTTCCAGTGCGGGAAGTCGTGCGGCAGGTAGCGCCATTGCACCCCGGTGCGGTCCACGTACAAGATCGCGTTCATGATCTCGCGCAGGTTGAGCTCGGCCGGCCGGCCAAAACCCAGGGCCCGGCCGTGACGCTCGTAGCGCCAGGCGCTCAGGACCGGCTCGATCAACTCCCAGCGGGCATCGGACAGATCACTCGGATACGGGCGACGGTCAGCCATGACCTGGAGATATCGCCGTTCAGGGGCGTGCGCCCAGGCGTGCGTGCGGCCGTATCGAAGCACGGGACAGACTCGGGCGTCCTGGAATGAGACAGGCGCAGGCCGTCCTCCGCCCCAGGAGTCACACCATTCGTCTCGGCATCCACCACCAGCCCGACAGTCTCACCAGCACCAAAGCACCGGACAGCAGAAACACGAACACACCGTAATGGATTAGGTGAAAACGACCTCTAAGAGGTCGTTTTCTCCCGATGTTTCATCCTGGAGTAGGGCTTTGATTCTGTTTTGTGGGGTCGCGCCAGGAGATGGTGACTTCACCGGTGAGGCGGCGGGCCATCAGGTCGGTCATGGCAAGGTGGATCATGGCTTCGGAGCGGGCCGGGAGGGCCTCGTAGTCGCGGGCCAGGCGGCGGTGCAACATCAGCCAGCCGTAGGTCCGCTCCACCGCCCAGCGTTTGGGTATCGGGGCGAATCCCCTGGTCCCGGGGGCGCGGGCGGTGATTTCCATGTCGATGCCGAGGGCGGCGGCGTGCTCGACGAGGTGCTTGCGGTAGCCGCCGTCCACCCAAGTCTTGCGGATCGTTGGGTGGTTGGTGGCGACCTGGTCAAGCAGGTGGGTGCCGGCGTTGGAGTCCTGGACGCTGGCCGCGGTGACCAGGACCGCGAGGAGGAGGCCGAGGGTGTCGGTCACGATGCTCCGCTTGCGGCCCACGATCCTCTTGGCGCTGTCGGTGCCCTGGCTGGTGGCGGGCACGCTGGTGGAGGTCTTCACGCTCTGTGCGTCGATCACGCAGGCCGAGGGTTCGGCGCCTCGGCCCTCCTGCTCGCGGACCAACTCCCGTAACACGCCGTTGAGCTGGGCGAAGATGCCGTCCTTCTGCCACTTGGCGAAGTAGCCGTAGACGGAGTTCCAGTGCGGGAAGTCGTGCGGCAGGTAGCGCCATTGCACCCCGGTGCGGTCCACGTACAAGATCGCGTTCATGATCTCGCGCAGGTTGAGCTCGGCCGGCCGGCCAAAACCCAGGGCCCGGCCGTGACGCTCGTAGCGCCAGGCGCTCAGGACCGGCTCGATCAACTCCCAGCGGGCATCGGACAGATCACTCGGATACGGGCGACGGTCAGCCATGACCTGGAGATATCGCCGTTCAGGGGCGTGCGCCCAGGCGTGCGTGCGGCCGTATCGAAGCACGGGACAGACTCGGGCGTCCTGGAATGAGACAGGCGCAGGCCGTCCTCCGCCCCAGGAGTCACACCATTCGTCTCGGCATCCACCACCAGCCCGACAGTCTCACCAGCACCAAAGCACCGGACAGCAGAAACACGAACACACCGTAATGGATTAGGTGAAAACGACCTCTAAGTAGCTGTTGTCGTTCCAGTCTGTCGAACGGGAGTCTCGATTGAGTGGTCGCGGGGTGTTCGGCGCATACGAGCAGGGCCTCCTGAACAGCTCGTTGGTGTCGAATCACCGAGCAACATCAGGAGGCCCTGGTGCCGCAGTCTTCCGTGTCGATGGCCGGGCCGTCCAGTTCCCTCACGCTGGAGTGTGACTGTCTGGCTCACCGGTTCGGAAACGCCGCCGACAACGGGTTTCGGCAGTCTCGCTACCCGACGGACATGACCGACGCGGAGTGGGCGGCGGTACGGCCGTTGCTGCCGGTGCCTGGCTGGATGCGCGGCCGGGAGGGCAGCCGGAGGCGTACTGCCACCGGGCGATACTCGATGCGATCCGCTACCTGGTCGACAACGGCCAATGCCGTTGCTTGAGCTACTGAAGTATCGCGGGCGTGAGGGTGATGACCTTTTCCGGAACCCGTCGTGTACCTCGCCTGACCTGGTCTTTCTTGCGCACGATGTACTGCGAGACCGGATGGCGGGTGTAGCGGTCTGCTGCGCGTAGTCGCCGGAGACCGTTGTCGAGCTTGCGCACGACTTTCGTGGCCATCCGCTTCATGAACTGACGCAGACGGCGGGTTGATTGGCCTGCCTGGAGGACGACGCTGCGTCGTGTGTGCTTGAGGACCTTGACGAACGAGATCCGGTCGGGGTCCAGGCCCTCGCCGTCGGCCAGCCTCATGATGATCCGGTTCAGACAGTGATGGAGGGTCAGGTGAGCCCAGATCTCCTGCTGTACCAGTTCCGGCGACGCCGACCGCAGCACCTCGGTCTTTCCCCGCTGAAAGGTCTTCAGCTGCCGGTAGGCGGATTCGACCTCCCAGCGTTCGTGATACAGGGCAGCCAGCTCCTCAGCGGGCCAGGACTCCGGATCGAGCAGGTCGGTCAGTAGCCTGGTTGTCTCGCCGTCATCGACCTGGTAGTCGATGACCCTGACTGTCACCCCGTCCGGATGGGAGCGCCGCTGCCCGGCGAGATTCATCCGGGTCAGATAGGTCCCGTCAGGCAAGAGCTCCATGGGCTTTGCGGCGACGAAGGTGCGGGCTCTGATCAGTAAGTGCGCTCCGGCCTGCGTATATGCCTTCCACAGTGCGACACCGGGGAAGGCCCGGTCCATGATTACCAGCATGCCGGCGGCACTGCCGGCCATCTCTGTCGCCAGGGCGGGCTCGCCACCACCACCCTTGAAGCTGCCTATTCGCGCGTCGATCGTCGCATGCGTACCGGTCTCGGTCAGCGTCACCACCCTGGCCTGTGGGAACCCGATGGGTCGACCGGCACTGTCCACCTGCCCACCAAAGGCGGTGCGTGTCGTGTCGTTCTCCGGTACGTCCAGCAAGAACCCGTCGACCGCGGCAACTCTCATCCCGCGCCAGAACGCGGCCTCGAGAGTGGGCGGAGCGATCGCCCCGGCCACTCGGCGGAACACTCCCTCCAACGGTGCGGCCCCAAGCTGCTGCCGAGCCCTGGTGAAGGACGACTTGTTCGGGACCGACTGGTCCATCTCGTCCCGGGCGCCGACCAGGTTCTCCGCGACATCGTCGTAGGAGTCCTGCTGGAACAGCGCCAGAGCAAGCACGAAGTAGACCATGAATCGGCTCGACAGAGGACGGGGCTTGGTATCCCGCCGACCGCACGCGGTCAGCACCTCGTCCACCAACTCAGGAACGATCCACTCGGTGAGCAACCCGAGCCGAACCTCATCAGATAACCCGATCCATGGATGCATGTCCGGTCAACGAACCAGCACCCCGGCGGTCACCCCTGGGAGGAACTACTTGCACCGCTCAAGCAACGGCATTGCGACAACGGCATCAAGTGGCGGGCGATGCCCGCCGACTTCCCGCCGTGGGACCGGGCTTATGCGTTCTTCCGCCGCTGGCGCGACCACGGCCTGGTCAAGGAGTTCCACGACCGGTTGCGCGCGAGGATCCGCGAGAGGGAGGGGCGGGATGCGGAGCCGTCGGCCGGCGTGATCGACTCGCAGTTGGTCAAGGCGGACGCCGTCGTCGGGTCGGACAGCCGCGGCTTCAACGGCGGCAAGCTGATCAACGGGCGCAAGCGGCACGTCGTGGTCGACACGCTCGGCCTGCTGCTGGGCGTGATGGTCACCGCCGCGGACACCGGTGACCGCACCGCCGCCCAGGTGCTGCTGCGACAAGTCGCCGACGCGCACCACCAGTTGGAGCTGGTCTGGGCCGACGGAGGCTACAGCGGCAGCCTCGTCGAGTACTGCCTGGCCAGGCTCGCCCTGGTCCTGGCGATCGTCAAACGCAGCGACGACCTGCGCGGCTTCGTGGTGCTGCCCAAGCGGTGGATCGTCGAGCGTCTCTTCGCCCACCTCATGCGCACCCGCCGCCTGGTGCGCGACTACGAGCGTCGCACCACCAGCGCCGAGGCGATGGTCTACTGGTCGATGGCCCTGCTCATGACCCGCCGCCTGGCCCGGCCACGCCCGCAGCCAGCGTGAACCGGCCTGGCTGCTGCTCGGCCAGCCAGCCGCGCGCGACCAGGTGCTTCGCCTTCGACCGCAGCGCCTCCACCCGTGCCGGCACCACGTCCATGCCGAACGCCGCGGCCATCTCCTGGCAGGTCAGCGCCCCTTGATGGAGCCGGTCCCGGTCCGCGAGAGCCCTAAGGATGCGCTGGTAGTCCACCGACAGCACCGACCAGGCCAGCCCCTCACGCCACATCGGAACCTGCGACTTCGTCTTCGCTGCCTCCGGCACCTGCGGCGTCTTTCCGGTCTGCTCCTCGGCGGCCGGCGCGGTCCCCTCGGCCCGGGCGGGGTCCCGCCCGCCCTCGTCCACGGGGGCCAGCACCTCGCCGACCCGCGAGCAGGCGATGGCCCACTCCTTCCATTCCCGCTCGGCCACGGCCAACTCGGCCTGGACACGGTCGGCTTCCTCCCGCAGCTCGTCCACACGACGGCGAGCACCCAGCTCACGCTGTTCCAACAGCCCAACCACCGACGGCATCCACGACCTCCCAGGCAGCGACAGCACGACAGGCCACAACTCCCACGGGATCGCCGACCCTATGCCCGACCAGCGGAAACGCAGTCCTCAAGTCCGGAAAGACAACAGCTTCTAAGACCTCAACGGAGTACTCCGGGCGGGCAGTCGGCGACGAAGCAGAAACCCTCACAGCGCGAGCCGTGAGTATCCCCCTCCTTCCAGGAGGGGGAGAAGTCAACCAGAACACACCTGCCGCCCACCTATGGCAGATCACTGCGCATGTTCAGTGACGCTTGATGAGAAGAATTCGTGAGGCCACAAGTGACGCGCTGCTACCCTCCGACTGGTCCCGCGAAAGTGGCAATCCAAGGGCCGAATTCCTGTAGTATTGCCTTGCGTTGGATTGACGCTTGCGAGCGTCCGTCAATTACCCGGCGAGCGAGGAGTCGAGGGTGCCGGAGAGGAATATCGATTTCGGCAAATTCGGTGCACGCGGCATCAAGGGACACGAGGCCGTGGCCCGCCAACTCGACGCACTCGCCAACTTCATTTCCACCCCGATCACCCAGCGACGCGGACTCCTCGCACGGTTGCACTACCTCACCCGCACCGACCACGCCCGCGCAGCCGCCCGCGAGGCCGGCCTCACCGTCACCGACCGCACCCTCAAGGCCTGGCTTGACGGCAAGCGCAACCCGTCGAAGAAGAACCTGCAGGCCATCGAGACCGCCTACTACACGGTGCGCCGCCACAACGTGGCCCGGTACCTGCTCGCTCGCCTCAACCGCGAAGGACGCGGTACCCGCGTCGAGTTCCACCCCCTCAACCAGAGCCAGGTACCCAGGCCCCTTCAGCGCGTGATCGAGTATCGAACGCTCAACGTGAGGCACTGGGACCGCATTGTGGAAGCCTGGGCTGCCGACGACGACGAGGCACTTGACGATGCCTGGGTCAACGACGTTACGGTCGACCTCGGCAGCCAGTGGGGCGAATACGAGTACGTCACCAACATCGGATTCGCAGCCTGACGGCAATCTCCATCAGACCCCTCGCGCGTGTCCTGTGCCTCAAGGCCCGAGCGTGTCTGAAAGATCGTGTAAGTCCGTGATGTGACAGGCTGGCCGGAGCCCAGGCTCGGGCTCTGGTCAGCTGGGACGGACATGGCATGACGGACAACGAGAATGCCTCGGCTGTCGAGTCGGTCGAGGACAAGCTGGTGGAGGAGGTCGTCGAGCGGCTGATGGACCGCGCCGATGCCTCGGGAGCCGCTCTGCTGGGCCAGGGCGGGCTGCTGACCGAGGTCACCCGGGCTGTGCTGGAGCGGGCCCTGGATGCCGAGATGAGCGAACATCTCGGCTATGAGAAGCATGATCCGGCCGGCCGCGGCTCGGGCAACAGCCGCAACGGGACCTCGCCGAAGACCGTGCTGACCGACGCGGGCGCGGTCACCGTGGCCATTCCCCGGGACCGCAATGGTGACTTCGAGCCGAAGCTCGTGCCCAAGCACGCGAGGCGGCTGGCGGGCTTCAACGAGCAGATCCTGTCGCTGTATGCGCGGGGCATGTCGGTGCGGGACATCCGCTCCCACCTGGCCGGCATGTACGGGGTCGAGGTGCCACCGCGGAATGGGTCGACTGGTTCAACAACCAACGCCTCCACACCGCGACTGGCGATATCCCGCCTCACGAGCACGAAACCAACTACTACGCTCAACACCAGCCCCAACCGGCGGCTGGAGTCAGCGCATAGAGCCTCCACCGATCCCGGAGCGCTTCACTCTGCACGCGGTCGGGGAGAGCCTCGTGGAGGCCTGCGGCCCGCTGGAGGGGCAGCGCACTGCCCTGGCCATGGAGGCCGAGGACGACTTTGATCGCTTCACGGCGCGCAGTGGAGAAGGCGATGTTTGGGAATTACTCGCCTCGCGGAGTCGCGGATGGGGAGAGCGCGCGGCACGCGCGCAAGGTGAGGGCCTCGCTCCGGTGATTCTCGGGATGCCCGGGGGACAACCAGACGTTGGCGATTGCGGAACCGAGCCGATGGGCCTCCGCCCGCAGCCCTCGAGACGGGTGCGGGGCTGGCTGGTAGCTCCGACCTTCACGTATGAGGTGGGCCCGGTGACGTCCAGGATGTAGAGATACCCCATGCCCTGGAAGGCGTGAACGGGTACAGGTGTCCTGGTGAGGTAGTTGTGTAACCAGCCCTGCGGATCGTTGTGCACCAGCTCGATCAGGTCGCCCTTTCGTGGTCAGGCAGACCAGTGAACCTGAAGGGTCTGACAGCGGCCTGCTGCTCGGAAACTGCCGCCCCATTGTCTGAGGCTCGATCGTTCAAGCCGCTGTTGAGGCTGCCACGCCCAGACGTGGCCCAGCTGTAGTCGGCTGGGTCGCTGCGCCTTGCGTCTCGGTCGCTGGCTGTCTGCGGGCAGGTCTGATCACTGCCACGGCGTCACCGATGTTCCGCATGTGCTGCACGACGCACCGGCCGCGTGTTTGTGTCCGTCGTTGAGTCGCTTCGGTGATGGCGGCCGACCGGTTCACGCAGATCGCCAACGGTTTGTTCCGCGACGACCGGATCTCCTACCGGGCGAAGGGGCTCCATGGGGCAAGCTTCGGCGCGAAGTGTTGGGACGAGCTGATCCCCTATCTAAGTGCGGAAGCGTTGGCGGTCGACCTTCCGGGGCGTGGGACCAGGGCCGAAGTCGACCTGGGCACGGTCACTCTCGCGGACTGCGCCGATGCGGTCCGAGAGGACGTTGAAGCGAAGGATCTGCGCGACGTGGTCCTGGTCGGTCACTCCTTCGCGGGCGTCACGATCCCGCGTGTCCTGGACCTCGTACCTGACCGGATCCGCCACGTCGTCCACGTGTCGGCCGTGGTGCCGACGGACAGGTCTCGGGTGCTTGACCAGATCGATCCCGGAGTGCGGGGTCTGGTGGAGCAGTCCATCGCCGACGGCGTCTACCACCAGACCCGCGAGGGCGCCGCCGCAATGCTGTGCAACGACATGGACGAGGCGACCACCGCGTCCACCCTGGACCGGCTGGCCGACGACTCGGCCGCCCTGCTGAGCGAGGCCGTGAACCTGAGCGGCTACAGACGCGAGATCCCCCGGACGTACGTGCACCTCACGTGCGACCAGTGCTACTGGGATTCATTCGCAGTGCCCCGGCGTTCACGCCGGGGGTGAAGCGAATCTGTTGGTGGCGACGCGGAGCGTCGCCGCATCTGCTCTGCGGAGCGCCGGTAAGACCGGGAGCAATCCCGGCACAGCGCGAAGAAACAGGAAGCCACGGATTCCCGACCGAAGCCCGTGCCGCGTAGCGGCACAGCAACGATCGAGAAGGCCAGAATCCTCGGGCCTCAGCCCGAGGTGCAGGTCAAGTCGAGGAACTCCAGCAGCCATTGCGCTGCTTCGGCCCGACGTCATCGATCTCGACACCGGCCGCATGGCCATGATCAGTGCGCCCGAAAAGCTTGCCGCCGTCCTCAATGCCATCCACGGCTGATCGCCGGCTCGGCCTGCGGCTGGCGGACCGTGCACGCACCCGCCTCGTGGCCCTGGTCAGAGCCGGAGCCCGCTTGGAACGAGGTCAGCTCGTTGAGCGCCCCGAGACCCTTGCGGCGTGATCAACCCCAGCGGATCCACAAGATTGGACAATTGCTCGCATCGTCGCACCTGGGCGGGGTGCTGGTGGAGGAAGTGAGTGCCGGGGGTGGGGTGTTGTGCCTTGTGGCGAGAACCGCGGGGTCGGTTCCGGTGTCGTGCCCGGATTGCGGGGGCGTCGTCCCGGCGATGGCACAGCGGATATCAGGGCCGTCTCGCGGATGGCGCTGTGGGCGGGCGGCAGGTATCCATCGAGCTGACCATCGGTCGGCTGTTCTGCGATGCGCGGAGTGCGTCTGGGTGACCTTCGCCGAGCAGGTCGAGGGGCTGTGGGTGCGCTATGGAGTGAGCTGTGCCGTCTTACAGGCCGTGCGCGTCCGGAGTGGCGACTCGACTGTGAGAGGCCGTTTCAGCCGCGCAGCCAGGAGCGTGTTGGTCGTCTGCGGGTCTGTGTCATTCTGTCGAAGACGTGTTCTGGTGGCAGCTCTGCCGCCAGTCGCGCCAGCTCCTCGAAGATCGACATGTATGAGCCTCCGCCGGCCTCGCCTCGCAGCTCCCGCTCTCGTTCCACGAACGGCCGGACGGCCTCCCAGACCGAGACGATCCGGGTCCGCAGAACGGTGACCATAAGAAGCTGTTGTCTTTCCGGGCTTGAGAACGGTGTTTTCGCTGGTCGGGCGTAGGGTCGGTGTTCCTGTGGGAGTGGTGGTCTGTCGTGTCGCCG
>NZ_JBIAUR010000035.1:0-48175 GCF_042893105.1 Streptomyces sp. NPDC001663 | reverse complement strand
TCCCGGACGGCGCCTGGCGGACAGCGACGGGCATCTTGCCGTCCTTCACCCACCGCCAAGCCGTCTGGTAGCTCACGCCCTGCTGACGCGCCCACTCCGAAAGCTTCACCCACCCAAAGATATACGACTAGAGATGACTACATACGAATAGAAACTCTGTAGCAGTTGTCACCCCCGCGGACGCGGGGGTGTTCCGCGTGCCGGCTTCCAACTTGAGGGCGAGCACCCGTCCTTCCCGCCGACGCGGGGGTGTGCCGTCCTGGTAGCCGTCCTTCATCAGCCCCGCCGTTGGCCCGCGCCAGAACGGTAGGACGAGCTCAGGCGCTGTGCTCCTGGAAGGCACCGCCCGCGGCGAAGGCCAGCTTCGTGAAGCGTTCACCCATGCGGCGGTGGGTGGCGGCGTCCGGGTGTAGGTCGTCCGGGAGCGGGAGTTCGGCGGCGTCGTCCGCGCCGTAGAGCTCCCGGCCGTCGAGGTGGTGCAGGTTCGGGTCGTCGGGCGAGCGCTGGGCGACGATGCGGGACAGCTCGTCGCGGATGACGCGCAGGGTCAGTTTGCCGCTTCCGACCTCGGCCGGGTTGCCCATGGCCTGGAAGCGGACCTGGTCGGTGCCGAGGGAGGAGACGTCCATGGCGGTGGGGCCGGGCGTGTCCTCGTGCATGGGGCACAGGACGGGTGAGACGACCAGCAGCGGGGTGGTGGGGTGGCCTTCGCGGATGGTGTCGATGAAGCCGTGCGCGGCGGAGGTGAAGGCGCGCAGGCGCATCAGGTCGGTGTTGACCAGGTTGATGCCGATCTTGACGCTGATCACGTCGGCGGCGGTGTCGCGCAGGGTGCGGGCGGTGAACGGGTCGAGCAGGGCGCTGCCGCCCAGGCCCAGGTTGACCAGGTCCACGCCGGCCAGTGACGCGGCGAGCGCGGGCCAGGTGGCGGTGGGGCTCGCGGCGTCGGAGCCGTGGCTGATCGAACTGCCGTGGTGCAGCCACACCTTGCGGCCGCTGTCCGGCGCCGGCTCGACGGGGGCGTCGGTGCGCAGGACGAGCAGTTCGGTGGTCTCGTTGTGCGGCAGCCAGATCTCGATGTCCTTGACTGCGTCGGGCAGTTCGTCGAAGCGAAGGGTGCCGGCCGGGCCCGGGCGGTGCTCGGCGGTGCCGGCGGCCATGTCGATGGTCAGGGTGTTGCCGCCTTCGACGCTCCCGTGCCCGGCCGGGCGGCCGTCGACGAGCAGGTCGTACACACCGTCGGCCGGGCGGAAGGACACGCCCGCGTAGACGCGCTTGGTGGGCCGCGTGTCCAGTTCGACGACGGTGGCGCGGGTGCGGAAGACCAGTCGTACGCCGGAGGGCTGGGACTCGGCCATGAGGAGCTGTCCGTCGGTGCACTGGGCGCGGGCCCAGGCGGGCAGCCGGTGCGGCAGTACGCCGCCCTCCGTGCGCTCGACCTCTATGGCGCCGCGCAGCAGGTCCGCGGTGACGGGGGTGGTGGTCAGGTGGGTGTCGGTGGTCATCGCCTCAAGC
The DNA here is from genome assembly GCF_042893105.1 of Streptomyces sp. NPDC001663. Lineage (NCBI taxonomy): Bacteria > Bacillati > Actinomycetota > Actinomycetes > Kitasatosporales > Streptomycetaceae > Streptomyces > Streptomyces sp. NPDC001663. The sequence goes on along the minus strand of NZ_JBIAUR010000035.1, from coordinate 46,660 downwards.
TTCCGTAGGTGATTTCTCGGGCCAGTTCCGCAGCAGCGCGTCGAGGGCGTCCAGCGACCGGGACCAGGTCTCCTCCGAGCCGGGGAGGCTGTGGTCGAAGCCGCCGGCGAGCTCGAGGCTGGAGTAGCCGTGGAAGAAGCTGCCCAGCAGCCGGACCGCGTGCGTCTGATCCGGCTCCGCGAGGTCGTAGCCGCGCAGGATCGCCCGCGTCATCTGGGCGTGCCTGACGCCCGCGCTCGCCGCCGCCGTCTCGGGGTCGAGTCTGAGCCGGGCCGCGGCGGAGCGGCCGGGGTGTTCGCGGGCGTAGTCGCGGTAGGAGTTCGCGAACGCCGTCAGGGCGTCCTTGCCGGCCCGTCCGGCCACGGCATCGGCGGCCCGGTCGGCGAGTTCCTCCAGGGCGAACAGGGCGATACGAATCTTGAGGTCCTGGGAGTTCTTCACATGCGAGTACAGGCTCGCGACCTTGACGTCGAACCGCCTGGCCAGCTCGGACACGGTCACCTGCTCGAAGCCGACCTCGTCGGCGAGTTCCGCGCCCGCGAGGACCAGGCGCTCCGTGGTCAGCCCTACGCGTCCCATGCACTTCCCTCCGTCTACCTGAAGCGATTATGCATTTGCCTAACACCTTTAGGCAAATTAGCCTCACCTTTATGAAACCGCTGACCGAGCAAGAGATCCGCGCCGCGTTCGTCAACTGCACCAAGGGCGAGGCGAAGCGTCTGTCCGTCCCCCGCGACCTGGCCGACCGCCCCTGGGACGACCTGGACTTCCTCGGCTGGCGTGACCCCCAGGCCCCCGACCGCGCCTACCTGGTGGCCGAGCTGGACGGGTACCCAAAGGCCGTCGCCCTGCGCTCCTCCGGCGCCGGTTCCTGGCAGACCCGGCGCAGCATGTGCTCGCTGTGCCTGACCACCCACTCGGGCGGTGTCTCGCTGCTGGTCGCGCCCCGGGCGGGCAAGGCCGGCCAGCAGGGCAACTCGGTGGGCGCCTACATGTGCAGCGACCTCGCCTGCTCGCTGTACGTACGGGGTAAGCGGGACGCGGGGATCGGCGGGCGGCTTCACGAGACGATCACCCTCGAGGAGAAGATCGAGCGGACCGTCGCGAACCTCGCCGCGTTCGTCGCCAAGGTGACCACGGCATAAGCTCGGCGAATGGCGAAGTACTTCGACGTGCACCCCGACAACCCCCAGCCGCGCACCATCTCCCAGATCGCGGACAGCATCCGCTCGGACGCCCTCATCGCATATCCGACGGACTCCTGCTACGCGCTCGGCTGCCGGCTGGGCAGCCGTGACGGCATCGACCGGATCCGGACCATCCGCAAGCTCAACGACCGGCACCACTTCACCCTGGTGTGCGAGAACTTCGCGCAGCTCGGTCAGTTCGTGCACGTCGACAACGACGTGTTCCGCGCGATCAAGGCGTCGACGCCCGGCAGTTACACCTTCATCCTGCCGGCGACGAGGGAAGTGCCGCGCATGCTGCTGCACCCCAAGAAGAAGACGGTCGGTGTGCGCATCCCCGACCACGTCGTCACCCAGGCCCTGCTCGCCGAGCTCGGCGAGCCGCTGCTGTCCAGCACGCTGCTGCTGCCCGACGAGGACGAGCCGATGACGCAGGGCTGGGAGATCAAGGACCGCCTCGACCATGTGCTGGACGCGGTGGTCGACTCCGGGGACTGCGGCACCGAGCCGACGACGGTCATCGACTTCTCGGACGGCGAGGCCGAGATCGTACGGCGGGGAGCCGGGGACACCACGCGGTTCGAGTGAAGCCGTACCCGCACGGAGCCGGGTGGATGGTACGTGCAACGATGATCGTGACCGGCCCGTCGGGCCGCCCAGTTGCTCCGCCGCGAGTGCGCAGAGAGGTAGTCCCCCATGGCCTCCGTACAGGGAACAGCCGTTGACATCACCACCGAGGACGGCGTCGCCGACGCCTACGTGGCGCATCCCGGTGACGGCCTCCCGCATCCCGGTGTTCTGCTCTACATGGACGCCTTCGGACTGCGTCCGCACCTGGAGTCGATGGCCGACCGGCTGGCCGGGGCCGGCTACACGGTGCTGGTGCCGAACGTCTTCTACCGGCACGGCCGTACGCCGGTCTTCGATCTGCCCGAGTTCATCGACCCGTCGGCCCGGCCGGAGATCTGGGGGCAGATCGGCCCGGTGATGCAGTCCCTCACGCCCGAGCTCGCCATGCGGGATGCGGGCGCGTACTTGCGGTGGTTGGCGGACTCGCCGCTGGTGGCCGGCGGTCCCGTCGCGCTGACCGGCTACTGCATGGGCGCCCGCCTCGCGCTGTTCACCGCCGGCACCTTTCCGGACCGGGTCGCGGCGGCGGCCGGTTTCCACGGCGGGCGGCTGGCGACGGACGCGCCGGACAGCCCGCACCTGGTGGCCGAACACGTCACCGCCGAGGTGTACTTCGGCCACGCCGACGAGGACGGATCCATGCCGCCCGAGCAGCAGCAGCTCCTGGAGGAGACCCTGACCGCGGCGGGCGTACGGCACCGCTGCGAGGTCTACCCGGGAGCGCACCACGGGTACACGCAGGCGGACACCGCCGCCTACAGCAAGGAGGGTGACGAGCGGCACTGGGCGGCGCTGCTCGACCTTCTCAAGCGCACGTTCTGACGTCCGGCTTCGGAGGCAGGCTTCCTCAATCGTCCACGGCGCCCGCGGAGTTCGCTCCGCGGGCGTCGTGCGTTGCCCACTGTTCAACTTATTGACATGCACGCGACCCGGTGCCAGTTTGAGAGCGCTCTCAATGCGGTCCGGACCAATCTCCCTCAGGTGATCCCCCCACAACAAGTGAACCCCCCACGGAGGTGGAGCGTGCTCAGAAGGCTCACTCACCGAAAGCGCACCTACCGGCTACTGGCTCCGGCTGCCGCGGCCGCGCTGCTCGCCGCGGTCCTCGCGATCCACTCGCCCTCGTCCGCGGACGCGGCGGTGCCCGACACGATCCCGCTGAAGCTGACCAACAACTCCGGTCGCAGCGAGCCGGTTTACGTCTATACGCTCGGCACGCTGCTCTCGACGGGGCAGCAGGGGTGGGCGGACGCGAACGGCACGTTCCACGCCTGGCCCGCGGGCGGCAATCCGCCGACTCCCGCGCCCGACGCGTCCATTGCCGGGCCGGCGAGCGGGCAGTCGACGACGATCCGGATTCCCAAGTTCTCCGGCCGGATCTACTTCTCGTACGGGCAGAAGCTGGTGTTCAAGCTGACCACGGGCGGGCTGGTGCAGCCGGCCGTGCAGAACCCGAGCGACCCGAACCGCGACATCCTGTTCAACTGGTCCGAGTACACGCTCAACGACTCCGGTCTGTGGCTCAACAGCACGCAGGTGGACATGTTCTCCGCGCCCTACGCGGTCGGGGTGCAGCGCTCGGACGGGACCACGCTCACCACGGGGCATCTCAAGTCGGGCGGCTACAACGGCTTCTTCAACGCCCTGCGCGGGCAGTCGGGCGGCTGGGGGAACCTGGTCCAGACACGGTCCGACGGCACCGTGCTGCGGGCGCTCGCGCCCGGGTACGGCCTGGAGACGGGAGCCCTGCCGGCGTCCGTGATGGACGACTACGTCAACCGCGTCTGGCAGAAGTACGCGTCGACGACGCTGACCGTCACGCCATTCGCCGACCAGCCGAACACGAAGTACTTCGGCCGGGTCTCGGGCAACGTCATGAACTTCGCCAACTCCTCCGGCGCGGTGGTCACCAGCTTCCAGAAGCCGGACGCGGACAGCATCTTCGGCTGCCACAAGCTGCTCGACGCGCCCAACGACCAGGTGCGCGGCCCGATTTCACGCACCCTGTGCGCGGGCTTCAACCGCTCCACGCTGCTGGCCAACCCCAACCAGCCGGACACGAGCACGGCGAACTTCTACCAGGACGCGGTGACCAACCAGTACGCGCGCAACGTCCACGCGCAGATGGCCGACGGCAAGGCCTACGCGTTCGCCTTCGACGACGTCGGCAACCAGGAGTCGCTGGTCCACGACGGCAGCCCGCAGCAGGCGTACTTGACGCTCGACCCCTTCAACTGACCTCGACCCGTTCGACTGACGGCGAAGGGCCTCACCCCGCTCGGGGTGAGGCCCTCTTCGTGCGCTTGGTCAGCTGGTCGTCAGGGCGGTGTCGTCGACGACGAAGCTGGTCTGCAGAGAGGAGTCCTCGACACCGCTGAACTTCAGGGTGACGGTGGAGCCTGCCAGGGACGACAGGTCGAAGGACTTCTGGGTGTAGCCGGAGGCGGCATTGAGGTTCGAGTACGTCGCCAGGGTGGTCGATCCGGCGGTGACCGTGAGCTTGTCGTACTGAGTGCTCGTGGTGGTCTCCGACGTGTCGATGTGCAGGTAGAACGTGAGCGTCGCCTTGCAGCCGCTCGGGATGGTCACCGACTGGGACAGCGTGTCGGTGTGGGGGGAGCCGTAGCCGTCCAGCCAGGCGTAGTACGAGCCGCCGTGGGCGCTCTGACTGCTGGAGTTGGTGATGACTCCGCTGGACGCGGTCCAGGTGGTGTTGCCCGACTCGAAGCCCTGGTTGCCCAGGAGTTGGGCCGAGGTGCAGCTGCCGCTGCCGGACGAGGTGACCGTCCAGGTGAAGGACGCGGTGCCGGTGGCGCCGGTCGAGTCGGTCACCGTGACGGTCGTGCTGTAGGTGCCCGCGGTCGTCGGGGTGCCGGAGATGACGCCGGTGGAGCTGTTGATCGACAGGCCCGTGGGCAGTCCGGTCGCGGCGTACGTCAGGGAGCCGCTGTTGGTGGAGCTCGCGGAGATCTGCAGGCTCACCGCCGTGCCCACGGTGGAGGACTGGCTGCCCGGGTTGGTGACCGTGACGCCGGTGGTCGGCACGGTGATGTGGCTGCCGACGTTGATGCCGGCGAAGGCGTTGCCGACCCCGGCGTACTGGGTGGAGCTGGTCCCGTACAGTGCGGCGGCCGCGTTGAGGGCGGCGGTGCGCGCTCCGGCGTAGTTGGTGCTGGACGTCATGTACGTCGTCAGCGCCTTGTACCAGATCTGCAGGGCCGCGGCCCGGCCGATGCCGGCGACGGCGACGCCGTCGGAGGTCGGGCTGTTGTAGGTGACGCCGTTGATGGTCTTGGTGCCGCTGCCCTCGGAGAGCAGGTAGAACATGTGGTTGGCCGGGCCCGAGGAGTAGTGGACGTCCAGGTTGCCGACGCCGGAGTACCAACTGTCGGCGGAGCCGCCGTCCTTGTCGGGCTCGTCCATGTAACGCAGCGGCGTGCCGTCGCCGTTGATGTCGATCTTCTCGCCAATGAGGTAGTCGCCGACGTCGCTGCTGTTGCCCGCGTAGAACTCCACGCCGGTGCCGAAGATGTCCGAGGTCGCCTCGTTGAGGCCGCCGGACTCACCGCTGTAGTCCAGGCCGGCGGTGTTGGAGGTGACGCCGTGGCTCATCTCGTGGCCGGCCACGTCGAGCGAGGTCAGCGCGTGGGTGCCGCCGGAGCCGTCGCCGTAGGTCATGCAGAAGCAGTCGTCGTCCCAGAAGGCGTTGACGTACGCCGAGCTGTAGTGGACGCGGGAGTAGGCGGCGACGCCGTCGTTCTTGATGCCGCTGCGGCCGAAGGTGTTCTTGTAGAAGTCCCAGGTCTCCTGGGCGCCGTAGGCGGCGTCCGCGCCGGCCGTCTGGGTGTTGGAGCCGGATCCGGTGCCCCAGACGTCGTCGGAGTCGGTCATCAGGGTGCCGGTGCCCGAGGTGGCGTTGTTGAGGTTGTACGTCTTGTGGCCGCCGCGGGTGGTGTCGTACAGCTGGTACGTCGAGCCGGACAGCGTGGTGCTGAGCGAGACGGTGCCGCTGTACTGGGTGTTGCCGGTGCCCGTCTTGATGCCCTGGTACCGGTAGAGCTCCTTGCCGGTGGTGGCGTCGGTGATGACGTGCAGCTGGCTGGGTGTGCCGTCGTCCTGCAGGCCGCCGACCACCGTTTCCCAGGCGAGCTTGGGGGTGCCGCTGCCCGCCCAGATGACCTTGCGGGCGCTGTCGGTGCTGGGCTGCTTGGCGTCGAGGGCCCTGGCGGCCTTCAGTGCCTTGGTCTCGGCGGCCGACTTGGTGTAAGTGGCGGTCGTGGAGGCGACCTTGACGGTGCGCTTGTTGTTGAAGGTCGCGCTCACCGTGCCGGAGGCGAGTGAGGCGGGCGGGGTGTGCACGACGAGGTCGCCGCCGAGGACCGGAATCCCTGCGTACGTCCGCTCGTAACGGGCGTGCAGGGTGCCGTCGTTGTCCTTGACGACGTCCTTGACGACCAGTTTCTCCTTGGCGCCGAGGCCGATCGTGCGGGCGGTCGCGGCGGTCTTCTTCTCCGCGCTCTTGACGAGCGCCGTGTGCTGCGCCGGGGTCAGCTTGGCCTCCAGCCCCCCGGTGCGCACGGGGCTGGGATGGGGGGCCGCGGGCTTCGCGTTCGCCGGGACCGACTGGATGCCGACGGCGAGGAAGGCCGCGGTGGAGACCAGGGCTCCTACCGCGGTCCGCTTGCGGGGGATGCGTCTCACTCGTTCTCCTACTGCGTTGGCCGCGTGGGGCGGCCGGTGCGAGACCGGGCAGCCGGGTCTGCTGTCCGGGACGAGCCGAGCTGTGCGGGGCCGGACACGTGTGAAGACAACGTGCCGCTACCGTGGGGTAGTTGGCAGGGAGAATGACAGGCTTGTCGGTGACATGTCAGCCATTCGGTGAGGCATCGAGGGTTATCCCTCGGTGCCGGGCACGGCCACAGCCACCGCACCCGGCCGCCCTGTGCCCTACCTGTGCTTTTGCTGTGCCGCTCGGTGGATCGAGTGCCCCGGCCGTGGCAGCCCCAGATGTTCCCTGAGCGTCGTCCCCGTGTAGTGCGTGCGGAACAGGCCCCGGCGCCGCAGCTCGGGGATCACCAGCTCGGCGAAGTCGACGAGGGTGCCCGGGAGATAGGGGAAGATCACGTTGAAGCCGTCGGCCGCGTGGCCGTGGAACCACTCCTCGATGTGGTCGGCGATCCGCTCGGGCGTGCCGACGACGCTGCGCTCGTCAGCGGCGAAGCGGCCGACGAGGTCGCGGATGGTGAGATTGTCGCGGCGGGCCTCCTCGTAGATCTGGCGCTGCGCGGTGTGCGACTGGATGGAGAGGGGCAGTTCGGGCAGCGGCCCGTCGAGGGGTACGGGCTGAGGTCGAGGGACGCGGGCTGTGCCATGGGGCGTCCTTCGCGGCGGCAGCGGTACGGCGGCTGCCCGCGCCCACGGCTCACGGGGAGCGGAGCGGGCGGCAGGGAATCCGGAGTGGTCGGAGCGGACCGCCGTCAGGTGTGCCGACCCGTGAGACGTGCCCACGCCGCGCTGTCGGCGAGGTGCGCGCCCAAGTGGCGCTGCAGGAAACGGACCTGACGATCCAACAGTTCTGCCGTGATCGCGCTGCCCACCGGTTGGTGGCCGACGCCCGGCAGGAGCACCACCTCGTGCGGGCGCCCGGCGGCGCGCAGGGCGTCCGACAGGCGCACGGTGTTGGCCGGCGGGACGTTGGTGTCGGCGAGGCCGTGCATCAGCAGCAGGGGCCGGGACAGCTTCGGCGCCTCCAGGACAAGGGAGTTGGCGTCGTACCGCTCCGGATACCGATCCGGATGGCCGAGGAACCGTTCGCGCCAGTGGGCGTTGTACAGCCGCTGATCGGTGACGCAGGCCCCGGCCACCGCGGTGTGGAAGACGTCCGGGCGGCGGAGTACGGCGGCGGTCGCGAGGGAACCGCCGAAGGACCAGCCACGGATGCCGACGCACCCGAGGTCGAGCTCGGGGTGGCGGCGGGCCGCCTGGTGCAGCGCGGTCACCTGGTCGTCGAGGGCGAGCCCGAACAGGTCGCCGTACGCCTCGCGCTCCCAGTCCGGACCGCGCCCCGGTGTGCCGCGCCCGTCGGCGGCCAGCACCGCGAACCCCTGCTCGGCGAACCACTGCGACACCAGCACCTTCCAGTCCACCTCCGCGGTGACGCGCTGGGCGGCGGGGCCGCCATACGGGTCGACGAGCACGGGGAGGGGGCCGCTGCCCTGCCGGTACCAAGACGGAAGGTGCAGTCGGGCGCGCAGTTCGAGCGGGCCGAGGACGAGTTGGTTCATTCGCAGATCGAGCACCGGCCGCTCGACGTACGAGGCGAGGGTCACGGCCGGCTTCCCCTCCCGCAGCACGTCGACCCGATCGCCAGGCCGGTCCGCGCCATGGGTGACCCGGACGAGGGTTCCGCCACTGCGCACGCCGGAGTGCACGGCCGCGTCGGCGCTGAGCCGCCGTAGCCCCTCTGCCGGCCGCAAGCTCCACAGATGCGTTTCGGTGGGCTCGTCGGCGTCGGATGCGGTGAACAGGACGTCGTCGCCGTCGATGCCGAGCACGGTACGGAGGTTGAGCCCTGGCGGGGTGACAGAGGCACCGTCCATGGTCAGGTGTCGGGTGTCGTGCAGATCGGCGTGGGCGAGGAGGGCGCCGGAGGCGGTGCGGGCGGGAAGGCCGGGGACGAGGTGTACCCAGCGGTCGTCCTGCTGCTCGCACAGGACGGTGGTGCGACCGTCGGCGGGGTCGATCGCGAGGAAGCGGACGGTGCGCTGGTCACGGGACTGTACGACGGCATAGGGGCCGTGCGGGTCCCAGCCTGCGCCCACGACGTACTCGGAGGCTGCGCGATCCCAACTCGTCTGCGTGGTACGGCCGTTGAGTCCGATGACCCAGAGGGTGACGTCTGGATTGGGAGTACCGACTGCAGCAAAACGCCGGCCAGAGTCATCCGCGCCGACCGCCGGCCAAGGGTGAACGGCCGTGGAGTCCGTGCGGGCGACCAGCAGCCGGGTGCCCTCAGGGGACCACCAGTGGCCGCGAGGGCCGTCGAGCGAGGTGGCTGCCGTATGGCTGGCTGTTCCGAACTCAACGTCGGGGCCGTCCGGTTCGGCGAGGACTCGGTCTCCTGCGCCGTCCGCGTCCGTAACGCGCAGGGCGCCGGAGGAGACGTAGGCGATACGGCGGCCGGTGGGATCGGGACGCGGGTCGGACACCGGGCCGCGGGCGGGCAGGCGGTGCGGCTGACTGCCGCCGAGCCGCAGCGCCCACAGTTCCCCGGCCAGGGCGAAGGCGATGAGGTCGGCGGTTCGGTCGGTGGCGTATGCCTCGATACCGGCCCCGTCCTGTGGATGCGGGAGCAGCCGTGCCGGGTCGGCCAGCACGTGTTCCGTCTCCGCGTCCAGGGACCAGAGGCAGGTGACCGGGTCGCCGGCGGCGCGGGTGCGCAGGAACAGGACGGTTCTGCCGTCGGGCGAGACGGAGGGACGGGTGGGGGCGCCTCGGGTGAAGCGGTGGGTGCGGGTGAGTTGTTGAGGGAGGGGAGAGGTCGCCACGGAGGGATGGTTCCACCAGACGTCGAAATGAAACACGCGTTCGAGGACAGGTTCGGAAAGACGCGTTGCACACCCTCGGCTGCGCCTGACCGCTTCCGTTGGCCCGTCCGCGCTCGGCGGCCGTCCGTGGCTGCAGTGGCTTGGCCGCCGGGCGCCCCACGACGACCCGGCCGCCAGATTGGGAAGTGCGGACAAGATCACTGTGTAAGGCCATGCCGGCGAGGTCGTCTGTGGCACGAACCCTGCAGGACGATCGTCTGGAGCAAGATGAACCGGATCTGGCCAGGCATCGACAGCGGCAAAACCCACCACCACTGCCTCGTACTCAACGAAAACGGCGAAGCAATGCTGTCCCGCCGCGTCACCAACGACGAGCCGGAGCTCCTCAAGCTCCTTGACGCCGTACTTACCCTCGGCAACCAGGTGACCTGAGCCGTGGACATGGCCGGCGATGAGCCCGCCCTCCTACTCGCCCTACTGGTCAATCACGGTCCAGGACGTCCCGGTCAGCGACGACCAGTGCGTCGCGGGCGTCGGTCTTGCCTTCACCCCGGTATCCGTCGCTGCCACATACGCCGCGACCTCCACACGCTGCGGCCCAGCGACGGGGCCACTATCGAACTCCGTCTCCTGACCAACCAACACACCGACCTCGTCCGCGACCGCATCCGGTCCATCAACCGACTCCGCTCTGCCTTGACCGACCTGTTCCCCGCGCTGGAACGGGTGCTCGTCCTGACGACCGCCGGACCCCTCGTTGCGCTGGACGGCAACCAGACGCCGGCCTCCCTCCGGCGCATCGGCACCGCGCGGCTCACCCGTTGGTTGCGCGCCCGCGGCGTCCGCACCCCCGGGGCGCTCACGCAGAAGGCCGTGCAGGCCGCCGAGCGGCAGCACACCGCCGTCCCGGGAGAGGCTGTGATCGCCCAGCTCGTTCGGACACTTGCCCAGGAGGTCCAGACCCTGAACGAGAAGGTCGCCGAGATCGACCGGCTCATCGAGACCCGTTCCGGACACACGAGCTGGCCGAGGTCGTGGCCGGCATGCCCGGCATGGGGCCACTGCTGGGCGCAGAGTTCCTCGCCGCGATCGGCAGCTTCCGGGAAGCGGAATGGCAACTTACACCGCCCTCGCCACTACCACCGGGGCCTCCAACGCATCTTCTACATGTCCGCTCTGACAAGCGTCCGCTACGACCCCAACTCCCGGATCTTCTACGATCGCAAGCGCGCCGAGGGCAAACGCCATACCCAGGCCGTGATCGCCCTCGCCTGCCGCAGAGTCAACGTCCTGTGGGCCGTGATCCGCGACCGGCGCTCCTACGAGGTCGCCCCACCACACCCGCCGGCTGGGTTCTGCATCGGAAATCGAGGCGACGAGCCTTGCCCGCGCTCGGCAGACTGCGACGCATGTCCACCGACGTGAGCGGAATGATCGAGTGCAGGCCCTTGGCCCGGATCTTCGGGGAGGACGACGAGGACGCGGTGTGGCACGCCGCCATTGACCTCTTCCTCCTCAACACCGGCAACGCCTACGACGCCTTTGCCTGCCTCTTCGGCGTCCGCAACTCCTCCGGGTTTCGACCGCTGTCCGAAAACCGCGGCCTGCCGGAGGACGCTTCCGAGGGACTGCGACAGGCTTTCAACGCCTGGGGTGGGCCACAAGGCGCGCACGGAACAACGTGGATCAGCTGGGCCGAGTTGGCAGCCGCCGACTGGGACGAGACCGATCGATCCGGCACACTGAGCCGAAACACCGTGGCCGGGGCGGGGACCCACTGGGCGCCAGTCTGGGACGTAATGAGGACCCTGGCCGAGCTGCATGGCCCAGAGCACGTGCGCCTCGTGGTCTGGTTCGACTGATCACGGAACTGAGTTCTGCCAATGCACAGGAACACAGCTCGACTTCCCCATTGGGAAGCCACTGTGCATCCCAGTTGGCCTTACTTTCCTGGGACAGGCTGGTCGAGCCATTCGTAGGGTTGGGCGGGCCGTCACCGCCCTCACGCCGGCTCACGACCACCCGCTCTTGACTCTGACGCGGCTGGAGCCTGGACGATCGCGCCATACGAACACGGCGACGCTTATCGGAGGCACCCGTCATGCTGCGCGGCAAGGGCATCCACTACGACACCGGCACCTTTCCCAACGGCGACACCTCGCGCCCTGTCTTCGACCCCCGGGACGCCCAACGGGACATGCGGGTCATCGCGAAGGACCTGCACTGCACCGCAGTCCGCATCACGGGCGGCGACCCGGATCGGATCGAGACCACGGCGCGGTATGCCGCGGACGCCGGCCTGGAGGTCTGGTTCTCACCGTTCCCCTGCGAGCTCGCGAACGCCGAGATGCTGCCGCTGTTCACCGACTGCGCCCAGCGGGCGGAGCGGCTGCGCCGGGACGGCGCCGCGGTCACCCTGGTCACCGGCTGCGAACTCAGCCTGTTCGCCCGCGGGTACCTGCCCGGCGACACCTTCAACGAGCGCGTCCCCATCCTGGCGGGGCCCGACCGCGAGGCCGCGCTCCAGGGCATCCCCGACAAGGTCAACGCCTTCCTGGGTGAGGCCGTCGACACCGTACGGCCTCTCTTCGGCGGTCGCGTGAGCTACGCCTCCTGCCCCCTGGACGGCGTGGACTGGACCCCGTTCGACATCGTGGGCCTGGACGCCTTCCGGGGCCTGCGCAACGCCCCCACCTACCGCGACGACCTGCGCAAGGAGTTCGCCCACGGCAAGCCCGTCGCCATCATGGAGGCCGGCTGCTGCACGTACCGGGGCGCGGGCGACTATGGCGGCGCCGGCTGGTACATGGCCAAGGAAGCCGACGGCGTCACCCTCAAGCCCGACCTGATACGCGACGAGAGCGAGCAGGTCCGCTACCTCGACGACCTCATGACGGTCTTCGAAGAGGAAGGCGTCGACTCCGTCTTCTGGTTCAGCTTCGCCGGCTTCGCCACACCCCACCGCACGACCGGACCGGACGAGGACATGGCCTCCTACGGCATCGTCAAGATCCTCGACGAACAGAGCAGCTACCCCGCGGACGCACGCACCTACCCCGATATGCCCTGGGAACCGAAGGAAGCGTTCCACGCGCTCGCCAGTCGCTACAAGGCGCACAAGCGGTAGGAAAACCGCTCGTCGGTCAGGGCGGCGTCGGCCGTCGGGCCCGCGGCCGGTTCGCTTCATCAGGGCAGGCGGTCATGATCGCCCTGGCATACTCGGCGAAATGCGATCGATGGATCCGTTCCGCGACGAAGCCCGCAGCCGTGGCGTACCGCAGGACGAGGTCGAGCGGTGGCTCGGCACCGTCCGTCGCTGCGCGATGCTGAGCCCCGCCGGTCAGGCGCCGCCCGACGGCCCGGTGGCCGGACGGCTCGGCGGGCTGCCGCCGATGCCCGAGGACGAGCCCGTTCCGGACCTGCCGTTCCTCGCCTCGGTCGACCTCGCGGCCATCCCGCCGGGCGCGACGGACCTCCCGCTGCCGAAGGACGGCACGCTGCTCTTCTTCGCGGACACCGAGGACCCGTGGAGCGACGACGACTGGTCCCGGCTCGTCCACGTCCCGGCCGGCACGCCCGTCTCCGAACGCGGTCCGGGCGGCGAGTGGCCGCCGCACGTTCACCCGGCCCAGGATCTACATCTGTCGATCGAGCCCTCGCTGCCCAACCGCGGCTCGGACACCGAGGAGTTCCCGCACGGCAGCGAACTGGGCTCGGTGTGGTGGAAGACCTGCGGCGAGATACAGGCGGAAGGACCGGTGCAGATGGGCGGCTACCCCTGGGTCTGGAACGCAGATCCCATCACGGAGCACGACCACGGCCCGGGCGACTGGGTGCTGCTCGCGGAGGTCGGGGGCGAGGATCTCACCGAGGGTGAACTGGGCGTCGTCTACTGGGTGATTCGCCGGGACGACCTGGCCGCCGGCCGCTTCACCCGGGTCCGGGCCTGCTTCGACATGGTCGGCTGACGCAGCCTCAGGCGAGGCGCATACCCTCGCGAAGGCCGCGCAGCCCTGCTCCCCCGGGCTCGCACTTCGGTCACGACCTTGACCTTCCGCTGCGCCGCCCGGATGAACCACCTCGCTGCGTTCCTCCCTGATCCGTACGAGGAATTCAACGGCACGCCCTGAAGCCGGATGCCGTCATGCAGAGGGCGCCGACGCCTCCCGCGGCGCGGGAAGCTCACGTCCCAGGCGAGCGAGCGGAGACAGGAGCATCAGCGCGGGCGACAGCATCATCCCGGCGGCCGTAATGAGAAGGCTGGTGCGCAGGCCCCATCCCTGGGCCAGCCGGCCGCCGAGCAGGGAGCCGAGCGGGGTCAGCCCCATGCCCATGAACGTGATCGTCGCGGCGGTGCGGCCCTGCATCCCGCTCGGGGTGACGGCCTGCCGCACGGCCATGACCGTGACGTTCACCAGCTGGCCGAAGGTACCGAACACGAAGTTGACCGCCAGGAGGACGACGATCGTCTGCGCGTGGGGACCGTGGAGCAGGGGCACGCACAGCATCGCACCGTCGCCGAGTGCCGCCGCTCCGATGAGCACCGGGCCGTAGCCGAAGCGCCGCGGTAGCCGGGCGGCCAGCAGTGAGCCGACCAGCGCGCCCGGACCCGTCGCTGCGAGTGCAAGCCCAACGGCCGTGCCGGACAGGTGGAGTTCCCGCGGCAGGAAGACCAGATAGACGGTCATCGTCGCCGCGAACGAGAACTGGAAGGCGGCCGAGGCGAGCCCCACCGTCCGCAGCGAGGGCTCATGGACGACGAAGCGGAGGCCGTCACGGATTCGCCGCCAGACCGGCGAGGGTCGTTGCGAGTTCTCGGGCATCGACTCGCGGCGGTCGATCCGCCGGATCGACAGGAACGACACCACGAAGCAGGCCGCGCAGGATGCGGCGGCGACCGGCGCCGACAGCAGGGACACCAGCGCGCCACCGAGAGCGGGGCCGCCGATCTGGGCCGAGGAACGGCTCCCTTCGAGCGCGCACCGAGGGCAAGACGGAACTCGAGATTCGACGCTGCCTCAAGCGCTACTTCGCCCGACGCCTCTATCGCCGCCTCAACAACGCCGCTTCAGCAAGTACGAGGGTTGACGGGACATAGAGGCTTCATAGGGGCACGCCCCGGCTACACCGCCCCAATCCAGTTCCGGTCGGGCAACCCCTACGGCACGTCCCACGCGGACGGCGACGGCCCGCCCAGTGTGGTGGCCTTGCATGCGGCCCGTCACCAGGCGCGTCGCGTGGTCGAGACGGCGGCTGCGCTCAGGGCGGGCCGGGCGGTCTGATGGGGCGCAGACCGTGCCGCCGGTCAGCGTACGGGCGACTCGGCGACGCGGCGGTACTCCGCCTCGGCCACTGCTGACAGACCATGGGCGCCACGTGTCCCGGACAGTGACCGCGCTTGTTCGAGCTGAGCCAGGGCATCGGTCCTGCGCTCGGGCGACGCGGCCAGCGCGACGCCCGCCTTGACTCGCGCAGCTGCTTCGTAGAGGGGCATACGACAGGCACTGAACCCCTCTGCGGCATCCAGTGCGAACCGTGCTGCAACCGCCGTGTCGTGCAGACTGAGATGGATCTCGGCGCGGGAGAGTGCGACGAAGGCCTGCTGGTTTTGCGGTCCTTCAGGACTCGCCGCGGCCGCGGCTCGGTCTGCCCAGGAAGCGGCGGCTGCGTGGTCGCCCCTGGCCAGCTCCGCACCGGACAGCAGCATGAACCACAAAGTGCGCGTCGGGGCCTCGAATCTGGGCAGGTCGGGACCTCCGCCCGCGCGGGTGACCGTGCGGATGCACCCGTCCGGGTCACCGTCGATGAGCATGGCCTGGCCGAGAATGCCGAGCGCAACGGACCTGACCGGTGCCGGCTCGGAATCGTCGACCGCGCGCAGGGAGATGACCAGCTTCTCGAGGGTGGAATGGTCGGTGGCGTTGTCCCCCTGCCACATGCGGGTCGCGGCGAGCACCGCGGAGGCGAACGAGGATGCCTCTTCGCTGCCGACGAACGAGGCGGCTTCCAGCGCCTCCTCAGCGCACCTTGACGCGTCGTCCAGGTTCCCGAGGAGCAGGTGGACGTGTGCTGAAGCGGCGAAGAGGTCACTGAGCAACAGGCTGTTGCCGGTACGGCGGGACAACTCGAGTCCCAGGTCGAGATGGTGCAGGGCCGAGTCATATTGGCCCAGCAGCAGTTCCGTCCAGCCGATCACGGAAAGTGCGTCGATGTACTCCGGCCGCTCACTCTGCGCTGCGCTGAGCGTCTTGAGTAGTTGAGTGAGGTGGGCGCGGGAGCGGGCGTGGTCGCCGTTCGAGGCGTACGCGAGCGCCAGCAGCCCTAGAGCCAGTGCGAGCCGTGGGGGGTCACCTGCCTTCTCCGCTGAAACAAGGGCCCGTTCGCTCCAGTGGACGGCTGTGGAGAACTCGTCCGTGCGCTGTGCGATGGCGGCCAGCGCCATCTCCAGTTCCGCGGTGTCATGCGCCGACCGGCCGTCCCGGTCCTCCAACTCCCGGAGCAACAGGCGCATTGCCTGCTCGCAGTCGCCGAGCATCCACTCCATCGTGGCTTGGGCGACGACGACTCGGACCCGGATGTCCCCGGCCCGGGAAGGCAACAGCGAAGCCGTGGTACGCAGCAGGTCACGGCTCTCTCGTAGTCGTCCGGCCGCGCCGAGCGCACTTGCCCTCTGCAACCACAGGTCGGGCCTGAGCCGGCCCTCGTCACCCAGCAGTCGTAGGGCCTCCCCTGTCCAGTGCGCGGCGGTGGACGGAGCAATGGTCAGCAGGTCGCGGGCGGCCTGCGCGAGCAGCTCCGCGGCCTTCTCGTCGCCCGGATGTGCTGATCGCTGTACGTGCGAGGCCTGCGTGGCCAACGGAGCGCCGCGCGACGCAAGGTATTCAGCGGCGCGGCCATGTGCGCTGATCAACCAGCCGGCGCCCGCTCCCTCGTACACGGCGGCCCGCACGAGCGGATGGCGGAACCTGAACTGGCCCGGTGCCCCCACGGGCCGCACCACGTCGTGTGCGGTGAGTTCGTCGAGGGCTGCGAGGGTGCGCACCTGATCGGATTCGGCGATGGCCGCGACCATCGTGACCGCGAAGGAGTCGCCGAGGACGGCGGCCGCACGTGCGCAGAGCCGCGCCGAATCGGACAGGCCCTGTAACTCCGCCAGGAGCGAGTCCCGCACGGGTCGTGGCACGTCTCTCACGGATGCTGTCGGATCCATGGGGGCGGCCGCGGTGAGCCGCTCGGAGGGCATCCGGGTCAGCGCCTCCAGATAGAACGGATTCCCGCCGCTGACCTTGTACAGCTGACTCCAGCGCCCCTGCCCCATGTCGCCGGCGAACAGTCCGGCCGCGTCCGTGGAGGACAGGGGCCCCAGGTCCACCTGAGATATCCGGCCGTCCGCCCCGGCCCGGGCCAGAGCCGCGGACAGCCGGGACGGGATCTGCCGCGGACGGTGGGCGAGCGCCAGCAGCACCGGCGTGTTCGGCGGATGCCGTATCAGGTGCTCGATCAACTCGGCGGTCGCGTCGTCCGTCCAGTGCAGGTCGTCCAGACTGAGTACCAGTCCCCGGCAGCCACCGCCCAGGGCTTCCAGCAGCGACCGCACTGCCCGATGGAGCCAGTACCGCTCGGCTTGAACCGGCTGCGCTGCCGGGCTCTCGTTCCAAAGTGCAGGGAAGACGGCACCGAGTTGCCGCACCGCCGCCGCCGGCAATGCGTGCACGGGGTTACCGCCCGCGGCCGCGGAAGCGAGGTGGTCGTCCAGCGCGTCCACGAAGGCACCGTAGGGAGCCTGGTCGAACTGCATGCTGCGCCCGGCCAGCACAAGCATCCCGCGCCTTCTCGCCTGCTCGCCCAACTCGGCGAGCAGGCGCGTCTTGCCGATACCGGGTTCACCGGCGAGCTCCACCACGTGTGCCCGGGCGCCGGACTCACCGGTGGTCAGATCTTCGAGAAGCCGGTCGAACATCGCCACCTCCTGGGCACGTCCCACGAGCCGGTCGCCGTGACGGCCTTGCGCCTTGGGACGCGTCCCGATGGTGGTCGACGCCGCTGGGTGGCGCGCGCCTGCGCCCTCGCTTCCGCGTCGGCGGCCGCGGGCGGCACTCCCGTCGGGCCGGCTGGGTGCCGTGTCCTCGCCGCGGAGGATCGCCTGGTGCAGTCGCCGTACCTCGGGCCCCGGGTCGGTGCCGAGTTCCTCGGCCAGCCGCTCCCGTAACGCGGCGAAACAGGCAAGGGCCTCCGGAGCGCGTCCGCCGATGTGCAGCGCCCTCATCAAGGCTGCCGCGAGCGGCTCGACCAGCGGGTGTTCGGCGACCAGATCAGGCAGCCGACCGACCACCGCCGCATGGTTGCCCGCTTCCAGCTCGCAGTCGGCCCAGGCGACCAGTGCGGCGATGTACTCCTGCTTCCAGCTCTCGCGGGTGCGGGCCGCCCAGGGCCCCGGTAGCCCGCCCATGGGTTGTCCCCGCCACAGCGCGCATGCTTGACGCAGCGTCAGTGCGCGTTCGGCCGGTGTGCGTTCAGGACTGCGCGCCTTCTCGACCAGCTGCCGGAAGCGGTGCAAGTCCACTTGGTCCGGGGCTGCGTTGAGGAGGTATCCGTCGGCGCGGCGCAGGACACTGGGTGGCGCCGTGAGGCCGCCGCCCTCATCAGGTACCGGGGCGCCCGGCTCTGCTTCCAGGAGCCGACGGATCCGGGCGATGTGCGAATAGAGCGAGGCCCGGGCCTCGGCGGGCGGATGCTCACCCCACAGCCGGTCGATCAGCGTGTCGACCGGGACCGGTCGGCCGACGTCCGCCAGCAGGGAGGCAAGCACGACTCGCCGCTGCGGCGGGCCCGGCTCCACTGTCCGGCCGGCCACGCGCAGCTCCAACGGGCCCAGCAGTCGAAAATCCGTCACGCCAACCCGTCTGATCGCATCCGCTCCATCACCTTGAGCGCACGTCCATCACATCAGGCACACGCGACATCGACAAGGTTTCGACAAGATCTCCACCAGGTCGGGGCGCCACCATCAACGCACACACCGCCGAGCGGCCGAGCGGGCCGGCCCCCACGGGGGAGGCCAGAGGGTCGGCGACGGGGCGAGGTCGCTCGGCAGTGTCGGTAGCACGACCGCTCGGCCCGAGTCGGACACACGAATCCGCGCATGTCCGGTGCAGAGGCAGAGAGCTACCGGTTACGAGGCATGCGCCCCGGGGCGCCGCAGTCAGGGGGACACCAGCATGAAGCGAGCACCCGTTGCCGCCTGCGTCGGCGCGGTGATCGTCGCCGTCACCGCGGCCGGCTGCACCGCGAGCCACCGGCCCGACTCCGCCACGCACGTACAGAAGGGCACCACGGCCCAGAACTCCAAGACCCAGGGCCGGGAGCTGACCGACGCCGAACAGATTCTCGTCCAACGGGCCGAAGCGCTGCTCGTGAAGAAGTGCATGGAGAACAAGGGCTTCAAGTACTGGGTGGGTTGGCTGCCGACCGTCGACGACCTCAAAGGCGACGGATATGTGCTCACCGATGTCGACTGGGCGAGGAAACACGGGTACGGCAGTCGGCTCAAGAGCAAGCTCCAGAAAGTCCAACGCGACGATCCGAACAACGCGTACGCCAACGCACTCCCGCAAAACGAGCGCGTCCGCTATGGCAAGGCGCTTGAAGGCGGCCCCTCCAGCGGCATGCTGACCGCCGAACTTCCCGCCGGCGGCACGGTCCAGACCCCTCGCGACAGTTGCCAGGCCGACGCCAAGAACCGGCTCTACGGCGACTTCGCGACCTGGTTCCGCGTCGAGAAGACCGCAACGAACCTGTCTTCCCTGTACGTACCCGACCTCGTCAAGGACAAGCGCTTCGTGCACGCGGTCGAAAAGTGGTCGGCATGTATGCGCGAGGCGGGCCACAACTTCGCCGACCCGCCCGCCGTCAGACGACAACTGCCGCGGCTCACCAAGGGGTTGAGCGCGAAGAAGGCATACGCCGTCGAGGTTGAACTGGCGGTCTCCGAGGCCACCTGTGCAACGCAGACCCCACTGTCCGGCACGGCACACGCGCTGGAAACCGAGTACCGCGACCGGAAGCTCCGTCGGTACGCCAAGGACATCACCACCTATCAGCGCATGAGCCTCCTCGCCCTCCAGCGGGCCAAGGACATCACCGGCTCAACGGCCTGAGTCCCGCGCGACCACGCGCCTTCAGCCCTGACGCCGCGCGCCTTCAGTCCGGGATCGCAGACCCATCGGTCCGCGGCTCCGGGACTGCCCACACCTCCGCAGCACCACGGCTGCGGACAGCCGAAGACGGCACCAGCAGAACAAGGAGAAACGACCATGCGCAAGATCCTGGCCACAGCCGCCACCATCGGCCTCGCGGGCCTCGGAGCGCTCGTCCCCGCAGGCGGCGCTCAAGCCGCCACAGCCTGCGACAACGCGTGGAACAGTGCGTCATCCGGCTACTTCTACGCCTACGCCTCCGACAACTGCACCGGCTACCTCGGCAGGGCCGATGGCGAGGACTCGAACTGGGGAAATGACCAGGGCGGGTTCCAGGGCAGCGCCACCAACAATGCCGAGTCCATCCTGCACAAGGGGACGTCCGGCCTGGCCGTCCAGGTCTTCAACGGGACGGGGACGGACTGGGGCGGCGGCTACACCTGCATCAAGAAGTCCGAGTACTACATGAGCAGCCTCAACGGCTTCTCCTTCAGCAGCGGCTACGACGTGGACAACGCGATCAGCTCCCACCGCTGGGTGACGGAAGCCTCGTGCAACGGCCACTTCCTGGATTCCTGACCCGTCCGGAAACCCGCCCGACCGATCCGCACACTCACCCCGTGGCCCGCCGCCTCCCGGCGGGTCACGGCACGTTGCGCCCCGGACGTAGGGCCAGCGGATCGCCGTCCTCGTCGCCGCTCTCAACGAGTGGCTGTGACCAGGCAACTCAAGGCGGGAAGCACACTTCGCAGGTCGTCGTCGTCCACCGTGGCTGTCGCTACTGCCCGCGCACCCGCCGAGGCGTTGAACGCCACGCTCAACTCGACAGCCGCAAACAGCGGCAGGTCGGACCGGCTGTCGCCGACAGCTCCGCATGCGTGAGGGGCCAGCCCCAGCTCCCGCGCCTGCGCAAGGGCGAAGTCTCGTTTGTCGTACTCGTCGAAGTGACGAGCGACCCGGCCCGTGAACCGGCCGTCGGTGGTCTCCAGCCGAGGCCCGCTGAACGTGTGGAAGCCGAAACGGTCAGTCAGATAGCTGCCGACCGGCGACCAGGCCAGGGTTGCCAGCATGGGCACCAATCCGTTCCGCCGGCACCAGACCACGGTCTCCGTGATGCCCGAGACCAAGGGAAGTCCGTCGAGCCAGCCAGAGATCTGTTCCTCGGACATGCCCGCCCAGCCTGCGGCATCAAGCTCGGAAACTTGTCGATTGTCCAGGGCGCCGGAGGCATAGGCGTCCTCGGCCTTGGCCAACTCGTCCCGATGGCCGAGGAAGCCGGCCAGAAAGACCGACGAACTGGTACCTGGGACCAGGGTGCCGTCGACGTCGAAGAACACAGCGCCCACGTGATCGGATGACAACACCGACCAAGGATGCCACCAGTACGCGAGTGGAAGAGGAGTTGATGCAGCGGGTGCCCGGGCCGGTGAAGGTGTCGCCATCGGGCCCGAGGAGAAGGCCGTCGCCTTCGACTGGGAGCTGTCGATGACGGCCGGTTGGGGTGGGGTTCGCGGTTAACGGCAGGGAAAGTCGCGGCGTACCCCAGCACAACCAACCGTCTCTCTGGTGAGTCGTACTGGGCGGCGTGAGGGCCAAGGGCCCCTCTCCTTCGGCGCCCGTACTCTCGGCACGGTCGCGAGCGGGGCCTGGCTCGGCGACGCGTTCCCGCGCTGATCCCCCGCCCCCCGCCCTCGTCACCGCCTACGTCAGGACAACCATGGCTTCCCGTTCCCTTCCCCGGCGCCGCAGACAGCTCCTCCTCGCTACCGGTATCGCCCTGGTCAGCGGTGCCGTGCTGGTTCCCGTCGTCGACGCCGCCACCCCGGCCGCGACGACCGCCACCACGCCCAGCACCAAGCGCCTGCACGACGACTTCAACGGCGACGGCTACCCCGACCTGGCGATCGGCGCGCCGGGCACCACGTTGAACGGGCAGGCGAAGGCGGGGGCCGTCAGCGTGCTGTACGGCTCGTCCAGCGGGCTGTCGACCTCGCGCAAGCAGGTGCTGACCTGGTCGAGCCGGTCGACGACGCAGCCACAGACGCGCTACGGCAGCGACCTGCAGAGCGGCGACCTCGACAGGGACGGCTACGCCGATCTGCTGTCGCTCGTGGACATGTCGCCGATCAGCGGCTACGACGGACGTTTCCTGGCCGTCAACTGGGGCGGCCCCAAGGGGCTGTCGGCCACGCCGACCCTGCTGAGGAACGTGCCGGCGAACTCCCGCGGCTCCTTCGTGGTCGCCGACGTCGACGGGGACAAGTACCCGGATGTGGTGGCGTCGGGCGACGACTACGGCGACGAGAACACGCCGGGCGAGGGCTCGGTGCTGCACGGCCCGTTCAGGCGGGACGGCGGCAGCGCGAGTACGACCCGGTTCACCCTCGTCGCCCCCGGCGAGGAGTGGTACGCCCTCGCGATGGCCGCCGGTGACGTGAACGGCGACGGAATCGCCGATCTGGCCGTCAGCGCCAGACAGTTGGACGGCGAGGTCGGTACCGGTGGGGTGGCCCTGATGCTGGGCGGTCCTTCCGGGTTCACGTACAAGGGCCTCCTCAAGGACTCCCAGGGCCGGCTCATCCGCGGCGACGACGTCGCGATCGGCGACCTCGACAAGGACGCTCACGCCGAGATCGTCGTCGGCCACTCCGTCGACGGCACCGACTACGACATCGACCTCCCGGTCAAGGGCGGTGCCATCGCCGTCGTCCACGGCGGCCCGAACGGCGTGTCCACCACCCGCAAGCCGGTGTGGATCAACCAGGACACCGCGGGTGTACCGGGCGTCGGGGAGTGGCACGACGGCATGGGCTCGGGCCTGTCGATCGGCGACACCAACGGCGACGGCTACCTGGACGTGGTGACCGGCCTGCCCGGCGAGGACTTCGACGGCCTCACCGACGCCGGCACCGTGCTCGTGCTGCGCGGCAGCGCGAACGGCCTGACCACCACCGGCGTCAAGTCGTTCAGCCAGAACACCGCCGGGGTACCCGGCACCGCCGAGAAGCTGGACCGTTTCGGCAGCGAGAGCGCCCTCGTCGACGCCAACGGCGACAAGAAGGACGGCCTGGTCGTCGGCGACTGGGCGGAGAACACGAACAACGGTGCCGCGTGGGTCTTCTCGGCCACCTCCAGCGGCATCACCGCGAGCGGCTCCTTCTCGTTCGGCCCGTCCACCATGGGCCTGCCCGCGACCGGGGCCCAATTCGGAGCCTCATTGGCCGACTGACAGCGACCACATCCCCGTACGAACGCAAGCCAGCTGGGGCGGGCGGGCCTCCGGCCGATTGGTGCGTGGAATCATCGGCGGCTGAACTGGTGCGGATCTGTGTGAAGGTGGTGGCGGGGCATGGTGGCCGGCTGGGAATGGGACGAAACGTTGTTTGCGGGTACGGCCGCCTACTACCGGCGTGGGCGGCTTCCCTATGCCCCTGGGCTGGCGGAACTGCTCGCCGAGGTCCTGCAGCTCGATGGGCGGGGGCGCCTCGTCGACGTGGGGTGCGGGCCCGGAACTCTCGCTCTGGGCTTCTCGCATCTGTTCGGCGAGATCGTCGGCGTGGACCCGGACAAGGGGATGCTCGCCGAAGCCGCTCGCGAAGCCGTTTCGCGCGGAGTGACCGGGAAGGTGCGGTGGGTTCAGGCCCGGGCCGAGGAACTGCCCGCGGGGCTCGGGACGTTCACCGTCGCGACCTTCGGTCAGTCCTTCCACTGGATGGACCGCGATCTGGTGGCGGCGACCGTGCGGGACATGCTCCGGCCCGGCGGGGTGCTGGTGCACATCTCCGACTTGCCGACGGAGGTCCGCAGCGCCGAAGGTCTGCCGTATCCGGGGGCACCGTACGAGGCGATCCAGGATCTGGTACGGCGCTACCTCGGGCCGGTCCGGCGAGCCGGTCGGGGCGTGTTGGCGCAGGGCACGCCCGGTGGTGAGGCCGAGGTGTATGCCCGGGCGGGGTTCTCCGGTCCGCAGCGTCATGTCGTTGCCGGCGGACAGCCGCTGGTACGCACGGTTGACGACGTCGTCGCGGGCCAGTTCTCAATGTCGTACTCGGCGCCTCACCTCTTCGGCACGCGTCTCGGCGCATTCGAGGCGGATGTGCGTCGGCTGCTGAACGAAGCGTCCCCGTCGGGCCGGTTCTCGGAGCGTCAGCCGAGCACCGAGGTCTTCGTATGGGGGAAGGGAGTCTGACTCGCGTCGGCGCCTGTCCGGCGGACGGCACGCTTAGGCTCTCGAGCGTCACCAGTACAACCCGAGGAGCGTCACCGTGTTCGACCCCGCGCCGGAGTACCCGTACCCCGAATCCCACAGGCCGGGCGGTGCGCCCGCGCCGCACCCGCTGCTGGCGCCCGTGCTCGGTCTCCTGGGCGCCTGGCACGGTCGGGGCCAGGGCGGGTATCCGACGCTGGACGGGGACTTCGCGTATGGGCAGGAGGTCACCTTCAGCCACGACGGCCGGCCCTTCCTCCGCTACGAGGCCCGGGCCTGGCTGCTCGATGCCGACGGGGCACCCCTGCGTCCGGCGGCCCGGGAGAGCGGCTGGTGGCGGCTGCAACCCGACGGCCGGGTGGAAGCACTGATCACCCAGCCCACCGGCATCGCGGAGATCGCGGTCGGACAGGCCGCCGAGGACACGGTCGAGCTCGCCACCCACGAAGTGGCCCTCACCCCGACCGCCAAGGAAGTCACCGCCACCCGCCGCCATTACACCCTGACCGACGGCGACACCCTCACGTTCGTGCACGAACTCGCGGCGGTCGGGCAGCCGTTGCAGCACCATCTCTCGGCGACCCTGCGCCGCAAGGAATAGGCGACCGGCCCGGGCACCCCGTCACACTTCGAGGTCCTGGGCAGGCTGGTCGGCGGTCAGGCTTCCCAGGAGGGCGAGGGTCTGTTCCGAGGTGCTGCCGGGGGCGGCCTGGTAGACGACCAGTTGCTGTCCGGGGGCGCTGTTGACGGTCAACGATTCGTAGTCCAGCGTCAGTTCGCCCACCAGGGGATGCTGGAAGCGTTTGGTCTCGTGAGTCTTCTGGCGGATGTCGTGGCGGGCCCAGAGCCGGCGGAACTCCTTGCTCTTCAGGGAGAGTTCGCCCACGGTGCGGATCAGCTGAGGGTCGTCGTGGTGGTCGGTGCCCGCCGCCGAGCGGAGGGCACCCACGGTGTTGACCGCCGCCTTCTCCCAGTCGGGGTAGAACGCCCGCGCATCCGGGTCCAGGAACACGAGCCGTACGAGATCGCCGCTGTAGGTGTGTCCGGCGAACAGGGCCCGGCCCAGGGCGTTGTGGGCCAGCACGGTCATGCAGGGGCCCAGGACCACGGCCGGAGTGCGGTGCCAGCCCTCCATCATCCGCAGCAGAACCGGGCTGACCCGTTCCCGGCCCGTCCGTGCGGCCGCCCGGCCGGGGACGGGTCCCGGGCGGGCCAGGCGGTGGAGATGGGCGGCCGCTTCCGGGTCCAGATGCAGAGCCGAAGCCAGGGCCTCGACAACCTGGGCGGAGGGATGCCGCTCGCGGCCCTGCTCCAGCCGTACGTAGTAGTCGGTGCTGACGCCGGCCAGCAGCGCGACCTCTTCCCGGCGCAGCCCCGCCACCCGGCGCCGGGCCGACACCGGCAGCCCCGAGTCCTCCGGCCGTACCAGGCAACGGCGGGCGCGCAGGTATTCCCCGAGCGGGTTCGTGCTGTCCATGGCCTCAACCCTAGGCACGGCACAGCCCGGGAGGGGAGATCGGAAGGTGGCCGTGGAACTCCTACGATCAGCTCTCCCCGGAGAAGTGCGGCCTGGTCGGCGCGGCGCGGGGGCCGCAGGGTCCAAGGCATGACTTCCGAACCTCTCAAGACCGATACCGGCCCTCTCACCACCGCTTCCAGCCGTCCCGTCCAGCCCCTGACCGGCCGCGTCGCGGTCGTGACCGGCGCCTCCAGTGGGATCGGTGCGGCCACCGCCCGGCGCCTCGCCGCCGGTGGGGCCGACGTCGCGCTCCTGGGTCGGCGCGAGGACCGGCTGACGGAGCTGGCCGAGCGGCTTCGGGCCACGGCCGCCGGCACCGTACTGCCGCTCGCCGTCGACCTGACCGACCGGGAGGCCGTCGATGCCGCCGCGCGTGCCGTCGCCGCGGAGCTCGGCGGGGTCGACCTCGTCGTGGCCAATGCCGGTGTGATGCTCGGCGCTCCCTTCGAGGCCGCCCGGACCGACGAGTGGGACCGCATGATCGACGTCAATCTGCGCGGTCTGCTGCACACGGCGCGCGCGTTCACCGACGACCTGCTCGCCGCCGCGGCCCGGGGGCTGCCTGCGGATCTGGTCCACGTCGGTTCCGTGGCCGGCCACTCGCTGTACCCCAACTGGTCGGTCTACTGCGCCACCAAGTCCGCCGTCGCCCATCTGACCCGCAACCTGCGCGCCGAACTGGGGCCTCGCGGTGTCCGCGTGCGGAACGTCGAACCCGGCGTCACCGTCACGGAACTCGGCTCGGACATGCAGGACGACGACATGCGCACCACTCTGTCCCGCATGCGCACCGACCTGCGCCCGCTGGTCGCGGAGGACGTCGCCGAAGCCGTTGCCTTCTCGGTGGCCGCACCGCCGCATGTCAACATCGCGGAGCTGGTGGTCGTGCCCGTCCAGCAAGGCTGACCCCCGCCCGTCACGCCGCTGTCGGAGCCTCTCGCAAGATGTTCATGGCCGGAACTCGCCCCTCGTTGACCGGAGTCAACCGACGGAAGTTGAAAGTTATTCGCTTACCGCCGGTAATCCCTTGCCTTCACACGCCACTCACCCGTAGACCTTGCTTTCACGAAATGCCGTGACTCTGGGGGGAGTTGGCATATGCAAGGCACTGTTGACGGGTTCCGCTACGGTGCGGTGACCCCGGTGGCGGCCTATTTGATGGCCTGCCTGGGAGGGGCGCTGGGGCTGCGGTGCATCGTCCGGTCCCTGCTCAACGAACAGTCCTGGAAGCCCGGTTGGCTGGCGCTGGGCGCCGCGTCGATCGGCTGCGGGATCTGGACGATGCACTTCATCGCGATGCTCGGTTTCCAGGTCCAGGAGACCGGCATCCGCTACGACGCCGGTCTCACCCTGCTCAGCCTGGGCGTGGCGATCGTCGTGGTCGGCATCGGCGTGTTCATCGTCGGCTATCTGGGCGCCGGCACGCTCACCCTGTCCGTCGCGGGTGTGATCACCGGTCTCGGTGTCGCCGCGATGCACTACCTCGGCATGGCGGCGATGGAGGTGAACGGCGACATCCAGTACGACACGTTCACCGTCGCCCTGTCCGTCGGCATCGCGATCGCCGCCGCGACCGCCGCGCTGTGGGCGGCCGTCACCCTCCGCGGCTTCCTGGCCAGCCTGGGGGCCAGCCTGGTCATGGGCGTGGCGGTGTCCGGCATGCACTACACGGCCATGGCCGCCGTCAGCGTCCATGTGCACGGCAGCGGCAGCGGGGCCTGGGCGGGCGACTCGCCGACCTCGCTGCTGCTCCCGATGCTGCTGGGACCGGCCGTCTTCCTGCTGCTGGCCGGCGTCGTGGTGATGTTCGACCCGCTGCTGGTGCTGGGCGACGGCGACTGGAACCGGTCGCCTTCGTCCCGCAAGGACCGCGCGGCCGACCTGGGGAAGATCCCCGCGCCGCGCAACGGCGGCACCCTGTTCGACAACACCCCGGGGACCGCACGGTCACGGCCGGACTCCTACGCTCCCGCCCCTCCCGCGCGATCCCAGCAGGGTTCGCACGGCGACACGCAGCCGCAGTGGGCCCCGCCGCCCACCCGCGAGTGGTGAGGCGTCAGCCCGCCTGCCGTGCCTCGAGCGCCGTGCGATGGGTGAGCGGCTCGCGCAGGCCGAGGTGCTCGCGCAGGGTCGTACCGGTGTACTCCGTGCGGTAGACGCCCCGTTCCTGCAGTTCGGGGACGAGCAGGTCGACGATGTCGTCGAGGCCGTCGGGAATGAGGTACGGCGTGACGTTGAAGCCGTCGACGGCGCCGTGCCGCACGTAGTGTGCGAACTTGTCGGCGAGGCCGGACGGGGTGCCGACGTGCCCGCGCTGCGGACCGAGGGCGATGACGGCCTCCCGCAGCGACCAGCCGTTGGCGTCCGCCTTCTCCCGCCACTCGGCGACGACCTTGTGCGGATCGGCGATGCGGCGGGCGCCGAAGGAGCCGTCGTTGTCCTCGACGACGGGGTCCTCCTTGGGCAGTGGCCCGTCGGCGTCGCGGTCGGACAGGTCGCGGTTCCAGACGAGTCCGGCGATGCTCAACGCCGTTGCCGGGGTGACCTGTTGGAGCCGGATCCACCGCTTCTTCTCCAGGGCCTCCTCCTCGGTGGCCCCGATGATGATCTCCGTGCCGGGCAGGATGCGGATGTCGTCGTCGGGCCGCCCGGCCACCCGCAGGCGGGTGCGGATGTCGTCGGCGAAGGCGAGCGCGTCGTCGAAGTCGTTGCCGTGCGCGGAGAAGATGACGTCGGCGTTGCGGGCGGCGAAGTCCCGTCCCGCGCCGGAGTCCCCGGCCTGGAAGATCACCGGGTGGCCCTGGTTGCTGCGCGGCAGGGTCGGGGCGAGGTCGATGTCGAACTGCGGCCCCTGGTGGCGCACTTGGCGTACGGAACCGGGCGCGGCCCAGGCCGGGCCGTCGGTGGACGTGGCGATCGCTCCGTCGGCCCAGCCGTCCCAGAGCGCGCGGGCCACGGTGAGGAACTCCTCGGCGCGCCGGTAGCGGTCGGCGTGGTCGAGGTAGCCGCCGCGGCGGAAGTTGGCGCCGGTCCAGGCGTTGTCGGTGGTCACCACGTTCCAGCCGGCGCGCCCCCGGGAGAGCAGATCGAGGCCTGAAAGGCGGCGAGCGAGATCGGCGGGCTCGTTGTAGGTGGCGTTGGAGGTGCTGACCAGGCCGATCCGGTCGGTGACGGCGGCGAGTGCGGCGAGCTGGGTGATGGCGTCCGGCCGCCCGGCGACATCGAGTTCGTGGATACGGCCGTCGACCTCGCGCAGCCGCAGCCCCTCACCGAGGAAGAACGCGTCGAACAGGCCCCGTTCGGCGCTCTGCGCGACGCGGCGGAAGCTGGCGGGGTCGATCTGGGAGCCGCTGGCCGGGTCGGACCAGATGGTCCAGTGGTTGACCCCCTGGAAGAACACGCCGAAGTGCAGCTGGGCGTGCGGCCGGGGGACGTCCAGGGGGTCGGTGCGGGTCATCGGTTCTCCTCGCGGGGGCCGGCGGCGGCGTAGCGGTTGGCGGGGCGTTCCAGTCCGAGGGTGGCGCGCAGTGACGTGCCCGGCAGCGGGCGGGCGGCCAGGCGCTGGTCGACGAGCTCGGGCAGGACCAGGCGGGAGAGGACGGGCAGGTCCTCGTCGAGTACGAGCGGGTGCAGTCGTACGCCGTCGACGACGCGGCTCAACTCCCGCAGGAGCCCGGTGAGTTCGGCGGCCGTGCCGACGTGCCGCAGTCGGCCCCGGTCCGGCCAGGGTGCGTACCGTTCGAGGTCGGCGACGCGTTCGTCGGCCGTGGCCTGCGGGGTGTCCAGGGCGACCTCGACCTCGGCGAAGGTGCGCGCTGTCGCGGTGGACGTCGCCGTCACCGTCGCGAGGTCGCGGCCGGAGACGAGGGCGACATCGAGCTGTGCGTCGGGCACGCTGCCGTGCCGGGCGAACACCACGAGCTGGCCCTGGGGCGGGCGTGGCACGATGGCCGGGCCTTTCACGGCGTACGTCTCGCCGGTGAAGTCGATGTAGTGCAGGCGCTCGCGGTCAAGGTAGCGGCCGGTCGCCACGTGCCGGACGGCCGCGTCGTCCTCCCACGAGTCCCACAGCGCACGCACCACCTCCACGCCGTCCCGGGCCTCCCGGGCGAGCGCCACACCGGTCACCTCGGGGCGGCCCCAGACGCGGGCCGATTCCGGGCGGGCCTCCTCCCCCACGACCCAGCCGGCCCGTCCGCTCGCGATGTGGTCGAGCGAGGCCAACTGCGAGGAGACGTGGAAGGGTTCGGCGTAGGTGACGGCTAGGACGGGGGCGATGCCGAGGGTGCTGGTCGAGGCGGCGACGAACGCGGCCCGCTCGACCGCGCCGATCCGCCCGACGGGGTTGGGCGCGCTGCCCGGCGGCAGCGGGTCGTCCTCGAAGGTGATCAGCGTGAACCCGGCGTTCTCCGCGGCGGCGGCCACGCGTGCCAGGCGGCGCGGGTCGAGGAGTTCGGCGGGGGCGTGGGCGGCGCGGCGCCAGGCCGCGGGGTGGGCGCCGTCGCCGTCGGCTTCGAGGGCGAGATGCAGGGCGGGGCCGGACATGCGGGTTCCTTCCGGGGCGCGGCGATCGGGCCGACGGCGGGCGGCTGCCACGCGGGGCCGCCCCGGAAAGGGCCGGCGGCGACAGACGCCTGCCGTCGGTCACGGGACGCCGACGGATCAGCAGCAAGGGTCGTCGAGCGCGAGGACGCCCGGTCCACGACAAACACGCGGCCGACGGAGGATGCGGGTCGGCCGGGGCTCAGACAGGTACGGAAGGACAGACCGCGGAAGCGGTACGGCAGTAGTCGACGTGTCGGCGGGTGACCAGCTGCGTGCCCGTACCGGCACCGAGCGGTGCCGTGCCAGGAACGTGCATCGAGAGCCTCCACCGGTACGGAACTTGCCGCTTCAACGTACGTCGCGGGCCCCTGACCATGTCAAGAGCGCCCGTCGACGACCAGCGCAGCCCGGCCGCCTCGTACACCCCCTTCCCGTCCGCCACTTGATCGTTGTTACGGTTCAGCGGTGTCTGACTCTTCACGCGATACCGCCGAAGGCGCCGGCTGGGGCGCCGCCGAACAAGGCGGGTACAAGCAGCTGATGCCGCCCGAGGTCGAGAAGATCTCGTGGCTGAACCCCAGGACGCTGTGGGCCGCCCGCAACGGCGTGGTGGCCTCCTGGTTCGGGGACCCCACGGGCCGTACGCGCAGCAGATGGGTGGCACAGCGGGAGGCGGCCGGCGCGCCCGCGGACAAGGTGATCCGGCGCGAGGACCCGGACCGGTTCTCGTTCATGGTGATCGGCGACACCGGTGAGGGCGACGATCCCCAATACGCCGTCGTGCCGGGCTTTCTGAAGGTCAGTCAGGACACGAACTTCGCCGTCGTCGCCAGCGACGTCATCTATCCGGTGGGCAGCGCGGACGACTACGCCACAAAGTTCTTCCGGCCCTACCAGGACTACCGGGCGCCGATCTACGCGATACCCGGCAACCACGACTGGTACGAGGATCTCGGCGCCTTCATGCGGGTCTTCTGCGCGGACACCCCGCCCCTGGCCCCCGAGCCCGCGCAACGCCCCTTCACCCGGGCCTGGTTGCGTTCGCTGCTGTGGCACCGGCCGCGCGCGGGCGACGGTCAACGCCTGGACGAGGCCCGGCAGTTGCGGTCGGCACCGGCCCAACAGGCCGTCCAGCCGGGCCCGTACTGGGCCATCGACGCCGGACCCGTACGGCTCATCGGCATCGACACAGGCCTGCTCGGCACCATCGACGCCGAACAGGGCGCCTGGCTGCGCGAGGTGTCCAAGGGCCCCCGCCCGAAGATTCTGATCACCGGCTCGCCCCTGTACGTGGACGGCGAACACCGCCCCTGCACGATCGAAGGGGGCGCCGGCACGGTCGACGACATCGTCCGCGCCCCCGAGCACCACTACGTCGCGGCGATCGGCGGCGACATCCACAACTACCAGCGCTACCCGGTGCAGGTGGACGGCCGGACCATCCAGTACGTCGTCTCGGGCGGCGGCGGCGCGTTCATGCACGCCACCCACACCATCCCGCGCGTCGACATCGCGGACGTCGCCGAGAAGGACTTCCGCTGCTACCCGCTGCGCGGTGACTCCCTCGCCTTCTACAGCAGGCTCTACGGACGCCGTCTGCGCCTGCGCCGCTTCTTCACCCTCACCGAGGCGGAGGCGATGGCCGTCATCGCCGAGCGCCTGGGCATCGCACCGACCCGTACCCCGGGCGGGCCCGTGCGCGTCACCCGCCGTACGCGGCTCGTCGCCAGCCTGCTCGGCGCCGGCGGCCGCCCCGACCGCACGTCCCGGTTCCGGCTGCCCGTGCGCAAGATCTACACGCAGCTGTTCTCGCCGAGTTCGGCCACGTACAGCCCGCCCTTCTTCAAGTGCTTCCTGCGCCTGGACGTCACCCCGGAGGCGATCCGGCTGCGCTGCTACGCGGCCACCGGCAACCGCGCCCAGGAGGTCGAGCCGCCGGTCGAGGACGAGGTGACGATTCCGCTGGCCTGAGCCGACCTGATCTTGACCCGGGCAGCGGGAACAGTTCTGATGGCGACCGGGTTGGCACTGCCGTATTACTTGATACGTCAAACAACCACGGAGGAGCCCCGTGCCGCCCACCTCACGCCCCTTGCGCAAGCTCGGCTTCCTGACCATCGGCCTGTTCGACGAGTCGGACCCGCGCCGCGGCCACGAGTCCACGCTGGAGATCATCGAACTGGGCGAACGGCTCGGCTTCGACAGCGCATGGCTGCGCCACCGCCATCTCCAGTACGGCATCTCCTCCCCCGTCGCCGTGATGGCGGCCGCCTCGCAGCGCACCAGCCGTATCGAACTCGGCACGGCGGTCATCCCGCTCGGCTGGGAGAACCCGCTGCGCCTGGCCGAGGACCTGGCCACGGTCGACATCCTGTCCGGGGGCCGCATCAACCCGGGCGTCAGCGTCGGCCCGCCGATGCACTACGACCAGGTCAAGCAGGCGCTCTACCCGGACACGGCGGACACCGAGGACTTCTCCTACGAGCGGGTGCGGCGGCTGCTGGACTTCGTGCGGGGCAAGAGCGCCACCGACTTCAGCGGCATCGAGGGCTTCGAGGTGTTCTCCGACCGGGTCCAGCCGCACTCCCCCGGCCTCGGCCGCCGGCTCTGGTACGGCGGCGGCAGCCTGAGTTCGGCACGCTGGGCCGGCGAGCACGGCATGAACTTCCTGACCAGCAGTGTCGTAAAGGCCGAAGGAGCCGATGGGGACACGGACTTCGACTTCGCGCAGATCCAGCTGTCCCACATCCGCGCCTTCCGCGACCGCCACCCCGACGGGGAGGCGGCCCGCGTCTCGCAGGGCCTGGTCGTCATCCCCACCGACTCCGCCTCGCCCGAACAGCGGGCGAAGTACGAGGAGTTCGTGGCCAAGCGCACCCCTCGCACGACGTCACCGCAGGGTCCGGCCCGGCTGCTGTTCGCGCCGGACATCGTCGGCACCTCCGAGGAGATCGCCGAACGCCTCCACGCGCATGCCGCGTTCCGCGAGGTGGACGAGGTGGCGTTCGCGCTGCCGTTCACCTTCGGGCACGAGGACTACGTGCAGATCCTCACCGACATGGCCACGAAGCTCGGCCCGGCGCTGGGCTGGCAGCCCGCCGGCTGAGGTCACCAGCGGCCGGGCTCGGTCCCAACCACCGGCTCCGACGGTTTGCCGTCCACGCCGACGGGGACGTCGCCCGTCAGCATCACCCGGTGCATGATCCGGGGGAAGTCCAGGTGGGCGTTGTCGCTGGGGGCGAGGTGGATGGTGGCCCGGTTGTCCCAGAAGGCCACACTGCCCGGCTCCCAGCGGAACCGTACCGTGTACTCGGGCCGGACTGCTTGCTCCAGCAGCATGTCGAGGATCGCCCGGCTCTCCGGGCGGGAGACGTCGGTGATCTGCTCGAGGTAGTAGCCGTTGACGAACAGGATCCGCTCCCCCGTCTCCGGGTGCACCCGCACCAGCGGGTGCACGGAGGCGACCTGATGGTCCAGCAGACGGCGCAGGTAGGCGTCGTCGCCGGGCCGCGGCTGGTAGCCGACGCCGAGCCGGTGCTCGGCGCGCAGCCCGTCGACGAACTCCCGCACGGGAGCGGACAGTCCGGCGTATGCGGCCGCGAGGTTCGACCAGGTCGTGTCGCCTCCGTACGGCGGTACGGTCTCGGCGCGCAGGATCGTCGCGGCCGGCGGGTCGATGCGGGCGCCGTGGTCGCAGTGCCAGCCGCGCAGCAGGGTGTGGCGGCGGCGCTGCAGCCACTCGTCGTGCTCCATGCCGAACTTCCCGCCCAGCTCCAGCCGGTCGGCGGTCGTCTCCACCTCGGGGAAGTCCGGCGGCGAGGCGCTGCCGCGCTTGCGCAGCACGACGGGTTCACCGAACCGGCGGGCGAAGGCCACATGACCGGTGTGGTCGAGCCGCTGCCCGCGGAAGAACACCACCTTCCAGCGCAGCACCGCCGCCCGGATCGCGGTGACCACGGCGTCGTCGAGGTCGCCGGCCAGATCGACGCCGGTGATCTCGGCCCCGATGTGCCCGGCGACCGGGTTCACCTCGATCCCCGCGCCCCGTGCAGCGTCCGTCACCGTGTCCCGCTCCGTCGTCATACGCGCTCCGATGCTCGGCCCGACCGGCGCCGCTCGGCCGGTCCCTCATCCGATCTTCGCAGCGAGCCCTGCAGTACGACGACCGCGGCGCCCCGAGAGGTGCCTACGGGGGCTGATTCCAGCTGGCCCTCCTCTCAACCACCGCCCGCCGGACGCCTCGTACGGACCGGATCCGGGACCCGCACGGCCCTCTCACACCGTGAACTCCCGTATCACCGTGTTCCGGAACACCGCCGTTCCGTCGATCGTGAACAGGGCGAGCCCGGTGTCGACCAGGTACGGGAACACCTCGCTGGAGTGCACGTACCGGCCGTCGTCCACGTACATCTCCACGGACGTACGGTCGACGAGGATGCGAAGCTTCACCGTGCCCGCCGAGCGGTCGAACGGGGAGTGGCTCTCCTGCCACTTACCGGACGAGTCGGGGTTGACGGTGTTGCGGCGGTTGAGGAAGGCGTAGTCGGCGTAGATGCCGGCGTCGATGTGCCGGCCGCCGTCGGGTGAGCGCCTCAACTGCATTCCGGCGCCGGTGAGTTGGTCCCAGGTGATCTCGGTTGTGAGCTCGTAGGAGATGCCCTTGTAGTCGAGCACCTCGGTGCCGTTCACACTCACGTCGCCCAGGTTCACGGTGCGGGAGACGTATGCGTCGAGCCCGGAGACGGGCCGCGAGGCGAGGTAATAGGGGCCGGAGGAGCCGCGCTTCAGGGTGATCTCGCGGACGATCGAGTCCGTGCCGTTGAAGCCGTCGCAGTCGATGGTCGGCGTGATGTTGGCGTAGTCCCAGTTGTTCAGCCAGCCGATCGCGTAGCGGGCGCCCGAATCGAGCGTGCCGTTCGCGTCCCGCTTCTCGAGGGTGACCGCGCCGTACCAGTCCCAGCCGTGGTCGAGCCACTGCGGGTCGGCGGCGTCCGCGGTGAACGCGCTGCCGTCGAAGGAGCCCGTCCAGTACGCGTACGTGTTGGGCAGCCCCGAGCCCTTGCCGTTCGCGCTGACACCCAGCACCCACTTCACCGCACCGTCCCCGGCGGTGATGCGGAACAGGTCCGGGCACTCCAGCGTGCCGATACCGTCCTTGACGAAACCACCGGCGTACGTCCACGACTTGAGGTCGTCCGAGTGATAGAAGCCCACCTTGGTGCCCTCGGCGAGCGCCATCACCCAGCGGTCGCGGTCCTCGTCGCGGATCACTTTGGGGTCGCGGAAGTCGGCGCCGGCAGCCGGGCTGGGCAGCACCGGATCGGTGCCGTGGTTGGTGAAGGTGCGGCCACCGTCGGTGGAGTAGTACAGGAACTGCGCCTGGTGGTCGGTTCCGCCGCCGGGCGACATGGTGGCGATGACGATCACCGCGCCCGCGCCGAGACCGGCCGTGTTGTCCGTGTCCACCACCGCCGAGCCCGACCAGACGTCACCGTTGACGGTCGTGTCCTTG
Organism: Streptomyces sp. NPDC001663; assembly: GCF_042893105.1. Lineage (NCBI taxonomy): Bacteria > Bacillati > Actinomycetota > Actinomycetes > Kitasatosporales > Streptomycetaceae > Streptomyces > Streptomyces sp. NPDC001663. The sequence goes on along the minus strand of NZ_JBIAUR010000035.1, from coordinate 11,317 downwards.
GGCACGGCGACCCCGCGGTCAGTGAAGGAGACCAGGTCGGAGGTGGTGGCCAGGCGCCAGGCCGTGCCCACGGCACCGGTGGGGTAGTCCGCGTTGTACAGGTAGTAGTAGTGGTACTCGCCGTCGATCCAGACCGGGCGCTGCGGGTCGTTCTTCCAGGCGTCCGGGACCGTGAAGTGATAGGCGGCGCGATAGCTCGCGCAACTCGCCCTGGACGCCTTGGGTTTGGCGGCGGCCCGCGCTGCGGGCAGCAGGGTGGCGGCCCCGCCGGCGGCTCCGGCCAGCAGCGCTCTCCGGGACATTCGACGCGTCACTCGTCGTTCCTCTCGTCGAAAGGCGGCTCATGTGATGCAGGACTCTGGGACCTAACTCGTTAAAGGTCAACCCTCCGGGACCCTTGACACAGCCATGCCGCGCTTCCCATCATCTGGGCGTCAACCCTGATCTAATACGAGTTAGGCACGTTGGATGACCGACTCGCATCTCACCCGCCGCACCCTGCTGAGGTACGGCGCCTACGGGGCGGGAGCCGCCGCCCTGGCCGGCACCGCCGCAAGCTGGAACCGGCTCACCGGAGCCGACATCCCCGGCCGCGACGACGGCTCCCTCGTCGTCGCCACCCTCGGCCCCGCCTACGGACCGGAGGCCATCCGCACGCTCACCGAGGGCTTCCAGCAGGTCCACCCCGACATCAAGCTCCGCATCAACGCCGTGCAGGCCGTCGACTGGTCGGACTTCTTCGCGAAGATCCTCACGCAGATCGCGGCGGGCACCGCTCCCGACCTCGTGTACGTCGCCACCGAGGGCGTCCAGCTGTTCGCGCAGCGCCTCGGCGTGCCGCTGGACCGCTGGGTGAAGCGGGACGCGGCCGAGCTGAAGGAGTACTTCGCCGACGTCCATCCCTCGCTGGTGGAGTCGATGATGTACGAGGGGAGCCTGTACCAGCTGCCGGTCGAGTTCAACGCGGCCGACATGTACCTCAACAACCAGGTCCTGAAGCGGGCGGGCGCGGACTTCCCGGCGGCCGACTGGACCCGCGACGACTTCACCGACCTGCTGCGGGACATGAAGAAGTCCAGCGGCTCCCAGTTCACGCCGTACTTCTGGACCAACCGGCTGTGGGGCGGCGTGGTGCCCTGGCTGTTCGCGAACGACACCAACCTGCTCGCCGAGTCCAAGGCGCCCGGCGGTTCCTGGCTGTGGGACGGCTTCTACCCGGCCGCCGAGCGCGTCGGGCGCGGCGGCGGCTTCCGCTGGACCACGCCGCAGGCCACCCATGAGCGCGTGGAGGAGGCGTACGACTATCTCGCCTCCCTCATCCAGGAAGATCTGTGCACCCGGCCCGAGGGCGGCAACGGCCAGAACCTGGTAGGCGTGTTCTCCACCGGCCGGGTCGGCGTCACGCCCGCGGGCGGCTTCTGGGCGGGCGGACTGCATCTGGCGGGGATGCAGGCCGACGGCTACGACGTGCAGTACTTCCCGCGCTGGCGCACCCAGCGCATGCAGTTCGGCGCGGCCGGCTACGCGCTGCTGCGGACCTCCAAGAAGCAGGACGAGGCCTGGGAGTTCATCAAGTACGCCGCCCGCAAGGACACCCTCACCGCGCTGTTCGCCACCAACCAGACCACCCCGGCGCGCCGTTCGCTGCTGACCGCCGCCCGCTACCGGCAGACCGGCCCGGCGCACTGGCCGGTCTTCTACGACACCCTCGACAAGTTCCCCGACACGGGACCGATCCCCGCGCCGCCGCAGGTCGCCGAGGTGACCGACGTCCTGCTCAAGCACACCGGCACCGCCCTGGCCTCACCACGGGCGGTGCGCCGCGCACTGCGCCGGATGCAGGGCGACCTGGAGAAGGCCATGGAGCGTGAGGTATGACGGACACCCGGACAGTCGAGCCCGCAAGGACGTTGCCGTCTCCAGCGGTGGTCACACGCCCCTCTCGCCGCGATCGCGGCACCCGGCTGCTGGCCACGCTGTTCCTGGCGCCCACGATCGTCGGCATCGTCGTCTTCACGGTCGTGCCGATCGTCGGCTCGGTCGTGCTCAGCTTCTTCCACTGGAACGTGATCGACCCGCCGAGCTTCGCGGGGGCCGCCAACTACCGGGAGATGATCCACGATTCCACGGTGCTGGTGTCCTTCCGCAACACGCTGCTGTTCATGGTGTTCGCGGTGGCGCTCCAGCTGGTGATCGCCCTGGCGCTGGCGCTCGCGGTGAACGGGCGGATGCCCCTGTGGCTGCGGTCGGTGTTCCGCTCGGCGTTCTTCTTCCCGCTGGTGCTGTCCGCGGCGTCGATCTCCGTGGTGATGAAGTACCTGTTCAACCAGGACTTCGGGGTCGTGAACTGGCTGCTCGGACTGGTCGGGGTCGCGCCGGTGCCGTGGCTGACGTCCGAGAACGCGGCGATGGCCACAGTGATCCTGGTCTACGTGTGGCAGCAGTTCGGGTTCTCCTTCCTGCTGTTCGTCGGCGGCCTGAACAACATCCCCAAGGAGGTCCACGAGGCCGCCTCCCTCGACGGCGCGACCGGCCTGCGCAAGCACCTGCACGTCACGCTGCCGCTGCTGTCGCCGACGCTGCTGGTCGCGACCGTGGTCGGCGTCATCAACGCCCTGCAGGTCTTCGAGCAGCCGTACGTCCTGACCGACGGCGGGCCCGGCGACTCCACCCGCACCGTCGTGATGGTCATCTACGAGACCGCGTTCGAGCAGTTGCGCTTCGGTGAGGCGTCCGCGGTGGGCGTGCTGCTGTTCGTGCTGATCATGGCGGTGACCGCCCTGCAGTTCCGGCTCAGCCGGCGTTTCGTCCACTACCAGTGAGCCGGGTGACCTCCATGAGCCAAGCAACCCTGTCCCTGAGCCGTGCCCGGCACTCGCTCGGGCCATGGGCGCGGATCACCGCCCTGGCCGTGTGCGCGCTGCTGACCCTCGGCCCGGTCATCTGGACCGTGTCCACCTCGCTGCGCACCCCGGCCCAGTCCCTGGACCTGCCCCCGAAGATCATCCCGACACACCCCACGGCCGAGGCCTACCGCGGGGTGTTCGACCAGATAGACGTCTGGCTGCTCGCCCTCAACTCGACACTGGTGACCGCGCTGATCGCGGTCGGCCAGATGATCACCGCCGGTCTTGCCGGATACGCCTTCGCACGCCTCGAATTCCGTTTCAAGAAGCCCCTGTTCGGGCTGGTGCTGGCGACGATGATGGTGCCGCTGCAGGTGACCATCGTGCCGGTGTTCCTGGTGCTGAAATCGATGGGCCTGACCGACACCCTGCTCGGCCTGATCGTCCCGGCGTTCCCGACCGCGTTCGGCACCTTCCTGATGCGCCAGTACTTCCTGGGCATGCCCAAGGACCTGGGCGAGGCGGCGATGCTGGACGGTGCCGGACCCTGGCGGATCTTCCGCTCCGTGTACGCACCGCTGGCCGCGCCCGGCCTCGCGATCGTCGGCGTACTGGCCTTCAACTACCACTGGAACGAGTTCTTCCGGCCACTGATCCTCGAGACCTCCGGCCAGAACTACACGCTGCCGCTGGGCCTGGTCTCCCTCCAGGGCAACCTCGGCACCGGCTCCATCTCGGTGGTCCTCGCCGGTGTCGTCCTCTCCATGATCCCCGCCGTCGCCGTGTTCGTCGTCGGCCAGCGCCCTCTGCGCGAGGGCATCACGTCCGCAGGAGTCAACCGTTGAACCAAGACCCCAACGCACCGCGTTTCAGGGTCCGTCCGCCCGCCAACTGGCTCAACGACCCCAACGGGCCGTTCCGTTGGCGGGACCGCTACCACCTCTTCTACCAGCACAACCCCGACGCGCCGGTGCACACGAACGTCCACTGGGGTCACGCCTCCAGCGCCGACCTCGCGCACTGGGAGCACCACCCGATCGCGCTCACCCCGACCCCCGGCGGCCCCGACGAGACGGGCTGCTGGTCCGGCTGCGTGGTCGACGACGACGGCGTGCCGACCGCCGTGTACACCGGCGTCGATCGCCACCACACCGGCCTGGGCGCCATCTGCCTGGCGCGGGCGGTGGTGCCGGAGGACGAGACGCTCACCGACTGGAAGCCGCTGCCAAAGCCGGTGGTGACGGGCCCGCCCGCCGACCTGGACGTGGTGATGTTCCGCGACCCGTTCGTCTTCCGCCACGGCGGCCGGCGGTGGGCGCTGGTCGGCGCGGGGCACGCCGACGGAACACCGTCGGTCCTGCTGTACGACTGCGACGACCTGGCCGACTGGAGGTTCGCCGGGGTACTCCTCGACGGCAACGACCCTGTCGCGGCCGATGTCCTCGGCGACAAGGCGGTCGGCTGGGAGTGCCCGCAGCTGTACGCGACGGCGAGCGGCGACTGGGTCCTCGTGCTGTCCCTGTGGGACGGCGACCCGTGCGCCACCGGCTATCTGACGGGGCGTCTGCAGCCCTACGGCGACAGCGAGTTGCGCTTCGAGGCACGAACCGGCGGGCGGCTCGACCACGGGCGGGACTTCTACGCACCCGCCGTGCTCCAGGAGCCGGACCGGGCCCTGATGTGGGGCTGGTCCTGGGAGGCCCGCACCCAGAACGAGGTCGACCGCACCGGGTGGGCCGGGGTCCTCACCGCGCCGCGGGTCGTGGACGTACATCCGGACGGCGCACTGCGCGTCGTACCGGCACCCGAACTCCAACTCCTGCGTGCAGCCGAGCCGTTCGTGACCGCACCGGGCCACCAGGTACCGCTCCCCCGGTCGTACGACCTGACCGTCACCGCGCACGGGCGGACCACCGTGAGCCTGCTGCGGTCCGTCTCCGGCGCGCGGCTCACGGTCCGGCTGGACCCGGACGAGGGCACGGTGACGCTGGATCGCGGTGACTGGCCGCGGGCGAGGCCCGACGAGGCGGCGCCGATCGTGGTGCGGGCGCCCGGCCGACAGCTACGGGTACTCGTCGACGGTTCGCTGTTCGAGCTGTTCGTCGACGACCGCGCGACGGTGACCGAGCGGGTCTACCTCCGCCCGGACGACGTGCCCGAGCTCGTCGTGACGGGGGACGCCGACGCCGTCACCGGGTGGGAGCTGGTCCCACCGACGCACGGCTGATCACCGGGCAGGCGAGGCGCCGTGCGGTGGCGGGCGGCGTCCGTCCGGTGTCGATGGCGTCGAGGAGCAGCCGGGCGGCGGCCTCGCCCATCGCCCGGTGCGGCAGCGCGACGGTGGTGAGGGCGGGGGTCAGGTACGCGGCCATGTGCTCCTGGTCGTCGTAGCCGACCACCGACAGCTCGCCGGGGACGGCGATGCCGAGCCGGGCCGCGGCGTGCAGGACGCCCGCCGCGACCCGGTCGTTGTAGCAGAAGATCCCGGTCGGGCGGCGGTCGGCGGAAACGCCTTCGAGGATGCGCAACGCGCCCTCATGGCCGGCCGAGATCTCGCCGCCGCTGCGCACCACCCAGTCCTTGGGCAGGGTGATCCCCTCGGCCCGCAGGGCGTCCCGGAAGCCGCGCAGCCGTTCGGCCGACGCGATGTCGTCCTGGCCGCCCACCAGGGCGACCCGCCGGTGCCCCTGCTCCAGCAGGAGCCGGGCGGCCGTACGGCCTCCGGCGCGCTCGGCGGGGATCACGGAGGGCAGCGAGTCGTCCTCGGGCAGGCAGTTGGCGAGCACGGAGTGGGTACGGTGCAGGCCCTCGGGGACGCGGACACGTCGTAGCGACATGGCGGCGTAGATGATGCCGTCGACGCGCCGGTCCAGGAGCTCGGCGACCGCCGCGTCCTCCTTGGCCGGGTCGCCGCCGGAGTCGACGGTCAGCACGAGGTGGTCGTTGTCCCAGGCGGTCTCCATGGCACCGCGCAGCAGCCGGCCCGCGAAGGGCGAGGAGGCGATCTCGTCGGTGACCAGGCCGATCACGGCCGTACGGCGGCGGCGCAGACCGCGGGCGACGGGGTCAGGGCGATAGCCGAGCCGGGCGGCGGCCTCGCGGATGCGTTCCTGGGTGGCGGGAGAGAGGTTGCCCTCGGCGCGCCCGTTGAACACGAAGGACACCGCGGTGTGCGACACACCCGCGAGCCGCGCGACGTCCCGTGACGTGGCACGCCCGGATCCCGACACACGCCTGTCCTCGGCCCTGTCCATGCCGTGCGCTGCCCTCATCCCCCATCCGCCCGAATGTGATCACCGCTCACCCTATCCTTGACCGCTCGCCTCTCCTAGGAAAGGGATTCCAGGCTCAGGCAGCCCAAGTGCACGGCCCGGCCGTGTCCCTGGAAGTGAGGCAGCCTCCCCTACCCTGCTGCACAGGAGTCCGAATCCTCCCCAGCCCGAAGGCCGGGGCGTCCTCGGAAGGATCACGTGATCAGCATCCCCACGCACACGCTCAACGACGGTACGAAGCTCCCCGCCATCGGCCTGGGCACCTGGCCGATGAGCGACGCGGAGGCGGAACGCGCCGTGTCCGAGGCCCTCGGCCTGGGCTACCGCCTGGTCGACACGGCCACCAACTACCGCAACGAGACCGGAGTCGGCCTCGGCGTCGCCCGCAGCGGCGTCCCCCGCGAGGAGGTCGTGGTCACGACGAAGCTCCCGGGCCGCCACCACGGCTACAAGGAGACCCTCACCTCCTTCGAGGAATCCCGCCGCCGGCTCGGCCTGGAATACGTCGACCTGTATCTGATCCACTGGCCGCTCCCCCGCATCGACAAGTACGTCGACTCCTGGCGCGCCATGATCAAGCTCCGGGAGGACGGCCTGGTCCGCTCCATCGGCGTCTCCAACTTCACCGCCGAGCACATCGAACGGCTCGAGAAGGAGACCGGCGTCCTGCCCTCCGTCAACCAGATCGAGCTGCACCCATTCTTCCCGCAGGACGAGCTGCGCGCCTTCCACACCGCCAAGGGCATCCTCACCGAGAGCTGGAGCCCGCTCGGCCGGGGCACCGACCTGCTGGACGACCCCGCCGTCACCGGAGTGGCCGACGCGCTCGGGGTGACGCCGGGGCAGGTCGTCCTGCGCTGGCACACCCAGCTGGGCGCGGTGCCCATCCCGAAGTCGTCCGACCCCGAGCGGCAGCGCGCCAACCTCGACGTCTTCGGCTTCGAACTGGACCCCGACCAACTGCGGGCCGTCGGCGACCGTACCCACCGGCGCGTGGGCGGGGACCCAGAGGTGCACGAGGAGTTCTGAGCCGCCGGCCGGGTACTCGGGCGCCGCGGAAACTGGGCGCAGGGAAGGAGCCGGAGGTGGCCGAGCACCGGCTGCGGGACTATCACCGCAAGCGCGACTTCGGGCGGACCGAGGAGCCACGCGGAGGATCCGCGACCTCGGGCGAGGAACCCCGGTTCGTCGTGCAGATCCATGACGCCAGGACCATGCACTTCGACTTCCGGCTGCAGGTCGGCGACGTACTGAAGTCGTGGTCGATCCCGAAGGGCCCCTCCGCCGATCCGCAGGACAAGCGGCTCGCCGTGCCCACCGAGGACCATCCGCTGGAGTACGAGGATTTCGAGGGCGTGATCCCGGAGGGCGAGTACGGCGGCGGCACCGTGATCGTGTGGGACCACGGCACCTATGAACCGCTGAGCCACGACCGCAAGGGACGGCCCGTCGACTTCGAGGAGTCGCTGGAGCACGGGCATGCACGCTTCCGGCTCAAGGGCTCGAAGCTGCACGGCGAGCACGCGCTCACGCGGTTCCGCGGCGGCAAGGACGGTGACAGCGAGCAAGCCTGGCTGCTGGTCAAGGCCGGGGGCGGAAAGTCGCACGACCACGGGTCACCGGATCCGCGCCGTGCCCGCTCGGTGACCAGCGGCCGTACGCTCGCCCAGGTCGCGGCGGCTGCCGAGGAGCAGTGACCCGCGGTGCCCGGCCTCCTGGACTCGCTCCCCGACGGGCAGCGCAAGCCGCGAGTGGATCTTCGAGCGAAAGCTCGTCTGAGGGTCTGTCTGCGGCACAGACACTGAGTGAACTCGCCGCGCCGTAGGACGGATTGACGCGTTCCGGCCCCAACTCCCCCTCCGGGCGCTTATGTTCACGGCGGTACTCGATCTTCGTACCCCGTCCGTCGTCCCTCGTCCCGGGAGGCCCTCCGCATGCGCAACGCGCTCCGTACCGCAGTCGTCGGCACGATCGTCACCGGCACCGTCCTGACCTGCGGCACCGCCGGCGCCACACCTCCCGGTCCGGGGGTGTCCGGAAAGCTGATCAGCACCACCACCATCGGGAACACCGACTACGTCGTCCGGGAGATAACCGTCCCGCCCGGCCAGAGCACCGGCTGGCACTACCACGACGGCCCGGTCTACGGCTTCGTCCGGCAGGGCACGCTCAGCCACTACCACTCGGACTGCGCCGAGGACGGCGTCTACAAGACCGGCACCACCGTCCGCGAGCCGGGCGGGCCGAGCGATGTCCACCTCGGCCGCAACGAGGGCACCACCCCGCTCATCCTCGAAGTGCTGTACGTCCTTCCGCACGGCGCGCCGTACTCGGAGGACGTCCCGAACCCGGGCTGCGACTTCCAGTGATCAGACCGGCGGCAGCGTCTGCTCGGCCCAGATGGTCTTGCCGCGGCCCGTCTGGCGGCTGCCCCAGCGCTGGGTGAGCTGGGCGACCAGCAGCAGACCGCGGCCGCCCTCGTCGAAGGCGTGGGCCCGGCGCAGATGCGGTGAGGTGGAACTGCCGTCGGAGACCTCGCAGATGAGGCTGCGGTCGCGGATCAGCCGCAGCTGCATGGGCGGGGCCCCGTACCGGATCGCGTTGGTGACCAGCTCGCTGACGACGAGTTCGGTGACAAAGGCGGCCTCGTCCAGGCCCCAGGCGGTCAGCTGCTCGGTGGCCGCCTGCCGGGCCGCGGCCACGCGCTCGGGGTCCGGGGTGATGTCCCAGGTGGCGACCCGGTCCTCGCCCAGCGCCCGGGTGCGCGCCACCAGCAGGGCCACGTCGTCACTGGGTTCCTCGGGCAGCACGGCCTTCAGGACCGTGTCGCACATGGTGTCGAGTGTGTCGGCGGGGGCGGCCAGGGCGCGGCACAGTTCGGTGGTGGCGTGGTCGACGTCGCGGTCGCGGTCCTCGATCAGGCCATCGGTGTAGAGCGCGACGACGGACCCCTCGGGCAGCTCCAGCTCCGTCGCCTCGAAGGGCAGCCCGCCGACGCCGAGCGGCGGCCCGGCCGTCATGGGTACGAGGCTCGCGGTGCCGTCGGGCAGCAACAGGGCAGGCGGCGGGTGGCCGGCCGCGGCGAGGTTGAGGCGGCGCGAGACGGGGTCGTAGACGGCGTAGAGGCAGGTGGCGCCGAGCTCGGCGGCCTCGCCGCTCTCGTCCGACGCGAGGTGGGTGACCAGGTCGTCGAGGTGGGTCAGGAGCTCGTCCGGCGGCAGGTCCACGTCCGCAAGGGTGCGTACGGCCGTGCAGAGGCGGCCCATGGTCGCCGAGGAGGGGATGCCGTGGCCGACCACGTCGCCGACGACCAGGGCGACGCGGCTGCCGGACAGCGGGATCACGTCGAACCAGTCGCCGCCGATGCCGACCAGCGAACCCGAGGGCAGGTAGCGGTGAGCCACCTCGACCACGGCCTGCCCGGGCAGTCCCCTCGGCAGCAGACTGTTCTGGAGGGCCAGCGCAGTGGTGCGTTCACGGGCGAAACGACGGGCGTTGTCGATGCACACGGCGGCCCGGCTGGCGACCTCCTCCGCGAGGACGGCGTCGTCACCGCCGTAGTCGTCCGGATTGGCGATACGGACGCCGACGGCGACACCGAGCGTGGTGCCGCGGGCCCGCAGCGGCACCGCGACCATCGAGTGCACGCCCATGCGGTGGGGCCGGCCGGCCGGGGCCCGGGCGTTGCGTTCGGCGACCCACCGCATGAAGTTCGGCTCGCCCGCCTGGCTGACGACAGCCCGCCCGCCGCGCAGCGCCTTCGCAGGCGGCGAGAACGACGGGTAGACGTCCGTCTCGCCCACGTGCACGGCGGCCTCCGGCGTGCCCTCGGTGACGGAACCGTGGGCCACGCGGCGCAGCACGACATCCGCCTCCAGCAGCGCGGGCCGCTCCTCGGCGCCGAGGACCCAGTCGAGCAGGTCGACGCTGGCGAAGTCCGCATAGCGGGGCACCAGGACCTCGACCAGCTCCTCTGCGGTGCGGACCACGTCCAGGGTGGTGCCGATGCAGGCTGCCGCCTCGTTCAGCAGCGCCAGGCGCTCGCGCGCCCAGTACTGCTCGGTGCTGTCGAACGCGGCCAGGGCGACCGCGTGGACCTCGCCGGAGGCGTCCCGCAGCGGCCACATGTCGGTGGTCCAGGCGTGGTCCCGGTTCAGGGCGGGGGCCCCGGTGTAGCTCTCGTACCGGGTCGGCCGACCCGTCTCGGCCACCTGGCGGAGATGGGCCAGGAAGCCACGGCTGTGCTCGGCGTCCTCCACACTCTCCGGGAAGTGCCGCCCCAGCAGAACCTCCTCGGACACCCCCATCACCCGGCAGGCCACGTCATTGAGGCGCAGATAGCGCTGGCGGGTGTCGAACACCGACATGGACATGGCCGCCTGCTGGAACGCCTGGCCGGCCAGGGTCGGCTCGGGGTCTCCGGGAGGCTCTGCGGTGATCATGTAGCCGGCCGGTTCGCCGCCCTCGCCGAGCACCGCGCACGCCCTGAGCGCGAGCGTGACGGACGAGCCGTCGCGGTGCCGCACGATGACGGTACCGTGCAGCGCCGCCAAGCCCTCCGCCGACGGCTCCTCGGCGACCAGGTCCCGCACCGCCCGGCCCACGGCCTCCTCAGCCGGGTAGCCCGTCAGCCGCCGGGCGCCTTCGCTCCACCCGGTCACGATTCCCCGGGCATCGACGATCGCGGCAGCGGGGGCGTGCTCCATAGGCTTCAGGATGGTGCTTTTGTCCCACCGGTTCAACCGGATCCGGCGAAGGGGCACGGCGATGCAGGCCTCAGCAGGAGTTGCGTGTTCGCGCACAGCGACAGGCAGCCCCGACATGAGCAGAAGCAAAGTACCCAAGCATCCGACACAAACGCCCGCCCATGTCCTCGCGCGTCACTAGGCTCGCGGCGTGAAGACCGTCGTGCAGGTGAAACTGACACCGGATGCCGCTCAGGCTTCCGCACTCAAGCGCACCCTGCACACGTTGAACACCGAGGCGAACCGTGTCTCCGCCCTTGGCGAGAAGGACCGCACGCGCAAGGGGCTGCAGACCCTGGCCTACGCCGGACTCAAGGCGCGGGGTCTATCAGCTCAGCCGGGCGTGTCAGTAGCTTTGCGTAAGTCCTTGGGGTTCACCTGGTGTTGAGCCGGTCCTCGAAGAAGAGTGAGAACTGGTTCAGCGCCTTCTTCCAGTGTGCCGCGACGTGGTTGA
>NZ_JBIAUR010000034.1:0-51575 GCF_042893105.1 Streptomyces sp. NPDC001663 | reverse complement strand
ATCTACCGCGAACTCCCCGAAAGCGCCCCCGCGCTACCCAACACCCCCAACACGCCCACCAGTTGATCCCCAACACCACGACGAGGGACACGACCGACGTCACAGTCCCTGTGACCCCGCCAATCACCGCTTCGGCCGTCGTGCGGGCGCGCACCTTCACCCAGCCGCGCTTGTTCATGGCGTAGGCCTGCTCACTCCCTTGCACCACGCGCCTTCGATGCCGACCGGCCCCCAGGCCGGGTCCAGCCAGTCTCGCGCAAGCGCCCGGTCCGTGGTGGCGGGGCACAGAGTGAACGGGGCGGTGAGCACATCGCGGGCGAAGAGATCCTCGAGCACCGCGCGGCGCTCTCGGTAGGGCCGGGCCACGAGCTCCGCCCCGGAAATCTCCAGAACGTTGAAGACGATCAGGTATGCAGGCAGTTGCTCGGCGGCCTCGATGCCGCTGCGACCGCGACGGCGGGCACGGCGCTGCAACTCCCCGAAGTGCAGCCGCCCTTCGTGGGGCACCACAAGCTCGCCGTCCAGGACCAGGTCCTCAGCGAGCTGGGCCGCGGCCTCGGCGATGTCCGGGAAGGCCGGGGTCAGATCCGTGCCCTGACGGGACTGCACCCGGACCAGGTCGGCCCGCGCGAAAACCACGCCCCGAAAGCCGTCCGCCTTCTGTTATGCGCTGTTGAGCTGTCCAGGGACGATCGTCCAGCGTCATGTCGATCACCGGTTGGCGAGCGCATTTCATCGCCCGCCGTCCCGGAGGCACCATCGCCGGAGGCGTCTGGCGTGGATAAGGACGTTAGGCGTGGCGCGCAGCCACCTACCGATGATCAAGGGGAGTTCATCAAGCCCTGCGTGCCGACGACGTGCCCGTTCCCGCCCGGGTCGCATCCGCGCCCCAGCTGGCCAGCAGTCGCAGAGCCTCCGCGGACGGGGAGTTCGGTTCGGCGTGGTAGGTCACCAACATCTGCTCGTGGGCGTCGGCCTGGTGGAACGACTCGAGGCGGAGATCGAGTTCGCCGACGAGCGGGTGGTGCAGGCGCTGGATACCGTGGCACTTCTCCTTGACGTCGTGGGTGGCCCACAGCCGCCTGAACTCCTCGCTCTTCACGGAGAGTTCGCCCACCAGCGCGGACAGCCGGGGGTCGTTCGGATGGGAGCCGGCGTCCATGCGCAGCTGAGAGACGACGTCGCTGGCTTTGTGCTCCCAGTCCACGAACAGGTCGCGGTACTCGGGCCGCAGGAAGACCAGCCGCGCCCAGTTCTGCTCGTGCGTGGGCAGCTCGGCCCAGTCGCCGAAGACCGCCGCGGCCATCCGGTTCCAGACGAGGATGTCCGAGCGCCGCCCCACGAGGATCGCCGGAACACCGTCCATGGTGTCCAGCAGCGTCCGCAGGGGGCCCCGCACCTGCTGGGCGCGGCCGGCCGGCTTCTTCTTGTGCTGTTTCGGCTTCGCCAGGTGCGTGAGGTGGGCGTGCTCGGCGTCGCTCAGCCTGAGCGCGCGGGCGATGGCGTCGAGGACCTCCGCCGACACGTGCCGCCCGTTGCCCTGTTCCAACCGCGTGTAGTAGGCCACCGACACCCCGGCCAGCTGCGCCAGCTCCTCGCGGCGCAGCCCCGGCACCCGCCGGTACCGCCCGTAGTCCGGCAGCCCCACATCCTGCGGCTTCAGCCTCGCCCGCCGGGTGCGCAGGAACTCACTGAGCTCGGCACGCGGGTCCAGAGCGCCGGCGACCAGCTCGTGCACCGGTTGGGGGTATTCGTCCATGCCTCGAGTATCCACGGTCGCACGCACACCAGCCTGACCCAACCAGTGGTAGGCACCGCGCACGTACGCAATGCCGTGGCCTGGGTGGATGCCGGCCCGTGCAGGACGCTGGCCACCGTGCCCGGCCGGAAGGCGGCCGGGGCGTGGCTTGCATCAAGAACGGAGCACATCCCATGAGCGCAACACAGGGGATCGAGTCGAGGACGCACCGGACGGAAACGGCTGCGGAGGTGGTCGGCCGCCTTCGTGCGACGTTCAACACCGGCGTCACCCGCGGGCTGGACTGGCGCGTCAGCCAGCTGCAGCGGCTGCGGGCACTGCTGGTCGAGAACGAGCAGGAGCTGATCGAAGCGCTCTGGGCGGATCTGAGGAAGAACGCCACCGAGGCGAAGGTGCAGGAGATCGACTTCACCGTCGCCGACATCGACGAGGCACTGGCGAATCTCGAAAGCTGGCTGCAGCCTCGCCCTGTGGAGGTTCCCGCCCACTTCGGTCCCACGACAACGGCCTACACCACGTACGACCCGCTCGGGGTCGTCCTGGTGATCGCTCCGTGGAATTTCCCGCTGCACCTTCTCATCGACCCCATCATCGGCGCGCTGGCCGCCGGGAACACCGTGGTGGCCAAGCCGAGCGAGATGTCGGTGCACACGTCGGCGGTCGCTTCACGACTCCTGCGTGAGTACTTCGACGCCGATGTGCTCACCGTGGTCGAGGGAGGCGCCGAAGAGACCACGGCCCTCCTGGCTCAGCGTTTCGACCAGATCTTCTACACGGGCAATGGCACGGTTGGCCGGATCGTCATGGCCGCGGCAGCCAAGAACCTCACCCCGGTCACGCTCGAACTCGGGGGCAAGTCGCCGGTCTTCGTGGCGCCCGACGCCGACGTGGACGAGACCGCGAAGCGGCTGGTCGGCGCCAAGTTCGGCAACGCAGGGCAGCAGTGCATAGCCCCTGACTACGTTCTGGCCGATCCGGCCACCGCCGCCGCACTGGTTCCCGCCCTGCGCGCGGCGGTCGAAGCTCAGTTCGGCTCCACCCCGCAGACCGCAGCCGACTTCGGCCGGATCATCAACGAGCGGCATTTCGACCGGCTCACCCGTCTGCTGGATTCCGGCCGGGCGGCGGTGGGAGGCCAGCACGACCGTGACGACCTGTTCATCGCACCGACCGTGCTCACCGATGTCGACCCCGCATCGCCGGTCATGCAGGAGGAGATCTTCGGTCCGATCCTCGCCGTCGTCGAAGTCGATGACCTCGATGCCGCTATCGCCTTCATCAACGAACGCGACAAGCCTCTCGCGCTCTACGCCTTCACCGAGTCCGAGGCCACCAAGTCGCGCCTCGTGAAGGAGACGTCCTCCGGCGGCGTCGCCTGGGGTCAGCCGGTGATGCAGCTGCTCATGCCGGGACTGCCTTTCGGTGGCGTCGGCGAAAGCGGCATGGGCCGCTACCACGGCCGGTACTCCCTTGAGACGTTCAGCCACCTCAAGGCCGTCGCGGACGTGCCGCTCAACTAGGCCCGCGCTTTCGTGGAGCAGGCTGTCCGATGGGCTATCGGCCGGCGGAAGTGCCTCAGGCCGGTGAGAATGAGGAGCGCTGAGATCGCTGTTCCCGCCACCGCCGGAAGCCCGTTCCAGGTGAAGCCGTGTATCGGTCCTCTTCGCGGGGGCGCGTCGAGGGAGTCGGTCGCGGAGCGGCCTGCAGACACCGATCTGTACCGACTCCGGCGGCGGCACCCATGACTTCGTCACCTGGCTGACTGCTGATCGTGCGCAAGGAGCGAACGCCCGTACTCCGGCGGGCAGTTGCGCTTGACCGGCGTCGACGCTGACGCCGACGGCATGCGGCTCTCACCGCGTTCGCCGCCAACACCACCCACACCCCGATCGCGGTCATGGAACCGCGTCACCGTCAGAGGGCCCGCGCCTGCCCGAGGACCGCATCCGCGCCTCCGCCGGGACAGCGTGGACCCCCTGCGTCGCAGCCCTTCATCCCGTTTCCCTCCGTATTGCAGAAAGAAATCCATGACTGTCAATATTTCAGAAGTCTCATCTGCCCCTTCGCTTTTCTTCCCTGTAACCCTCGGGAAGATCGAGCTCGCCAACCGCATCGTCATGGCACCGATGACCCGGGTCCGGGCCGGCTCCTCCGGCATCCCCGGGGACCTGATGGTCGAGTACTACCGGCAGCGGGCGAGCGTCGGGCTGATCATCACCGAGGGCACCTACCCCGACCACGCGTCGCAGGGGTATGTCGGCGAGCCGGGCATCGCCACCGACGAGCAGGCGGCCGGCTGGCAGCGGGTGTTCGAGGCGGTGCACGCCGAGGGCGGCCGCATCGTCCTGCAGATCATGCACGCCGGCCGCGGCACCCACCCCGACATCAACGGCGGCCGCCGCATCCTCGCCCCCAGCGCGATCGCCATCGACGGCAAGACGTTCACCGAGAAGGGCGAGCAGCCCTACCCCGTACCGGAAGCGATGACCACCGCAGAGATCCGGGCAGCCCTGGAGGACTTCGTCACCGCGGCCCGCCGGGCCATCCAGGCGGGAGCGGACGGCGTGGAAATCCACGGTGCCAACGGCTACCTGCTCCAGGAGTTCCTCTCCCCGGCGGCCAACCAGCGCACCGATGGATACGGCGGCTCGCCGCACAACCGCGCCCGCTTCGTCGTCGAGGTCGTCACGGCGGTCGCCCAGGCCGTCGGCGCCGAGCGGGTCGGGCTGCGGATCTCGCCGGAGGTCGACCTCGGGGACGTCTTCGAGACCGACCGGGACGACGTCCTGGCCACCTACGGCACCCTGGTGGACCAACTGCGCCCGCTGGGTATGGCCTACCTCTCCGTACTGCACACCGAGCCGGGCGGCGACCTTGTACAGGAGCTGCGGCGGCGCTTCGACGGCAAGCTGATCGTCAACAACGGCCCCTTCGGGGGGCAGACCACCCGCGAGCAGGCGCTCCAGCAGATCGAGGCCGACCACGCCGACGCCGTGGTCGTGGGCCGGGCCCTCATCTCCAACCCCGACCTGGTCGAGCGCTGGCAGGGTGGCCACCCGGAGAACGAGCCGCGGCCGGAACTGTTCTACGGGCCGGGCGCGGAAGGCTACACCGACTACCCCTTCCTCGAAGCGGCTTGAGGCCCACGATCACGCCTGTCCATGCGGCAGCCCCACTCACACATGGACAGGCGCCCGACCGGCGACACTGTGCCCGCCCCTTTGAGCCCGCGGTCACACCGGCTATCACCGGCTCGAGGACCGTCGGGTCCGTCAGGGCGTTGAGGGTCCGCAGGTTCCTCGTCAGCAGCCTGCGTTCGGTGACCTCGTCGAGCACATCGCTCTCGTGCGTGGCCACCGCGGCGGCCGTCGGCCACAGCTGACGCCTATGGCAGTTCTCCGGCGGCGGCCCATCCACCAGGTCCGCCTTCCGTAGGGGAGTCCTTCGCCGATATCCGTCCCCGCTGTACACCGGCGCCCATACCGTCCAGCCCGAACGCTGGGAACGGGGGTGACGAAAGGGGCTGTCGGTGGGGCGGGATCTGGACGGGGTGGTGGACCACTTCACCCTGCCCTGCGACGAGGCGGGCTGGTTACGGATCAAAAGCGGCGCCACCGGGCTGGGCTTCGCCGTCCAGCTGAAATTTTGCGGCGGCGACCTCGGAGGCGGTTCACGAGTTACGAGGCACCTGATCCGCCCCTCGTTAACGGCTCCCCAACCGACGTCACCACTGGTCCAGGGCCCTTCACACCGGAGGGCCCTGAGCCATGCCCGCAGCGGACAACGGACAGAACGAAACCCCATCCGTAACTTGGGTTCGAACTGAAGAATGCCCGGCAGTGCACCATCGGGCGGCAGCTCCCGTCGGGACTCGGCGAGCATCGGCTCGATCGGAGGGGTCCGGGCCACACCGCCACATCTACGCCGTGCCGACCTGGTGCGCGCGCGCTCTCACATCAGCAGACCGCGGCTCTCTCGCGCGGCAGTCGCTCATGAACACAGTCAGCGCCGCAGACCTCGACGCGTCACGGCCAACGGTGCACGACGTCGTTAGCGAGGCCGGGCGGGATGGGCTACTGGATATCGGGGTGGGAGTTCGCGGCGTCAACGACCTGTTGCCGATGGCAGGTTGACTGATCACGTCGCGATCGGGGTGCTCACGGAACTGGTCCCCAGAGGGCTGGTCGACGTGGTCATGGACAGGGCCGGGCGCCGTGAGGAAGGTGTGCAACTGCTCCCGGCCCGGGGTGTGGTGTACTCCGTGCCGGCGCTATGCCTGTTCTTCGGTGACGGGTTCGAAGACGTCGTGGCCTACTTGTGGCGCAGGGGCGTTCGTACGCGCGGTGAGCCGCCGCTTGTGACCTGTCGCACAGTCCCCGCGACGCCCGATCGAAACGTTTGAGTTTCGCTGTGGGAGCGCCTAGGTTTACTGTACGAAACTGTTTCGGACCGATGCGGGGTGCCGGGCAATCCGACCCCTCTGAGGGGAGCACCATCGTGGAAGCTATTCCGGCCGCCACCATCGCCCAGGCAGGGCCGCCGGGCCACACTCAAGCCCCGTCGAAGCACCGCTGGTGGGCACTGGCCGTGATCGGCCTCGCCCAGCTCATGGTCGTACTCGACGCCACCATCGTGAACATCGCGCTGCCGTCCGCCCAGCAGGACCTGGGCTTCGACAACAACGGCCGGCAGTGGATCGTCACCGCCTACTCCCTGGCCTTTGGCAGTCTGCTGCTCCTCGGCGGCCGGCTCGCCGACCTCGTCGGCCGCAAGACCACCTTCATCATCGGCATCGTCGGCTTCGCCGCCGCCTCCGCGCTCGGTGGCGCGGCCAACGGCTTCACCATGCTGGTCGTCGCCCGCGCCGTGCAGGGCCTGTTCGGCGCGCTGCTCGCACCGGCCGCGCTCTCCCTGCTGACCACGACGTTCACCGAGGCCAAGGAACGCGCCCGGGCGTTCGGCATATTCGGTGCCATCGCCGGCTCCGGCGCGGCCGTCGGCCTGGTCCTGGGCGGTCTGCTCACCGAGTACCTGGACTGGCGCTGGACGCTCTACGTCAACGACGTCATCGCGATTCCGGCGCTGATCGGCGCGATCGTCTTCATCGGCCGCTCCGTCCCCGTCGAGCGCCCGAAGCTGGACGTTCTTGGTGTCGTCCTGGTCTCTGGTGGTCTGTTCGGCATCGTGTACGGCTTCGCAAACGCCGAGACGCACGACTGGGACAACTGGATGACCTGGGGCTTCCTGGCCGGGGGCGCCGTACTGCTGCTGGCGTTCTTCCTCTGGCAGGCCCGGGCCAAGCACCCCGTGCTGCCGCTGCGCGTGCTGGCCGACCGCGACCGCGCCGCCGCCCTGTCGACCATCCTCATCTCGTCCGCAGGGATGTTCGGCGTCTTCCTTTTCCTCACCTACTACCTCCAGTCGACGCTGGGCTACTCGCCGGTGAAGAACGGTGTGGCCTTCCTGCCGATGGTGGCCGCGCTGATGGTGATGGCGCAGCTGTCCACCAACACGCTGGTGCCGAAGATCGGACCCAAGATCGTCGTGCCGGCTGGCATGCTGCTGGCCGTGGGCGGCATGGTCTGGCTCACCCGACTGGGCCTCGACAGTGGCTACGCCGCGGATGTGCTGGGCCCGTTGCTGCTGCTCGGTGCAGGGCTCGGCATGGCGATGCCCGTGGGGATGAGCTACGCCACCCTCGGCGTGGAAACGAGTGACCAGGGAGTGGCGTCGGCGGCCGTCAACACCACGCAGCAGGTGGGCGGTTCGATCAGTACGGCGCTGCTGAACACCCTGGCCGCCACCGCCGCCACCAACTATGCCAAGGACCACCTCAGCGACCCGCTGGTCAAGGCGAACGCGGCCCTGCACAGCTATGAGGTGGCCTACTGGTGGTCGGCCGGGTTCTTCGCCTTCGCCCTGATCGTCACGGCGCTGCTGTTCCGGGCGAAGAAGCGCGGCGCGGTCGAGGAGGAAGCCGAGGCGCAGATCGAAGCCATGGCTCCGGACGCCTCCGCCGCCGGGCGCACCGCCCCCACGGGCACGCTTCCCGCAGTCGGTGCGGCCGTCCTCCGCGGACAGGTGCGCAACGGTACGGGCGCCCCCGTGCCCCGCACCGCGATCACCCTGCTGGACAACGCGGGCCGCCAGCTGGCCCGTGCCACCTCCCGCGAGGACGGCACCTACGCCCTGGACACCGCCGAGCGCGGCAGCCTCGTCCTCATCGGCTCGGCGCCCGGCTACCAGCCCCAGGTCGTGACGCTGGCCCTGAACGGCGCGCCCGTCTCCCACGACCTCGTGATCCTGCCCAGCCCGGGCGGCCTGGCCGGTACAGTGCACGCCGGCAACGGCGAGGCGCTGCCCGGCGCACTCGTGGTGGCCACCGACCAGCGCGGCGACGTGACGGCCTCCGTCACGGCCGGGATGGACGGCGGTTACCGGATCGGCGACCTGCAGCCCGGCGACTACACGCTCAGCGTCAGCGCGCCCGGCCACCGCCCGACCGCCGTACCGGCCACGGTCTCCACCGAGACCGCCCGCTGCGACATCCACCTCTCCGTCGCGGCGACCCTGCGCGGCACGGTGCACGCTCCGGACGGGCGGGCGCTGGACGACGCCCGGGTCACCCTGATCGACGCCGCCGGCAACGTCGTGGGCACCCGTACCACGAGTGTCGACGGCAGCTACGCCTTCGCCGACCTCTCCAGCGAGCCGTACACCGTGATCGCCAGCGGCTACCCGCCGGTGGCCACCCAGGTCACGCTGAACGGCGGCCAGGAGGCCGTGGACATCCGGCTGGGCCACAAGGAGGACTAGAGACACGGCTGTTACCGACGGCCGACAGACCCCCATACGACAGCGTCCGCCACCCGGGAGATCCCGGCGGCGGACGCTGTCGTATCCGCGTCGCTGTCCCTGTCCGCGTCCCAACCCTCAGCCGAGGGACGGCAGTTGCTCGCCCTGGACGGCCTGGATGTCGAGCTCCACGCGCAGGGTGGCGCCGATGGCGGCGATGCCTGCCTGGACGACCTGGTTGTAATTCATGGCGAAGTCCTCGCGCCGCAGTTCGGTGGTCGCGCGGAACGACGCCCGCACACCGCCCCACGGGTCCGGGCCTGTGCCCAGGTAGGACAGGTCCAGATCGACGGACCGAGCCACTCCGTGCAGGGCGAGTTCGCCGCGGATGGTCCAACGGGCCTCGCCCGCCGGCGCGATGCCCGTGCTGCGGTAGGTGATCTTGGGGTGGACGTCCACGTCGAGAAAGTCCGCGGAGCGCAGATGGCCGTCGCGCATCGCGTTGCCCGTGTCAATCGAGGCGGCCTCGATGACCGCTTCCACGCTTGACGACAGCGGGTTCTCGGCGACCTCAATGCGGCCCCCGAACTCCTTGAACCGGCCGTGCACGCTGGTCAGCCCCAGGTGCTGGGCGACCGCGCTCACCGTGGAGTGCGCCGGGTCGATCGTCCACGGCCCGGGCGGCGGAAGCTCCACGCTCCCGGCGCGGGCCAACACGAGCGAGCCGAGGT
Organism: Streptomyces sp. NPDC001663; assembly: GCF_042893105.1. NCBI lineage: Bacteria > Bacillati > Actinomycetota > Actinomycetes > Kitasatosporales > Streptomycetaceae > Streptomyces > Streptomyces sp. NPDC001663. The sequence goes on along the minus strand of NZ_JBIAUR010000034.1, from coordinate 42,290 downwards.
CGGCCCCGCCGGAGGCGGTCACGACGGCGGTGGCGGCGAGGGGACCGTAGCCGACCGCCGTGACGATCGCGGTGTACGTGCCCGGCGCGAGGGCGTCGGTCGCCACGAGGCCGTCCGGCGAGGCCTCCTGGCGCAGCGTCTGCTGTCCCGCCATGTCGGTGACTGTCAGTACCGCATGCGGGACGGCCCAGCCGTCCTTGGTACGGATCCGGGCCCGCAGGCCGCCTGCTGGGGTGGTGGTCATGGTCGGTGCCTCTCAAGTGCTCAGGTCGGGGGAGCGCCGGTGCGGGGCGTGGGTCGGGTGACGAGGGCGGGGAGGACCACGGCGTCGACGTATCCACGAAGGAACGCCCGCGTCGGCGGCGCGTCCTCGAGCAGGCCGAGGACGAGGAGCGCGCCGACCAGCATGTGCGCCACATGGTCCAGCGCGGGATTGTCCGCACGGATCTCGCCCCGCTTCACAGCGCGCCGCAAGGCCTGGCGCAACTCGTCCAGCTCCGCTTCGACGAGCTGTTCCCGGAACGCGCGCCCCAGATCCGGGTGGTGATGCGCCGCCATGGCCAGACCGCGCATGAGCGAGGACGTCCGTTCCAGGGCGGCGTCGTCCTCGTGAGCCAGCAGGGCGTCCAGGTCGCCCCGCAGCGAGCCGGTGTCGACACCGGCGATGCCACTGTGCCGGTTGTGCCGCATCGCGGCGATGACCAACCCGACCTTCCCGCCCCACTGGCGGTAGAGCGTCGCCTTCCCGGACCGGGTGCGGGCGGCCACGGCGTCCATGGTGAGGGCGTCGTAGCCGACCTCCCCGAGCAGGTCGAGCACGGCCGCGTACAACTTGGCCTCGCGCTCGGGCGTGAACCGACTGCGGCGTGAAGCCGTCACCTCAGTCATTTCCTCGCCTTCCTCGGGTGAACGATACGGTTTCGTACATCCTGTCCTTTTGCCTGCGACCCTACCCCTCCCGCCATCAAAACGAAACAGTTTCGTACTCGCAGGGGCGGCTCCGTCTGCGGGTCGACCGGTGCCACGGCGCCGTGCCGGACGTATCACCCGATGGACACCAGGCGGGCCCGCTGGCCTGGCGCCAGCGAGCCGCCTCGGCAACGCGCCGCGCTGGTTGAACTTGAGCACCGATGGCGCATCCTCCAGCGAGCCGTGTGCCCGAGCCGGGGTAGGTGACATTGCTCGCGCGGCATGTCGAGGCAGCTGCCAATGGCGCCCTCTCGGGTGTCGTTGGACGCGCCGGGCTGAACCCCCGGCGGCGGTGAAGGTTGCCGTGAATGGGCATGGGTGCCTGTGCGCGGCACGGACTTGGTGCGGCGTTGGGGGCAGCTCTCCTATGTGATCGCCGAGGCCTGCTCCTCTCTGTATTGCCTTCGTCGCGGCCGACCACCTCCGATGTCCGGGTGCTCACGCACTTCTGCGCGTGGGGCACCCGTGGCTGGGGTGCCGCCTCACCTCTGAGTACGGCTTGAGGGGGTCCTGCCTGCGCTCGGCGAGGAAGTCCCACACGCTGTGGTGGATCCCGGTGATGGGTCCTGGGTGCCCACGAGGGCGGCGACCTCGTCGGCGTAGGCCAGGACGAATTGGGCGTCGACGGCGATGATCCATGACGGCGTCTCGACCAGGTGGGTGGTGACGTCCAGGCCGTCCTCGAGCGCGGTGTAGCTGCGGATGCGTACCTGGTCCTTGTCGATGCGGAGAGCCGGTCACGCAGCGGTTCGAGCTGGGTATGTGAGCAGTGTGTGTGGCGCGCTGTCCGGCACATACCGTTCGCCGACGGCGCGCCGTCCGGTTCCGCGGTCTCGGATGAGGCGGCGGAAGCGGTGCGCGGCTCGGCGGCCGATGGCATCGGATCGAGTCGGGCGGTCAGGCGCCCGGCAGCCAGGGCGCGAGCGCGGCGTCGATCAGGCTGACCACCAGGTCCTTCTCAAGGCGTACGCCGAGCAGGAAGCGCTCGAAGAGCAGCGGTCCGACGATGCGGGCGATGAGATCCGTGGCGTGCTCCTGGACGCCGGGGCGCAGTTCACCGCGTTCGACAGCGGCAGCCGGCGCGCGGGCGAAGCCCTCGTCGGCCCGGCCGAACATCTCTCTCGGATGCGCCGCGCGTCCTCGTCCCGCTCGGCCCGCTGGATGACCGTGGCGAGGACGGACACGGCGCTTGGCTGGTTGAGCCGATGAGTCATCTGTTCCAGCTGCTGCACCAACTGGTCGTGTACGGGGGTGTCGTCGAAGTGAGCAGGGGGCGGATGTCGTTGGCGAGGGCGTCGATGAGGAGGGTCTGCTGGTCGGGTCAGTGCCGGTAGACGGTGGCGCGGCCGATTCCGGCTCGTCCGGCGACGGCGGCGTGGGTGACCTTTTCGGGGCCGCCGTCGACCAGGAGTTCGGTGGCGGAGACCAGGGCGGCGGCGCGGCTGCGCAGGGCGCGGGGGTCGTCGTTGGTCCGGGACATCGGAACACCTCTTTTTCGGCGGCGTGTGAGACGTGTCGACTCACCTCTTGTGCGATACATACGTGTCTCACGCGCGCATGTCCCTGAACGAGGACTCCGTCGACCTGAGGCTTGCCGATCGTGCCGCCTACCGGGACCTTGGGGACCTGAAACACTTCAGCCCCAGCACCGCGAAGGTCCATGCCCCCGTCCTGATCGATCGTCTCGCGGGACTGCCGAGGAGCTCGCGACAGTCTGGGCATGGCCCTCGTTCGTAGCCGCCGACTTGCAGGACGCCGGTCACGGACGAGAGGGTTCGGGATCGGGTGGGTAGCCTTTGCTCGGAACGTGGACAGACCGGCTGCTTGCGGCCTCCGTTGTGCTCTCTCAGCCGGCAGGCGTGGACTGCACTCGGATCACGCTCCAGTCGACTTCTGGGGCTCGCACCGCTGCCCGCTCCACTGAGGCCTCGTGGCCCAGCAGGTCTCGGGCCATTTCCCCGACGGCCCATGTGGGTGTGTTCGCGGCCAGGACCCGGCCCTCGCTGGTGATCACCACGGCTTCGCCGCCGAGGTGCTTGAGCGAGGGGATGACGATCTGCTCGAAGGCGGCCACCGGGACGTCGGCCCCGACGACGCCGATGAATTCACCGTCCACCGTCAACGGCCGTGTGAAGGTGAGGATGTAGAGGCCGGCGCAGTGCAGGTCGACGTAGGGCCCCATGACCGTGCCGTGGCCCTTGTCGCGGGGGATCACGAACCACGGCTTGAGGGTGTAGTCGTAGAAACTCTCACTCCGCTGATCCAGGTTCAGCCGCAGGGGCCGAGAGTCCTGGCCTCCGGCCCGCTGCCACCACTCGAGGTGGAAGGCGGCGTCAGAGAGCGCGTCGGGTGCCATGACCACACCCGTTCCGTTGAACCTGTCGCCCTGCTCGCGCAGCAGGTTCCGGATCGTCGGCCGCAGGGCGCCGAGGTCCCTCGTCCCGGGACGCCCGCCCTTCCGGATGACCGCGCTCAGACTCTCTCGGGCTTCGGCCTCCAGGACGGCCAGCGCCGAGAAGACGGATTCCACCGCGTCCCGGATGGATTCGCTGCACCGGACGATGCCGGTGGCTGGGGTGCTGGTCATCACTGTGCTCCGTCAAGGAGGGCGGCGCGGGGGTGCGCCGCCGGGTCAGGCATCGGTCAACCGTAGGTGCGTGCGTACCAGATGGCGAGCGCCGGCGATCGTGTGTTCCTCGGCGAGGCGGCGCGCCTCCGCGGCGTCTCCGGCCATGATGGCCACCAGGATCTCGTGATGCTGGTCGGCGAAGGCCGATGCGTCGGGCCCGTCGCCGCCCGGCAGCCACAGCAGCGGCCCGAGTTCCGCCTGCAGCCGGACCTCCAGGCGTGTCAGCCGGACGGACTGCGTGGCGACGGCCACCTCGATGTGGAAGCGGGCGTCGGCCTTGCGGCGTTCGGCGGGGGACTCGGCCTTGCGCAGGACAGTGACCAGGCGATCCAGGCTCTTCGCCAGGTCCGAGGGGGCTCGTTCGGCGGCGAAGCGGGCCGCGGTGCCCGAGACGGCGAACTGCTCGTCGCCGAGGTCGCGCAGCTCCGAGATGCCCAGTTCCCTCAGACGGGCCTGGTGGATCCTGGTGAGACCCTCTTCCGGGCTGCGGATGAAGCTCCCGCCGTTGCGACCACGCCGCGTCTCGATGAGTCCCTGCTCGCGCAGGATGGCCAGAGCTTCGCGGACGGTGCCGTTGGCGACCCCCAGCTGACAGGCGAGGTCGCTTTCGCTGGGGAGCTGTTCCCCCTCCGCCATCAGCCCGATGGTGACCGCTTCGGCAACCCTGCGCACCACCATGTCCGCCCGGCCGGAGTCGCTCAGGGGCGCGAAGGCGGCGCTCATCACCGGCGAGCGGCCGTCAACTGCCGCCACGGCCCCTCCTCAAAGGTCAAAGATCCGCAACGAGAGATCGTTGCCAGGGTAACAGCCAAACCGTTGTCCTTTGAACTTCAATGTAGTAGGTTTTCGCGCATTCGACATACCGGACACCTCCCGGTCCTCGTCGGCCTCCCCCACGGCCCCGGTCCTGCCGACATCCCGCTCAGCAGCGTGTTTCCCTCAAGGAGCCCGTCGATGAACGACGCCACGCAGTCCCCGCCATCGCCCGCAGATGCCGACGCCCAGCGACTTGCCGCTCTCGGTTACGAGTCCGAGTTCAAGCGGGACATGAGTCTGTGGGCGAACTTCTCGCTGGGGTTCACCTATCTCTCGCCGGTCGTCGGCGTGTACACCCTGTTCGCGGCCTCCCTGATGTCCGGCGGTCCGCCGATGATCTGGGCCTTCGTGATCGCGGGCGTCGGCCAGTTGCTGGTGGCCCTGGTCTTCAGCGAGGTCGTGGCCGAGTTCCCGGTGGCCGGCGGGGTGTATCCGTGGGCCCGGCGGCTGTGGGGGCGCAAGTGGGGGTGGATGACCGGCTGGATCTATCTCCTGGCGCTGCTGTCCACCATCTCCGCGGTCGCCTACGGCGCTGGGCCGTACGTGGCCGCGGTGTTCGGCTTCGCCTCCAGCACCACGACGACGATCCTGTGCGCGCTGGGCCTCCTCCTGCTCGCCACGGTCATCAACTTCGGCGGCACGAAGGTGCTTTCCGCCGTCGCCGTGTTCGGGTTCGTGGCCGAGATCATCGGGGCCGTAGTGGTGGGCGCCTGGCTGCTGATCGCGCACCGACATCATGGGTTGGGCGTGCTGTTCGACAGCTTCGGGTCCCAGGGCAGCCACTCGTACCTCTACGCCTTCGCGGCCGCGTCGCTCATCGGCGTCTTCCAGTACTACGGCTTCGAGGCGTGTGGCGACGTCGCCGAGGAGGTGCCCAACCCCGGGCGGCGCATCCCGACCTCGATGCGGCGCACCATCTACATCGGCGGTGCCGCCGCGACGGCCGTGTGTCTGGCGCTCATCCTCTCCGTCAGCGACTTCGGTGCGGTGATCTCGGGCAAGGACGCCGACCCGGTGACCACGGTGCTCACCGACGCCTTCGGCAGCGGCGGCGCCCGCGCCGTCCTCGTCGTCGTCCTGCTCTCCTTCATCTCCTGTGCGATGAGCCTGCAGGCCGCCGCCAGCCGACTGACATACTCCTTTGCCCGCGACCGGATGATCGTCGGCAGCCGCGTGCTGTCGGCGTTCTCCGAGCGGCTCAGGGTGCCGCCGTACGCCCTGCTGCTCGCGGCGCTCCTTCCCGGGCTGATCATCGTGGGTTCCGCGTACTCCGCCGGTGCCCTGGTGAAGATCATCTCCTTCTCCACCCTCGGCATCTACCTGGCCTTCCAGATGGTCGTCCTGGCCTCCCTGCGGGCGCGGCTGCGCGGCTGGCGGCCGTCCGGCAAGTACCGGCTGGAGAGGTGGGGGCTTCCGGTCACGATCGGCTCCCTGGTCTACGGCATTGTCGCGCTCGTCAACATCAGCTGGCCGCGCACGCCCGGCACGCCCTGGTACGACAACTACATCGTGCTGGTCAGCGGCGCCGTCGTGGTGGGCGTAGGCGCCCTGTACATGGCCATCGCCAAGCCGCACGAGCGGGGAGACGCCCCGGCGGGGGACGCGCTGGCCGCGCCGGCCGCGCAGGAGCCGTCCTCGTCGCCCGCCTCCGTCTGACCACGTAGATCCCCGGCTTTCCCTTTCTGCCGTCGCGCGCGACGCGACGCCGAGATCCGAAGGTGGAACGAACATGTCCCCAACCCTGCCCACGAAGGCGCTCGTCGACGGCTCGTGGCTGGACGGCGGCGCGGGCAGCTTCCCGGTGCACTCCCCGCAGTCCGGTGAGCTGATCGCGGACGTGACCCGCTGCGACGCCCAGGACGTCGCCCGCGCCGTGTCCGCCGCCCGCCGCGCCCAGCCGCAGTGGGCCGCGACGCCCCTCATCGAGCGGGTCAAGATCCTGCGCAGGGTCCATGCGCTCTTCGCCGAGCGCGCGGAGGACGTCGCCCGGGCGCTGACGCTGGAGATCGGCAAGACCGTCGCGGAGGCCCGCGAGGAGGTCATCGAGTACGCGGCCCCCGCCTGGCAGAAGGCCGGTGAGGAGGTTCTGCGTCACCGGGGCCTGTCGTTCCCCTCCACGCAGGAGCAGACCAACAACAAGCGGCTGGTCATGAACTACCGCCCGCTCGGCGTCGTCGGCGTCGTGACCCCGTACAACTTCCCCACCGACATCTCCTCGATCGCGCTGGCGCACATCGTCGCGGCCGGCAACACGGCCGTCTGGAAGCCCTCGGAGTACGCCCCGATCAGCTGCAACCTCGTGGCGGAGATCTTCACCGAGGCCGGCCTGCCCGACGGCGTGATCAACGTCGTGCACGGGCTCGGCGACGTCGGCGCCGCCCTCGTCGAACACCCGGGCGTGGACGGCCTGTTCTTCACCGGCTCCACCGCCACCGGCGAACGCATCGCCCGCGCCGCGGCCCTGCGCCCGCACCTGCTCGAGCTCGGCGGCGACGGCCCCTTCATCATCCTCCCCGACGCCGACATCGACGCCGCCGTCGAGGCAGCGGTCAACGGCTGCTTCTACTTCGCCGGACAGGTCTGTACCTCGGCGGAACGGCTACTGGTCCACGAGGACGTCCACGACGAGTTCGTCACCAAGCTGACCGCCCGCGCCGCCCAACTCCGCGTCGGCGACCCGGCGTTGGAAGACACCGACATGGGCCCCGTCCGCAACGAGGCCACCTTGCGGCGCATCGCCGAACATGTGTCTGACGCCCGCGACAGGGGAGCGGACGTCGTCCAGTTCGGCAAGGAGGAAGGCCTGTTCTTCCCGGCCACGATCCTCACCGGCGTCACGCCCGAGATGCGCATCGCACAGGAGGAGACCTTCGGCCCGGTCGCCCCCGTCATCAAGGTCTCCTCGGTGCAGGAGGCCGTGGAGATCGCCAACTCCAGCGACCTCGGCCTGATCGCCTCCCTGTGGACCCGGGACCTCGCCACCGCCTGGCGCGTCGGGGAGGCCCTGCAGCACGGCACGGTCAACATCAACGAGACCAGCAACTACTGGGACCAGCTGGCCCCCTTCGGCGGCACCGGCAAGAGTGGTGTCGGCCGCGAACTCTCCGGCTGGTTCCTCGACACCTTCACCGAGGCCAAGCTGCTCGTCTTCGACCTGGGAGACGGCGAGCTGCGCAACGACCGCCGTGCCGAAGGGGGTTGGTGACCATGAGGAAGTCCCGTCTCGCCGGCGTGCTCGCGGCCGCCACCTGCGCGGTCCTCGTCGCCGGTGTCTCCGTGGCGCAGGCCGGCGACAGAACAGCAGGTCACCGTGGCGGGCCCGCCGAGTTCACCGTGATCGAGCACGCCGACACCGACACGGTCGTCGACCTCGGACCGCGGGGTGACAGCATCGGGGACACGCTGGCTTTCGGAAACCCCGTCTACGACACGGCCGGAACCAAGGTCGGCGGCTCCCAGGGCTCCTGCGTGCGCACCAAGGTCGGCACCGCGTGGGAGTGCAGCTGGACGACGACGCTGAACGGCGGATCGATCGTTGTCCAGGGGCCGTTCTACGACGCGGCGGACTCCACGCCCGCGATCACCGGCGGAACGGGCAAGTGGCGCACGGCGCGCGGACAGATGCATCTGCACGCCCGCGACGCCAAGGGAAGTGCCTACGACTTCACGTTCGCGGTGGAGCGCTGACCGACCTGAGCCGACTACGCTTTACCTCTACTTCTGAATGTCATGGACGGCGAGCGCGGTGGGTGATCTGCGTCTGCGGGTGCTGGCCGGCCGCGGCGGTCTGGACCGGGACGTGGTCTGGGCGCACAGCATCGAACTCGTCGACCCGGCGCTGTGGTTGGCCGGTGGTGAGCTGCTGCTCACCACCGGGCTCCGGCTGACGGCGGACTCGGCCGCCTGCGAGTACTATGTCGGCCGTCTGGTGAAGGCCGGGGTGGCCGCCGTCGGCTTCGGGGTCGGACTGTCGCACGAGCAGGTGCCCGAGGCGCTCGTCGACGCGGCCGAGGAGGCAGGGCTGCCACTCCCGGAAGTGGCGCTACCCACACCGTTCGTGGCCGTCACCAAGTCTCCACCGGCACGTCCGTTGTCCTCCTGGACCACGACGGCAAGGTGCGCGCGGCCCATCAGCTCGACGCCGCGGCGCCCGAGGCCGCACTCCGCTCCCCGGAGCAGGCAGCGGCCTCGGTCAGCAGCGGCCGGGACGGAGTGGTGGCCGTACAGCAGGTCCGCGTGGGGCCGCGTGCCCACGGCCGTCTGGTAGTGGCCGCCGACCGGACCCTCACACCGGTCGACCACCTCCTGCTCGGGCACGCCGCCTCACTGACAGCCCTCGAGTCGGAGAAGCCCCTGCGGCTGCGCGAGGAGCAGAACCGCGTCAACGCGCTGTTCCTGCGGTTGCTGCTGGACGGCTCGGTCACCGCATCTGCCGCCCTGGACCACCTCACCGAGGCGGGCTTTCCCGTCCGCGACGGCGCCCGTGTCCTCGTCCTGCGGTGCGGCAGCCCCGACGGGCCCTTCAGGCCGTGGGGACGGAGCTGGCCGAGCGCGGCCTGCCCCTGTTCGGCCGCGGACACGGCGGGTGCCTGGCGGTGCTGCTGCCGGCCGGCCACGCGGTCACGGCACAGACAGTTACGGACGGCGCACGGGACCGGCTCAGGTCACGCACCTGGGCCGGGCTGAGCGCCGTCCACGACCTGGCCGACGGACCCGCGGCGCTGTCCGAAGCCCTGAACGCCGCGTCGGTTGCCCAGGCCCGCGACAGCCTGGCCGTCGTGTCCTTCGAGTCCCTGGTGGGTCGGCTGCTCGCCGCCACCCCGGAGACGAGAAGAATCCTCGCGACGCTGGCCAAGGCGCAGCTGATGCGCGGCGGTCACCTCGACCTCTGCGTCCTCGGGGCCTACCAGGTCGCCTTCGACGGCGACCTCGCCAAGTGGCACAACGGCAAGCCCGACGACATCCCCGCCGTCGGCGGCGCCATGGGCCTGGCCATCGGCGCCAAGGACGTCTACGTGATGATGACCCTCTTCACCCGCTCCGGCGAGCCCAAGCTCGTACCGCGGGGTGCACCTACCCCCTCACCGGCGTCGGCTGCGTCAGCCGCGTCTGCACCGACCACGAGGTCGTCGACGTCGGCCCCGACGGCGTACGCATCCGGGGGACGTACGGCGTCAGCGCCCGCGAACTCGCGGAGCGGCTCGGCATCACGCTGCCTTGCAGCCCGCGACACAATGCTGCTGAAAGCGCCGTGGCCCGAGATGGCTACCTACCAACGGGTTCTGACGTGTTCGCCTGATGCGGTACGGCGAACAGGTCACAGGCGTTGTCGCGCCTCGCGCCGCCGACGCTGTTCGGCCGGGTCCGCGACCGGCGCGGCGAGCAGGAGCCGTTGTGTGTAGGGGTGTTCGGGGGCAGTGGTGACCTGGCCCGCCGCCCCGGTCTCGACGATGTCGCCGCGGTGGATCACGCTCACGCGGTGACTGACGTGCCGGATGACAGCCAGATCGTGCGAGATGAACAGGTAAGCGACGCCGGTGCGGCGCTGGATGTCGACGAGCAGGTCGAGGACGCGGGCCTGGGTGGTGAGGTCGAGTGCGGAGACGGGCTCGTCGCAGACGATGAGCCGGGGGGCGGGTGCGAGGGCGCGGGCGATCGCCACGCGCTGTCGCTGGCCGCCGCTGAACTCCCGCGGCAGCCGCTGCGACGCGTCCTTCGGCAGACCCACCTGGTCGAGCAGCTCCGTCACCCGGCGCCGGGCCTCACTCGTCCCGGTGCCCTGCACGACGAGCGGTTCGCCGAGGATGTCACCGATGGTGAGGGCAGGGTTGAGGGAGGAGTACGGGTCCTGGAAGACGACCTGGATGTCCCGGGCCAGGGAACGGCGTTCCGTGCGCCCGGCGCGGGTGATGTCGTTGCCCCGGAAGCGGACCGTGCCGCCGCTGGGCGCGGCCAGGCCGAGCACGGCCCGGCCGATGGTCGTCTTCCCGGAGCCCGACTCGCCGACGACGCCGAGGGTTTCGCTCTGCCCCACGGTGAGCGACACGCCGTGGAGGACCTCGTGGGAGCGGGCTCGGAAGCCCCGCCCGGGGTAGGTGACGCGCAGATCGCTCACCTCCAGCAGTGTGGTCATCGCTTCTCCGTTTCGAGCGCGCCCGCCGGGGTGGACGGCGGGTCGGTGCGCAGCGTGGTCTCGTCGAGGATCGAGTCGAGGAGCGTGCGCGTGTAGGGGTGGCGGGGTGACGCGAACAGTTCTTCCGTCGTGCCGGTCTCGACGACCGCCCCCTCCCGCATCACGGCCACGCGGTCGCAGATGTCGGCGACCACACCGAAGTTGTGGGTCACGAGCAGTACGGCCATGTTCAGTTCCTTGCGCAGATCGCGCAGCAGGTCGAGGATCTCCGCCTGGACGGTGACGTCGAGGGCGGTGGTCGGCTCGTCGGCGATGAGCAGCAGGGGCCGGCTGGCGACGGCGCCCGCGATGAGGACGCGCTGTGCCATGCCGCCGGAGATCTGGTGCGGGTAGGAGCGGAAGGTGCGTTCGGGGTCGGGGATGCCGACCCGGGCGAGGAGTGCCAGGACCCGGTCGCGGGCCTCGCTCCTCGACATGGGCGTCGCCGCGCGCACGCCCTCGACGAGCTGGGCGCCGACCGTGCAGGACGGGTCCAGGTTGGACATCGGCTCCTGGGGGACGTACGCGATGGACGTCCCCCGCACCGCCCGCAGTTCGCGTTCGCTCAGGCCGAGCAGTTCGCGGCCGTCGAGGCGGATCGAGCCGCGGGTGACCACGGCCTCCGCGGGCAGCACGCCGAGTGCGGCGAACGCGGTCTGGGTCTTGCCGGACCCGGACTCGCCGACCAGGCCGAGGGTCTCCCCGGCCGTCACGCTCAGGGTGACGCCGCTGACGACCTCCTTCAGTTCGCCGGTCGGCGTCGGGTAGGCGATCGCCAGGCCGTCGACGGTGAGCAGTCCGGAGACGGCGCTCTCGGTGGCCGGCGGCCGGTACGCGGTCGCGGTCACGATCCGGGCAGGCTTCGGGCGCCCGCCCTCCAGGGCGTCCCGCAGCGCGTTCCCGAGGAGCACGAGCGAGGCGGTGATGATCCCGAGGGCGAGGCTCGGCCATAGGAACTGCAGCGGCTCCGCGTACAGGTTGCCGAACCCCTCGGAGATCATCGCGCCGAAGCTGGGCACCGTGTTCGAGCCGACGCCGAGGAAGGCGAGCCCCGACTGGACGGCGATGGACGACCCCGCGAGGAACGCGGTGGCGATGATCACCGGTCCGCGTACCACGGTGAAGACATGCCGTCGCAGGATGCGCCGGTCGGGGAGTCCGGAGACCCGGGCGGCGTCCACGTACAGCTCGTTCTTCACGCCGAGGACGAGATTGCGTACGAGCCGGTAGATGCCCGGGGAGAGCAGGACACCGAAGACGACCATGGTGGCCTTGTAGTCGCCCTTGGTCACCGGCATCAGCACGATGAGCAGGAGCAGCCCGGGGAACGTCATGATCAGGCTGAACAGCCACTCGGTGACTCCGCGCACGCGCCGCCCGAAGTACCCGCCGATCAGCCCGGACGTGATCCCGATCGCGAGGGCGATGCTCGTGCCGATGAGCGCCGAGACCACGCTGGTGTCGATGGAGTACAGCAGCCTGGCGAAGATGTCCCGGCCGCTCTTGTCGCCTCCGAGGAGATAGCCGTGGTCGCCGACGCCGGCGTTGACCGCGTCCAGGTTCGCCTCGTTGGCACCGTGGTCGCTGAGGACCGGTGCCAACAGTCCGAGCAGGACGATGACGACGAGCAGGCTCGCGCTGACGACGGCCTGGGGGGCGGCGATCAGTCGCCGCAGCGTGGAGCGGCGCCGCGCGTCCGCATTCGGTGTGGTCAACTGACGATCCTCGCCTTCGGGTTGAGCCATCCGTTGAGGAGATCGACGACGAGGTTGACGGCCACGACGAGCAGCACACCGAAGAGGCTGATGCCCATGATGATCGGCACGTCGCCCTGCAAGGAGGCGTTGAACGCGTACTGACCGAAGCCCGGCAGGGCGAAGATCTGCTCGATGATCAGGGCCCCGCCGAGCATCTGGATGAACTCCAGGGACAGGACCGTCAGGGCCGGTCCGGCGGCGTTGCGCAGGGCGTGGCGCAGCACGATGGAGCGGGTGGGGATGCCCCGGGTGCGCAGGGTGCGGACGTAGTCCTTGCGCAGTTCGCCGATCATGGCGCCGCGGATCTGGGACGTCAGACTGGCGGCCCCGCCCATCATCAGGGCGACCACGGGAATGGCGATGGAACTCGCCCAGCGGGCGGGGTTCTCGCTGAAGTCCGTGTATCCGGTGGCCGGGAACACGTGCAGCTTGACCGCGAACACATAGACCAGCGCGATGGCGACGAGCAGGCTCGGGACGAGGTAGCCGATCATCGCGGCACCTTGCGCGAACCGGTCGACGGCGCCGCCGCGTGCGGCGGCGGCCACCCCCAGGGCGACGCTGATGACCGAGGTGGCCAGCAGTGCGACGACGACGATCGACAGGGTGACGCCGAGCCGGGCGGTGATCGCGGAGCGGACCGGTTCGCTGGTGAAGTACGAGGCGCCGAGGTCCCCGCGGACGGCGTGCGAGAGCCAGTCGCCGTACTGCACCGCCACCGGCCGGTCGAGGCCCATCCGGGCCTTCTGGGCGGCGATCTGCCCCGGGGTGGCGCCGTTGCCGAGGACGCTGCTCGCCACGTCGTCGAAGGACGTGCTGAGCAGCAGGAACGTGATCATGGTCACCAGGACCGCGAGCACGAGGCCCGCGGTGAGGCGACGCAGCACATAGACGGTCATGGGGGGCCGCTCACCCTCCGGACTGCGACGAGTCGGCCACGCCGAACTGTCGGACGGTGGACATCGTGGAGGAGCCGTCGCCGAGGTAGGTGATGCCCTTCTTGGTGGCCCAGTCGCTGCCGAGGTAGAAGACGGGCGCCAGCCACGCGTTCTCGACGCCGAACTCGTTGATCTCCCGGTAGATGCCGGCGGCCTTGGCCGGGTCGAGTTCCCGGGCGGCCTGGTCGAGGAGCTTGGTCAGCTTCGGGTCGGTGGAGCGGAAGACGTTGCGGAAGCCGGTCGGGGTGTAGAAGCTGCGGGTCATGACCGCGTCGGAGGCGAGGCCCTCCACCAGCAGGAACATGGGGTACTTGCCGGAGGCGACGGCGGTGGTGGTCTGCTGGGCGGGCACCGGTTCCCAGGTCACCTTGATGCCGATGTCGGCGAGCGCCTGGGTGAAGAGCGGCTCGAAGGACTTGGTGAAGACGAGGCTCGGCATGGTGACCTTGAAGCCGTTCGGGTAGCCGGCCTCGGCGAGCAGCTTCTTGGCCCCGGAGACGTCGTAGGGGTACAGCTGGTTGAGCGCCTCGTCGTAGGCATTCCCCTTCGGGTTGAACAGTTGGTCGGTGGCCTTGCCGGAGCCGCGCAGCACCTGAGTGACCATCTTCTGCCGGTCGAAGGCCATGTTGATGGCCTTGCGGACGCGTAGATCGCCGAGCGGCTTGAGCTTGGTGCCCGCACGATCGGCCAGGACGAGGACGGCGCCCGCGGTTGCCTGCACATGCGTGATCTGGAAGCCGGCCGCCTTGAGCGCGGGCAGCTGGGAGACGTCGGCGGTGCCGGCGTTGGTCTGGCCCGCCTTGAGGGCGTTGGCGGACGCGGTCGGGTCGGTGATCACACGGATCTTGACCGTCTTGAAGGGGTACGCGTTCTTGTTCCAGTAGCCGTCGCGCCGGTTGAGGACGTACACCGAGCCGTTGACCGTGGTCTTCGGGTCCAGGGTGTACGGGCCCGAGCCGACCGGGTTCAGGGCGGTGCTCTTGTTCGCCATCGTCTTCGGGTCGCCGATCACACCGGGCGACGTCGACAGTGCGGCGAGCAGTGAGGCGTCGGGCTGCTTGAGCTTGATGAGGACCGTCGAGGCGTCGGGGGCCTCGACCGAGGCGACGGAGGCCAGTGACAGCTGGCTCTGACCGGGCGTCGACCGGATCCGCTCCAGGGTGGCCTTCACCGCGTTCGCGTCCACCGGGTCGCCCGAGCTGAACTTCATGCCCGGGCGGATCTTCAGCGTCAGCGTGCGGGCGTCCTTGGAGTACGACCAGCTCTGCGCGGCACCGGGGTGGAGGTTGCCCTTGTTGTCCTGGAGAAGGAGGGTGTCGAAGATCGAGTCCCAGACGTAGGTCTGCTGGCCCTCGATGAGCTGGGCGGGGTCGAACGAATTCGGTGTGCCGAGGATGGACAGCGCGAGGGTCTGGTCTGCGCCGGAGTTCGACGCGGAGGTCGGGCTGCTGTCGCACGCCGAGGTGGCCGTGGCCAACAGGGCTACGGCGGCGACGGCGGCCAGGGCCTGTGAGCGCGGTCGCGGCCGTGGCCCGGGCCGGGAATGCGAGAAGCGGATGCGCATGGGTGGATTCCTTCGTCCTGGAACCTGGGGAGCCGAGGCCTTGGTGAGTGCGTCGGTAGGTCGGTGCGGTCATGCACGGGTGCACGAGTGGGCCGATACACGCGTGGGGGTGTGCGGCGGAGCCCTTGGTGACGTCGGCATGCGGTGGTGAACAGGGCCCGTTGCGGCGGTTGCGGATCCGCCGGTGCACCCTGTCACGCGAACAGTTACCACTTGGTCGAATTTCATTGGGAAAGTAAGCCCCGGCAGAAGGTGCGGGAAGAGTGAGGGCCGCGTTCGTAATCAGAGCGTTATCTGGCGCGAAATTGCCGCGCCCCGCCCCTTGCGCCCGTGGAGGCCGACGTCCACACTCCGAGCAGACTGCGAAATTCTAAGGATTGGAAGGTTTTTGGCGTGGTGATGCGGGATTCGGGAAGAGGAAGCGCACGGTGACCCAGGCCAAGGCCCGCGGCCCGTACACCAAGACCCCGGCGAGGCGGGCGGAGATCGTCCGGGCGGCGCGCGAGAGCTTCGCGGAACACGGGTTCACGAAGGCTTCGCTGCGGGACATCGCCGAGCGGGCCGGCATCACCCACGCGGGTCTGCTGCACCACTTCCGCAACAAGGACGACCTGCTCGCCGCCGTCCTCGCCGAACGCGACACCGAGGAACGGCGGTACGCCGAGTCGAAGGTCCCGGACATGGACCACCTGGCGCCGTATCTCGGCGACATGCTGCGCCACCACCAGAAGGCCCCCGAACTGATGCGCCTGTGGATCGAGCTCGCGGCGGCCGCCTCACTTCCGGAGCACCCCGCGCACGGCTACTTCGTGCAGCGCTACGCCTGGGGCAGCGATCAGTTCGCGCGGGGCATGCGCGGCAAGGCGGACCGCGGAGAACTGCACGAGGCGCTCGCCCCCGAACACGCCGCCACCCTGCTCCAAGCCGTGCTCAACGGCCTGCAGTTGCAATGGCTGCTCGACCAGGAACTCGACATCGTCGGCCCGGTCCTGGCCTTCATGCGTATGACCTTCCCGCAGGCCGCACCACCGGAGGACGAAGAATGAGCCCCGGCATCCTCGCCGTCCAGCTGTACAGCGTGATCGATGCCCTGGCGGCCGACCGCCCCGGCACGCTCGCGCTCCTGGCCGCGCTCGGCTTCCGCCACGTCGAGCCGTTCGCGCTCGGCCTGTGGAACACGCCCCCCGACGAACTGGCCGCCTCCGCACGTGTGTTGCGCGCCGACCTGGACGAGGCCGGCCTCGGTGTCAGTTCCGTGCACATCGCCGTGTCGGCCGACGGCCAGGCAGCCGCGATCGAGACCTGCCGCATCCTCGGCACGGACACCGCCTTCGTGCCGATCCCGTGGCTCGTCGACGGTTTCGACGAACGGTCCCTGGAGAGCCACGACGGAGTACGCGCCTTCGCCGACCGTCTCAACGAGGCGGCACGGGAGATGGCCGGGGCCGGGATCCGGCTCGGCTACCACAACCACCACTTCGAGTGGGCCCGGCTGCCGGGCGGCGCCCACGCCTTCGACGCGCTGTGGGATCTGCTCGACCCCGAGGTCCTCGCCGAGGTCGACGTCTACTGGGCCGCCGTGGCAGGCCAGGACCCGGCCGAAGTCCTGAAACGTCTCGGAGAACGCGCCGTGACCGCCCACCTCAAGGACGGGCCCGCCGAACTGGACACACCGCAGACGCCCATCGGCACCGGGGATATCGACATCCCGGCTGCGTCGCGCGCCGGGACCCATCTGCGCTGGCACATCACGGAGATCGACCGGACCGAAGCCGACCGCTTCGAACTCCTCGCCGCCAACCGGCAAGCGCTCCTGGCGGGTGGCCTGACCATCGCCTGACACCCCTTCGAGCGGCGCTCGGCGCGGCTGGTCATCGTCGCCGCGTCGCGGGGTGAACCTCATTGTGCGCAGGGGGTTGTCAGGCCTCGATACGGGCGTCGGCAGGAGCGAGCGGACGGCACAAGGCGTCACCGCCGCCGGATTCGCTCTCCCGTCGTCTCAATCCCCCTTCCCCACCCGGCGGGACGCGCTGAACCTGCCGCAGCGGAGGGGCTCCACGGTCGTGCCGTCGGGGAAGACGACGCGTGCGGTGGTGGCCGGCGGGACGTCGACCGTGACGGTGAGCAGATCCCCCGTCGTTCGCCACTCGACGGCGATCGTGCCCTGCGGCGACTCATGCGTGCCCCGGGCCCACGGCACGGACGGGTGCGGGACCGGCGCGACCTCGAAGGACTCCCAGGCGACCGACCCCGGCGTCTGCCGCAGCCCCAGGACGTGGGTGTGCATGAAGCAGACCACCGCGCCCTTGCTGTAGTGGTTCAGGGAGTCGTGCGCGGTGCCGGTGTCGTCGACGCCCTCCCAGTCCTCCCAGATGGTGGTCGCGCCGCGGTCGAGCATGTACAGCCAGGACGGCGCGGTGCGCTGGAGGAGCAACTCGTAGGCGACGTCGGAGTGTCCGGTGTCGGCGAGGACGGGGAGCAGATCGCCGGTCGCGAGAAAGCCGGTGCCGAGATGGGTGCCGGCCGCGCGGATCAGCTCGACCAGGCGCGCGGCGGCGGCCTCGCGCAGGTCACCGGGGACGAGCCCGAGGGACAGCGCCCGCACATAACCGGCCTGGGTGTCGCCGGCGGTGCGCCCGTCGGGGGAGAGGAACTCGGTGCGCCACGCGTCACGGACGCGCTCGGTGATCTCGGTATAGCGGTCCGCGTCCTCGGTACGGTCCAGCACCCGTGCCATGCGGGCCAGGGTCGCCGTCGAGCGGTACAGGAATGACGTGCCGATCTCGCCCTTGTCGGCCAGGAACCAGGCGACGGGATCGTCCTTGACCGGGTCGACGCGGGTGCCGTCGGCTGCCTTCGCCCTGGGCTCGGTCCATTCGCCCCAGTGGAAGGAGCCGTCCCACAGGTACTGCTCGTGCGGCAGCGGCTCGGCCGAGCGCTCGGTCCGGGACCCGTGCCGGAGGGTGCGGGCGGTCATGAGCGCCCACTCCACCCAGCCCACCATCGCCTCCCAGTTCTCCGCCAGCACCTCCCGGTCGCCGTACGCCTCGTACAGCTCCCACGGGACGGCGACGATGGCGTCGCCCCAGCCGGCCGAGCCGGTCATGAGGGCGAACTGGTCGTCGAGGTGGTGTTTGATACGGCGGCCGTCGGGCGAGAAGTTGGCGATCCGGCCGTCGGGCAGCTGGTCGTCGCGGACGGAGCGCAGCCATTTGCGGCTGAAGCCCAGGACGTCGTACAGGCGGGTCGCGGTGGGGGCGAAGACCTGGTAGTCGCCGGTCCAGGCGAGGCGTTCACGGGTCGGGCAGTCGGTGGGCACGTCGACGGCGTTGCCGCGGAAGCTCCACTCGGCGATCTCGTGCAGGCGGTTGAGATCCTCGTGGCCGCAGGCGAAGGTGCCGGTGCGGCGCAGGTCGGAGTGGACGACCCGCATGACGAGGCCTGCCGGGTCGAGCGGGGCGCCGTCGCGGCGGACCCGGACGTACCGGAAACCGTGCACCGTGTGGCGCGGCTCGAACGTCTCGTCACCGCCCGCGGACACGGTCTCGTCGCGCTGGACGAAGGGGAGCGGGGCCTGGCCGGGACGTGTGGCGTCCAGATGGGCGGTCGTCAGGTCGCCGTCGGGGCCGAGGTGCTCGCCGTGGTCGACGACCGTGCGGGTGCCGTCCGGGCCGAGGTCACTCAGGGCGATGCGGCCGGGGGCGTTCTGGCCGAAGTCGGCGATCCAGACACCGTCTTCGAGCCGTGCGACGGAGTGCGCGGGGCGTGACTCGACCACGCGCACCGGTGGTGCCGGCGACCAGTCGATCGCGGGTGCCTCCACCTGGTCGACGAGGACGGGCCCGCCGGCCCCGGGCCGCAGCCGGAAGTCGGTGGTCTGCCCGTCCATGAGGTCGGCCCGGGTCATGGCCGACTCTGCGCTCGTCCACGTCCCGTCGGTGCGGACGACCTGGCGTGTGCCGTCCTTGTAGACGATGTGCAGCTCGGCCCGCGCGCCGAGCACGGTGCCCCAGCCGGCGGGCAGGCGAAAGGCCCCGACCTGACCCCGGTACCAGCCGTCGGACAGCAGGATCTCGAACCGGTTGGCGCCCGCCTCGACGGCGGCCGTGACGTCGGACGCCTGGGCGTAGAGCGTGCGGTCGTAGGAGGTGGAGCCGGGCGAGAGTTCGGCGGTGCCGGCCCGCGCGCCGTTGACATACGCCTCGTACACGCCGAGGGCCGTCGCGTACAGCCGTGCCGAGCGCACTGCGGCCCGCGCCTCGAACCGGGTCGACAGGACGTACGCGGGCCGTCTGCCGTAGCCGGCGTCGTCGGACTCGGCGGGACTGATCCAGCGCGCCCGCCAGTCCGCGTCGAGAAGGCCCGTCTCGAACGCGTGCCACCGTGACCACGGCGAGTCGCTGCTGCCGCCGAGCGCCCGGACCCGCCAGGCCACCCGGCGACCGCTGTCCAGCGCCGCCCACGGCCAGGGGAGGAACCGGTGCCCGCCCACGGCAGTGGTCACAGCGGGCCGCGCCTCGCCGTCGACGGTGCACTCCACCTCGTACGTCACCGGGCGTACCGCGTCCGACGGCGGCTTCCACGACAGCCGGGGCGTGGGCCCCGACACGGGGAAGGTGTCACCGCCGCTGTCGATGCCCAGGTCGTACGGTGCGTTGTGCATGGTGTGCCTTCTCGGAACTCGGTGGAACGGGATGCTTCTCGGGAGGCCGGCGGGGGCGGTGCTACCGGACAGACTTGATCTTGAGCTTGACGATGAGGCCGCCGACCAGGGCCAGCACCGCGCCGATCAGGTAGAGCTGGGTGTAGTTCTTCTCGCCGCCGCTGACGCCGAGGGTGATGACGAGTGGGGCGATCAGCGGGGCGACGGCGCTGGGGATCTTCTGCGCGAAGGCGACGACGGCGAGGTAGCGGCCGGCCTCGGCCCGGTCCGGCAGGACGGCGAACACGATCGCCTGGTCGACGGCGCTGAACACCGCGATGGCGAACTGCATCAGCACCGCGCCGACGACCAGCTGGGGCAGCGAGTGGGCGAACGCCTCGGTGACGGCCCCGGCGACGAACACCGCGGAACCTATCAGGGCGAACAGCTTGCGCCGGCCGAGCTTGTCGGAGAGGAAACCGCCCCCGATGGCGCCGCCGGCGGCGGCCACCACGCCCACGGTCCCGATGACCGCCACGATCCCGGCGACCTCCTTGACCGGCAGGTCGAGCCGCTGTGCGTAGAAGAAGGTGCCGAAGGTCGTGTTGAAGTACAGGCCCATGAAGAAGACGAAGCGGCTGAGCCAGTTCCAGCCGAAGTCCGGGTACTTGCGCGGGTTGAAGCCGTAGCTGGCGACCATGCTCCGCAGGGTCACACCGCCGGTGTGCACGAGTGCGCGGGAGTCGCCCTCGGGCTTGAACACCGGGAACAGGATCACCAGGGCCGCGCCCAGTACGCCCGGGACCAGGAAGACCAGGAACGTGCTGGAGGCCACCCCGTACGCGAGACCGATCCCGATCACGGGGGCGATCTGGGTCGTGACACTGGTCAGCGCCGAGACCCGGCCGCGCTGCTCCTCGGGCACCCGGTCCGCCTGGACGTTCTGGACGGCCTGCCCGGTCGTGGACCAGCCGATCATGCCGACGATCCACGCCAGGCCCAGCAGGAGGACCGACGGTGCCAGGGCGACCCCGACGAGCGCGACGGTGCCGAGCAGGGCGCCGCCGATCATGAAGGGGGTCCGGCGGCCGAGCCGGGAACGGGTCCGGTCGCTCCAGAGGCCGATCAGGGGGCTGAGGACCAGGTAGACGAACTGGGCGGACCCGGTGACGTATCCGAGCTGTTCCTCGTGCCCGGGCGCCAGGTCGGAGATCCGCACCGCGAGCGAGTAGGAGAGGGGGACCATCAGGGCCAAGGAGCCGCCGAAGCTGGCGATCATCAGCCAGAGGAGGTAGTCCCTACCGACCTTCTGCAGTGGCGTTGCCTCGATCTCGGGCTTGGCGGGCGGCTCGGTGGAAACCCCGGCGGCGTCCTGCGGCGACACCGGCACAGGGGGCACCACCACGCTGACGTCTCGGTCGGCGTGAGGCATGAAGACTCCTTTGTCACATGACCGTCGGGGCCGGGATTCCGGCTCTGGCGACGCCGGTGAGGGTCGGCCCGGGGCTGCGGTGAATGCACAGCGGCGGCTGTGGCCCTGCGCCGACGGGTGCCGGGCCCGTGAGCGGCTCGGTCGGCGCAGAGTGCCGGTGTGGTTCGGCTGTGCGCCATGGGGGGCGGCGGGGTCGAGGCATGGGCCGCCTTCTCGGTCGCGCGGCGAAACGGAAGCCCAGTGCTGCGTAGCGGAAGCGAAGTGCTGCGTAACGGAGGCGCGGTGCCGCGTGACACCGCGGGTGTCAGTCAGCCGCGGCCTGGCCGGGCTTGCCGCCGTCCAGGCCGTGCCAGCGTCGGCGCAGGGCGAACGCGGCCGACTTCGGCTTTCGGTCGCGGGTGAACACGCCCTTCTTGTTGCCGTCGACGCGGTGGATGCCCGGCGAGGTCTGGAAGTCGGCGAAGTTCCAGACGTGTTCGCCGACGAACTCGGGGATGCGGTCGAAGACGCGGTGGTACATGGCGAGGAAGTCGCTCTGGTACTCCTCGCTCCACGGGGCGTCCCAGACCGAGTGCAGACCCGGCTGGGTGTCGGCGCCGTACTCGGACATCATGACGGGCTTGCCGAAGCGCTGGACCCACCCGCGCAGGTCCTGCTCCAGATACCCCTCGGCGGTCGCGAGGTCGCCCGTGAACAGGTACCAGCCGTAGTAGCGGTTGATGCTGAGCACGTCGAACAGATCGCCGATCTGGTCGTTCTGCGGGGTCGCGAACATGACGGCGGCGTAGGTGAGGGGCCGGGTCGGGTCGAGCTTGCGGGCCAGTTCGACCAGCGGCTCGAAGTAGTCGCGGGCCCCGTCCTCGTTGGACGCCGGCTCGTTGGCGAGGCACCACATCACCACGCTCGGGTGGTTCTTGTCCCGTTCGATCAGCTCCCGCAGGTGCTGGGCGTGGACGTCGCGCGTGGTCCCGCCGAAGTTCTCCGGCGCGAAGGTGGGGGTCGGCGGAATGCCGGTGAGCCCGCCCTGGACGCCCAGGTTGAGGCCGACGGCGGCGGTCTCGTCGATGACGACGATGCCCTGCCGGTCGGCGAAGTCGAGGACCTCTTCGGCGTAGGGGTAATGGGAGGTGCGGAAGGAGTTGGCGCCGGTCCACTGCATCAGCTGGAAGTCGTGGACGAGGTAGGCGTCGTCGTGGCCCTTGCCGCGGACCGGGGTGTCCTCGTGCTTGCCGAAGCCGGTGAAGTAGAAGGGTTCGCCGTTGATGAGGAAGTCGGTGCCGCGCACCTCGATGGTACGGACACCGAAGGGCTGGGTGTAGCTGTCGACGGTCTCGCCGTCGACGGCCAGTTCTACGACGAGGTCGTAGAGGTAGGCGGCGCCCGGCTGCCAGAGCGTGACGTCCTCGATGCGCAGGATGCCCTCGGGGCCTTCTCCCTCCGCGACAGTCCGGCCGGCCTCGTCCATCGCGCGCACCCGCACGGTGACCGTGTCGGCGTGCTCACCGACGGTCTCCACGCGGTATTCGACGGTGCCGGCCGTGCCGTCCCGTCCGGTGACGACGGTGACGTCCTCGACGAAGGTCTTCGGTGTGCTGTACAGGCGGACCGGGCGCGCGATGCCCGCGTAGTTGTAGAAGTCGTGCAGATACGACTGCCGTTCGCGGCCGTCGGGGCCGGTCGTGACGGTGCCGGGCGGGATCGTCACGTTCGTCAGCCGGTTGTCGACGCAGACCGTCAGCCTGAACTCGGCGCCGGGCTCGACGACACCGGTCAGGTCCGCCTCGAACGGGGTGTAGCCGCCGCTGTGCTCCGCCACGAGCCGCTGGTCCACGTAGACCTGCGCGGCGTGGGTGACGGACCCGAAGCGCAGGACCACGCGTTCGCCGGTCCAGCCACGCGGCACGCGCACGTCGCGCTGGTACCAGACGACTCCGACGTGGTCACGGATCTCCGGGTCCACGAACAGGTCGTTGTAGCTGGCGGGCACGGGGACTTCGAGCGGCGGGGCGAGACGCGAGGCCCACGGGGTGGCGCCGGCCCGGGTGCCGAGAGCGAACCGCCACAGGCCGTCGAGGCCGACGAGGTCGCGGGTGGGGGTGGTGCGGGGCGAGAGCATGGGGTTCCTACCGGGTGGTCGGGGTGGTGGGGGCGATGCGCGGTTACGAGGTCTCGCCGGCGTCGGCGAGGAGCGTGCTGCCCGTCATGAAGGCCGCCAGGTCGCTGGCGCAGAACAGCACCACCCGGGCGATGTCGTCGGGCACGCCGAGCCGGCCGAGCGGGCCGGGCCGCATCACGGACATGAGCGCTTCGGAGTCCAGGGGGACCCCGGCCGCCGCCATGTTCCCCTCGGTCGGTACGAACGTCGGTGCGACGCCCAGTACGCGGATGCCGAACGGGGCGAACTCCAGGGCCAGTTGCCGGGTGAGGCCGCGTGCCGCGTGCTTGGAGCCGACGTACGCGGCGAGACCGGGGGCCGTCCCGCGGAACCCGGCCGTGGAGACGACGTTGACGATGACGCCCCCGCCGCTGGCTTCGCTCATCCGGCGCGCGGCCTCCCGGGAGCCGAGGAAGACGCCGCGCGTGTTGACCGCGAACACCTCGTCGAAGGCTTTGTCGGACATCTCCAGCGCGGGCACGCTGGGGAAGATCCCGGCGTTGTTCACCCAGATGTCGATGCCGCCGAGTTCCCGGACCGCGAGGTCGGCGGCGGCCACGACGCTGTCGGGATCGGTGACGTCCAGATGGGCGGCAAGGGCGCGGCCGGGGCCTTGCGCGCCGAGCTCCTCGGCGACGGCGGTGGCGAGCTCGCCCTGGATGTCCGCGACGAGCACATCGGCTCCCGCCTCGGCCAGCCGCTCGGCGACGGCCCGGCCGAGCCCCCGGCCCGCGCCGGTCACGACGGCGCGCCGTCCGGCCAGCGAGACGAGTTCGGCCAGGGACTTCGACGAGACGTCGGGTACGGATACCTGCACGGTGTGTCCCTCCGGTGGAAGTGCGGTCAGATCCGGCCGCGGCGGGCGGTCTCGCCCAGCCAGGCCAGCGAGGGCTTGGGGCGGCGCTCGAACGTCTCGCGGTCGACCGCCACCAGGCCGAACGTCGGCGCCCAGTGGCCCCACTCGTAGTTGTCGAGCAGGCTCCAGTGCAGATAGCCGCGTACGTCCACCCCGTCGGCGATCGCCTTGCCGAGGTGCTCCAGGGCCTCGCCGGTGTAGGCGATACGGCGGGTGTCGTCGCCGGTGGCGATGCCGTTCTCGGTGATCAGGATCGGCAGGCCGCCGGTGACCTCCGCGGTGTGCCGTACGGCGATGCCGAGGGCGTCGGGCCGGTAGGCGGTCCCCACGAGCGTGTTGTCCGGGTGCGGCGGGTAGGGCTCGATGCCGTCCTCGCCGACCCACTGGCTGGAGTACGACTGCACGCCCACGAAGTCGTCGCCGCGCGACCCTTCCAGGTAGAGGTCCTCCCAGACCCGCTCCAGTTCCCGCTTCTTCTCCTCCGCCCCGGGGCGGGCCGCGAAGGCGCGGTTGGCGACCGTCCAGCCGACCTTGGCGCCGGTGCGCTCGCGCAGCACCTCCCGCGCGGCGTGGTGTGCCTCGACGAGCCGCGCGCCGATGGCCGCGTCGGGGGCGGGCAGGGCCGGCCGGGGCCCCTCGTTGTCGAGGGTGGGGCTCTGCCACTCGCCGGAGGCTTGCGCGCTCTGCATCGCGCGGGCCATGCCGACCATGATGGCCAGCATGTTGGGCTCGTTCATGGTGACGACCCACTCGACGCCGTCAAGGATCGGCGCGACCGTCTCGACGTAGGTCCGGAACCGGTCGACCGCCCGCTCGCCGAGCCAGCCGCCTTCCTGGGCGAACCAGAGCGGGCTGGTGAAGTGGTGGAGGGTCACGACCGGGGTCAGGCCGAGTTCGAAGGCCGTGTCGATCATGCGCCGGTAGTGGGCGAGTTCGGCGCGCGACACCATGCCGGGGACGGGCTCGATACGGGCCCATTCGATGCCGAAGCGGTAGGCGCCCAGACCGGCGTCCGCGAGCAACTGCATGTCCTCGCGGTACCGGTGGTAGCTGTCGCAGGCGTCGCCGCTGCGCTCCATGCCGGGGATGCGTCCCTCGTTCGCCCAGAAGTCGCTGTTGAGGTTGTTGCCCTCGATCTGGTGCGGTGCGGTGGAGGCGCCCCAGAGGAACCTGGGCGGGAATTCGGTCATCGTCGACTGCTTTCCTGAGTGTCGGTGGTGCGGGCCTCGTGGCACTCGCGCCACGGTCCGGCCGTTCGGACGCGGCAGGTAGCGTCCTGAGTGCGGAGGGTGATGAACGAGGGCCGGGCGGGTTGCGACCTTTGCTGGTTCGTCGGTTTGTGAGTGCGAGGTGTCCGACCAACCAACTCTTACCGCGTGGTTAGTTTTCGTTGGGACCGTAAACCGGGATCGCAAGGGCGGGAAGGATGTCGTTCGGCTTCGTGATCAGAACGTTATGTGGTGAGGTCCCGGTTGGCGGGGACTGGGTGCGCGGTGGGCAAGGCGTGAACGAGCAGTCCATATGCCGAGGCGGTAGACCGTGAGGGTGCTTCGCCCAAGGCGGGCGCGAGACGGCGGGCGCGGGGCGGCGGCGTACGGAAGGGGCTCGCCATCGGGGACATGCGATGGGGATCTCAAGCCCGGGGTGCGCAGTTCGCGCGCGAAAGAAGCGCGCCGCATCACGGTGGGCGAGGGCTGCCGGCAGCCTGAGTGAGGCCCTTGCGCCGCCCCCGTGTGCGAGCGCGCCTTCAGGATGTGCGACGTGCGCTGCTCGGCGACCCGTTCACCGGCCGGCGCGGTCGTGATCGAAGAGCAGACGGACGAAGTCGGTGACGGGCCCGACGATGTCCAGGTCCTGGTCCAGTACCCACTGCAACTGGAGCCCGTTGAGCACCGCATGGAAGAGGACCGCCGCGCTCTCTGGACTGACGCCCTCGGGCAGCCTGCTGCGCGCGGCCTCGCTGTCGAGTCCCTCGGCGAACTGGGTGCGCCCGCGTTCGTAGCGTTCGACGAAATGGGCGTGGGCGGGATGATCCGGCCGTGAGGCCGCGGCGGCGAGCTCGATCCACAGGCGCATCAGTTCGGGCGCCTTCTGGTGGTGGCGGATGAGCTCGCCGAGATAGGGGGCGAGCTGGTCCAGGCTGTCCACTGCTTCCAGGCCCTGCTGCCATTCCTCCGCGTCGCGTTCGGCGAGCACCTCGGCGAGGAGTTCGTCCTTGTTCCGGAAGTGGTGCAGGAGACCGGCGTGGGTGATGCCGGCTCGTTCCGCGATATCGCGCAGGGAGGCCTTGGCGTAGCCGTTCTCGGCGAAACTGTCGCGTGCCGCTCGTACGATCTCCGTCCTGCGGGCCGGTGTCTTGGCGTACGGTCCACGCGCTTTGGCCTGGCCCACGGTGCGTTCACTCTCCTCGATGAAGCCCGGTCCGGGAGGGTCCTATGCGGCTGCTGAGCCCTTAAAGCTTCCCATATGGTCAGGATTCGCGTCTGCGCCCTGGTCCAGTTGTGAGCGGTCGACGGACGACGCGCCGGCCGCGAAGGCCGATCGCCCCCTTCCCCTGCCTGCCGCACGGGTCTAACGTCTGAATAGAAACCAACCGCGCGGTAAGAGTTGGTCGTTGGCCCGGTCGCCGACCCGGTCGCCGACCCGGTCGGCGGACTGTCGCGCGGCGTGGCGGCGTGGCGGCAGTCGTCCCTCCGGCCGCCGATGTCCGTCTCGCCCCCGCCCGTCGAACAGGGGAGCCGGCGATGGCTCAAACCGCCCCTGGGGCCCTCGGAGTGCGGCCACGGCACCGCACGGGTGAAGACAGCGACTTCTGCGCCGTCCGGTGGAGCCAGCCGTGCCCTTCAGTCGTCGCCGGGGGCGCCCTCGTAGCGCTGGAGGAACTGTTCCACGAACTCAAGGGCCTCCGCGTGCCGTGTGGTCATGCCCATCATGAGGATCCGGCCGAGGGCGTTGGCCAGCATGAGCAGCACGGCGGGGGACACCTCCGACGGCAGTTCGACGCCCGTCTCCGTGAGCCGTCACGTGAGCGCCTCCAGCTGTACCTCGCGGTAGCGCTCGGCGCGGATCGCCTTGCGGTGATTGGCCAGCGCGTTGAACTCCGTGGTCAGCGCGTTCCCCGGGTGACTGGTGTCCTGCCATAGGGCGCGTATCGGCTGGGGGCCGTCCAGTCGACGGACCACCTGCTCCAACTTCTCGTCGCCCCGTCGTCGCAGCACCGCGAGGAAGAGGTCGTCGAGGGTGCGGAAGTAGTACAGCACCAGCGCGGGCGCGACCTCGGCCTCGCGGGCCACCCGCCGGACGCCCACCGCGGCGTACCCCTCCTTGAGCTCCCCGACGCCGACCTCGACGCGGCCGTCGCCGAGACCGTCCGCTCCTGCTGCACCCTGTCCGGCCAGGGCTGCAACCTCACCACCCGGATGCTGGTCCACCGCGAGGTGTACGACCAGATGGTCACCGCCGCGGCGGCCGCCACCCTGCGCGTCGGCGATCCCTTCGACCAGACGACCGCCCTCGGTCCGGTCGTCGGCAAGGCGGCCCACGAACGCATCCTCGGCATGATCGAACGCGCCGCCAAGGACAGCCGTGTCGTCGCCGGCGGCCGCGCCACCGACCCGTCCACGCTGCCCCCGGACAACCGTGACGGCTACTTCATCGACCCCACTGTCCTCGCCGACGTCGACCCGTACAGCGAGGTCGGCCAGCACGAGGTCTTCGGCCCCGTGCTGTCCCTGATCCCCTTCGAGACCGAGGACGAGGCGGTCGAACTGGCCAACTCCACGCCCTACGGCCTCGGCACCGCCATACACCCCCACGATGTGTCCCGCGTCCAGCGCATCGTCCCACACCTCCAGTCGGGCACCGTGCTCGTCAACGGCGCCTTGGGCCAGCCACCGGGCGCTCCGTTCGGGGGCTACAAGCAGAGTGGCTACGGGCGCGAAGGCGGTAAGGAGGGCCTGTACGAGTTCCTCCAGACCAAGAACGTCTTCATCCGCGCGTAAGCGGCACGCCCATGCGGCCCCAAGAGGTCAGGATCGCCGACTCGTCGTTCTGGCAACGGCCTCTCAGCGACTCACTCCCCCCCTCCTCGTTCCGCACAGCGTGCCGTCGTCCCGGGGGAACACCCCGCTGCCATCTCCGTGATCAGCGACCGCACATGCCGCGCACATCTCCATCAGCAGTCGGGGCGCCCCAAAGAACCGGACGGTCACTGAAGGCAGGACCTCGTCAGCCACATCCGGAGCCACATCCGGCCCGCCCGGGCCACCCAACAACCTACGGAGGCCTCATGGACGTCACCCAGGCGGTCCGCACCCTGGCAGAGGTCCTGCCCGCCCACGAAGCACCCTCGGCTGCCACCCCGTTCGGCCGCGCCGCACGAGACTTCCTCTACGGCGAGGTCTGGTCACGCCCCGGCCTGAGCCGCCGGGATCGCCGCTGGGTAACGCTCACTTGCGTGGCCGCCGCCGACTCGCCCCAGCCCATCGAGGACCACGTCCACGCGGCACTCGCGAGCGGCGACATCGGCCTTGAGGCCATGCTGGAGTTCGTCCTGCACTTCGCGGTGTACTGCGGCTGGCCCAAGGCGTCCCATGTGGAGGGGGCCATCGCCCGGCAGTGGGACCGCATCCACCGCGAACGCGGCGAACAGACCACTGCCTGGCCGCAGTTGGGCAACGACGCCCTCCGTCCCGCCGCCTGGGACGGAACGGCTCGAACGCGGCGTGGAGGAGTTCATCGACTCAACCTCACGCCCGCACCGCCCATGAACTCGCCGTACCAGCACGCCGGCATTCTCAACTTCGTGTTCGGGCACGTCTGGCAGCGCCCCGGGCTGAACCGGCGCGAGCGCCGGATCATCACGGTCGCCAGTGTCGCCCTCGACGACTCGCCTGTCCTCCTGCAGACGCATGTCAGGGCCGCGCTCCACTCCGGAGACCTCGGCAAGGAGGAGATGGACGAGATCGTGCTGCAGTTCGCCGCGTATTACGGCTTCGCCAAGGGGGAGGCCCTCGCGGACGCGGTGGAGACAGCGTGGGCGTCCAAGGCCGAGTTGACCGAGCCGACGCACTGACCGGCTTCCGCACCGTGAGCCATCGCGCCAGACCATTGTGCTTTGGCCGAACCTGTTCGTAAGCTTTCCACATGGAAGGTATTGAAACGTTTCAATAACTTGCGGGGGAAGGGACACCCCTGTTCCGGCGCTGTGCGCTTACGAAGGGAATCTGAGCCGTGACCGAGGAGAACAGACGTGCGCTGAGCCGCCGACACGTGCTCGGCATCATGACGGCCGCGGCGGCCGGGGCCTCGCTCCCGCTCGCCGCAGCGCCCGACGCCGAGGCGGCGAGCACGGCGGCAGCGGACGGGCACCGCGCTGCACCGGCGGACCTGCAGGTCAACTCGCGGGTGGCCCCCTTGGGCACGGAGACCGCACCGGCGTTCAGCTGGGTGCCTCCGGTGGCCCGGCAGACGGCGTATGAGATCCAGGTCGGTTCCGGTCCGGGCAGGGCCGACGTCTGGCGCAGCGGCAAGGTGGCGAGTTCGAACAGCACCGAGGTGGCCTACAAGGGCGGGCCGCTGCACTCGGGGCGTGCCTACTCCTGGCGGGTGCGGACCTGGGACGAGACAGACGCACCCGGCCCCTGGAGCGCACCCGCGACGTGGGAGACCGGCCTGCTGAAGGGTGAGAAGGACTGGTCGGGTGCGCGGTGGATCGGTGGACGCGAGGCGCAGGACCACGACTGGAAGGACCTGACCGCGACCGTCGTCTTCCGCGGCGGCCCCGACACCGCCGGGGGGCTGTCCCTGCTGCTGCGCGCCGAACCGATCGGCAAGACCTGGGGCGAGGGCCTCAACTGGACCGTCAAGCAGGCGGGCGAGGAGATGCAGCTGGTCATGAAGACCAGTCACTACGCCGGCAACACCTGGGTGGACGACGGCACGTCCGAGCCCGACTGGGGCGTCGACTTCTACGACCCACAGAGCGAAACCAACCCCACCACCGCGGGCACCCGCAGCGTGCCGGTCGGCACGGTCACCCTCCCCGCCGCCGCCGGCCTGACCAAGGACACGTGGGCCACCCGCGACCACACCGTGCAGGTCGCGGCCGTCGGGCTCACCGTGACCACCACCGTCAACGGCGTCGAGGTCGACAGCCGTACGCTCACCGGCGACCAGATCCGCCGCCACG
The DNA here is from genome assembly GCF_042893105.1 of Streptomyces sp. NPDC001663. NCBI lineage: Bacteria > Bacillati > Actinomycetota > Actinomycetes > Kitasatosporales > Streptomycetaceae > Streptomyces > Streptomyces sp. NPDC001663. Next base: position 12,170 of record NZ_JBIAUR010000034.1, on the reverse strand, counting down.
GCAGCTTCGGCTTCGCCGGCGGCACCTCCGCCACCGTCCGCAGCGTCAAGGTGACCGGCACCGGCGCCCGCGACTTCGCCGCCGACCTGACCACGGGCGGCAACCCGTTCGAGAACGGCATCGCCACCCTCGCCGGTCTGACCTTCCCGCCGAAGAACCCCTACATCCCGTCCAAGAACAGCGTGCTCCCGATCGCCAACCCGGCCCCGCTGCTGCGCCGCGCGTTCACCCTGCCCCGCGGGCGCCGCATCGCGAAAGCCCGCCTGCACCTGAGCGCCGCGGGCAACGTCACCTTCACCGTCAACGGCGCCCCGATCACCGTCGACGGCAAGCAGCCGAACCGCGGCCGGACCAACGTGCCCCGGCTGCTCACCGACCAGAGCACCTACGACCGCACCGTCCTGTACGACACCTTCGACGTCACCGAATTGCTGGAGGCCGGCGGGCGGAACGTGCTCGCCGCCGAACTGGGGCGCGGCTGGTACGGGGTGACGACCCCTCAGGAGTGGTACTGGCAGCTCGCCCCCTACGCCGGCCAGCCCCGCCTGCGCGCGAAGCTCGTCGTCACCCACACCGACGGCTCCGCCACCACGCTGATCACGGACAAGGACTGGCTCGGCGTGGACGGGCCCACGACGTTCGACTCCGTGTACTCGGGTGAGAAGTACGACGCCCGGCGTGCCGAGGAGTTGGGGGAGTGGCGCTCGGTCGGCTACCGCACCGGCCGCGAGTGGCGCCCGGCCACCGTACTGATACCACCGGGCAGTTGCTCGGGCCCTTCACCGAAGTACCACGGCGCGCTGCCCGCCACGATGATTCCCGACGGCTTCGAGCCCGCCGCCCTGCGCGCCCACGAGGCGGAGCCGGTGCTGGTCGGCCAGACGCTGCGCCCGGTCTCGATCACCGAGACGGCGCCCGGCTCGGGGACCTGGGTCCTGGACTACGGCCAGATCCTGACGGGCCTCGTCCGCCTGCAACTCACCGGCATACGCCCCGACAAGGAGGGCCTCACCCTCCGCATCCGCGGCGGCAACCGGATCGCCGCCGGTGACGGCTCGGCCGCCTCCCCGCTCTCCGTCGAGGAGGAGAACTTCCAGCACGACGCCAACCTCCAGACGCACTACTACACCCTCGGCAGACGGTCGACGCAGACCTGGCAACAGCAGTTCAGCCACTTCGGCTTCCGCTACCTGGAAGTGATGAACCTCGAGACGGCCCTCGGCCGAGCCCCGGACGTGGAACAGGACGCGGACGTCCTGACCGTCGACGTGGCCCGCACCGGCTTCGCCCGCACCGGCACCTTCACCACCGACAACGCCCTGCTCAACCGCCTTCAGCGCAACCTGGAATGGGCCGAGCGCAACAACCTCGTCCAGAAGCCCACCGACACCCCGTCCCGCGAGAAGAACGGCTGGACCGGCGACGCCATGGCCAGCTCCGAGTCGCAGTCCCTCACCTGGGACGTCAACGCGGTCCTCACCAACTACCTGCGCCACTTCCCCGACACCCAGATCTCCACCGGCCAACTGCCCATGTTCGTCCCCGTCGCCAAGGGCGGTTACGGCTACGACCACACCCCCGGCTGGAACGCCGCGTGGAAGGCGGTGCCGGCCTGGGACTCGGCGTTCTTCGTCATCCCGAGGGAGCTGTACACGTACTACGGCAACAGCAGCCTGTTCGCCGAGCTGTACGACCACCAGGACACGCTCCTGAAGTACTACGAGACCCTGTTCACCCCCGAGAACGACTACAAGTTCGAGGCCTCCCTCGGCGCCTACTCCGGCGCGGAGAGCCCCGGCAGCAATGCCGTCATCAGCCTCGCCTTCTACATCCACTTCTGCGACTACATGGACGAGGTGGGCCGCAGCCTCGGCCGCACCGAACGCGCCGCCCACTACGCGAAGTTGGCGCGCACCCTCCGCAAGGCGTTCATCGCGAACTACTGGGACGCTGCACAGGGCCACTTCACCCAGGGCAGCATCTCCAGCGAGAACGCCCTGGCGATCGCCTTCGACCTGGTCCCCGGCTCGGACCTGGGACCCGACGACCCCCGCCACCTGTCCGGCACGAAGACGCTCGCGGAGAACAAGAAGGTCCTCGCGAAGCTGCTCGCCGACCGCATCGTGGCCGCGGACCAGCACATCCAGAACGACATGTACGGCTCGCGCTACGAGTTCAACATCCTCAGCGAGTACGGCTATACGGATGTCGCGTTGAAGGCCGTCACCCGGACCGGCGTGCCCGGCTACGTCTACCAGATCGCCAAGGGCGCCACGTCCCTGTGGGAGCAGTGGACCGACCGCCTCTCGGTCGACCACCACTACCGCTCCAACGTGGCCACCTGGTTCTACCAGAGCCTGGCCGGCATCAAGCCGACCTCAACCGCCTACGAATCGCTGCGCATCCGCCCGTACATCCCCTCTGCCGCGGTCAACAGCCGAGTCCCGAAGAACACCGAGGACACCGACCTGGCGCCCGCGACCCTCGACCACGTCAGCGCTTCGATCGACACCGTGCGCGGAAGAGTGTCCTCGTCGTGGCACCGCCGCCCGGACGGCCGGATCGACCTCGCGGTCACCGTCCCGTACAACACCGAGGCCGAGATCTGGGTCCCGACCCAGGACCAGCCGGTCACCGCGCCACGGGGTGCCGCCTTCGTCCGGGACGACACCTCCGGCAGCGCGCCCTACAAGGTCTACCGGGCCCGGGCGGGCTCGTACCGCTTCAACGCGTGATCTGACAGGTTCCCTTCTGTGTGAGTCGCGCGGAAGGGAACCGGAAGCAAGGGTGTTCACCGCGCTGTTCCGATCGGCTCGGGATGGGCGTCCCGGACGTCCTGCCGACCGTGACGGCCGACCAGGTATGCGGCGATGGCGAGGAGTGCAGCAAGGGCGATGAGGCCGCAGACGGCACCCCAGCCGAACTGGACGTAGGCGCGGGTGCCGAGCCACGATCCGGCACTGCCGCCGAGGAACGTGCAGGTCATGTAGCCGGTGTTCAGACGGCTGCGGGCCTCGGGCCGCAGGGCGAAGATGCGGGCCTGGTTGGCGACCTGACCGCACTGCACCGCCACGTCCAGCAGGAGCAGGCCGGCGGCCAGCGCCACGAGGCCCGCCGCTCCGCCCATCGAGCCCGCGGTGAGCACCGCCGCCGCGGTGAGGGCGGCCAGGATGCACCACAGGTTCACCCGGTCGGCGCCGAGCCGGTCCACCCAGCGTCCGGCCGCGGGCGCGCAGAACACGCTGCCCGCCCCGACCAGGGCCAGCAGTCCCACCGCCTGGGTGCCCATGCCGTACCGGGGGCCGGTCACCAGAAGGGCCAGTGCGGTCCAGGCGGCACTGAACCCGCCGAAGACGGTGACCTGGAAGAGCACGGAGCGCTGCAGCTCCTTCTCGGTGCGCAGCATCCGCAGGGTGTCGGCGAGCAGGGTCGGATAGCGATCGTGCACGGCCGGGGCGTCGTTGGGCAGGGCGAGGCGGAGGACGACGGCGAGCAGCCCGGTCAGCACGGCGGCGACCAGGTACGGTGCACGCCAGCCCAGGTGCTCACCCAGTACGCCGCCGAAGGTGCGGGCCAGCAGGATGCCGCCGATGAGGCCGGCCTGCAGGGTGCCGATCACGCTGCCCCGTCGATCGGGCTCGACCAGACCGGCCGCCATGGGCAGCAGGAGTTGCGGGACCACCGTCGCGATGCCCACCACGGCCCCGGCCGCGAGCAGCGGGCCGGTGGCCGGGGCGAGACCGGCGACCAGGAGGGCGAGGCCGGTCGTGGCGAGCAGCCCGGTGATCAGCGGACGGCGGGGCAGACGGTCGCCGAGGGGCACCAGCAGGAAGATCCCGGCGGCGTAGCCGAGTTGTGTCACCGTGGCCACGATCGCCGCGGTGGCCGGGGCGACACCCAGGCCGTCGGCGATGAGCGGGGTGAGGGCCTGGGGGAAGTAGACGTTCGCGACGCCGACACCACAGGCCAGCGCCATCAGCAGGGGCAGCTTGCGGGACATCGTTCCTCTCCAACCGAACGAACTGGATGGTTCGATTACGAGGCTGGCATGTCGGCCTTGGATTGGTCAAACGAACCAGTTCGTTACCCTGGGACGCATGGCATACGACTCCACTGCGACCAAAGAACGCATCCTCGCGGCGGCGACGGCGGAGTACGCCGCGCATGGGGTCGCCGGTGCCCGGGTGGACCGTATCGCCGCCGAGGCCAAGGCCAACAAGCGTGCGATCTATGACTACTTCGGCGACAAGAACAAGCTCTTCGCCGTCGTCCTCGAACGCGTGCTGGCCGACCTTGCCGAGGCCGTCCCGCCGAGCGACGACCTGCCCGGCTACGCCGAGCGTCTCTTCGACTACCATCGCGCCCACCCCGAGGCCCTGCGCCTGGTCATGTGGGAGGCCCTGGAGATCGGTGACCAGCCCGTTGCCGCGGAAGAGGCCCGCACCCGCCACTACCAGGACAAGGTCGACGCCGCCGCGTCCGCCGGTCCTGGCGGTGACGCTCGCACGCGGGTGTTCTTCACCCTCGCTCTGGCCGGCTGGAGCATCGCCATGCCCCAGCTGCGGCGCATGGTCCTCGGCCCTGACTACAGCCTCGACGACCTCCGCGCGGACGTCGCCCGGGCCGTACAGACGCTGCCGACCGATGTCGCGCCTCCCGGCCCGGCACAGCAGCCGGGCGGCAGGACCGGTTCGTCTCGTCGGGTATGAAGGGGTGGATGGTGCGTTCCCCGGGCCCTCCCTTTGGAGCTCCACGCGAGGATCGTGCGGGCGGGTGCGGCAAGCTGCGCCCGTCTGCGTCTGCTTCTGCGTCCGACTGAGGCCGTCCGACTGACAGGTGACCCCAGGTAGGCGACGGGCTGCTGCTGAGGCGTTCCAGCACCATGGCCATGCCCTGCCCGCCTCCGACGCGCATGGTCTCCACGCACCACTGTGCGTCGCGCGTGCGCAGCCCGTTGATCAGGTTGGTCATGATGCGTGGGCCGGTCGCACCGAACGGATGCCCCAGTGCGATGGCCCCACCGTGCACGTTGAGCCTGTCCAGCGGGATGCGGACGAGGTATGCAGCGAGGGCGATGACGGCGCAGACGGCACCCTGGCCGAGCCGGATGTAGGAACGGGTGCCGAGCCACGATCCGGAGAACCGGCATGGCTGCAAGGTCTGCGCACACCGACAGGGGGCAGCGTACGGGACGCGCAGGTCGGTCTGTGCCGAGCGGCGGCCCTACGGTGCGTCCTGCGGGCCTGGCTCTGTCCGGCCGCCTGGTTCAGGTGGCCGGTTGCGACCGGTCGACTCGACGGCCGGCCCGGTACACCGCCCGGACGTCCCGTATCGCGGTGATGTCGTGCCCCGGGTTGGCGCGGCCAGTAGGTCGGCGTCGTATCCGGGTGCGAGCCGTCCCTTGCGGTGCCCCAGGCCGCAGGAGTCGGCCGCCGGTGAGGTCACGGAGGCGAGTGCGGCGGTGTTGGTGGTGACCCGCGAGGCGAAGTGGACGAGGTCCCTGGGCAGGACGTCGTGCGGCTTGAAGGGGCCGACCCCGGCGTCGGTGCAGCAGACGACGCGCACGCCGCGCGCGTGCATGGCCGCCATGTTCTGCCACATGGGTTCGAGAACCGCCAGCACCTCGGCGGGCATCCCGTCCATCGGTTCGACGACGGTACAGCCGACGAAGACGCCCGCCTCGGCCATGGCGTCGATGGTTCGCGGATCGGGGCGCACCCCGGAGCGGGTGATGAAGGTGCAGTGTTCGATCCCGTCCACGCCGGCCGTGACCGCGTCGGCGATTCCGGCCGCGCCGTCCAACGCCCGTACTCGGCGGCCGGATCGAGGAGGGGGGCGGTGGCTGGGCAGGGGCGGAGGCGAGGGGTCGGTCGCGTGCATGTGGGGGGCTCCAGTAGTGCGAGTTACGGGGTCAGACGGTCAGGGGGTGGTGATGCCGGCCAGGTCGAGGAGGAGGTCCTTGACGTCGGTCGCGTCGATCTGGTCGCGTGCGGGGCCGGGGCGCGAGCACAGCAGCACGGGGCTGTCCTGCAGGTCGTCCGGCAGCCTGCCGTGGCTGCCGCGGACGCCGGAGGGGTCCAGCGGGACGGTCTGAATGCGGTAGCGCAGACCGAGCTTCTTGCGGGCGACCTGGGCGGCGGCGCGCGCCTTCACGCCGGGCACGGTGGGGTCGTAGAGGAGCTCGGCGGGGTCGTAGCCGGGCTTACGGTGGATCTCGACCTGGCGGGCGAAGTCGGGGGCGCGGTCGTCGTCCAGCCAGTAGTAGTACGTGAACCAGGCGTCGGAGTCGGCCACGGCGACCAGCTCTCCCGAGCGTTCGTGGTCCAGCCCGTGGGCCGCCTTGCCTCCGGCGTCCAACACCTGGTCCACGCCCGGGAGTTCGGCGATGACCTTGGCAACCGCGTCCGTGTCGGCGGGATCGCGGACGTAGACGTGGGCGATCTGATGGTCGGCAACGGCGAAGGCGCGGGAGGTCCACGGGTCGAGGTACTCCATGCCGTCCTGCGTGTGGACCTCGAGCAGTCCGGCGCGGCGCAGGGCGCGGTTGATGTCGACCGGGCGGGAGGCGGGTGCGATGCCGTACTCGCTGAGGATCACGACCGTGGCGTCCTCGCGCCGGAAGTGGTCGAGGAGGGGGCGCAGGGCGTCGTCGAGCCGGCGGGCCTCGCGGGCGGACTGCGGGGAGTCCGGGCCGGAGCGCTGGGGTTCGTAGTCCAGGTGCGGTACGTAGACCAGGGTCAGGTCGGGGTGGTGCTCGTCGAAGATCTGGCGGGCGGCGGCGAGGATCCACTGGCTGGAGGGCATGCCCGCATTGGGACCCCAGTAGGTGAACAGGGGGAACGGGCCGAGCCGGTCGGTGAGTTCGTCGTGGAGGGACGGTGGCCACGTGTAGCAGTCGGGTTCCTTGCGACCGTCGGAGTAGTAGATCGGGCGCGGGGTGACGGTGAGGTCGACGTCGGCGCCCATGGCGTACCACCAGCAGACGTTGGCGACCTTGAAGCCTGGCCTGCTCCTGCGGGCGGTGTGCCACAGCTTCTCACCGCCGACCAGGGCGTTGTGCTGGCGCCACAGGAGGACCTCGCCCAGGTCGCGGAAGTACCAGCCGTTGCCCACGACGCCGTGCTCGGAGGGCGGTGCACCGGTCAGGAGGGTGGACTGTACGGAGCAGGTCACGGCGGGCAGCACGGTGTTCAGGCGGGCCTGGAAGCCCTGTCCGGCGACCGCCGAGACGGCGGGCATGTGGCGGAGCATGCGGGGGGTGAGGCCGACGATGTCGAGGACGACCAGTCTTGTCATGAGACGGGTTCCGTTCGTGAGTGGGGTTTGAGGCCGAGTTCCTCGAACCGGTCGCGGGTCCAGGCCAGTTCGGCGGCCAGGCCCGCGACGAGGCCCTCGCGATCGTGCGGCCGCAGTTGTTCGGGCAGGACGGACCAGGTGTAGGTCTCGACCTCGATGTGGTCGCAGAGTGCCTGCGGGCCGCCGAGCAACTCGCCCAGTACGGTGGTCAGTTCGGGTGCGGTGGTGCGCAGGGGAGGGTCGGGCTCGGCGTGCAGCGGTGCGTGGAAGTGCACCCGCCAGGGGGAGCCCGCGTCCAGTCCTCCGGCCAGCGCGTCCGGGAGGTCGTCCACGCCGATGATCTCGCCGTCGTGCGCCGTCCTGGTCTGGTGCAGGAAGCGGGGTTCGGCGAACCGGGCGAGCGCGCGGCGCGCCTTCGGGTCGGCGGGGTCGTCGGCCTGGAGGGCGCTGGAGGCCTGCACCTTGACGACCGGAAGGCCGACGTCCGTGAGGCGGCGCAGTGCCGCGGCCGGTTCCTCGAACTGCACGGCGAGATGGCAGGTGTCCAGGCAGATCCCGAGCCGCTCGGGGTCCACTCCCTCGAGTTCCCGCACTGCCTGGACGGTGTTTTCGACCACGCAACCGGGTTCGGGTTCGAAGCCGACCCTGATCGTACGGCCCGTCTCGCGCTCCAAGTCGGCGAGTTCTACGGCGAGTTGGTCCAAGGCCCGGCGGGCGACGTCACGTTGGGCGGTCGGCCAGGGTGCCCGCCAGGCCAGCGGCAGGGTCGAGACGCTGCCGCGCCGGGCGTCGTCCGGCAGCAGACCCGCCAGCACCCGGGCGCAGTCGAGGGTGTAGCGCAGCCGGGCGGGGTCGGTCCAGTCGGGCAGGTAGACGTCCTTCTTGACCACCTCGCGGTGGAATCCGCCGTAGGGGAAGGCGTTGAGGGTGACGGTCTCCAGGCCGCGTGCGGTCAGTTCGGTGCGCAGGCGGTGTACGGCATCGGGCCGGGCGCAGAGTTCGGTGACCACGTCGCGGGCGAGCCACAGGCCGATGCCGAGCAGGTCGGCGCCGAGCGATTCGCGTACGGGCTGGGCGTAGGCGGCGAGTTGGGCGACCACTCCGTCGAGGTCCTCTGCCTGGTGGACGTTGCTGCAGTAGGCGAGGTGGACGGTCGTACCGTCGGGGTGTCGGAAGCGCACCGCGGGATCACTCCCCGCCGCGTTTGATGGAGTTGCCCTCGTAGAGCGTGGTGTCGTCCGCCTTGACGTCCTCGAGGTCGAGTCGGCCGCTCTGGCCGTAGAAGTCCACGGGGTTGCGCCACATGACCTGGTCGACGGTGTCGTCGTCGAAACCGGCGGCAAGCATCGCGTCCGCGGTCTTTCGAGTCTTCAGGGGGTCGCTACGGCCCCAGTCCGCGGCCGAGTTGACGAGTTTCCGCTCGGTGCCGTGTTCCTGGAGGATGCGCACCATGCGGTCCTCGCTCATCTTGGTGTCCGGGTAGATGGAGAAGCCCATCCAGCAGCCGCTGTCGGCGACCATGGCGACGGTGAGTTCGGTGAGGTGGTCGACGAGGACGCGCTCGGGCGGGATGCCGGACTCGCGGACCACGTCGAGGGTGCGGCGGGTGCCGACCGCCTTGTCGCGGTGCGGGGTGTGGACCAGCACCGGCAGCTCGTGCTCGACGGCGAGTTCGAGCTGGCGGGCCAGCGCCTCGTCCTCCTCGGGGGTCATGGAGTCGTAGCCGATCTCACCGACGGCCACCACCCGGTCCTTGGCGAGGTAGCGCGGCAGCACGTCCAACACCCCTGTGCAGCGCGGGTCGTTGGCCTCCTTGGGGTTGAGGGCGATGGTGCAGCGGTGCTGGATGCCGAACTGGGCGGCGCGGTAGGGCTCCCAGCCGAGCAGCGCGTCGAAGTAGTCGGTGAAGCAGTCCACCGAGGTGCGCGGCTGGCCGAGCCAGAACGACGGCTCCACCACGGCCCGGACGCCGGCTGCGTACATCGCCTCGTAGTCGTCGGTGGTGCGGGAAGTCATGTGGATGTGGGGGTCGAAGATGCGCATCATGCTGCTCCTGCGGGCGCGGTGGAGATGAAGACGGCGAGGGCCCGGACGGCCGCGGCGCGGCGGTCGGGCACGGGTGAGTGGGCTTCGGCGGGCAGGCCGGACGCCTCCAGCGTGCCGGGGTGGGCGCGTACGACGGGCCATACGTCGGTGGGTACGTCACGACCGGCGGCGACCCGCTCATGGGCGAAGTCGGCCAGCATCCGGGCGAGTTCACGGTCCGCGCGCTCCTCGAGGCCCGCGACCCGGTCCAGCGGGATGCCGCTGAAGACGCACTTCAGTACGGCGTGCCGGTAGCCGTCGTAGTCCAGGTGGCGTGCGGCGTACGGGCCGAGGGCCGCCTCGATCAGGTCCGTGTCGTTGCCCCGCAACGCGGCGCGCACCAACGGCAGCCCGAGGTCGCCGAAGGAGGCATCGGCATCCTCCAGCAGGGCCAACGAGCACAGCACCGCCCGCTGTTCGCCGGCGTCGCCGAACCGGTGGAGGGCGGTCACCTCCTCGGCGAGTGCGGCTCCGCGCAGCGGCAGGGCGGCCAGCAGCCGGACACGGGCGGCGTCCGCCACCGTCCAGCCGGCGGCGAGCGGTCCGCGCCCGCAGCGCCGGCCGACGGCCGGGAAGAGAGAGCGCACGGCTGCCGGGTCCTTTTCGACGCGGGCGACGGCCTCCGTCAGCCAGCGCTGCGCGTCGGCGGTGAGCTGTCGGTTGAGGGCGGTGGAGATGTGCGGATCCACGGCACATACCTCCTGATGGGATGGATGTACGACAACAGCCGTACTGAATGGGAAGTTGACGGTGGCGATGAAGGGCCGAAGGCTCAGAACGGCTCGGCGGCCTTGAGGAACTCCAGGGAGCGGTGGGCGACTTCGGGGGCGTTCAGGGACGCGCCCTGGATCTCCACCGAGACCGGCCCCTGATAGCCGGAGGCCTTCAGCGCGGCCAGGACGGGCGGGAAGTCGATCTCGCCCGTGCCGAGTTCGAGGTGTTCGTGCACACCGCGCCGCATGTCCTCGATCTGCACGTTCACCAGGTGCGGTGCCGTCAGGGCAATGCAGTCGAGCAGGGGCAGGTCGTCGACGCAGTGGGCGTGGCCGATGTCGAGTGTGATGCCGAACAGGTCGGGGTCGCCGAGCCGGTGGCGCAGCTCCAGCACTCGTTGCACGGTGTCGACGAACATGTACGGTTCCGGCTCGAACCCCAGGGCCACACCGTGTTGTTGGGCAAGAGGCAGGACCTCTTCGCAGCCCGCGGCCAGCCGTTTCCAGGCCTCCTCCTCGGGCACGCCCTCGGGCGCCGGGCCGCTGCACAGGTGGACGGCCGGGGCGCCCAGGTCGGCCGCGATGCGCACGGCGCGCACCAGCAGGTCGACGCGCCGCTCGGTGCCGTCGGCGGACATCAGGGTGGGGAGGTGCTTGTGCCATGGGTCCAGCAGATACGGCGCCCCGGTCTCCACCATGACCGCGAGACCGAGCCGGTCCAACCGCCGGGCCAGGTGGGCGACTTGGGCGGGCAGGTCGGCGGCCAAGGGGTCGAGATGGCCGTGGTCGAGGGTCAGGCCGACCGAGTCGTAGCCGAGGTCGGCGAGCACGGACAGTACGTCGTCGAGCCGGTGGTGGGCGAAGCCGTTGGTGCCGAAGCCGTAGCGAAGTCGGCCTGCGGGCGGGGGTATCGGGGTCATGTGGGCGACACTTTCCGGGCGAGTCTGCGCGCCAGCGGGTGCGCCACGGCCAGGGCCCCGGCCAGGCCGGCCGCTCCGCCGCCCGCGGTGAGCGCCGCCTGCAGGGGCATCAGCGACAGGATGCCGGTCCCGACGGCCGTGCGGACGTTCGCCGCGGAGGGCTCCCGCGCCGCGCGTGCCTGGGCCGTGCCGTAGGAGGCGAGATAGCCGAGCGCACCGGCCGCCGCGCCGATCCGGGCCGTTCTGCTACGGCGCCGTAGACCTGGAAGTGCCGCTGCGGCCACGGCGGTTGCGGTGCTGCCGGCCAGGGTGGCGGCGGGCAGTGTGCGGGGTGCCCCGGAGATCTCGTGGCGGCTGAGTGCTGTGACGGTGTAGGTGTGCGCGCCGGTCAGCAGGGCGGCCGGCAGGGCGGAGGTCCTGCGTCCGGGCTCCGCTCCGGCCAGCACGTTCAGCGCGCGTGCGCCCGCCATGGCGGCGGGGCCGGCGGGGGTGGATTTCAGTCGGAGGTCGTACGCCCAGACCAGTCCGGTCAGCGGAAGTGCAACGCCGAGCGCCCGGCGCCCGCCGGCCAGGGCCGAGAGGCCGAGACCCGCGGCGGTCAGTCCGCAGGCGGTGGCCAGCGCGGTGCGGCGGGCAACTCGACCGGAGGGTATGGGTCGCTCGGGCCGCTCCACCGCGTCCACGGTCGCGTCCGCGTAGTCGTTGAGCGCCATGCCCGCCCAGTAGAGGGCGACCGACGAGGCCATCGTGGCGAGGATGCGGGGCCGCGGTGTCCCGGCGCTCGCGACGGCTCCGGCGAGGACGTCGCCGGGGACGCTGAGGGCTGCGGGCAGGCGGAGCAGGTTCGCCAGATCGGCGAGGCGGGGGGACGAACTGGAGTCGTTCGGGCCGTGCATGATCGGACCCTACGCCCAACTGCTTGAATTTTTAGACATCTTACGGCCCTCATTTGCGTGAAGAAGCTGTGCGTGCGACCCGCCGAACACGACCGCCGGGTGTACGCACCGCCACGCCCGTTTCACCCCCGCCGTCCTCCGACTTTCCCGCTCAAGTCGGTGTGTCCGGTGGCCAGTTGCGCGGGAACGGTACGCGCAGGGTTTCCGCCGTGACCGGTGTGTGCTCGGCGGTTGCGTGCAGGCGGCCGTTGCGCTGGGCG
>NZ_JBIAUR010000033.1:0-56432 GCF_042893105.1 Streptomyces sp. NPDC001663 | reverse complement strand
TCTACACCCGCGGCAAGGTCGTCACCACCCGCTGGCCCGACCCCGCCGACGCCCCCGCCGGCGTCGACCTCGGCTTCCCCCGCAACCACTGAGCATGCCCGGGCGCCGAAAAGCCGTGGGCAGTACAGCGGCGCTGGACATCGCGATCGACCGCACGAGTCCGGTACCGCTGTACTACCAGTTCGCCCAGCAGTTGGAGCAGGCCATCGACCGTGGCCTGCTCCTGCCGGGCGACCTGCTCGGTAACGAAGTGGAGGTTGCCGAACGGCTCGGTCTGTCACGGCCGACCGTCCGGCAAGGCATCAGAGCCCTGGTCGAGAAAGGGCTGTTGGTACGGCGCAGAGGCGTCGGCACCCAGGTCGTCCACAGCACTGTCAAGCGCCCTCTGGAGCTCACCAGTCTCTATGACGATCTGATGGAGGCGGGGCAGGGTCCGAGCACACGGGTGGTACGCAACGACGTCGTCCCTGCGTCTACCGAGGTAGCCGCGGCTCTGGGCATCAAGCAGGGCGACAGCGTGGCCCGATTGGAGCGGATCCGGTATGCGAACGGACTCGCCGTGGCCGTCCTGCGCAACTACCTTCCCACCGATCTGTTGCTCGACCTGGACACCGAACTGCTGGAGACCACAGGTCTGTACCGGCTCCTGCGCGCGGCCGGCATCGGTCTGCACAGCGCCCATCAGGCGGTCGGCGCCCATACGGCCACTGCTGAGGAGGGCGAATACCTCGGGGAACCCGCGGGTGCGCCGCTGCTCACCATGCGGCGCACGGCGTACGACGCCGGCGGTGAGGCCGTGGAGTACGGCACGCATCTCTACCACGCCGCGCGGTATGTGTTCGAGTTCCAGCTGCTGGTACGGACGTAGGAGGTTGGGCGCCCGATGCGCGGCAGGCAGGTGAAAGCAGGGGTGGTGGGGACGACCGTGGTTTCGTCCTCACCACGCCTGCGGCTCTTACTTCAGGAGCGCCGCTGCGGTCCGGTACGCCGCTTCGGCAGCCTCCCTCACCGGCAGCGCACGGTGCGTGTCCGAGAGGATCTCCACCCCCCAGGGGCCCGACCAACCGGCCGTACGGAGCGCTGCGATGATCCCCGGCAGGTCGAAGGAGCCCTCCCCGCACAGGCGGCGGCGCCGGACAGTGTCCTCGTAGAGGCTGCCGACGACCTCGCTGTCGGCGTCATTGAGCTCCACTCCCACGATGCGCGAACCTGGTACGTCCGCCAGCTCTGCCGGCGGAGTGTGGGCGCGCTCGGTGTGCCAGACGTCGATGATGACGCCGCCTGCCGCGTGGCCGGCTGCCTCGACGAGCCGGAGTCCGTCGTGCACGGTCTTGACATTGGACCAGGGCAGGAACTCGATCCCGACCCGCGCGCCCACGGCATCCGCCTGAGTTGCCAGCGCTGCGAACTCCTCGGCCCAGACGTCGAGGTGCAACGGTCCGTCGTCGACATCGCCATGGATCTTGATGTGGTGTGCGCCGAGCGCCTCGGCGGCCTCGAGGAGATCCCGGCGGACGGCGTCCGACGCAGCCCGCCGGGGTCCGTCGGTCCACCAGCCGGCGAGGGCTTCCAGTTCGACATGGACGAGGCCGTTGTCCTCGAAAATCGACCGGATGCCCGCAAGCCCGTACTCGCGCTCGGCCTCCACCAGGTCCGCGTGCAGCAGCCCGAAGCCCGTGAACCCGGCGGCGCTCGCCGCTTCCGCGCGTTCCCGAAGGCCCAGCGGACTGCGCTGGTCATTCCCGGCGGGATCAGCTTCGCCCGCAGTGGTCCAACACGTGGCCAACAGGTCCTCAGCAGTCATTTCCATTTCCTGCAATTCTCACGCTCGGAAAGATGCAAGGCGCGCCACAATCGGCAATGGCAAGAATAGACGCGAAGCTGCGTCGAAATTCTTAAGTGTCCTGCACGCGCCGGTCAATCCCCAAGAAGCCATCAAAAACACATCAGGTGCGTATACGATCACGCGGAGCTGCGAAGCACCGCGCGCAGATGTTCGGCGCTTTCCCACACGTCCTCTACCGGGCCCTTTTGCTTGGGTTCCTCGGTGAGGATGGTGTCCTGCTCCAGGACGTACCAGCCGTCGTATCCGCGCGCGCTGAGATGGGTGACGATGGCCCGCACGTCGACGTCGCCGGCGCCCAGCGGGCGGTACATGCCCTCGCGTACGGCTTCGGTGTACGTGAGGCGGCCCGACCGGACTTTGGCGGCGAGGGAGGCGTCCACGTCCTTCATGTGGGTGTGCGCGATGCGCTCGGGTGCCTGCCGGGTGAGCTCGGCGGGATCCGTGCCGCCGATGAGCAGGTGACCGGTGTCGAGGCAGAGGGAGATCGCCGAGTCCTCGAGGACCCGCCGGACCTCGCTGCCGTTCTCGATCATCGTGCCGACGTGCGGGTGCAGGACGGCTCGTACGCCCCGCTCGGCGGCCAACGAGGTCACTCGGTCGAGATTGGACAGCAGCCGCTTCCAGCCGTCCGCGTCGAGTTCGGGGCGGGAGTCGTAGCCGTCCTGCCCGGTGATGGCCGACAGCACGAGAACCTCCGCGTTCGAGGCGGCATAGCTCTCCAGGAGCTGGTCCACCTCGGGCAGCGGGTCGTGTCCGGGTACGTGCAGCAGCAGCGGCGTGAACCCGCCGACCGCGTGCAGGTCGTGGTGGGCGAGGACCTGGGCCATGGCGTCGGGCTCACCGGGCAGGAAGCCCTCGGGGCCGATCTCGGTGGCGGCCAGGCCGACCTCTCGCATCTCCTTCAGTACCCGATCGGGCGTCAACTGGTAGCCCCAGCCGGGCACTTCGCACACGCCCCACGAGATGGGCGCGCCGGCGATCCTGTTCAGGGATGGGATGGTCATGCCGTGGCCTTTCGGTGGTTCCAGTCGGGGTTGGCGACCGCGGCCGGCTCCCGGCCCGCGAGGGCGTCCGCGACACCGCGGGCGGCGTCGCGGAAGGTCAGTGTCATCGCCCGACGGGTCATGCCCATCAGATGCGGGGTGAGCACGACCTCGGGGTGGTCGAACAGCGGGTGGTAGAGGGCCGGTTCGGGGTCGAAGACGTCCAGGCCGACGCCGGCCAGCCGGCCCGACTCCAGGGCGGCCAGGGTTGCATCCGGGTCGAGGAGGCCTCCCCGGCCGCAGTTGATGAGGATCGTTCCCGGTTTGACGCGGGCCAGCAGTTCTTTGTTCACGAGGTGCCGGGTGCCCTCGGTGAGCGGGGCGTGCAGGGTGAGCACGTCGCTCGACTCGACGAGTTCGCCCAGGTCGCCGCAGGCGAGCTCGGACGGCACGGGGCTGTACGGATCGTGGGCGAGGGACCGCATCCCGAACGCGGCGGCGAGTTCGCCGACCCGGCGACCGATGCGGCCATAGCCGACGATGCCCATGGTGGCGCCGTCCAGGTCGCCGACCGGAACGGTGCTCCTCTCGGCCCAGCTGCCCGCCCTCACCAACTCGGTCAGCGGTTGCAGTCGCTTGGTCAGGTGCAGGGCCATCGCGAGCACGCCCTCGGCCACAGCGCGACTGCCGCTGTTGGGGGTGATGACCACGGGGATGCCACGGGCGGAGGCCGCCGCCAAGTCGACCAGGTCGACGCCGACGCCGGTGCGGGCGATGACCCGAAGCCGTGGGGTCCGTTGGAGGAAGTCCTCGTCGACGTGCTGGTCGGCGCGGACGATGGCGCCTTCGGCGACCGCGAGGTCGTCGGGGGTGGGGTCGGTGACAAAGGTGACCCGCTCGCCGAGAACGGGACCCACGGTGCCGGCGTCGACGGGGCCGAGGGCCACTACGACATGCTTGCTCATACGATCAGCTCCGCACCGGATGACCGAAGTTCGCCCCGGGCACCGCGAGCACCGGCTGCCAGGAGCCGCTTTCCGCAGAGGCGGCGGCCGCCGCTATCACCTGGGCGACGGCGTGCGCGTCCTCGATCGTCGAGTTGTGGTGCTCGATGTCGGCCACGGCGGCAAGGAACTTCTTGGCCTCGATGACCTTCAGGTCGTCGTAGCCCATGCTGTTGCCGGGGCCGGGCTGGAAGCTGGCGTAGTCGCCCATGTGGCCGTTGCCGAGCACGGTGGTGTAGCCCTGGTCGGGGCCGCTGCGGCCGAGGGCGATGCGCAGTTCGTTCATGCGCTCGAAGTTCCAGGTGAGCGAGCCGTCGGTGCCGTAGATCTCGAAACCGATGCCGCACTGCGGGCCGACGATGACGCGGGAAGCCTCCAAGCTGCCGACGGCTCCGCCGGTGAAGCGGACGAGGGCTGCGGTGTAGTCGTCGTTCTCCACCTCCGCCATCTCGCCGTCCTCGATCACCGCGAAGTGCGTGCCGGAGCCCATGGGCAGGATCGGGCGCTCGGTGTAGACGGTGCTGGTGAGCGCCGAGACCTCGCTGATCGGGGACACGACATAGCTGACGAGGTCCACGACGTGGCTCATCAGGTCGCCGAGCGCGCCGTGTCCGGCCAGGTCCCGCTTGAAGCGCCAGGACAGGGCGCCCCTGGGCTCGGAGGCATAGCCGGAGAAGAAGGTGGCGCGCACGTTGGTGATACGGCCGAGGCGACCCTCGGCGATCAACTGGCGGGCCCGCTCGACGGCGGGGGCGTGCCGGTAGTTGTAGCCGATGGAGGTGGCCACTCCGGCGGTGCGGGCGGCGGCGGCGACCTCGGCGGTCTCCTCGGCGCTGCGACCGACCGGCTTCTCGATCCAGAACGGCTTGCCGGCCTTGGCGGCGGCGATGCCGATCTCGTGGTGCAGGATGTTCGGTGCGCAGATCGACACGACCTCGACGCCCGGGTCGTCGAGAACGGCACGGTAGTTGGTCGAGGCCTTCTCGTAGCCGAGGACGTCACGGGCGTAAGCCGCGCGGTCCTCGGCCGTGTCGGCGGCGTGCACGAGCCGGGGCTTGATGCCCAGCTCGGGGTAGACGGACGGCAGTGCCTGATAGGCGCGGCTGTGCAGCTTGCCCATCCAACCGACACTGATCAGTCCAACGCCTATCTCACGGGCGGCACCCGGGGTGGTGGGGGTCATTGATGTCTCCTGATGGTGCTGAGCGGCCTTGGTGAGGTACGACGCCCCTTTAGGGGCGCGGGGAACTGCGCGACCAGCCACAACGGCGCCGCAGACGAAAGACGAGCCATCGCGGCATGACCAGCGGAGCGCCTACGCCCGGGCCTCGCCGAGCGCGGCGGACAGGGCGGCGGCGAGCAGGGTCGAGTCGGAGCCGATACCGATGAACGTCCAGCCCTCGGCCCGCTTGGCGGCCGCGGCCGCGCCGTCGTTGACGAGGAGCCCGCACGCCTTGCCGTGGTCGGCGGCGGCCTTACGGACGCGCTCCAGCGCCGCCCGGTAGACCGGGGCGCTGAACTCGCCCGGCACGCCGAGGTCGTGGCTGAGGTCGCGGGGGCCGACGAACAGCACGTCGACACCGTCGAGGGCCGCGATGGCCTCGACCTCGTCCAGCGCGCTCGCCGACTCGATCTGGACCACACCGAGGATCTCCCCCGCACGGTCCAGGGCTTCGGGGTCGAGTCCGAAACGGCAGGCCCGGTTGTAGGTGGCCACGCCCCGGTCCCCCGCGGGCGGGTACCTCAAGTGCCGTATCGCTTCCTGGACTTCGGCCGCGGAGTCGAGGCGCGGCAGCATGACTCCGGCGACGCCGAGGTCGAGGACGCGGCCGACGCGGATCCGTGCCACGGACTCGACACGTACGACGGTCGGCACTCCGTAGGCTGCCGCGGCGGGGACGGTCGTGCGGACCTGCTCCTCGCCTCCGGCGCCGTGTTCGAGGTCGAGCAGCACCCAGTCGGCTCCGGTGGCGGCGCACACCTCGGCCGAGACCGGGGAGGCGAGGCCGACGAAGGTACCCAAGGTTGCCTCGCCTGCTGCCAGTCGGGCACGCAGGCGGCCGTGGTCCAACGGGGAGCGATTCATCCGTACCACCTCTGGGTCGTCAGGCCGTCTTCGTACTCGCGGCGCAACTGCGCGACCGCCTCCTTCTCGGAGACCTCGGCGGGGGCCACATCCCACCACACCCCGGCACCGGGCAGGTCGGCGTGCGGGATCACGGGGACGACGAGGACGACGGGACCCTCGTGGTCACGGGTCTCGGCCAGGGCGGCGCGCACCTCGTCAGCGGTGGTGGCGCGGAGCGCGCGGGCGCCGAGGCCCGCCGCGGTCTGGACGAGGTCGATCTGGAGGTAGTCGCCCTCCAGGCGGGCGGGCTTGCCGGAGCCGATCTCCAGGCTGCCGTCGCGGTAGCGGAACTCGTTGCCGAACTCCCGTCCGCTGCGCCCCATTTGGAGCCGGTGGATGACCTGGTAGCCGTGGTTCTCCGGGATCACGATCGTGACCGGGAGCTTCTCCTGTGCGGCTGTGACCAGTTCGGTCGGTGCCATCAGGAAGGTGCCGTCGCCGAGCAGGGACAGCACCCGCTTCGACGGGTCCGGCTCGGCGAAGCGAACGCCGATCGCGGCGGGCAGTTCGTAACCCATGCAGGAGAAGCCGAACTCCAGGTGGGCGAAGCGGCCTTCGGTGGCGTCCCACACCTTCTGCAGGTCACCGGGCGGACCGCCGGCGGCAGCAATGATCGTGTCGCCGGACTGCGCGTGCTCCTGGAGCAGGCCGATCAGCTGGCCCTGGGTGAGGGCCGCATCGGTGTCGCGTACGACGTCGGAGTCGTCGGACAGCGACGCGAAGTCGAAGGGCGTGTCCGGGTCGAGCGCGGCGGCACGCTGTTGCTGCCACTGCTCGTCGAGAGTGCGCACCTTCTCCTGCCAGGCCGGTGACGTGGTGGTGCCGTTCGCACGTACGGCGTCGGCGAGCGCGGCGAGGGCCCGCTTGGCATCGGCCACGATCCCGGTCGCGCCCAGGCGGCCCGCGTCGTGCACGTTGACGTTGATGCTGGCGAACCGCACGTCCGGGTTCTGGAATATGGAGTGCGAGGCGGTGGCGAAGTCCGTCAGCCGCGAGCCCACGGTGAGCACCAAGTCGGCTTCCCGTGCGAGGGTGTTGACGGCCGGGGTGCCCTCCAGGCCGATGCCGCCGAGCTGCCACCAGGCGCGGCGCTGGACGGCGCCCTTGCCGGCGAACGTCTCCGCGACGGGGATCCCGGCCGCCTCGGCCAGCGCCTCCAGCTCCTCGCCGGCACCGGAGTACACGACCCCGCCACCAGCGATGATCAGCGGTTTCTCGGCCTCGGCGAGTAGGCATGCCACCGCCGTGACCTCGTCGGCGTCCGGCGCCGGGCGGCGAATCGGCCAGTCGCGTTCGGCGAAGAACTCCACCGGGTAGTCGTAGGCGTGCGACTGGATGTCCTGCGGAAGGGAAACGACAACCGCTCCCGTGTCCACCTCGGTGAGCGCGCGCATCGCCGCGGGCAGCGCGGTCAGCAGCTGCTCGGGCCGGGTGATGCGGTCGAAGAAGCGGGAGACCGGCCGGAAGGCGTCATTGACCGAGGCGTCGGCCTCGATGGGGTGCTGCAACTGCTGGAGTACGGGACCCTGGCGGCGGGTCGCGTACGTGTCGCCCGGCAGCAGCAGAACGGGCAGCCGGTTGACGGTGGCCAGGCCCGCGCCGGTCACCATGTTCAGGGCGCCCGGGCCGATGGAGGCGGTGACGGCCAGAGTGGCGT
Source organism: Streptomyces sp. NPDC001663 (assembly GCF_042893105.1). NCBI lineage: Bacteria > Bacillati > Actinomycetota > Actinomycetes > Kitasatosporales > Streptomycetaceae > Streptomyces > Streptomyces sp. NPDC001663. The sequence goes on along the minus strand of NZ_JBIAUR010000033.1, from coordinate 48,814 downwards.
GCCGCTTGGTCGCCTTCCCGTAGGCGGTGGCGATGTGGACGAGCGCCTGCTCGTTGCGGCCCTGGACAAAGGGGAGTTGGTCGCTGAGCTGATCGAGGGCCTGGCCGAGTCCGGCCACGTTGCCGTGGCCGAAGATGCCGAGCGCGGCGGGGATGAGTCGGCGGCGGTGGCTGTCGGCCACGGAGTACTGCCGGGAGAGGTAGGTGACGACGGCCTGGGCGACGGTGAGGCGCACCGTGTGCTGTAGCTGTGGCGTCCGGTCAGTCATGAGTCGGCTCCTGATCGGGGGTTGTGCGGAGGGAGGGTGGCCGGATCACCAAGGGCGGCCGTGCAGCACGATGGTCTTGACCTCGGTCATCTCGCTGACCGCGGCGCGGGGGCCCTCCTTGCCGTAGCCGCTGCCCTTCAGGCCGCCGTACGGCATCAGGTCGGCACGCCACAGGGGCGTCCAGTTGACGTGGACGGAACCGGCGTCGATCTCCCGGATGGCGCGGACCGCTCCGGCGACGTCGGAGGTGAAGATGCCGGCGCCGAGGCCGTAGGCGGTGCCGTTGGCCTGCGCGATGGCGGACTCCCAGTCGGCGGCCGAGCTAACAGCCACCGCGGGACCGAACAACTCCTGCTGGCTGAACGAGGATTCGGGGTCGACGTCGGCGACCACGGCGGGCTGCACCACCGCTCCGTCGCGCGAACCACCGGTCAGGACACGCGCCCCGTCCGCACCGGCCTGGGCGATGGCCCGCTCGACCCGTTCCGCTTCTGCCGAGGTGATGAGGGCGCCCATGGTCGTGTCCGGGGACGAGGGGTCGCCGGTGCGGATGGCCTCGACCTTGGGGACGAGGGCGTCCAGGAAGTCGCCGGTGACGGCAGGATGGGTGATCACCCGCTGCACGGAGATGCAGACCTGTCCGGCGTTGACGTAGCCGCCCGCGGCGACGGCGCTCGCCGCGGCCTCGATGTCGGCGTCGGGCAGGACGACGACGGGGCAGGAGGCGCCGAGTTCCAGGGACAGCTTCTTCACTCCGGCGACGCGGGAGATGTGCTCGCCGGTGCCGGTCGAGCCGGTGAAGGAGATCTTGCGGACGCGGTGGTCGGTGACGAGGGCGTCGCCGAGCACCGAGCCGGAGCCGACGAGCACCGAGAGCACGCCTTCCGGCAGGCCCGCATCCACGAAGCACTCGGCGAGTTCGAGGGCGGTCAGCGGGGTGCTGGTGGCGGGCTTCAGGATGACCGCGTTGCCGGCCGCCAGGGCCGGGGCGAGCTTGTGCAGGACCAGCAGCGCCGGGTAGTTGAACGGCGTGATGGCCACGACGATCCCGCAGGGCTGGCGCAGCGTGAAACCGACCTTGTCGTGCCCGGTGCCGCGGTTGGCGTCGAGCGGGAGAGTCTCGCCGTAGAGCTGCGTGCCTTCGAAGGCGGCGAGCCGGATCAGGTCGCCCGAGCGGGACGCCTCGCCGGTGGCCTCGGTGATGGTCTTGCCGGACTCCGCGCTGATGGTCTGCGCGGTCTTCGGGGCTCGCTCGTCGGCGAGTTCCGCAGCGCGCAGCAGGATGCGCATCCGTTCGTGGGCGGGCGTACGGCGCCAGACTGCCGCGCCGCGCTCCGCCGCCGCGAGGGCGGTCTCGACGTCCTCGGTTCCGGCGAGCGCCACGGTGCCCGCCGTCGAGCCGTCGAACGGTGACTTGACCTCTCGGGTCTGCCCGGTTCCCCGGACCTTCTGCCACCGGCTGCCGATCAGCAACTCCACGGGCGCCATTGCCCTCTCCCTTCAGGAAGCCGTCAGAGAACGGCCGTGCGGGACATGGCACTCGGGTCTCGCAGGGCCGACGGCCAGGCCGTTTACGTGCTCGCAACGCTAGGACGGCGCCAGGGGGTTACTGAAGCCCTCGAATCAATCATTTGGCCATCATTGATGGCATCTTTTTTCCATCATCACGAGTGGGGTACCGCGCCTGGCCTACGGTCGGAGCAGGCCGTCGCCCCGGGCACGCAGCCGACCCGCAGCCCAGAAAGAAGCGATACGGCACATGGACACCACGGACACCTCGCACGCAGACCGGCACCGCTCCATCGCCTTCATCGGCCTCGGCATCATGGGCGGCCCCATGGCGGCCAACCTCGTCCGGGCCGGGCACCGGGTCACCGGCCACAACCGCAGCCGCGCCGCCGTCGACCGTCTCGTCTCGGTGGGCGGCCACGGTGCGGGAAGCATCGCGGAGGCGGTCAAGGACGCCGATGTCGTGATCACCATGCTCCCGGCCCTCTCCGAAGTCACCGAGGTCGTCCTCGGCGAGGCCGGCGTCCTGGCGCACGCCCGCCCCGGGATGCTGCTCATCGACATGAGCACGGTCAGCCCGCATACGGCGATCACACTCGCGGAGGCGGGCCGCGAGCGGGGGGTACGCGTCCTGGACGCGCCGGTCTCCGGCGGCGAAACGGGTGCCGTCGAGGCCGTGTTGTCCATCATGGCCGGCGGGTCGGCCGCGGACTTCGAGGAGGCCTCTCCCCTGTTCCACGCGCTTGGTACCACGGTGGTGCACGTCGGTCCGCACGGCGCCGGTCAGACCGTCAAGGCCGCCAATCAGCTCATCGTCGCGGCCAACATCCAGGCCCTGGCCGAAGCCGTCGTCTTCCTGGAAAAGGCGGGAGCCGATCTGGCGGCCGCGCTGACCGTCCTCGGCGGAGGCCTGGCCGGCTCGACGGTCCTGAGCCGCAAGCAGGGTGCCATGGTCAGCCGTGACTTCGCTCCCGGATTCCGAATCGATCTGCACCACAAGGACCTCGGCATCGTCATGGACACCGCCCGAGCCATCGGCGCGGTCCTCCCTGTCGGCTCCCTGGTCGCCCAACTCCTGGCGTCCTGCCGGGCCAACGGCGACGGCGGCCTGGACCACTCGGCCCTGCTGCGGGGGGTTGAACGCCTTTCCGGTGATGAGCGGATCGATTGAGACCGCCCGGGGAGGTCTGACAACCCCATCGGCTGACCGAGACGCGGACCCCGTCTCCTACACCTGAGACGCTCGGCGCGGTGACCCGGGGCACCCACCAAATGAGCCACCCTGTCCCGTAATTGGTTCCGCCGTCGCCACTCTGTGCTCAGAGGCTGCCTGGGCGGACCAGACCGGTTCTTTTGACACCGGTCAGGATGGGGGTGACGTCGATGGTGGAGATGCGGGTGAGAGCGCCGACGGTGTCGCTCACGAAGTGGTAGAGCGCATTGAGGTCAGCTGCGGCGACGGCCACGAGGAGGTTGGCCGGGCCGGTGGTGGCGGAGGCGAAGCGGACTTGTGGGTGACGGCTGAGCTGCCGGCCCGTCTCCTCCAGACCGCCGGGGGCGACGGTGATCCACATGAGTGCCTCGGTGCGGATGCCCAGCCGGGCGAGGTCGACCTCGGTCGCGAGTCTGAGGACCTGCCCGCCCACCAGTGCCTCCAGTCGGCGGCGGGCGGTGAGGGGGGTGGTGTCGGCGCGGCGGGCGAGGTCGGCGTATGAGGCTCGTCCATCCTCGACGAGCGCGCCGATCAGCGCGTGGTCGACGGGCAGGAGGGCTGAGCGGGCGGCTGGGGCGGATGTGTCCGGCCGCAGGCCGGCCAGCTCGTCTTCCGTGAGCAGGCCGCCGCTCCAGTCGAAGGCGGCCGGGAAGACCCGCAGGAGGACATGAGAGGTCCACGACTGGACCGCGGGGGTGGCGGGAAGATCGCGCAGCAGCAGCGTGTTGCGTGCGTCCGGCCCGTCCAGGAACAGGATGGTGCAGATTTCGTCGCCGCCGCCGAGGACGTCCACCCAGATGGTGTCGGGGCGGCGGGCCAGGGTGGCGGCGATGGCGCCGATCTGGTTGGGCCGGCACCGGATGCGCAGGGCCAGCGGAATCAGATCAGGGAACCACACGGGGTTGCGTATGGCTGTTGCGCGCAGCGTTCTGTCGTGAAAGAGCGGTGCCGCGCGACGCACCACGGTGCGCTCCGAGATGCCCAGGACGCGCCCGACAGTGCGCCACGAGGCACGTGGGGAAGCCAGTAGCGCGGCGGCGATCCGACCGTCCGTTTCATTCAAGTGATGGCTTACTTTCGCCATATTTCCTGATCGTTTGTCCTTCATTCGCGCTTCAGGCTCCTCATTCTGGCTCAGATCGATGCTCACGGATAGAAACGGCTCGGAGCAACCGAGACGAGAGAGGTGAGCACGATGACGGGCATCAGAGACCGGATCACGGAGACGGATCCCGGCAAGGTCAGGGGGGTCACGCAGGGGGAGGTGGTCTCCTTCCGGGGCATCCCCTATGCCGCGTCGCCGGTTGGTGCGCTGCGTTTCGCGCCGCCCCAGCCGCACCCGGGTTGGTCCGAGGTGAGGGAGGCGGTGCAGGCCGGACCGGCGGTCCCGCAGGCCGCCTCCCGGCTGGAACGGGTGATGGGAACCCGCGTGCCGGACTGGAACGAGGACGGCAGCCTGACCGTCAACGTCCACGCTCCGCTACGGGCGTTCGAGGGCGGTCCGACCCGCCCGGTCCTGGTGTGGTGGCACGGGGGCGGCTTCACCAGCGGCTCCGGAGGATGGGACTGGTACGACGGGGGCCGGCTGGCCGCGCTGGGCGACATCGTGGTGGTGACCGCGAACTACCGGGTGGGGCCGCTCGGTTACCTGTACCTGCCGGAGATCGGCGCCGAAAACCTCGGTCCCCAGGACCAGGCCGCCGTACTGCGCTGGGTGCGCGACAACATCGCCTCCTTCGGCGGCGATCCGCGCAACGTGACGGTCGGCGGACAGTCGGCCGGAGCGTATTCGGCACTGTCGCTGGCGCTGGATCCGCAGACCTCGGGTCTCGTCTCCCGGGTGCTGCTGCAGAGCGGCCCCTTCGGCCTCCTGCCGCAGGACCCGCAGAATGCGGCCAAGCACGCCGAGGCGTACCTGCGGCTGCTCGATGTGCCGGGCGGAGCTGACGCCGCAAAGGTACTGCGCGCGCTGCCCGTTGAGCGGCTGCTGTCCGCCTACGGCCGGCTCGCGGGGCAACTCGCGCGTCCCGGCAACGCCGCCCCACCCATGTATCCGGTGCTCGGCTGCCCCGGTGTTCCCCGCGACCTGCAGCGGGCGCTCGCGGACGGCGCCCTGGAGGGCAAGTCGCTGCTGATCGGTACCACCCGGGACGAGGCGACGGCCTTCACCGCCTTCGACCCGCGCATCCAGCACCTCACCGCCTCCGGCGCGCTGGACCTCCTGACCGGTCAACTCGGCGAACAGGCCCACGAGGTGTACCAGCGGTATGCCGCCCGGCTTCCGCAGGCCACACCGTCGCAGGTCTTCACCGCGGTGCAGACCGATGAGCTGTTCCGCAACGGCTCACTACGGATCGCCGACCATCACGCAGCCGGCGGCAACGCGACCTACGTCTACCAGTTCGACTACCAGCCGGCCGAGGACGAACACGCCCTCGGTGCCACGCACTGTGGCGAATTGCCCTTCCTCTTCAACACCTTCGACGCCTACCCGGACAGCCCGATGCTGGGCAGGCCCACCGACGCCGTACGGACCTTGGGGCACACCTTCGCGACCGCGGTGGCCGAGTTCGTCACGACCGGATCGGTGAGCGACTGGCTGCCCTACACGCCCACTACGGCCGCCCGCATCCGGCACTTCGACTGAGACAGGGGACGACCGTGAAGGGCCCCTTCGGCCGTGCCGCCATTCCGCCAGCGTCCCCTTCCCAACCCGCAGGGCGCCAGCCATCACGTCGCCGTGACTGCACAGGCCCGGCGGATGTCCGCGAGCCCTCACAGTCGAACACTGCAGTGACGCCCCCGTGACTGCTCCCCAAGATCTGTACCAGAACGCCGTTCTGACGTGCACGGCCGAGTGCTCCTACTCCGATTCCGGCCGTGGGCGCCATGTGCCGTCGAGCGGAATGCCGGCGGCCGCCGCGATCCGGTTGCGTGATTCGAGCAGTCGGGTCCTCAGCGCCGGCAGGTCCAGGCCCACCAGTATGCCGTCGCGTTTGACCACGCGGCCGGCGACGAGGACGGTGTCCACCAGGCCGGGATGGCCGGCGCTGACGATGGTGGAGGCCGGGTCGGTGACCGGGAACACGGTCAGGTCGTCGGCGCGCAGGAGGATGATGTCGGCGTCCTTGCCGGGCGTGATGCTGCCGGTTCGGCGGTCGAGTCCGCACGACTGGGCGGCGTCGACGGTGGCGAAGGCCAGCAGGTCCCGGGAGCGCAGGCCGCCGTCCAGGCCGCGCTGCACGGCGAAGGCCGTACGCATCGTGGAGAACATGTCGCCGCCGACCGACGGGACGTCGTCGATGGACAGCGTCGGGCGCAGGCCCGCGGCCAGCACCCGGCCGGTCATCGGCCAGCCGAACCCCATCTTCAGCTCGACGTCCGGGCTGATCGAGATCGAGCTGCCCGCGTCGGCGAGCATCCGCAGCTCTTCGTCGCTGATCCCGTTGGCGTGCACGAACGTTGTGGTGTCCCGCAACAGACCGTGCTCGCGCAACTCGGCGACCGGGCGCTGTGTCCCGTCGGAGGCGATGTGCAGGCTGGTGCGGAGGCCGAGTTCGGCCGCCAGCTTCAACTCCCGGGCGACGGTGTCCATGCCGGTGGACTCGGGCCCGCGCAGCCCGAACGCCATGGTGACCAGGCCGTCCCCGGCCAGGTCGGCGCTGACGCGGCGGACGGCGGCGTCGACGGGATCGGGGGTGCCCCATCCGGCGCCGAGACAGAAGATCGACCGCCCCGGCGCGTCCCGCAGCGCCGCGACGGCGGCGTCCTCGTGCTCGGGGCTCTGCGCGACGTGGTACCAGTCCAGCATCGTGGTCACGCCGGAGTGCAGGGCCTCCAGGCGGCCGAGCAGGGTGCCCACATAGACGTCCTCGGGCTGGTAATAGGGCTTGACCATGCTGTGCATGGCCACCGCCCACTCGGAGAACGTCCAGTCCGCGCCGACACCCCGGAACGCGGTCTGCCAGGAATGGCGGTGGTTGTCGACGAAGCCGGGCATGACGATCCGGTCGGTCGCGTCGATCACCTCGGCGTCCGGCGCGTCGATCCGTTCGGCCACCTCGACGATCACGCCGTCCTTGATCAGCACGTCGCCGCGGTCGAGATCGCCGACAGCCGGGTTCATGCTGACCACGGTGCCGCCAGTGAGCAGGGTCTTCATCGGATGCACTCCTTCACAGACGAGACGCTTTCGGATTGTTCAAGATCGTGTTGTGGTGGCCGGCTCGGCTCTGCTCGCGGCCGTAGATCAGCCGCGGGCGCTCAGGGCTTTCTCCCGCAGGTAGCCGACGAGGGAGAGCGCCACCGCCAGGCGGTCGGTGAAGTACAGCTGCACGCGGGTGTCGGGCCGGCGTTCCATGAGGGCCAGGACAGCTGGTACTCCGGCCAGCGCCACTCAGGTCAGTGCTTTCGCTGACCGGTAGTGCGAGGTCCTGTTCGAGACGGAGCAGCGGGCGCGTCGACGTGCGCCGTGCATCGGTCTGCGGAGGGCCTCTTCGGCAAGCTCCTGGACCTCTGGGGGCCGGTTGTGTCGGAGCGTTGTGGTGCGCCGTGCACGCAGACGTGTGGCCGTCGCACACGGTGCGGTGCGCGCTGTCGATGGTGCTCACGCCGCCCTGCCGCAGCCGTGGCCTCGGCCACGACGAGGGAGGGGCGCCTCAAGTCTCCTCATGCGTGCAACGGCCTCGGCGCAGCAGCGCAAACGGTCACTCAGGTGGTCGCAGCTTCGGCGAGCGCCGCGTCGGCCGCGGCGAGCGCGTCGGCGACCAGGTCGGCCGTGTCCTCCGTGCCCGCGGCCAGCCGGACCAGGCCCGGCGGAACAGACTCGGCGATCTGCTCCTCGCTGAGCATTCCGCGCCACATGGACGCCGGATGCACGGCCAGGGATTCCACTCCGCCGAGGCTGGCCGACCGGCGAGAGTAGCGCAGCCGGCCGAGGAATACGTCCGCCATTTCGAAACCGCCGGTGAACTCGATGCCCAGCACCCCGCCGAAACCGCTCATCTGACTGGCCGCCAGCTTGTGCTGCGGGTGGGTCGCCAGGCCGGGATAGTGCACCCGCGCCACTGCCGGGTGGTCGTGCAACGCCTCCGCGAGCGCCAGGCCGTTGGCGTTGTGCCGCGGCATCCGGAGGGGCAGGGTGCGCATGCCGCGCAGCAGCAGCCACGCATCGATCGGACCGAGCGTGGCGCCGGTGAGCAGGCCGACGTCCCAGATTCGGTCCAGGATCTTCGCCGGCCCGGCCAGCACTCCGGCGGAGACGTCCGAATGGCCGTTGAGGTACTTGGTCGCGCTGTGCCAGACCAGATCGATGCCAAAGTCCGCCGGTCGCTGGGTCAGTGGCGTGGCGAAGGTGTTGTCCGCCATGGTCAGCACGTCGTGCGCGCGGGCCAGGTCCGCGACGGCGCGCAAGTCGGTGATCTGCAGCAGCGGATTGCTCGGTGATTCCACCAGGATCAGGCGGGTCCGCGGGGTCAGTGCCTTCGCGTACGCCGCCGGGTCGGTCTGGTCCACCAGGGTGGTCGACACACCGAGGCGGGGCAGCAGGTTCAGCAGCACCGAGCCCGTGCCCCCGTAGGTGGACTTCTGCCCGATTACGTGGTCACCGGCGGACACCAGGGCCAGCACGGCGGTGGTGAGCGCGGCCATCCCGGAGGCGGTGACCATGGCCGCCTCGGTGCCCTCCAGTTCGGCGACGACGGCCGCGACCTGGGCGTGGTTCGGATTGCCGAAGCGGGTGTAGAAGTCCTTCCCCCGCGGGTCGACGGCGACCTGCGCGAACGTCTCGCCGTCCTCGGCCCAGAACGTCGCCGTCTGGTAGATGGGCGGTGCCACGGCGCGGCTGGGGTGGATTTCGCGATCGGCGTGGACGGTGATGGTGCTGTTGCCCGGCATGGCTGCCCTTCCGTGGACCGTTGGGTCTGACGCAATGAAGCGTGGCCGACCGTCGCTCCGATGCGACCGGTTCTGGGCAACTTTGGCAGCAAATTGCGCTCAGGGCGGGCGCATGATTGTGGTAGGCGAGCCCTAGGAGCAATAATCTGCCGCCATGGATGAGGTGGACCGGTCGATTCTGACCGTGCTCGAACAGCACGGTCGCATCAGCAACGCCGAGCTCGCCGCCCGGGTCGGGTTGTCGCCGTCACCCTGCCTGCGGCGCGTGCGGCAACTGGAGGAAGCCGGGGTCATCCGCGGTTACCGGGCGCTGATCGATCCCGCCGCGGTCGGCCGCAGCCTGCGGGTGTTCGCCGGGGTGCGGCTGATGCGGCACACCCGCGCGGACGTGGTCGCGTTCGAGCGTGGGGTCACCCGGCTGCCCGAAGTGGCCGCCTGCCACCACATCACCGGCAACTTCGACTATCTGCTCCAGGTCGAGGTCGCCGACTTGCCGGCCTACGAGGACTTCCACGCCAACCAGTTGGCCAGCCTGCCCGGCGTGGCCACAGTGACCAGCTACGTCACCATGAAGACGCTCTCCCCCGACGCCACCGCATGACGGGCGGTCAGAGAGTGATGGTGCCGCGGATGCAGATGATGGCGGCACCGCTGACCCAGACGGTGCCGTCCGCATCGGCGGCGATCTCGATCCTCGCGGCCCGTCCCAGCCTCGCGCCCTGGGAGACCCGGTAGGCGGAGGGCGCGGCGCCGGTGGAGATGAGCCACTGCCCGACGGCGGCGTTCATGCTGCCGCACGCAGGGTCCTCGGGCACCCCGGCGCCCGGGGCGAAGGTACGGATCTCGAAGCCGTACTCGGATCCCTCGGGGTAGGCGCCGATCGCGCCGACCATCGCGGCCGGGATGAGGGAGAAGTCGGGTTCGAGGGCGAGAACCTCCTCCGCCGTGGACAACTGGACCACGGCCCAGCCGGGACCGTTGTCGACCCACTGATGAGCCACAACCCGGTCACGCGTGATCCCGAATGCGGCCACGACCCGGTCCAGATACTTGTCGTCGAGCACGCCGTCACGCACACGCGGTGGGGCGGCAAAGGACAGAGTGTCCTCACAGCGGCGCACGGTGACCAGGCCCGCGGCGCACTCCTGCACGACACGGTCGGCGTGCCGTGGCATGCCGCCCCCGTCCAGCCAGGCCCGCGCGGAGCCGAGGGTGGGATGCCCGGCGAATGGCAGCTCGCCTCCCGGGGTGAAGATCCGCAGCCGGTAGTCCGCCTCCGGGACAGTGGGAGGCAGGACGAACGTGGTCTCGGACAGATTCGTCCAACGTGCCAAACGCTGCATCTCCTCATCGCTGAGGTCCGTCCCGTCCAGGACGACCGCCACCGGATTGCCGGAGTAGGGGCTCGTGGAAAACACGTCGACCTGCACGAACGAGCGTGTACGTGGCATGGTCATCAAGGCCCTTTCCAGCAGCTGCAGCGGATTCCGCGCGTCCCACCCGTCGGCGGAATCAGGTCCATCCCAACGGGCGCCCGCTCGGCCAGGACAGGGCCAATCACAACCAAGTGGATTGATTGGCCGGGACCTGAGGAAGACCTGCAGGTTCTCCTCGCCGCGGAGCGGGCGGCGTTGGCGGTGTGCAGGGTGAGGACTTCGGCATACCCTCCGGCATGGAGGTTCCCGGACCCTGCGGCGGCGTCAGTTCTGACAGTTGCACCCCGAACCGGCCTTCGTCTCGGTCACGATCAGTGCGGGGTCGGGTCGATGCGCCGGCCATGGTCGACCGCTGCCGAGTGTGCACGCAAGGTGGCGGAGCCAGTTACCTACATGTGGATCTTGGTACTGGTCAGCGTTCCCGCCGGGTGTGCTCGACGCCCTCGCGGTAGAGGACCAGGTGTTCGTGGAAGAGAACGCCGTCGCGAACGTCGCCGGTGGCGGTGAAGCCGGTGTCGTCGATGTAGTCGATGTGGTCGCCGGTGACGGTGTAGCTGCCGGTGTAGGCGCTGCGGCGGTTGCCACGGGCCTCGTCGTAGCGGCCGTTGGGCAGCAGTTCCTGGCGGATGAATCCGTCCGCGGTCACCCACATTCCGATGTACGGGTGTGAGGCGCGGGGCGTGTCGTTGTTGGTCATGGCTCTACGGTCGACCCGGCAGACCGCGACAACCAGGCCGCCGTCTTCCCAGGTGAGAGCTTCCTGGGTGCCGCGCACCCAGCATCGCGAGCGACGGGTCTCTTGGTGCGGTACGGGCAGCGGGGCGGGTCGTGCGAGACCGCCCCACGCCTGCTCCGTCGTACGCGCCGGGACGGATCGTGGGTGCCCGACACCTGGGATAACGGCGGCCTGGTTCCGATTCCACCGCGCGACGAACCTGGTGGTCAGGCGGCCGACGTAGCCGCCAGACACTCGCCTCGGACCCGCACCGGCGCTCACTTCGCGTATCGGCCACACCGACGAGGCGACTCCACCAAGGAGCACACAATGAGCGTCACTGGCACCGTGCGCTGGGACCCCGAGGCCCTCGACGAGATCCTCTCGAACGGCGAGGGGCGGCCCGTCCTGTTCACCAACGCCCGCATCCTGACGATGGACCCGCTGATCGGGACCATGACCGGCGCCGACCTCCTGTTCGTCGGCTCCCTGGTCGTGGGGGTCGGCCCCGGCATCATCACCGCGGCAGGGGACGACAACGCCATCGTCGTCGACTGCACCGGTTTGACCATCGCCCCCGCCGTCGTGGACACCGTGGCGCTGGCCGGCGGCCGCGGCCACCGCTCGGAGTACGTCGCGACGCTGACCCCGGGCAACACCCCCGACTTCCTGGTGGTGCCCGACGAGTTTGCGGCCGACGTGCCGAGCGCCGTGGCCGCGCTCCTGACCTCGCCGGAGCAGGTCCGCGCACTCGTCGCGGCCGGTCGGCCGGTCCTGTGGGCCGGTACCGACGTCCCCGGCCGGGCCACCGCTCCCGAGGCGGGCATCCCGGCCGCCGCGGACCTGGCCGGCAGCCCGCGCGTCGGCGTCTGGATCGACAGGAACGACTTCCTGCACCAGGAGCTCACTGCCGACGGCCGCTACGACGAAACCCGGGGCGGGCGCCCGCACGCCTACCAGGGCCGGTACTGGATCGACGGCGACCGCATCGACTACCTGGACGACCTCGGCTTCTGGGCCTACGGAGAGTTCCAGGGCGACGAACTGCACCATGCGGGCTACGTCATGAAGCTCGGCTGACCTGCCCCTGGTCGGCGCCCCCACGGTCTCGATCCTGGGTGCGCGACACCTGGGGAAACCGCGGCCTGGTTGCCGCAACCGGCGCGGCCGAGGCTGGTGTTCGAGCAGCCTTGGCCCTCCCCCAGCGACCCACCCTCCCCGCCCTCTGCAGCGGACGGCCCAACCTCCCGGCCCTCTCCGCCGTACCGAAAGAAGACCTCTCATGAACGTCAACGACACCACTAGCGCCGCCGTGCTCGAAGAGCTCCGGCGCCGACCCGCCGACCGCCGGCGCGTCCTGTTCACCGGCGCGACCATCGTCACCATGGACCCCGACCTCGGCGTCATCGACGGCGGCGACCTCCTCGTCGAGGGCGAGACCATCAGCGCCGTCGGCCGCGGCCTCGACGCGGGCGATGCCGTGGTCGTCGACGCCACCGGCACGATCCTCACCCCCGGCTTCGTCGACACCCACCGGCACGCCTGGGAGGCCCAGTTGCGCCGGATCATGCCGGACGTCGACGACCTCGGCGGCTACGTCATGGCCACCCTGGCCGGCTACGCCACCGTCTACCGGCCCCAGGACATGTACATCGGCACCCGGCTGGCCGCCCTGACCGCGATCGACAGCGGCATCACGACGATGCTCGACTTCTCCCACAACTCCCGTACCCGCGAGCACTCCGACGCCGCGATCGAGGCCCTCGTCGACACCGGCATACGCGGCGTGCACGCCTCCATGGGCCCGCACTTCGGCGAGTGGGACCGCCAGTGGCCCGGCGACCTGACCCGCCTCAAGGACCAGTACTTCAGCAGCGACGACCAGCTGCTCACCCTGCGTCTGGCGACCCTGGCCACCGACGAGATCGCCGGACCGGCGCTCGCCTACGGTCCCGAACTCGCCCGCGCCGCAAGGGAGCTGGGTATCGGGGTGAGTGTGGACGCTGTGTTCGGCACATCCGGCTCCGAGGCGGTCCTGCGCTGGGCCAAGGACGGCATTCTCAGCCCCGACGTCACCCTCATCCACTCCACCGGGCTGACCCCCGAGGCGTGGAAGGCAATGGGAGAGAGCGGCACCACCGTGGCTCTCGCCCCCACCTCCGACGCCCAGATCGGCCTGGAGACCGCGATCCCCGCCGTCGACGAGGCACTCGCCGTCGGCATCCGCCCCGGACTCAGCATCGACGTCGAAGTCGCCCTGGCCAGCGACATGTTCACGCAGATGCGAGCCCTGCACGCCATCCAGCGGATGCGCGCGGTCAACGCCGCCTACGGCACCGACCAGCAGCCCTCCCGCATCACCACCCACGACGTCCTCGACTTCGCCACCCTCCAGGGCGCCCACACCAACGGCCTGGCCGGCGTCACCGGCTCACTCACCCCGGGCAAGAAGGCCGACCTGCTGGTCATCCAGGCCGAGGACCTCAACAACATGCCGCTCAACGACCCGATCGGCACCGTCGTGCTGGGCTCCGACGCCCGCAACATCAGCGCCGTCCTCATCAACGGCGAGCCCCGCAAATGGGACGGACACGTCCTCGACGTCAACCTGGCGGCCCTGCGCGGCGAGGTGCACGGCTCGCGCGAGTACGTGCTGCACACCCCGGCTGCCTGAACATCCCAGCGATTGAACACCCCTTCGCCGCAGTCCCCCGGCCGCACCTCCCCCGGCCGGGGGCACCCACCCGGAGTTCCCATGTCCCACCCCACCGCGCCCCTCCGGCACACAGCCCGGACCAGCACACCGGACCAACCGCCGACCTGGGCACCCGCCGCGCCGACCATCGCCCTGCTGACCGCACTCGGCGTCCTGATGGTCGGCCAGATGTACACCGTCCTGGCCCTGCTGCACCCCATGGCCACCGCGTTCGGCACCACACCGGAGCAGGTCACCTGGACCGCGACCGCGTTCGGCTTCGCCTACGCAACGGGATTCCTCCTCGCCGGTCCCCTCTCGGACCGCTACGGATCGCGTGCCGTGATCACCGCCGGGCTCGTGGCCGCCACGGCAGCCACCCTGGCGGTCAGCGCCGCCCCCGACCTCCCCACGGCCATCGTCCTGCGCAGCGTGCAAGGACTGGCTACCGCGACCTTCGCGCCCTCCGCGATCTCCTACGCCGTCCACCACATCGCGCCACAGCGCCGCGGCACCGTCCTGACCTGCATCACCAGCGGCATGTTCGCCGCTGCCGTGCTCCTGCAGATCGGCGCCCAAGCCGTCGCGGCCGGGCTCGGCTGGCGCGCGGTCTTCTGGATCAGTGCCGTGCTGATGGCCCTGAGCCTGATCCCGGTGCGCCGCGTGCTGCGGCCCACCCTCCGCCACGGCACCGGCGGCGGGCTGCGCCAGGCGTTCGCGGCGATGCCGCGACTGCTGCGCCGACCTCGTCTGGTCGCCCTGTACCTGTCGACCGTGGCCCTGATGTCCGCCTTCGTCGCCGTCTACACCGCGGTGGCCATCGCCGGGCCGGCCGGCATCGCCGGGAACTCCTCCGCGATCCTGGCTCTGCGGGCCAGCGCGCTGCCAGCCCTGGTCGCCGTCCCGGTGCTCGCCCCCGTGCTCCAGCGCCTGGCCGCCCCCCTGCGCGCGGTCCTCGCCTTTGCGCTGGCCGCCCTCACCGTCACGGCCGGCTCCTTCCTCGGCGGGCACACTGTGCTGCTGGCCATCGCCCTGCTGCTGTTCGTGGCTGCCGTCGCGGCAGCGGCACCCGCCGCCGTCGAGACCATCAACGCAGGCGCCCCGCACGCACGCGGTGCGGCCGTCGCCCTCTACGGATGCAGCATGTTCATCGGCGCCAGCCTGGGTCCGCAGCTCACCGGCGCGCTGACCGGCCTGGGCTTCGGCGGCATCCTGCGTGTAGTCGCCGCCGCGCTCGTCCTGGGCGTCCTCCTGGCCCTGCCCGCGCTCCGCCACCACCGCGCCGAATGACCCCGTGCCCCTCCCGAGGGGACACCACGACCCGCGCATCAACGCACAGGCCGCCTGACGGCAGGAAGAGGAAGTGGAGCCATGAGCACCCACGACAGCGCGAAGGACCGACAGGAGCGTTTCGACCACGGCATGGCCGTACTGTCGAGCATCGACGGCGAGAGCGGACAGAAGGTCATCGACTCGCTGGCCGACATCTCCCCCGAGCTGGGACACCAGGTGGTCGCCTGGGCATTCGGCGAAATGTACAACCGCCCACAACTGGCCCCACGGGACCGCCAACTGGTCACCCTGGGCATGCTGACAGCCCTGGGCGGCTGCGAGCCGCAGCTCGACGTCCACATCAACGCAGCCCTCAACGTCGGCCTGAAGCCCGACGAGATCGTCGAGGCGCTGCTGCACGCCGCCGTCTACTGCGGCATGCCCAAGGCCCTCAACGCCACCTTCGTCGCCAAGAAGGTCTTCACCGAGCGAGGCATACCGGCCCAGCCGGACTCCCAGGAACGCTGCTCCTGAGAACGCCGTGGCCGACGCCGTCGCCGCCTACGCTCGGAGCTTCAGCCGATCATCCCTGTTGATTGAAAGGTGCTTGTCACCGTCATGCAAATAGTGAGCCATCCGAGCGGGCGTGCGCGGCTGTTGAGGCAGGCGGCCGTCTTGGCGGCAGCCGCGGCCCTGCTCGGTGCCTGCGGTGAGTCCGTCGCAGGTGCACCTTCACGTCCCACGGGCAGACCCTCGGTCCCCTCGTGCGTGACGCCGTCGGGGAATCTGCTGGCCGACATCGACGGCGACGGCCTCACAGACCGCGTGTCCGACCCCTCCCACATCGGTGCTCAACTGACCGTGTCCTTCGGCAAGAAGGAGGGCTATGGCACGCCGGTCGGGGTGCGGAAGCTGGTCGACAGCTCCGGTGCCGACGAGAAGGATGTGCTCGCGGCGGTGGCCGATTTCGACGGCGACGGCTGGAGCGACCTGGTCGTCGTGGCCACCGGGCAGAAACAGGGAGACGACCCGATCGAGCCGACCGTGGCGGAGCTGGTGTCAGGCCCCTTCTCGGCCTCCGGCCGGGGACAGCACACCCGGCATCTCGACCTCGGGGAGACACGTGGCATCGCCGTGGCCGACTACGATCACGACTCCCACCCCGACCTGGCCGTGTTCGCCTACGCCGGCGACGGCGTCTATCAGACGGAGGCGCGCCTCGGCGACGGTGACACGGGACTCGCCGACAGGACCGCCGACACGAACAAGTACAGCGTCTACGCCGACCAGACCGATGACGAGACCCCGAGCAACATGCCCGGCTCCGGCCTGCGCACGTTCTACTCGGAGTGCGCAAAAGCCGGAAGCCAGGGCTGAACTGGTACTGGTACGTGCAGCGGCCTCCCGCTCAGCCCGCGGCGGCGGTGAGCGCTCCGAGGGCGCTTGCCTGGGTACGCCAGTCGGTCTGGTTGGGGCCCGCGCCGGCCCAGCGTTCACCGAGGGCGTTGAGTGAGCTGCGGTCCTGCGCCCATAGGGTGTCCGCCTGCTTCTGGACGTAACTCCGGTAAGTGCTGGAGCCGGTGGCCTGCGCGAGGTCGGCGAAGTTCCGCATGAAGATGCCCTTGAACTGCTTCTGGTTGTCGTCGCAGGACGCCGAGCCGATGTCGCAGGACTCAGTGAGCACTCCGCCGGTGGTCAGCGCCGGACTGCCGACGGCGGCGTCGGCCAGGGTGCGTGCGGTGGTCAGCAGCGAGCTGTCCCCGGTCGTCTTCCACAGTTCGGTGAAGCCGCCAATGGCCAGTCCCTGGTTGTAACTCCACACGGTGCTGCCGTTGTTGGCGCAGGACGAGTTCAGTCCGTCGTTCACCAGCCCCGAGGAGTTGATCAACCCGCTGGCCTGGTACCAGGCGGCGGACGTCTTGGCCCGCTGGAGCCACGCCGTGTCGCCCGGGATGCGCTGATGCAGGGCCGTGGTCAGCCAGAGGTACTGCCCGTTCGTCACCGCATTCTTGTACGTCCGCTCCCGGTCCCACCACACGCCGCCACCGCAGGAGCCGGGGTCCCAGTACTGCTGCACGTAATTGGCAATGGTCACTGCCTCGTTGAGATAGCGGGCGTCGCCGGTGTAGTCGTACGCGTCGAGCCAGGCGATGGCCCACCAGCCCGAGTCGTCGATGGAACGGCTGATGAAATCGCCCTCGATCGGGTCCGAGCTGCGCACACCGGCGGCGAAGACGCCC
Organism: Streptomyces sp. NPDC001663; assembly: GCF_042893105.1. Taxonomy (NCBI): domain Bacteria; kingdom Bacillati; phylum Actinomycetota; class Actinomycetes; order Kitasatosporales; family Streptomycetaceae; genus Streptomyces; species Streptomyces sp. NPDC001663. The sequence continues at coordinate 31,571 of NZ_JBIAUR010000033.1, read as the reverse complement.
CTGTTCTGCTCGAAGGTACGCGCGATGGCCCAGTCGTAGTCGTGCGTGCCGGTGGTCTTCGCGAAGTCGATGAGGGAGGTGAGGGTGGCGGCGGAGTTCCACCAACTGCTGGGCCACCAGCCGTTGTAGGGGTCGTACGAGGTCATCAGCGCGTCCGCCGCCGCGCGCGCCCTGCTTGGTGCGGGCCTTACCCACGCGGTGCAGCTGCCTTCCTGGTGGCTGGCTTCCCGGCCACAGGCGCGGACCGCGCCGCCGTAGAGGAGACCGCGCGGGTCGCGGGTGGCGTACATCGCGGTTCGGGTGCCGGTGGCCCCGGACGGGGTGCTGGTGCGGCCGAGTGAGGAGCCGCCCGGCCAGGTCGCGCCGCCGTCCCAGGAGCGGTCCAGCCAGATCTCGTCGCCGGCGCCACCGGTGTCGATGCTCGCCCAGGCCATGGAGTTCTTCTGGTCGACGTGCAGCCGGATCGCGCGGCCGTAGAGGGTGGTCGACGGCACCGGCTGGTCGTCTCCGGCCGCCTGGCCGGCATCGGTGCCGTCGCACAGCATGTCGCAGACTGTGGGGTAGACCCAGTTCGTGCAGCCGACGCCTGCGGCATCGCCGCAGGCCCGCACGAGACCGCGTCTGTGGTTGCGCGGATCGGTGATGTTGTACATCAGCGTCCTGGTACCGGCCCAGGTACCCGGGATGCTCGCCTTGCCGAGCAGTCCTTCCCAGGTGGCGCCGCCGTCCCAGGAGCGGTCCAGCCACACCGAATCGCCGGTCACGCCGTCGTCGATGCTGGCCCAGGCCATGTCGTCCGCGTCGGACACGTGCAGTTGGAGGCGACGGCCGCCCAGGTCCCTGTCCGGCACCGGGAAGCTCTCCTGCCGGGCCTGTGCGGGGTCCAGCGTGTCACAGGCCAGTACGCACACCTGGGTGGCGGCGGCCGCAGGCGTCGCCGCCGGGACCAGTGCCAGGCACACGAGAGCGGCCGCCAGCAGAATGCCGAGGAGTCGTGATCGTGCTCGCGTTCTGGCAACGATGTCGGCACTGCGCAAGGACACCGGAACTCGCCTCGATTTCACGATGGGGGATGCCGGTCGGCAAGCGCGGCCGAGGCCGACGACTCATGTCGAGTCGGGCCGAAATCAAGCACTGGTCCATACCTGCCTCCGAGGCAGTGAACCGGCTTGGCGAGGCCCTGTCAATGTCCTCGTCAACGCCTCAACGGGAGCCCGTCGCACGGAAGTTCGCAGTGGCGGCGACGGGTTGACACTCCGATTTCGCCCGCCCATCATCGGTGGAACTTCAGCGAAGTTCCTCGCGCATCCCAACTGTCCGATCGGGCACTGGGTCTCGTAGGCCACGATTTTGAATCGTTTCAGACATCGCGTTTCCGTGTTCCCGCACCCGTCCCGGGAGGTTCCATGCATCGTCGTTCCCCGCTGAGCAGATCGCCAGGTCGGTACCACTTGCTCAGCCTCACCATGGTCGCGGCCGCTGTGCTGACCACAGGTCCCGCGGCGTCGGCCGACACCGCGCCGACCGCAACGGGCGCCCACGAGGCGGCCCTTGACGCCCTGAACTACTCGCCCACCTCCCGCACTCTGAAGCCGACCGCCGTGTACTCCACGTCGGGCAGCGTCGCGAACCCGCAGAACGTCCTCAGCGGACTGCCGACGCGGATCTCCGGCTCTCGGTCGGCCATCACTCTCGACTTCGGCAAGGAGGTCGGCGGTCTGACAACGTTGTTTTTCGGCAGCACCAGCGACAGTGGCCAGCGAGTCGGCCTGGCCTTCAGCGAGTCGTCCCTGTACGCGGGCACCAACAGCGACCGGAGCAGCGGTCGCGACGGCGAGGACGGGGCCCTGTACACCACGGCCTCCGCCAACGGCACCTACACGGTGCCCACCGCCCAACTCCGGGGCGGATTTCGCTACTTGACGGTCTTTCTCGACACCTCGGGCTGGGTGGACCTCAAGGACGTCAGTCTCGGCTTCACCGCGGCTCCGGGGAAGACCAACCCGGCCGACTACGCCAACTACTTCCACTCCAGCGACGATCTGCTCAACCGCATCTGGTACGCCGGGGCCTACACCGTGCAGCTCAACACGATTGCCTCCGACCAGGGCCGCGCCTGGCCCCCGCCGACCACGGACTGGGACAACGGCGCCACCGTCGGCGTGGGCGACTCCGTCCTGGTCGACGGGGCCAAGCGCGACCGTACGGTGTGGCCCGGTGACCTGGGCATCGCCGTACCCACGCAGTACGCGTACTCGGGCGGCCTCACCTCGACCCGCAACGCGCTCACCACCATGTACGACGCACAGTCGGCAGAGGGCGAAATCCCCTGGTCGGGCCCGCCGTTCAACCTCACCGGGTCGGACACGTACCACACCTGGACGCTGCTGGGCACGGCCACGTACTACACCTACTCGGCCGACCGGGCGTGGCTGGACTCCCAATGGGCCGACTACAAGCACGGGATGGCCTTCATCATCAACAAGATCGACGGCAACAACCTCCTCAACGTGACCCGCACCCAGGACTGGGCCCGGGTCGGCCAGGGCGGAGAGAACATCTCCGCCAACGCGCTGCTGTACGCCGCGCTCAAGGGCGGAGCCGCCCTGGCCACAGTCGAGGGTGACAGCGCGCTCGCCGCAAGCTGGGCCGACAAGGCGGCCGCCGTCAAGTCCGCGGCCAACTCCCGTCTGTGGGACGCCTCGAAGGGCATGTACAAGGACAACCCGACCAGCGGCCTTTACCCGCAGGACGGCAACTCGCTCGCCGTCTGGTACGGACTCACCGACTCCACCGCGAAGTCGCGCAGCGTTGTCAGCCAACTCGCGACCCGCTGGGGCAGCTACGGTCCCACCACCCCCGAGTGGGGCGGCAACGTCTCGCCCTTCGCCGGCGGAATGGAGCTGAACGCCCACTTCACCGCCAACGACGACTACACCGCCCTCGCACAGATCCGCCGCACCTGGGGCCACATGCTGAACAGCGACATCGGCACCAAGAGCACCTTCTGGGAGGGCATCAAGGCCGACGGCGGCCTCGCCTACGGCGGTTCGTTCATGAGCCTGGCCCATGGCTGGTCCACCGCGCCCACCTCCACGCTCACCTTCGACGTGCTCGGCACGGCACCGGTGTCGGCGACCGGCGCGTACCGCTTCGTCCCGCATCCCGGCGATCTGACCAGCGCCGAGGGCCGCATCACCATGCCGCAGGGGGCCGTCAACGCCTCCTGGTCCCGTGTGCCCGCCGCCGGCACGTACGCGGCGCAGCTCACCAGCGCGGCCGGGACCACAGGCCGTATCGGAGTCCCGAAGTTCGGCGGCGGCAACATCACAGTGTCCGTGAACGGCAACGTCGTATGGAGCAATGGAGCCTTCACGCCCACCTCCGGCATCACCGGCGCGAACCAGGACGACACCTACGTCTACCTGACCGGCGTCGCCCCGGGCAGCTACACCGTGAACGCCACCGGACTGGGCAATCCGCCGGCACCCGCCGAACCCGGTACCGGCGCCCTGCGCGCGGGCTTCACCCGGTGCGCGGGCGAGGGCGGTACGTGCTCCTTCAGCGGCACCCGTGCGGTGGCCTACGGGGCGGGGTCGTACACGTACAAGACGGCGACCGGCAGTACTGCCTGCACCAACGCCTCCTTCGGCGGCGACCCGGCGGCGAATCTCCTCAAGTCCTGCTACGTCGCCGACGCTGGCGGCCCGCCCGGATACACCGTCTGCGCGGCCGAGGGCGGCACCTGCGCCGTGCCCGGATACAACCGCGACGTCGCCTACGGCGCCAACGGCAACTTCGCCCACCAGGTCACCAACGGCTCAGTCGCCTGCACCAACGCCCACTTCGGTGATCCCATCGACGGCGTCGCCAAGTCCTGCTATCTGCCGCCCGACGGGGGCCCGCCCGGAGGCTGGACCAAGTGCGCTTCCCAGAACGGTACTTGCTCGGCCGCGGCAGGACAGCCGGTGATGTACGGCGCCTTCGGAGCGTTCACCACGCTCAAGGCCACGGGCGACACCCCGTGCACGGACGCCACGTTCGGCGACCCGATCCCCGGCGAGTCGAAGGCCTGCTACTCCGCCACCGGCGGCCCGGCCGGCTACGCCACCGCCTGCTCGGACGAGGCGGCGACGTGCGCCTTCAGCGGACAGCGGACCGTCGCCTACGGTGCACGGGGCAGCTTCGTGTACAAGTCGTTCACCGGCGGCACCGGCTGCACGACTGCGGCATTCGGCACCGATCCGCTGCCCGGCGTGCGGAAGGGCTGTTACCTCACTCCCTGAGGAGTGTCAGGAGAGGCCGGGACGGTGGTCCATCGCGGCGTGCCGGATCACTCCGGATGGGCCGCCGCCTCCTTCTGCAGTTGCACCGCCGCCAGCAGGCTCAGTTTCGGTTCGGCCTGGCGCAGGGCCTTCACCGCCGCGATCGAGGCGATGTCCCACGTGAAGCCGACGGCGGTCAGCCGGGAGCGGACCCAGCGGGCACGCAGCTGGGTTTCGGTGGCGGCGGCGGACTCTACGAGTGCGGCGGCGCGTTCCAGGCCCGGGCGCTCCTCCGGCGAGGCCTCGGCCAGTGCCTGACGCAGAGCCGCCGCGACCATGTCCGAGTCCCGGACGGCCAGCACGAAGTTGTTCTTCTTACTCAGTCCCGTGATTCCCGTCATGGGGAGCAGCGTGACGGTCATGTTCCGCGCGTGCCAAGCGACTTGAGGAGTCTCAGAGACTCGGTTGTTCGCTGCCGCTCTGTGCGGTCAGGGCGAAGGCCAGCAGTGACGTCGTGGTGAAGTCCAGTGCGGGTTCCACGGTCTGCCAGGCGCCCACGTCGACGACGTACCGTGCGCCCCTGCCGTCGAAGTCGGTCCAGGCTCCTGACGGTGGGGCAGCGGTGCACTTCTTCGTGGTCGGGAAACTGTTCAACTCCTCCTGCTTCGAGGCGGCGTTGGGGCCGTTGAGTACAGCGCCCCGCAGGATGGCGCCCTTTCCGTCGTGGCTGCCCCTGAGGTTGGCCAGCTTGTGTTCGAGGCCCTGGCCCAGCGGGCCGCGTCGTCGGCCCTGTCGCTCTCCCGGTCGTCTCCGAGTCGCTGTGCGGCCAGGGCCAGTTCGGCACCGCCGAACTCCATGTCTCCTGCCATGAGTCCTCGGGATAGAAGGTGCCCGGGAAGGCGGTGGCGAGCAGCTCGTCGGGGTCGGCCAGGTCGTAGACAGTGGCGATCTTGTCGAGTCAGATTGGGGCTGATCACCTCGCCAGGTGAGGCTGCGCGGAACACCGGCCGGTGCTTGGTCGTGTTTTCGGGGTCCCCAGCTCGGGATCGACTTCCAAGAGCAATACGCGCATGGCCCGGAGCTCAGACGGCGTGGGCGCCGGGGCCTGCCGTCCACAACGCGCCACCGTTGCGTCGCTCGCAGACGGAACGAACGGAATTTGGTGATCCTTCCGTCGCCCACGCGTATCGCGTCGGCGGTCTCGAACGCCATCGCTGTCGTGTCGACCAATCCCGTCATGGCGGGGTGGGAACAGCACTCGGCTGTTCCCACCCCGCCATGACGGGACGGACTTCAGATGGCCTGGGCAGTGGGCATGACGGTGATCTCGGTGAGGTTGACGTGACGCGGGACGGCGGCCATGAAAGCGACGGTTTCCGCGATGTCGGCGGACTGCAGGCAGTCGATGTCGTGGATGAGGTCGGCCATCAGCTTGGAGGCGTCGGGGTCGGTGACGTGATCGGGGAGTTCGGTGTCGACCATGCCGGGTTCGATGGTGGCCACGCGGACCATCTTGGGACCGAGTTCGACGCGGAGCAGCCGGGTGAGGTGGCTGATGTAGGCCTTGGTGCCGGAGTAGATGGAGAACTTCGCCAGGATGCGGGTGGCCGCGATGGACGAGGTGTTGATCAGGTCGGCGGGCCTGCCCTGGGCGGCGGAGTCGGTCAGGTGCGGGAGGAACGCGGCGATGACGTTCATCAGGCCGCTGATGTTGAGGTCGATCTGGCGCTGCCAGTCGTCGACCTTGAGCTCCTCGATTCCGGAGATGAGCTGGACGCCGGCGTTGTTGAACACGAGGTCGGCCTTGCCGAAGCGGGCGGCCACCTGGTCGGCGGCGGTCTGGACGGCGGCGCGGTCGGTGACGTCGACGGCCAGGGCGAGCGCCGTGCCGCCACCGGCCTCGATGGTCTTTACCAGGCTGTCGAGGCGCTCCTTGCGCCGGGCCAGCACGACCACGGTGGCGCCGAGTTCGGCGAGGCGTTGGGCGGTGACGGCGCCCATGCCGCTGGAGGCGCCGGAGACGACGGCGACACGGCCGGCCAGGGGGGTGCCGGTGAGCAGAGCAGCAGACATCACAAAACCTCAATCTCTTTGATCGGATGGTGGGGGGAGCCGGATCGGTCGGTGGTGCGGTGCCCGGCCAGGCCAGGTCTTCCGGCCCGGCCAAGCTGTTTGAGAGAGCGCCGGGCGCCTGGACTGCGAGGGCGCCCGGCGGTGTGTCAGGCGGCGTCGTCGTGCGCGGTGGCGGCGGACTTCTCGCGCCACGGGGCGAGGTCCTCCTGCACCTGCTGGTGCTTGACGTCCAGCCGCTCGAGGGTGTCGCGCCCGAGGTAGAGATGGGTGGGCAGCTTCTCGGTGGAGGCGACCTCGACGATGAGCACGGCGCCCTTGACGGGGTCGCCGAGCTGGGCGTGGTTGGCCCGGTCGATCCAGTCCAGCGTCACGTGGGCGGGGGTGTCGTCGTAGTCGGAGATGCGGTTCGCGGCGACCGACAGGGAGCTGGCGTCGAGGAAGTCGGTGCGGAAGACGCCCGGCTCGACGACCATCGACTGGATCCCGAACGGGGCCATCTCGGCGGAGAGCGCTTCGCTGATGCCGGCGACGGCGAACTTCGACGCGCAGTACAGGCTGACACCGGGCTCGCCCTCGAAACCGGAGCGGGAACCGATGTGCACCAGCCGGCCAGAGCCCTGCTTGCGCATGACGGGCAGCACGGCGCGGGTGACGTTGATCAGGCCGAAGACGTTGAGGTCGAACAGCGAGCGGGCTTCCGCGTCGGTGATCTCCTCCAGCGCGCCGAGCAGGCCGCGGCCGGCGTTGTTCACCAGCACGTCGATGCCGCCGAACCGGTCCACGGCGGCCTCGACCGCCTGCGGGATGGTGTCGTTGTCCGTGACGTCCAGGGCGACCGCGAAGACCTTGTCGGAATTCTTCAGATCGTCCGGCACGCGTTCCGGGTTCCGTACGGCGACCACAACATTGTCACCCCCTGCCAGAGCGGCGCGGGCGATTTCCGCACCGATTCCACGGGAGGCGCCGGTGACAAACCAGGTAGCCATGGGGAAAACCTCTTTCGTCGGTTCCCCTTTTCGGGGATTTCCTGTTGACGTATTCGAGTGTGCCCGTCGGCTACAGAGCTATGAAGGCTGCGCCTTTCCTGGGTGTCCCACACCTAGGAAGACGAGGCGTACGTCCGGGCGAAGCACCGAAGGCTGAGCATCGGCTGCTCCCACAAGCCAAGGACCATCAACCACGGCGGTATTCGGGCCCTTCGGCCATGGGCTGCGCCCACCTGGGACCTTGGCTGGAGTCCGCAGGCAGCCTGCTGCGGCAAAGATGCTCGTGCAGCTGACGCCCTCGTACTAGCGCGTTCGCGGAAAGGACCGGGAAGCGATCAAGGCTGCCGCATCCCAGCGCGCGGAAAACGTGGGAGAGCAGTGATTTTCCGGCCGGAATTTCCGATGCCGCCGAGAGGAATACGCAAAACACCCCGGGGTGTGAAACGTGCCGGGCCCGCCAGGGCACATGCGTGTCCCGGCGGAGACGATTTCCCGGCGGTCTCCTGGTTCAGGAACCGTGTGCGGGATTCTGCTGGTGAGGTACTTCGGGTGCGCTGAGGGAGCCCAACAGGGACAGTCCATCGGCGGAGGGGGAACCCGGTTCGGCCTGCAGGATGATGAGCTGCTGTCCCGGGACGCTGCGGATGGTGAGGGCCTCGTGCCGCAACTCCAGATCTCCCACGACGGAGTGGTACACCTGCTTGACGTCGTAGGGCGGGACCCGGGTGTACTCGCGTGCCCACAAGGAGCGGAACTCGCCGCTGCGCACCGACAGTTCACCGACGAGCTCCAGGATGCGGGGATCCTCCGGAGTGCTGGCCGCGGCCTGCTGAAGGTCGGCGACCGCACGATGCCGGGCCCGCTCCGGATTCCGGTAGAAGGACTTCGCCGCGGGGTCCAGGAAGAGCATGCGCAGCACGTTGTCGTGCTGCGCGAAGTCACGGTAGAGAGCATCGGCCAACTCGTTGGTGGCCAGCAGGTCCTGGGCGTGCCCGATGATGAAGGCCGGCGTCCTGGTCCAGCTCTCGATCAGTTGCCGCAGGTGCGGGCGGACCCGCTCGACCCGGGAGGGGGACTTCGTACGGCGGGCTGTCGGCCGGGCCAGCCGGAAGAGCTCTCCCTTGTCCTCGTCCCCGAGTTGCAGCGCGCGGGCAAGGGCCTCCAGTACCCGGGAGGAGGGGCTGAGTTCACGGCCCTGCTCGAGTCGGCTGTAGTAGCTGAGGCTGACACCTGAGAGTGTCGCGACCTCGTCGCGCCGCAGGCCGGGCACCTTTCGCCGGCCCGCGCCAGGCAATCCTGCTGCGACAGGACTGAGGCGTTCTCTGCGGGAGCGGAGAAACTGGCCCAGCCCTCCAACCGGGTCAGGGTGTGTGTCGTTGTCCATGCTGCCAAGGTAGGCGGAAAACACCGGGCAAAGTTCTGCCGACGGTGGGTGCATTACACCCAGGAATGCGGGTGCCCCTCCGCGGGAAAGTACGTGACGGAACGTGGCACGTCATGATGGGTGCCTCGCGAGCGGGACGTACGAGTCGCCAGCGCCCCTCAGCTGCCCTCTTGCCGACAGCTCAGCCTCCGCAGCGAGTCCCGGGGCCGGAAAATCCCACCCAACAGGGCGGATGGCTACCCTTCGTGAAGGCAACGCCACGTGGTGCCACAGTGTGCGCCTGACAGTTCTCGTCTGCTGAAATGCATCTAGTCTTGCCGCATGAGCAATGGGACCCCTTTGGGTGATTTCCTCCGAGCCCGCCGAGAAGCCCTGAAGCCACACGACGTCGGTCTGCCCGAACACGGGCGACGCCGGGTTCCAGGACTGCGCAGAGAGGAAGTCGCACTGCTCGCCGGAGTCAGCTCCGACTACTACATCAGGCTGGAACAGGGACGCGAAAGCAGCCCGTCCCCGTAGGTCCTCGACGCCGTGGCGCAGGCGCTGAAACTGGACGCGGAGGCCGCCGACCATCTCAACCGCCTCTGCCTCACCGCCTCGCAACGCCCGCGGGACTGGGGAGAGACGGACGTCAGCCAGCAGTTGTTGCAGCTGATGGACGGATGGGAGCACACACCGGCCTTCGTCGTCGGCCCGGCCCTCGACATCATGGCGGGCAACTCCCTCGCCACGGCCCTCCACAGCGGGTTCGAGAAGTTCGACAACCTCGCCCGCATGGTGTTCGTCGACCCCGCCGGGCGCGAGTTCTACCAAGACTGGGAACGAGCCGCGCACTCCTGTGTCGCCGAAATCAGGGCCGCCTACGGACACGACCCCGAATCGGCCCGCATCGCCGAAGTCGTGGCTGAACTGTCCGCCCAGAGCGAGGAGTTCGCCGCGATCTGGCAGCTGCACGATGTGAAGGGCAAGTCCCAAGAGGGCAAGCATCTCAAGCACCCTCAGGTCGGGGACCTGCACATCAAATTCGCGGCGTTTACGGTCAACGGCGCGCCGCACCAGCAGCTGGTGGTCTATCAAGCCGAACCGGCCGGCCCGACGGCCGCCGCCTTCGAGACGCTGAGGGCCATGGCCACCCAGTCGAAGCAGGCCCAGGCAGCCGCTCCCGTCGCCGATCTCGCCGTCAACGAGCAGTAGCGGCGAACAATGAGCATGTGACGCCATCAAGGGTTCGACCCGCGCGAAGCGGCCCGCGATCCGTCCCATCAGGTCCTCGAACATCACGTGCCAGCGGGCAATGACCTTCGACAAGTGATCTTGACCGTTGACGGTCCCAGGCAGCCGCCTGTGTCCCCTACGTGTCCGATCGGCGGCAGCGGGCGGGAAATGCCGGGGTGCCGCTACGGCAACGGAGTCGGCCTCCTGCGCCGGGCGAATCGACGCCCGCCTACCCAGAGGTTGATCAGGAACAGCACTGATCCGGCTATGGGCCAGCCCACCGATCCACCGTCGCGGTACATCTCGATGCCCACCACCAACAGCATCGAGCCGACCGCCACGCCCATCAGGTCGAGGAGGACGTCTGCCTGCCTCACGATCTTCGAAAGGTTGACCACGGCTTGATGGTGACAGGTGACCCGCTCGCCGCCAAGGGCGAGTCTGTGCCGCGACCTGCATGTCTGCCGCGCGGTCGGCGGAGCGACTGTGACCAGGAGCTGCTGACACACCGCCAAACTCTCCTGGCAAACGGCCAAGATCTTCAGTCAGAGGCCAAGCAAAATCACGATCTACAGCATTGACAGTCCCCGTGCGCACATGCGACGACGACGCAGGCGCGATCGGAGTCAACGGGTCGGGCACCCCCACTCCCCCGCCCGCGGACGGCGGTACGACCTTCGAGACCTGAGGCACAGACGTGCGCACCCGCTCCAAGCCGAGCGTGCGGGGCTCCGTCGCGAAAGCTTCGCGGGCCCGACGCAGGTGTCGGTCCAGTGCCAGGAGCACGCGGAGACCGTCACCGCCGAGGTCTACAACAACGACATCTGGTCCAAGCTGGTCGACGATTCGTGGACGACGAACATCTACATCAAGTGCCCGGCCTCGCTTCCCGGCGTGCCCACCTGCTGACGCTCGGACGTCCCGGGCCCCGCTGGGGCCGCCGGGGTTGGATCTCCGGCGGCCCCAGCGAGCTGGGGCGGTGGTTTCCGGGCGGCGACGGTTTCGCGGAGGCGGCGTTGCGCGGCGGCCGGGGCGCCCGCGGTCAGGAGGGCCTCGGTCAGTGCGCCCGCGACCGGGGGCACATCCAGCACCCGGGGCCGGGACAGCGGTGCCTCGGTGGCCAGGCGGGTTCGAATGTGGTCCTGCAGCAGTACGTGGTCGTTCTGCAGCGTGCCGCCGCCCAGTACCACCGGGGTCGGGGTGCGCAGCAGACGGAGTCGGCGCAGCAGGGCGGTCACCATGGCGACGATCTCGTCGCCAAGGCGTTCCACGATGCCGCGTGCCACGGCGTCACCGTCGGCGGCGGTCGCGAAGACCAGGGGTGCCAGGCCGTGCAGTGCGGTCACCGGTATGTCGCCGCCGCTGACGGCCAGCGCGACGGACTCCACGCTGTCCAGGCCGAAGTGCCCCGGCAGTTCCTGCCGCAGCCGTGTCGCCGGTCCCCGCCCGTCGCCCGCGCGGACGGCGGCGCCCAGGCCCGCCCGGGCCACGGCGAGCCCGCCGCCCCAGTCCCCGGTGATGTCGCCGAGGGACAGGAAGCGGGCCGAGCGGCCCCCGGGATGAACCGCGGCGGCGTTGATGCCGGCGCCGGACACCACCGCGACTCCCCAGCCGTCGGGTGCGCCGGCTCGCAGGACGGCGAAGGTGTCGTTGCGTACGAGGGTCTGCTCGGCCACGCCCAGCCGGGTCAACTGCCGTAGCGCCAGCCGCTCCTGTGCGCGCCGGTCGACGTTGGCGAGGAAGTACGCGCCGACCGAGACCGGGGTCGTGTCGGGCAGGCCGGCCTCGGCCAGTGCGTGCCGGCCGAGGCGGGCGAGCCGTTCGGTGGTGCTCTCCATGCCCTCGGTGTGCGGGCGGGTGCCCGCGCCGCGCACCCAGGACAGCAGCCGTCCCTCGGTGTCCGCGAGGACGAGGTCGGTCTTGGAGTTCCCTCCGTCGACACCCACCACGAGGTCAGGCATCGACGACCTCGCTCGGCTCGCTCGCGAAGAACCGGGGCAGATGGGGGCGGTTGGCTTCCAGCAGGGCGTCCAACAACCCGTCCGCGACCGCCCATTCCCGTACGAGCGGGTTGGCCATGAGGGCCCGCCGGGCCACCGTCCGGTCCCCGGTCAGGGCGGCCTCGACGGTGAGGGTCTCGTACGCGGTGACCGCCTGGACGAGCCCGAGCATCTCGGGCGGCAGGGGCGGCACGGGGAGGGGGTGCGGCCCGGCGGTGTCGACGTCGGCCGCCACTTCGACGACAGCCTCGTCCGGCAGACCGGACAGCACTCCGTCGTTGCGTACGTTCACGTAGTGGTGGGCGCCGTCGCCGGTGAGCAGGCTGGTGACCAGGGCGGCCGCGGCCTCGCTGTAGTGGGCGCCGCCCCGCCGCTCCAGCAGGTCGGGTTTGCGGTCCAGACTCGGATCCGCGTACAGAGTGAGCAACTCCCTTTCGATGGTGAGGACTTGTTCGGCGCGGTGCGATCCGGCCTGTTGGGCCCGTACCTCGTCCTGCGTGCAGTAGAAGTAGTGGAGGTAGTACGAGGGGATGGCGCCGAGGTCGCGCAGTGCCCCGGCGGGGACGCGGACCTGCGCGGCGAGTTCGTCCAGCGCGTCACCGCTCAGCAGTTCCGGCAGGCGGTCGACTCCGTCCACGGTGACCGAGCGGATCCAGGACAGGTGGTTGAGGCCGGCGTGGCCGAGCCGTACGCGGTCGGGGTCGGTTCCGAGGCGGTCGGCCAGCTGCCGCTGGAACTTGATCGCCACGTTGCACAGGCCGACCGCGCGATGTCCGGCGTCCAGCAGGGCGCGGGTGACGATGCCGACCGGATTGGTGAAGTCGACGATCCAGGCGCCGGGTTGGGCTCTACGGCGTACTTCCTCGGCGATGTCGAGCACCACCGGTACCGTGCGCAGGGCTTTCGCGAAGCCGCCGGGGCCGGTGGTCTCCTGGCCGAGCAGGCCGAAGCGGTTCGGCAGGGTCTCGTCCACCAGCCGGGCCGCCTGTCCGCCCACACGGAGCTGGACGAGCACGGCGGCGGCTCCGTCCACCGCGAGGGCGAGGTCGGTCGTGGTGGTCAGGCGGCCGGGGAAACCGTGCCGGGCGAGGATACGGCGGGCCAGGCCGCCGATCACCTCCAGGCGCTGGGCGTCGATGTCGTGCAGGACGAGTTCGTCGACCGGTAGCACGTCGGCACGCCGGGCGAAGCCCTCGATGAGTTCGGGCGTGTAGGTGCTGCCACCGCCGACAACGGTGATCTTCATCGTGCTCCCAGAGGTATGTGCGGGTGCGGGAGTTCAGCCCTTGACGCCGGTCAACGCGATGCCCTCGACGAAGACCTTCTGCGCCAGGAAGAACAGCACCAGGACGGGCAGCAGGAACATCAGCGAGGCCGCCATCTGCAGCTCGTAGGCGTTCTGGTGGCCGTTCTTGGCGAGCTGGCTGAGGGCCACCGCGAGGGTCTGGCCGGTGTCGCTGTTCCCGGTGTAGAGCAGCGGGTTGTAGAAGTCGTTCCAGGCGTACAGGAACGCGAAGAGCCCGACGGCGGCGATCGCCGGCTTGGCCATGGGGATCAACACCCGGCACAGGATGCGCAGTTCGCCCGCGCCGTCGACCCGGGCCGCCTCGGTGAACTCGTCGGGGATGGTGAGGAAGAACTGGCGCAGCAGGAAGATGCTGAACGCGTCGCCGAAGAAGGCCGGGACGATGAGCGGCTTGAGGGTGCCCACCCAGCCGACGTGCGCGTACATCACGTACAGGGGAAGGCTGGTGACCTGCGCCGGAATCATCATCGCGGCGAGGACGACCAGGAAGACAGCCTCCCGGCCGCGCCACCGCAGCCGGGCCAGCGCGTAGGCCACGGGCACCGAGGAGACGACGACGCCCACCGTGGAAAGTCCCGCGTACAGCATGGTGTTGAGCAGGTCGCGGCCGAACGGCATGGCCGAGAAGACCTTGCGGAAGTTGCCGAACTCCCAGGGCGAGGGCCACAGCGAGCCGGTACCGGCCTGGTGCTGGGTCATGAACGCGGTGAGCACGCCGATGGTCAGCGGCAGCAGGAAGCAGAGCGCGATGGCGACGGCCGGCGCGTGTTCGGCGAGCAGGTACAACAGGCGCCGCCCGACAGAAGGTTGACGCTTCGTCAGCTGGAGAGTACTCATCGGCCACCGCCGGCGTGGTGCACGAAACGGCGCGAGGCGCGGATGAACACCACGGTCGCCGCGAAGATGACGAGGAACAGCAGCCAGGCCATGGCCGAGGCGTAGCCGGTCTTGAAGTACGCGAAGCCCTGCCGGTACAGCTCCGTCGAGTAGAACAGCAGCGAGTTGGCCGGGTAGCCGATCAGGTCGTTGCTGGAGGAGGTGGCGTTCGCGGAGCTGGAGGCGACGAACGCCTCGGTGAAGTACTGGAACGTGTAGATCATCCCGGTGAGCAGGGCGAAGAAGATGACCGGGGAGATCGCCGGGAGGGTGACGCTGCGGAACTTCTGCAGCGCGCCGGCGCCGTCGAGTTCGGCGGCCTCGTACAGCTCGCGTGGTACGTCGAGCATGGCGGCGGAGAAGATGACCATCACGTTGCCGCTGGCCCATAGCGCCATCATGACGAGGCTGGGCTTGGACCAGGCGGGGTCCGAGAACCAGCCGGGGCCGCCCACGCCCACCAGGTCGAGCAGCCGGTTGAGCGGTCCGACCGGGTTGAGCAGCACGATGAACGACAGGGCGGCGGCCACCACCGGCACCATGGACGGCAGGAAGAACAGCGTGCGGTACACCGCCCTGCCGCGCTTGACGCGGATGATCACCCAGGCGGTGAGCATGGCCCAGGCGGTGCGCAGCGGCACCATGACGACGACCATCCACAACGTGTTGCGTACGGCCACCCAGAAGGTGTCGGACTGGCTGAACAGGGCGCGGTAGTTGCGCAGTCCCACGAACTGCACCGGCCGGTAGGAGCCGGCCTGGAAGTCGGTGAGCGAGTAGTAGAGCGTGGCGATCACCGGGTAGAGCACGAAGACGGAGCACCCGATGACGAACGGGGACAGGAAGGCGAGCACCACCCACCAGCGGGCCCTGCTCGGGCGGCGCCGCCCGCCCCGGGCAGGGCGCGGGCGCGCCGTGCCCGGGGCGTCGCCCACGGGGGCGAGAACGGTCGTCATCTCTACTGCCCGCTCTCGGAGTTGAGACCGTCGATCTTCTTCCCGGCCCCTGCAAGGCCGCTCGCGGCGTCCTTCACCTTGCCCTGTTCGTAGTCGAGCAGGAACGCGCGCCAGCTGTCCATGTCCTCGACGCCCGCCGGGGTGAGCGTCTTGTAGGAGGAGTGCGGGTTCTCGAAGATGTCGACGAACGGCTTCCAGTGCGGGTCCTCGCGCTTGTCCCAGGCCTTCAGCGCGGCGAACGTGGTCGGGATGTTGTAGACCGTGTCGGCGAGGGTGTTCAGGAACGTGGTGTCGGTGGTGAGCTGCTGGAGCGCGAAGAACGCCTCCTGCTTGTGCCGGGAGCCGGCCGACAGGTAGGCGACGGTGCCGAGCGTGGTGCCCGCGCCGTAGGTGCCCGACGATCCGTCCAGGACCGGCATCGGTACGACGCCGTAGTCGAAGTCCTTCTTCTCCGTGGCGATCTCACCGACGTGCCATTCGCCGTCGTACTCCATCGCCGCGGCGCCGGTCAGCAGCGGGTTGCCCGCGTCGTCGGCGTGCGGCTGGTAACGGCCCACGAACTTCTGCACGTTCGCCTTGCCGTAGTAGCCGATGAGGTCCTGGTCCCACTTGAGCAGCTGCTGCCACCTGGCGTCGGAGGCGAAGGTGGTCTTGCCGTCCTTGCCGTAGAAGTCGGTGCCGCTGTGCGCTCCGACGAAGAGGTAGCGGTTGACGTCGTAGTCGGAGCGGGGGACGAAGCCGTAGGTCTTGATGGAGCCGTCCGCGTTCTTGACGGTCAACTTCTTGGCGTCGGCGGTCAGTTCGGCGAGCGTCGTGGGCGGCTTGGTGATGCCGGCCGCGGCGAACATCTTCTTGTTGTAGTAGAGCGCGAAGGCATCGGTCAGCAGCGGCAGCGCGCACTGCTTGCCCTGGTAGCGGGTGTAGACCAGGGTCGCGGACGGGAAGGTCTTGGCCGTGTCGATCTTTGCCGAGGACAGGTACGGGCCGACGTCGGCGACCGTGCCGTTGTAGCAGAACTTCGCCACGTTGTCGGGCGTGGAGCTGATGAACACGTCCGGCGGGTCGCCCGCGGCGACCGCCTTGGCGTAGGCGGCGTCGTCCTTGTTGGGCACGAACTTCACGGTGAGCCACGGGTACTTGGCGTGCAGCCGGTTCAGGGTCGCCTTGAACGCCGCGACCTCGTTGGGGAGATGGTTGAACGTCCAGACCGTGACGGTGGTGGCCTTGTGCGAGGCGCCCGGCGAGATGGCGGAGTCGGGCTGGGAGGATGCGGGGCCGGCGGAGGTACAGCCTGCCAGCAGCAGCACGCCGGCGGCCGTGGCGGCCGCGGCCCCGGTGATAGGTTTGAACACTGATCGTCCTTCCTCGGAGACGGGATTCCCTGGGTGACGGATCGGTCGTCGGTCGGTCGGGCGCGGCAACGCCCGGTGACCCCGAGCGGCGACGCTGTCCGGCAAGACGGCGTCGCCGCGGTGTTTCAGGACACGGCGGTGTTTCTGGGCACAACAACTCTGGATACAGCGGTACTTGTGGACTTCAGGACAGAGACGACGGTGGCTCTGCCTGGGCGACGGGAGTGGTGGCGGCGGCGAAGGCGGCCTCCCGGGCCAGCTCCGCCGACATGGTCGTGGCTCCGGTGAGCACGGCGTCCTGACCGAGGCCCGACGCGACGATGGGCGGCCGGAACGTACTGAAATCGGCCAGATGACGGGCGACCGGTTCGAGCAGCAGGTCGCCGTTGGCGCCGATGGCGCCGCCCAGCACGATGAGTGCCGGGTCGATCAGGGGTACGACGCAGGCCACCACGTAGGCGACGCTGCGGGCGGTGTCGTCCACGATCTCCAGCGCGCCTGGGTCGCCGGCGCGGGCGAGTTCGAAGACGGTGCGCGGGCTGCCGTCACCGGGCAGTCCGCGCCGCTGGGCCTCGGCGCTGATGTAGCGCGCGCCCAGGTGTTCCTGCACGAGGTCGCGGCGCTGCCCGACCGGCGCGACCATGCGGTCGCTGGGCAGATAACCGGCTTCTCCGGCCACGCCCGTGGCGCCCCGCCGGACCCGGCCGTCAACCACGAGCCCGAGGCCGAGCCCGACGCCCAGGCTCACCAGGACGAAGTCGTCGGTCTCGGTGCCGCGTCCGTGGGTGCGCTCGGCGAGCGCCGCGAGGTTCACGTCGTTCTCCAGGACCAGCGGCACCGGCATCGCACGGCCGAGCGCCTCGCCGAACCCCCGCCCGGCGTCGGGCAGTCCGGTGGCGTACGACAGGTGCCGTCCGTCCGGGCCGACCGCGGCCGGCATCCCCGCGACGGCCTGAGTGATCCCCTGCAGCGGTCGGCCGACCTGCTCGGCCAGGTCCACGCACATGTCCAGGATCTGTCCGACGAGAGCGTCGGCGCCCCGGTCACCGTGCTGTTCGGACTCGGCACGCCCGCGGATCCGGCCGGTGACGTCGGCGACCGCGGCACGGATCTTCCGGTGCCCGACGTCCACGCCGATCGCGAACGCGCAGTCGGGGTTCACCCGGTACTGCGCCGGTGCCGGACCCTTGCGGCCCGTCACCGGGCCCACCTCGGTGATCACGCCGCGCTCTAGCAGCAGCCCGACCGCGGCGGCCACGGTGGGCCGCGACAACGGGATCCGCCCGGCCAGGTCGGTGGTCGTGACGAGGCCCGCCTCGTCGATCGCCTCCAGAACGGCACGGCCGTTGAGCGAACGCAGCAACCGCTGCGGACCTGCTGGATAACGGCGGGTCACGGTGCCCTCATCTCGCCATCAACTTCTGTAAGAAAGAAAGTTGCTTATTTATACGCCCGAGCTTGGCCGGGATCAACCCTTCGGCCCACGCGCCTGCGTCTGCGGCCCCGTCCGCGGAGGCACAGGAGGCGCCCAGCGTGGGAACCTCGTATGCCCACGGTCCCGGCCGCCCCGGCGTCATGGAGAAGGTCCTCGCCCACGGCGACGAGCACGTCATCAAGTTCGCCGACACGGCCTTGGACGTCGGCGACGACCGGGCCCTGGCGGCGGCGCAGCGCGCGATCGAACTCAGCGTGCCGCTGGGCTAGTTGCCGCTCGTCAGGGCGTCTCCGAGGGCTGTCCGCCCGTACAGCACGTAATAGCCCTGGCGCCGAGCGTCGAGCAGGCCCGCCTCGCGCAGCGCCGTGAGGTGGGCCGACACGGTGGACCGGGCCAGGGTGTGCCGGCGGGCCAGTTCCGTGGTTGAGGCGGGGGTGGTCAGGCCGGCGAGGAGGGCGGCGCGCTGGTGGCCGAGGAGGCGGGCGAGGGCCTGCGGCGGGCGCGGCACCGGGGCGGTGTGCAGGCGGCCCATGCCGCGGGCGGGGTAGATGACCGTCGGCTGCCAGGGACGGGCGAAGCCGCTGACCACGTCCGGCCACACGAACACGCTCGGCATGAGCAGGATGCCGCGCCCGTCGGGCCGTTGGGCCTCGGCCTGGTCCTCGTACCTGTGCAGGGTGAGGGTGTGGCCGGCCCAGTCGACGGTGGGGTGCAGGCCGGTGAGCAGCGCGTCGAGACCGACATCGGCGGCCCTGCGGGAGCGGTGGGCGATGTCGGCCTCCAGGACGGCGCGGTGGCGCGGCCAGTCCGGGGCGAGCAGGGCGTGCCAGGCCAGTTCGGTGAGGTCGGCGAGCCGGCGGACGGTGCCGGCCGGGTCGTCGAGTGCGGCGCGGCCCTGCGGCGACTGGGCGAGCCCGGGCGTGCAGGAGAGCGAACGGGCCATCTCGGCGCGGGCCAGGCCGGGTTCGGTGGCGCGCATGCGGGCCAGTTCGTCGTCGATGGTGGGGTACGGCTCGTCGGGCGGCGGACCGAGGAAGTCCGGGGTGTAGCCGCCGGGCCGCGGGACGAACAGCCACAGGGGCGACAGGTCGAGCCCTTTCAGGGTGCGGCCCATGCGGCGCAGCCAGGCGTGGTGGTAGCCGTGCCGGGCGGGGCGGCGCAGCATCCGCAGCGCCTCGTGGGTCTGGCACAGGGGTGAGATCGCGAACCGGCAGCGCGTCAGGTCGTCGGCGCCCAGATGCAGGGTCAGCGGCAAGGCGGCCTCCGTGAGCGGCACCGGTCGGTGCGATTCGGTCTGCAACGAAACAGTAGAAGCCCTCCTTCTGGGACCAGCACGCTTGCCCCGGCCGTTTCCCGACTCCGGCTGATTCGCGAAATCCTGGAGGGCTCCTGGATGGGCAGCGTACGTCCGGCCGCGTGGCGCAGGGGCGCCGTCGTCGCGGCGCTGATGCTGGCGGCGTTCACCTTCAACACCGCCGAGAACCTGCCCGTGGGCCTGCTGTCGCTGATGGCGGCCGACCTCGGGGTGTCGCTCGGGGCGGTGGGCGCGCTGGTCACCGGGTACGGCCTGACGGTAGCCGTGGTGTCGCTGCCTGCCGCCCATGTCACGCGATCCGTGCCCCGCCGGTTTCTGCTCACCGGGCTCCTGGGGCTGTTGGCCCTGGCCAGCTGGGTGTCGGCGCTGCACAGCGTCTCGTACGGGCCGCTGCTCGCGGCGCGGGTGGTCACCGCGCTCGCGCAGGCCGCGTTCTGGGTGCTGATGGGACCGGTCGCGGTCGGGCTGTTCCCGCCCGAACGGCGCGGCCGGGTCATGGGGTTGCTGTCGGTCGGCGGTTCGCTGGCCACGGTGCTGGGGGTGCCGGCCGGGACCTGGCTGGGCGGTCACGGCGGCTGGCGGGCGCCGTTCGCCGTGCTCGGCGGACTCGCGCTCGTCTCCCTCGTCATCATCGCCGTACTGCTCCCCACCTCCCGGCCCCAGGAGAATCACGCGGCGTACGGCACCGCCCCGGACCGGCGCCGGTTCCTCGTCGTCGTCGCGACCACCGCCCTGTCGGTGACCGGGATGTTCGCCGGATTCACGTATGTCGCCGCCCTGCTCGAGGACGTCAGCGGGTTCGACGAGGACGCGGTGAGCGGTGTGCTGTTCGCGTTCGGCGTGGCCGCACTGGCCGGCGTCACCCTCACCGGGCCGCTCCTGGACCGCTTCCCGCGCGCGACGCTCACCGTGCCGGTGGCGACGCAGGCGACCGCCCTGCTGGGCCTGTACGCGGCCGGGAGCAGTCAGGTGGCGGCGGTCGCACTGTTCATGCTGCTCGGCGCCTCGGTCGCGCCCGTCTTCATGGCGACGCAGAGCCAGGTGCTGCGGGTGGCGCCGGCCCGCACCGAGTCGGCGCTCGCGGCCAACTCGGCCGCCTTCAACGTGGGGGTGGCCGCCGGGGCGCTGCTCGGCGCGGGTCTGCTGCCGGTCGTCGGGGTGCGCGGCACGTTCCTGGCCGGTGGACTGCTCACGGTGGGCGCGCTCGCGGTGCTGACCCGGCCGGAGTCCAGGGTGTCGGCCGCGGTCGCGGAGCCGCGGTAAACCCTTGGATCACCGGTGGAGGGCCTGGCTACTGTGCCCGCATGGACACGGAGGAGGACTGGGTCCGCGCACGGCAGTTGTTCGAGGGGCTGCGGGATCACTCGGGTGCGGACGCGTACGGCACGGTGGTGGAGCCGTGGCTGGAGCGAGCGGCGGGCGAGTACCGCGCGGAGCTCGTCGCGGGGGCGGGGCTGCTGCCGCGGTGGGCCGTCGACGGGCCGGACGAGGGGTGCCAGGAGCTGCTGTGGGAGCTGTATGCGCTGAGCCGCGTCAGTGACGTGCTCCTGCTGGCGTTTCAGCCGTACGCCGGCAGGGACGAACCGTGCTCGTCGGCAGTGACGATGTGTCAGTACCTGGAGCTGTTCGGGCGGCTCGGCATGGCGTCGTTCGAGGAGAGCGGCGTCTTCGATCCGTTCCTGCACGAGATCGTCGAGGTCGAGCAGGCCGAGGATCCGGACGAGCCGATCCGGATCACCGGTGTCGTGTGGCCCGGGCTGTGGCTGGGACCGCTGCTGTTCGGCCGGGCCGGGGTCCGGGTGCGCGCGGGTGTCCGGCACGCCGAGCGTGGTGTGGCGGACCGGTCCCCGCTCTACTGGGCCTACCGGCGCCGGCACCGCCCGACCGTCGATCTGTCCCAGGGCTGGGGGCACAACTCGCAGTGGCGTACGGACCTGCGGGTGGACCTGCGCACCGCTGCGGGCGCGGATCTCAACGCCTTGGGGGACGGCGACGGCATCGACGTGGAGTGGACCGGCGCCGTGCTGACTTTGGACGAGCGGTGCGAGCTCCTGCGTCACCGCTGCCTGGTGCGCACTCCGGCCAGGGCGGCCGAGCTCGCCGGGACGCCGGGCTGGCAGGAGGACCTCTTCCCCTTCGACTGGCGGCTGCCCCCGGTGTGATCCGCCCCCTGAATGGGGCCGTACGGCACGGGAGGCCCCTCCGGAAGGTCTATCGTGTCCGCATGTCCGTCCCCGAACTGATCCGTATCGTCTCCCGCGACTCGCCGATGGCGCTCGCCCAAGTGGAGCGTGTCCGCGCCGAGTTGGCCGTCCTGCATCCGGGTGTGCGCACCGAGGTGGTGCCGGTGAAGACGACCGGTGACAAGTGGATGGGCGCGCTGTCCAAGGTGGAGGGCAAGGGGGCGTTCACCAAGGAGGTGGACGCCGCGCTGCTGGCCGGCGAGGCCGATCTCGCGGTGCACTGCCTCAAGGACGTGCCGGCCGACCGGCCGCTGCCGGCGGGCACGACGTTCGCCGCGTTCCTGAAGCGGGACGACATCCGCGACGCCCTGGTGCATCCGGGCGGCCTCACGCTGGACGAGCTTGCGGAGGGGACCCGGGTCGGCACCTCCGCGGTGCGCCGCGTCGCCCAACTCGCCGCCACCCACCCGCACCTGGAGTGCGTGCCGTTCCGCGGCAACGCCAACCGGCGGCTGGCGAAGCTGGCGGCCGGCGAGGCGGACGCGCTGCTGCTCGCGGCGGCGGGCCTGGAGCGCATCGGACGCCAGGACGTGATCACCGAGACCCTCTCGCCGGAGACGATGATGCCGTCGATCGGCGCGGGCATCCTCGCCCTGCAGTGCCGGGAGGGCGACACGGACCTCATCGACGCGGTCAGCGGTCTGGGTGACCCGGACACACATCGGGAGGCCACCGCGGAGCGGATGTTCCTGCATGTGCTGCAGGGGCACTGCAACAGCCCGATCGCCGGGTACGCGCGCGTGGACCAGGGGGGCGAACTGTCCCTCCGCGCCTGCGTGTTCACTCCGGACGGCAAGACGCGGCTGAACGCCCACGAATGGGCGGGCCGGCTCGACCCCGCGACGCTGGGGACTTCGGTCGCCGTGGCGCTGCTGCGTCAGGGCGCCCGCGAGATCATCGACGGCATCCCGCATTGAGGGCGGGCGCCGCTCAGGCGGTGCCCTCTTCCGCCTGGTCCCGCAGGAAGTTGCTCACCTGGTGGGCCAGGCCCTCCCGCCCCGCCTTCGCGTGGGCGCAGGCGGGCTCCTCGTGCAGGCCGATGCCGCCCGCCCACAGCCGGCGGTCGGTCCACTCCTCCTCGACGCGCAGCTGGACCTGCACGTCGACCTGGCTCAGGGCGGCCTCCGGGCCCGCTGCGAACAGCACGGCGGTGGCCCGGCGCAGCGGGTAGACGTCGAAGCCCTCGATGAACTGCGAGTTGCGCCAGTCGATGAACGCGGCCTCGCCGTCGGGGCCGATCCTGACGTCGATCTGGCCGTCCTCGAGGGTGACGCCGAGGTGGCGGCTGCCGCGGTTCTCCACGGTCACCCGGAGGCTGAAGTACGTCAGCCCGGCGGCCGCGTCGTCGCGTCCGCGCGGCGGCTCGGCGGCTTCCAGACGGTGGACGCGCAGACGCAGACCGGCATGCTCGTCGTACTCCTGCCAGTCCCCGACCACGTTGGGCTCGTACACAGTCCACCTCTTCGACCTCAGAGAGCTGCTTCCTATCTGTGCCCTGAGCGCACTGTCAAATGAGCAGAATGCGCTGTGGCCAGCGGCTTCGCCCCCTTTGATCAGTGATCAAGCCGTGCGCAGGAACAATCGGCGCACGGGCGCAGCAGGCGCGTACGCGCGCGTGCCGCACATCACGTTCCGAAGGGCATGATCAGCGGGCCAGCCGGCCGAGGAGCGAGGAGGCGGCCGCGATGCCGAGTGCGGCGGCCACGAACAGCACCGCCAGGTCGAGGGCCACGTGCGCGTGTGTGCCGAGCAGGAGGCCGCGCAGGGCGTCGACCTGATAGCTCAGGGGGTTGACCTTGCTGATCGCCTGCAGCCAGCCCGGCATGATGGACACGGGATACAAGGCGTTGGAGCCGAAGAACAGCGGCATGGTGATGGCCTGTCCGATGCCCATGAGACGGTCGCGGCTGAGGACGATGCCGGCGATGGTCATCGACAGGCAGGAGAAGAAGGCGGACGCGAGGACCACGATCGCCGCGACGCCGAGCAGCTTCAGCGGGTTCCAGGTCAGCGCCACGCCGAGCAGCGCGGCGATGACGATGACGACGACGGCCTGGATCAGCGACTTCACTCCGGCCGCGAACGCCTTGCCGGTGATCAGCGCCGAGCGCGGGGTGGGCGTGACCAGGAGCTTGTTGAGGATGCCGGCGTCGCGCTCCCAGATGATCTGGATGCCGTAGAAGATGGCGATGAACATCGCGGACTGGGCGATGATGCCGGGCGCCAGGTAGTCGACGTAGGGGATGCCGCCCGTCGGGATCGCCTTGATGCGGGTGAAGGTCTGGCCGAAGATCAGCAGCCACAGGGCGGGCTGCACGGCACGGGTGTAGAGCTCGGTGCGGTCGTGGCGCAGTTTCTGCAGTTCGACGGCGCACATCGCCCCTACCCGGGCGGGCAGCAGCCGCCAGCCCGCGCGGGGCTGGGGTGGCTTGAGCAGCAGGTCGATGCCTTCGGCCGTGGCGCGGTCAGCCGACGCGGTTCGCGGTGCGGCGGGTGCTTCGGACATCGCGGAAATCTCCTGCCTGGTCGTCGAGGCCGCTGCCGGCGACGTCACGGAAGACGTCCTCCAGTGTCGGCAGGGTGTCCGTGCCCCGGCTTTCGGCGAGCCCCTCCCTGAGTTCGGTGGGGGTGCCGAGGGCCCGGATGCGGCCGCGGTGCATCAGGCCGACCCGGTCGCAGTAGTGGTCGGCCTCGTCCATGTAGTGGGTGGTCACCAGCACGGTCATGCCGGTGGCGCGGCGTACGGCGTTGATGTGCTCCCACACGTCGGTGCGGGCGATCGGGTCGAGGCCGATGGTCGGCTCGTCGAGGATCAGCAGGCGGGGGGCGCTGACCAGGGCCTGGGCGAGTTCGAGGCGGCGGACCATGCCGCCGGAGTAGGTGCCGGCGAGCCGGTCGGCGGCGTCGGTGAGGTCGACGGCGGCCAGGGCCTGGCCGACGCGTGCGTCGCGTTCGCGGCGCGGGACGTCGAAGACGCGGGCGAACAGGGCGATGTTCTCGCGTCCGGTCAGGCCGGCGTCGGCGGACAGCTGCTGCGGTACGTAGCCGAGCAGGCGCCGTACGGCCATGCGGTCCCTGGCGGCGTCGTGGCCGAAGACGTGGACCATGCCGGTGGGGACCGGCAGCAGGGTGGTGATGCACCGGATCGCGGTGGTCTTGCCGGCGCCGTTGGGGCCGAGGAGTCCGAAGACCTCGCCCTCCCCCACCGACAGTTCGAGGCCGTCCACGGCCCTGGTGTCGCCGAAGGAGTAGGCGAGTCCGGTGCAGGCGACGGCCTGCGCCGGGTCGGTGTCTGCGTCCCGCGTCATGTCTCCTCGGCCTCCTCGTGCAGGTTGTCGGCCAGCTTCCGCAGCGCCGGGATGGCCGCGGCGAGCGCCTCCCGGTCTGCTTCGTCGAGTCCGGCCAGTCCGTCTCGTACGAGTTCGCCGCGCCGCTTGCGCCACTCGGCGAGCCGGGCCTCGGCCGCGGCGGTCGGCATCAGGCGGGCGGCGCGCCGGTCGGCGGGGTCCGTCTCGCGGACCAGATAGTCCTGCCGGGAGAGCTGGTTGACCAGCGTCGACACCGAATTGCTCGCCAGGTGGAGGTCCTTGGCGGCGTCCGAGATGCCGATGCCGGGCTGCGCCACGACCAGGCGCAGCAGCTCGACCTCGGCGCCGCGCAATTGCGGGGCGATCTGCCGGCGCAGTCGGCGCCGGAGGAGTCGCTGGACGCCGATGAGGGCGTCGATCAGCTCGTCCGGGAAGGTTTCCGGTTCCACATCAGCAGATTAGCTCTGTAACAGAGGTAATGAGCTCAAGCGGCGGTAAAGCGTGGCGGTGCACAGTCGCAGGGCCGCGGAGCGTCACCGTCATGTCCGGATTGTTTTGTATGCCCCATCCCGGGCATCTGCATGGAGTGCTTCGGACAGAAGGCACGTCCATGGGAGCCGGTCAGGCTCCGGATGTCTCCAGGTCCGAGCCCGCATCTCCCGTGGTGTCCGTCCCTCCGGCATCGCCTCAGGGAGGTGCGCACGATGCGTAGCACCAGCGGCAGAACGAAACCCCACACGCATGACGACGCGCCCGACACCGCCGAGGGGTTCGAGCGGCTCGCGCGGCTTCCCGACGGCCCGCAGCGCCGTCGGCTCAGGGACGAACTCGTGCAGGCCTGGCTGCCCATGGCCGAGCGGATCGCCGTCCGGTTCAAGGGGCGCGGCGAGTCCCTCGAGGATCTCTACCAGGTCGCGGCTCTCGGTCTGGTCAAGGCCGTCGACCACTACGACCCGGCCCGCGGGCACGCCTTCGAGGCGTACGCGGTGCCGACCGTCACCGGCGAGATCAAGCGGCACTTCCGCGACCACATGTGGACGCTGCACGTGCCGCGCCGGGTCCAGGACCTGCGCAACAGGGTGCGGCAGGCCGTGAAGGAGCTGTCCCAGACGACACCGGGGCGGGCACCGACCGTGGCCGAGATCGCCGCGTGCGCGCAGCTGAGCGAGTGCGAGGTGCGCGCCGGCATGGAGGCCCTGGAGTGCTTCTCCGCGCTGTCGCTGGACGCCGAGATGCCCGGCACCGACGGCTACGCGCTGGCGGACGCGATCGGCGGCCCCGATCCGGCGTACGACGTCGTCGTCGACCGCGTGGCGGTCGGGCCCTGTCTGAAGGCGCTGCCGGAGCGCGAGCGCACCATCCTGTACCTGCGGTTCTTCGGGGGCATGACGCAGAGTCGGATCGCCGACCAGCTCGGCATCTCGCAGATGCATGTGTCCCGCCTGCTCAGCGGCTGCTTCTCGCAGCTGCGCGAGGAACTCCTCGCGCAGGCCCGCTGAGCCGTGGCGCCGCCGTACGGTCCCTGGTGGGTTCCTCGCCTCACCGCTCCGGTGGGGCGTCGGGGATCTGCGTGGGGCCGTAGCGGTCCAGGGCGTCCTCCAGCTGGGCCCTGATCTCCGGGGGGATCGTTCCGCTGCGCCCCCAGATGAGGATGAGTTCGGCGACGTTGCGCAGCTTGATGTTGGTGTGCTGGGAGACCTCCTTCAGCACCTGCCAGCCCTCGTCCGGCGTCACCCGGCCGAGTGCGACGACCATGCCGATCGCCTGGTCGACGACGGCGTGCGAGGCCATGGCCTCCTTGAGCTGTTCGACCTGTTCCTGCAACGCGAAGATCTGGTCCGAGCCCTCGTCCACGGGCATGGTCACCTCCCGTCGGCGGCGTCAGGTCACACATCCGGCCCCTCCATCGTGTCACTCATCCGCCCTCCTGCCACCGGGCGGCGGCAGGGCGCACCGCCCGTTTCGGGGCGGCCGAGCGGGTACTCGGCAGGCGCATGGAGCGGTTCCGGTTGGACACTGGTACGAGACCGGTGGCTGCCGGTGGACGAGACCAGGACGCGACTGCCATGAACCACGACATCTCACGCCCCCGCCGCACGACACACGTCGTCTCCTCGCACTCCGTGGCCGGGGCGCCCTGCTGGGTGAGCCTGACCAGCCGTGATCTCGACACCACCGAGGACTTCTACGGGGCCGTGCTGGGCTGGGAGTGGCGCTCCGCCAGGCTGGGCGACCGCTTCCGGATGGCGCTGGTGGACGGGACGCCGGTGGCCGGGATCGCCGGTGTCGCCACCATGTGGCAGATGGCGGTGGCGTGGACGCCGTACTTCGCCGTGCCCAGCGCGGACGAGGCCGTGGCGCGGGCCACGGAGCGCGGCGGTACGGCCGCGGTCGGGCCGCTCTCCTTCCCGCCCGGGCGGGCGGCGCTGCTGGCCGACCGGGACGGGGCGACCTTCGGGATCTGGGAGGGCGCGCTCGTCGCCGACTGGGAGAAGTGGCGGCTCGCGGCCCCGACCTTCATCAGGCTGCACACCCGGGACGCCTTCGACGCCGCGATCTTCTACGGCGAGGTCCTGGACTGGGCGACCGAGCGCCCCGGTTGCTGCGAGGTCCAGTACGAGGGCGGCGAGGTGGTGCTGCGCAGCCAGGGCGACATCGTGGCGCGCATCGTCTCCGGAGCCCTGGGAGCGGCCCCCGACCCCACCATCCGGCCGCACTGGCAGATCCACTTCGCCGTCGAGGACGTGGCGGCCTGTGTGCGGGCCGCGGAACAACACGGCGGCAGCGTCCTGTCGAAGGGCAGCGAGGAGGCCGTGCTGCGCGACCCCGACGGCGCGCAGTTCACGGTGACCTCCCGCCGCGAACGCTGAGCGTCAGCCGGCCGTACGGGAGGGGCGGGTGAGCAGGACGAGGCTGCGTGCCTCGACGGTCATGGTGCTGCCCGCCTTGTGCTCCGTCTCGTCGGGGGCGCCCAGCGGGACGGCGGTCTCGACGAGCGTCGTCCAGCGTTCGCCGTAGGTGACGTCCGGCAGCAGGAACTCCACCGGCTCCCAGTAGCTGTTGAGCAGGAGCAGGAACGAGTCGTCCACGACGGGGCGGCCGCACGCGTCGGGTTCGGCTATGGCGTCGCCGTTGAGGAAGACGCCGACGGAGTGCGCGTCGGAGCGCTGCCAGTCCTCCTCCGTCATCTCCTGCGCGTCCGGTGCCAGCCACACCAGGTCGGGCAGCGGCTGGCCTGCGTGCGTCCGGGTCTCGCCGCGGAAGAACCGGCGGCGGCGCAGCACGGGGTGGGCGGCGCGCAGACCGATGACGTACCGGGTGAAGTCGGCGAGTTCGCGCTGCCCCTCGGTCAACTCCCAGTCGATCCAGGAGACTTCGTTGTCCTGGCAGTAGGCGTTGTTGTTACCGCGCTGGGTGCGGCCCAGCTCGTCGCCGTGGCCGAGCATCGGGATGCCCTGCGAGAGCAGCAGCGTGGCCAGGAAGTTGCGCTGCTGGCGGGCGCGCAGCTCCAGCACGCCCGGCTCGTCGGTCTCGCCCTCGGCACCGCAGTTCCAGGACCGGTTGACGCTCTCGCCGTCCCGGTTGCCCTCGCCGTTGGCCTCGTTGTGCTTGTCGTTGTACGAGACCAGGTCGCGCAGGGTGAACCCGTCGTGCGCGGTGACGAAGTTGACGCTGGCACGAGGCCGGCGCCGGCTGTGCTGGTACAGGTCGGAGGAGCCGGTCAGCCGGGAGGCGAACTCCCCGAGCGTGTGTTCCTCCGCGCGCCAGAAGTCCCGCACGGCATCACGGTACTTGCCGTTCCACTCCGACCACAGCGGCGGGAAGTTGCCGACCTGGTAGCCGCCCTCCCCCACGTCCCACGGCTCGGCGATCAGCTTGACCCGGCTGATCACCGGGTCCTGCTGGATCAGGTCGAAGAAGGCCGACAGCCGGTCCACCTCGTGGAACTGCCGGGCCAGCGTGGCCGCGAGGTCGAAGCGGAAGCCGTCGACGTGCATCTCGGTGACCCAGTACCGCAGCGAGTCCATGATCAGCTGCAGCACGTAGGGGTGCCGCATCAGCAGGCTGTTGCCGGTGCCGGTGGTGTCGTAGTAGTGCCCCCAGTCGCCGTCCACCAGGCGGTAGTACGAGGCGTTGTCGATGCCGCGGAAGGAGAGCGTGGGGCCCTTCTCGTTGCCCTCGGCGGTGTGGTTGTAGACGACGTCGAGGATCACTTCGAGGCCGGCCGCGTGCAGCGCCTTCACCATCGACTTGAACTCGGTGACCTGCTGGCCGCGGGTGCCGTGGGCGGCGTAGGCGTTGTGCGGGGCGAAGAAGCCGATCGTGTTGTAGCCCCAGTAGTTGGACAGGCCGCGGCTCTGCAGCACACCGTCCTGCACGTACTGGTGCACCGGCATCAGCTCCACCGCCGTCACGCCCAGCGAGGTGAGGTGCTCGATCACCGCCGGGTGCGCCAAACCGGCGTAGGTGCCGCGGAGTTCGGCGGGGACGTCGGGGTGGGTGCGGGTCAGCCCGCGGACGTGCGCCTCGTAGATGACGCTGTCGGCGTACGACCGTCGGGGCGGACTGTCGTCGCCCCAGTCGAAGGCGGGGTCGGTGACCACGCCCAGCATGGTGTGTCCGGCGCTGTCGGACCGGGACCGGCCGTCGGCCGCGCGCTCGAAGAGCGAGGCGTGGTTGTCGACCTGCCCGTCCACCGCCCGGGTGTACGGGTCGAGGAGCAGCTTGGCCGGATTGCACCGGTGGCCCAACTCCGGCTGCCACGGCCCGTGCACCCGGTAGCCGTAGCGCTGCCCCGGGCCGACGTCCGGCAGGTGGCAGTGCCAGACGAAGCCGTCGACCTCGGTCACCGGGACGCTGCGCTCACCGCCGCCGTCGTCGACGAGGACCAGTTCGACGCGTTCGGCGACCTCGCTGAAGAGGGCGAAGTTGGTGCCCTTCCCGTCGAAGGAGGCACCCAACGGGTAGGGGTGCCCGCTCCAGACGGGCACCCCTGCCTTTGCCTTACGGCGGCGTTTCGCGGTCACCGGGCGTCCTCCAGGACGCCGTCCGGATCGCCTGCCGGGGCTGCCAGCGCCGCGGCCGGCATCTCCCGGGGCACCTGGAGCACCTCGCGCAGGCTCGGCGCGGGCGCCAGCGGCACCAGGGGCACACGCTCGCCGGCCCGGGCCCGCTGCGAGAACCAGATGACCTTGCTGCCGTTGTCCGTGGCGCAACAGCCCCAGCCGTCGCTCATCGCGGCGATGCGTTCCAGGCAGGAACGCAGGTCCTGGTCGGGGCGGAGCTCGCAGTCGTTCTCCCCGATGGCGGTGATCAGATGCTGGCCGTTCCACCACATCTCGATCGACGTGCTCTTGTCCGTCGCATGCTCGTCTATGGCCTTCAGCAGCAGTTCGGTCCCGCCGCAGACGGGCTCGACCAGCGTCTCGAGATCCCAGAGCCTGAGGTGAGCGGCCAGGATGCGCCCGACCTGTCCGATCCGCTCCGGGCCGACTTCCACATCGAGGTGGTAGTAGCAGGGCACTGCGGTCTTCATCTTCGTTGGCTCCTCACCGGCGAAACTCCCGCTCCTTCCCCGTCCCGGCGGGACGGGCACCCGAACGCGAAGCGTGAGCGCTGATCGCTTCTGAGTCACCTCAAGAGTGGGAGCACTACGCCATACGTGCAACACGAGCGCACATCCGGGGTTGTCGGGGCGATTCGGGCGGCAGGGATGGTTGAAGATCCAACAGGACGTTGAGTGCTCATGCATGCACCATGTGTGAAGACCTCGATGCCCGTAAACGCATCCGTGCGTGCCCGCGCACGCACGGCCGCCACCCGACGGTCGGGAGACGCGCGATCGAGCCCGGAAGGGGAACGGCGCCATGCTGCTACCGGCCAAAGCCGAAGTCGCCCGGCAATTGCGGCGGTACCGGGCCTGGGAACGCGTCATGCTCGCGTCTCCCGCGGACCGAGCGGTGCGGGCCACCTTCGAAGACTCGGGCTACACCTTGTGCGTGCTGATGGGCAAGCGCTGTGCCCGCGAGGCCGCTGACGCCGCGGAGCGCTATCTGCGCTCCACCCTGGGCGCCTATCTCCAGGAGCAGGACGAACGGCCCCGGACACCGGCCGCCGGCCGGCGCGGTCCGCCGACCGCGCACCGACGTTCCCCCGCGGAGGCCTAGGCCCTCCGGCGCAGCTTGTACCCCCGACCGGGCCAGAAGGGCCCGGTCTTGAGCACGGTTGAGGTGAGACCCATGAGTTCTATTCCGGCCATCGGCCGTATCCCGGTGCGGGACGTCCACCCGGCCGTGGAGTGCGGAAAGCGCCCGGCCAAGGCCGTGGTGGGGGAAACGTTCGAGGTCACCGCGATCGTGTTCCGCGAGGGCCACGACGCGGTCGCCGCCAATGTCGTCCTGACCGATCCGGAGGGCCAGCACGGCCCGTGGACGCCGATGCGGGAACTGGCCCCCGGCTCCGACCGCTGGGGAGCCGAGGTCACGCCCACCTCCGAGGGCCGCTGGACCTTCCGTGTGGAGGCCTGGAGCGACCCGGTCACCACCTGGCGGCGCACCGCCCGCATCAAGGTCCCGGCCGGCATCGACACCGGCCTGGTCCTCGAGGAGGGCGCCGACCTGTACGAGCGGATGGCCGCCGGGGTGCCCCAGGGCCCGGGGCGGGCGGCGGTGCTGGCCGCGGCGGCGACGCTGCGCGACGACACCCTGCCGGTCGCCACCCGTTTGGCGGCGGCGTTGACGCCGGAGGTGGATGCGGTGCTGTCCCGCCATCCGCTGCGGGAACTGGTCACCGCCTCGCAGACCCTGCCGCTGCTGGTGGAACGCGAACGCGCCCTGTACGGCGCCTGGTACGAGTTC
>NZ_JBIAUR010000032.1:0-57862 GCF_042893105.1 Streptomyces sp. NPDC001663 | reverse complement strand
CTTCGGTCTTGCGTTTCCGACTCTATCAGACCGTTTCCCGGCCCGATTTCCTCGGCGCTTTCCAGGTTCCCGCTTTCGCGTTTCCCTTTCCGGCGGATCCGACTTTATCAGAACTTTCGAGCCGGATTGACCGGCCGCTCATTTCCGATTGATCGGGAGTGGCTTCTTCGGAATCTATGTTCCAAGAAGCAGACAGACGCTCACCGTTGCCGACCGGACTAGATCCAGTTCCAGGCAACTGTTCGAATCTACCTCCCCGCTTGGTCCGTGTCAACGGCTCCTGTGGGGCGAAGGAGAGACTAACAGCTCAGCGGGCGTGTCCGCACATCAGGCGGCCGTTGGAACCGTGGCGCTGCGCTCGACCGCATCTACATCGCCCGTCTCTCCGGCGCGGGCCGCTCGGCCGCCCAGGACGAAGACGTACGTGAGGAAGGCCAGCTCGACAGCGATTCCGA
Organism: Streptomyces sp. NPDC001663; assembly: GCF_042893105.1. Taxonomy (NCBI): domain Bacteria; kingdom Bacillati; phylum Actinomycetota; class Actinomycetes; order Kitasatosporales; family Streptomycetaceae; genus Streptomyces; species Streptomyces sp. NPDC001663. Next base: position 57,407 of record NZ_JBIAUR010000032.1, on the reverse strand, counting down.
TGCCTATTCGGGCCCAGGTGGGCAGGCCGGACGGGGTGACGAACCCTTCGATGGCGCCGGAGACGAAGAGGACCAGCGCGAGGCCGATTGCCATGCCCACGGCGGCGCGCCCCTCCTCGGCAAGGGCAGTGCGTCGGGAGCGCGGCCCCGGATCGATGACCGTCCAGCCGAGGCGGAGCCCGGTGCCGGCGGCCACGAACACGGCGGTCAGCTCGAGCAGGCCGTGTGGGAGGACAAGGCCGAGGAAGGTGTCGAGCCGCCCGGCCGAGGACATCAGGCCGAACCCGACGCCAAGGTTGAGCATGTTCTGGAAGAGGATCCAGAGCACAGGCAGACCGAGGAAGACGCCCAGGATCAGGCACTGGGCTGCTGCCCAGGCGTTGTTCGTCCAGACCTGGGCGGCGAAGGAAGCTGCGGGGTGGCTGGAGTAGTACGTCTCGTACTGGCCCCCGGGGCGAGTGAGCTCGCGCAGTTCGCTGGGGGCCGCGATGGTGGCCTGCACATCTGGATGGGTGCCTATCCACCAGCCCAGGAGGACGGCAACGACGGTGGACAGGAGCGCGGTGGGCACCCACCAGCGGCGTGATCTGTAGACCGCGGCGGGGAAACCGTGCGCAAGGAAGCGTGTGACGTCTCTCCATGAGGCGCGCCGGGTTCCAGTCACGGCACTACGCGCGCGTGCGACGAGTTGGCTGAGCCGCCCGGTCAGCTGAGGGTCGGGAGCGCTGGACTGGATCAAGGAGAGGTGGGTGGCCGTGCGCTGGTAAAGGGAGACGAGTTCGTCGGCCTCGGCGCCGGTGAGGCGACGTTGGCGTCTGAGCAGGGCCTCGAGGCGGTCCCACTCGGCCCGGTGGGTGGTGACGAAGACGTCGAGGTCCATCGGTTTGCCTGCTCCTCGGCTGTTCGTCGGCGGCTCGTCGTGGATGTCAGCTTGTCGTACTGCGGCGCAATGCGCCCTCAGCTTGGCAGACTGGCCGTTCTCAGGGCAGGCCAGGGGAAGGACGACGGGCGTGAGTGAGCTGGTGACGGGCGAGGCGGTGGCGCTGGAGTTGCGCCCCGCGAGGCTGCCCAGCAGGGCGCTTGCGATAGTGCTCGACCTGGCCGTGGCCGTGGTCGTCTACATCGTTCTGACCATCGCGCTGGTCGCTTCCACGTCTTCGCTGGACGAGGCGGCGCAGGTCGCGGTGTCGATCGCAACCTCCGTGTTGGTACTGGTGGGCGGGCCGATTGCGGTCGAGACGCTCAGCCACGGGCGGTCACTGGGGAAGATGGCGTGCGGGCTGCGGGTGGTGCGGGACGACGGCGGGCCGATCCGGTTCCGGCATGCGCTGGTCAGGGGCGGCATCGGGGTGGTCGAGATCCTGATGACCTTTGGGGTCATCGCCTGCATCGCGTCCTTCGTGTCCGCTCGCGGGCGGCGGCTCGGTGATGTGTTCGCCGGGACTCTTGTTGTACGGGAAAGGCTGCCTGTCGCGCGGACGGGTTTTCTGCCTCCGCCTCCGCCCTGGTTGGCCGGGCGGTTCTCGGAACTTGATCTGTCTGCGGTTCCGGACGGGTTGTGGCTCGCCGTTCGGCAGTATCTGTCGCGGATGCAACAGCTGGACCCGCAGGTCGGCTGGACCATGGCGGAACAACTCGCCTCGGACCTCGCGGCTCGTACGGGCACGCCGGTGCCGCAGGGTGTTCCGCCTACGGCTTACCTGGCGGCGGTGGTGCAGGAGCGGCAGGCCCGGGAGGTGCGCCGAACCTTCGCGAACGGTCCGTCTGCGAGCGGGCCCGTTGCGGCAGGCTTGAGTGCGCGTGCACAGCCTGTGGACGGCGTGCCGGCGGCTGGAGCTCCGGGCGGTTACGTGCCTCCGGCGGGGACTCCCGTAGTTGCGACTCCCCCGCCTGCCGTGCCGCGGGATGCGCCGACGAGCGATCGTCCCGCTGCCGGAGCGAGCGGGACTGATCAGACCACGGGGTTCGTACCGCCGGCATAGCCAATGCCTCGACGTCAGTGGCATACCGCATGAGCAGTCGGATCCGTGCGGTGACCGCCGTCTCTTCCCACCCGCTCGGTTCTTCTCGCCCCTGGCTCAGACGAACGTGGACGGCGGCGACTCGAGGTCTTCGAGTTCGATGCCGGGTGCCGAGAGCACCACGTCGCCCGCGATGTGTACGGCGTGCTGCTCGCCGGTGTCCAGGGCTGTGACCTGGTATTCGTCCACGGTCAGAGGGGCGTTGTCAGTGGCGTGTGTTTCTCTGTTCACCAAGGCCCAGGACTGGTCCACGGTGCGCGGGGCGAGGACGGGGTCTGTGAAGGCGACGAGGCGTACGCGGGTTGCTGAGGCGGAAGGGGTGAGGCGCAGGAGACGGGTGGTGGCGATGAGGAACGCGGGGGATGTGCCGGTGAAGGCGTGGGCGCGGACGTTGCCTTCGGTGACATGAGACCCGGTCGGGTCCGTACGGACCCAGGTGACGCCGTCGAGGGCGGCGCCGCGCACCTGCCAGCCGGCTGCGTGGAGTTCGAGACGGATGGGGCGGCCGAGTTCGTCGAGGGCGAGGTCGACGGAGCCGCCGTGCTCACCCGTCGGGGTGGTCAGTTGGGAGACGTAGCGCCAGCCGGAAGGGCCGGGGGCGCAGTGGAAGTGCTCTTCTGCGAGGGGGGTGTGATCGTGCGGATCGTGGAGCGAATAGCGGCCGCGGGGCATGGGGGTCCTGGGTCTTGACGGGCTGATCCGGGCGCAGCGGCCAAAGGGGCAGGCCCCCGACACGGGGGTGCGGGGGCCTGCCTCGGAGGAACTGCTGCTGGTGAGCGAGTCAGCGCACCGACGCGCTCACCGCAGCGGCGCCGAGCCGCTCAGTAGCGGTAGTGGTCCGACTTGTACGGGCCCTCGACCTTCACGCCGATGTACGCGGCCTGCTCGGGGCGGAGCGTGGTCAGCTTCACGCCGAGCGAGTCCAGGTGGAGGCGCGCGACCTTCTCGTCGAGGTGCTTGGGCAGCGTGTACACGCCGGTCGGGTACTCGGACTGCTTGGTGAACAGCTCGATCTGGGCCAGGGTCTGGTCCGCGAACGAGTTGGACATCACGAAGGACGGGTGGCCGGTCGCGTTGCCCAGGTTCAGCAGGCGGCCCTCGGACAGCACGATGAGGACCTTGCCGTCGGGGAACGTCCAGGTGTGGACCTGCGGCTTGACCTCGTCCTTGACGATGCCGGGGATCTTGGCGAGGCCGGCCATGTCGATCTCGTTGTCGAAGTGGCCGATGTTGCCAACGATCGCCTGGTGCTTCATCTTGGCCATGTCCGAGGCCATGATGATGTCCTTGTTGCCGGTCGTGGTGACGAAGATGTCGGCCTTGTCGATGACCTCGTCGAGGGTCGTGACCTGGTAGCCGTCCATCGCCGCCTGAAGGGCGCAGATCGGGTCGATCTCGGTGACGATGACGCGGGCGCCCTGACCGCGCAGGGACTCCGCGCAGCCCTTGCCCACGTCGCCGTAGCCGCAGACGACCGCGGTCTTGCCGCCGATGAGGACGTCGGTGGCGCGGTTGATGCCGTCGATCAGGGAGTGGCGGCAGCCGTACTTGTTGTCGAACTTCGACTTGGTGACGGCGTCGTTCACGTTGATCGCCGGGAACAGGAGGACGCCGTCGCGCTGCATCTCGTACAGGCGGTGGACGCCGGTCGTGGTCTCCTCGGTCACGCCGCGGATCTCGGAGGCGAGCTGGGTCCACTTCTGCGAGCCGTCCGTGATGGTGCGCTGCAGGAGTTCGAGGACGACGCGGTGCTCGTCGGACTCGGCGGTGTCGACGGAGGGGACTTTGCCGTCCTTCTCGTACTCGACGCCCTTGTGGACGAGGAGGGTGGCGTCACCACCGTCGTCGAGGATCATGTTCGGGCCGCCGGTGGGGGTGTTCGGCCAGGTCAGCGCCTGCTCCGTGCACCACCAGTACTCCTCCAGGGTCTCGCCCTTCCAGGCGAAGACCGGGACGCCCTGGGGGTTGTCCACGGTGCCATTCGGGCCGACGGCGATGGCGGCGGCCGCGTGGTCCTGGGTGGAGAAGATGTTGCAGGAGGCCCAGCGGACCTCGGCGCCCAGGGCGACCAGGGTCTCGATGAGGACGGCGGTCTGCACGGTCATGTGCAGGGAGCCGGTGACGCGGGCGCCGGCCAGCGGCTGCGTCTCGGCGTACTCCTTGCGGATCGCCATCAGGCCGGGCATCTCGTGCTCGGCGAGGGTGATCTCCTTGCGGCCGAACTCGGCCAGGGAGAGATCGGCGACCTTGAAGTCCTGTCGGTTGTCGACAGTCGTCATTGCGAGCTGCTCCTCGGGGTTGGGGCGAGGTGGGTACGGCTGGTCTGCGCGGCGGCGGACACAGGGGTGCCCGAAGAGGACACAGGCATGCCCGGTGCGCGCAGCGCAGTCCGTCGGAGGCCCTCTCTCCCTCGGTCGGTCCGCGGTGGGACCGCCCGACCGCCATCAGCAGCGACGTCTGGCTCCGTCCCAAGCTACACCGGTCGGCCTGCCGCCCCCAGTCCGCCTCCGAACAGATCTCGACGATCGCGGCGGGCGGCGGGTGGCGGTTGCGAGGGCTGGGGAGAGCGATAACAAGACACGTACGAACGGGAGAACAGGAGTCAACACACCAGGGTGAACAGGACTTTTGCACCTTTGAGTCGACCCAGCGGGTGTTGCAGGATGCCCTGCAGATCGGGAACTGCTGATCGATCTTGCGGGGCGTCCGGGACGACGCTTCGTGCGACAAAGGCGTTAGGAGATCGACGTGACCAGTCCGGCCGGCCCTCCCCCCACGGGCGGCGGCAACAGCGAGGGTAAGCATGTGAAGCTGCTCGCGGTGACCGCATGCCCGACCGGCATCGCCCACACATACATGGCTGCGGAGAAGCTCGCGCAGGCTGCCGAGAGCCGTGGCATCGACATGAAGGTGGAGACCCAAGGATCGATCGGGGCCGAAAATGTCCTCGATGACAACGATGTCAACACCGCGGACGGCGTCATCGTCGCCGCGGACAAGGACGTGGACCTGAGCCGTTTCGCGGGCAAGCGGGTTCTCAAGGTCGGGGTGGCCGAGGGCATTCACCACCCCGAGCGGCTGATCGAGCAGGTACGGTCGGCGCCCGTGCATGAGCCCGGGAGTACGACGACAGCGTCCTCGGGAGTCGGCGGCAAGGAACGGAGTGTCGCGTACAAGGCGCTCATGAACGGGGTCAGTTACATGATCCCGTTCGTGGTGGTCGGCGGGCTGCTGATCGCCATCTCGCTCTCGCTCGGCGGGCACACGGACCCCTCGGGCGGTCTGGTCATCCCGAAGGACTCCTTCTGGATGGACGTGAACAACATCGGGGTCATCGGCTTCACGCTGATGGTGCCGATCCTGTCCGGGTACATCGCGTACGCCATCGGCGATCGGCCCGCGCTCGTGCCGGGGATGATCGGTGGCTGGATCGCCAACACCGGGTCGTTGTACGACTCGAAGGCGGGCGCCGGGTTCATCGGCGCGATCGTGACCGGGTTCCTGGCCGGGTATCTGGTGCTGTGGATCAAGAAGGTCCGGGTGCCGAAGTTCGTGCAGCCGATCATGCCGATCATCGTGATCCCGATCGTGGCGACGACGGCGCTCGGAATGTTCTTCATCTACGTCATCGGGAAGCCGATCTCGTGGGTGTTCGAGCACCTGACCAGCTGGCTCAGCGGGATGACGGGCACGAGTGCGGTTCTGCTCGGTGCGATTCTGGGGCTGATGATCGCGTTCGACATGGGCGGGCCGGTCAACAAGACGGCGTTCCTGTTCGGCGCCGGGCTCATCGCGACCGGGAACCAGACGGTCATGGGCATGTGTGCGGCCGCGATCCCGGTCATGCCGCTGGGGCAGGGTCTGGCGACCTTGATACGGAAGCGGCTGTACACCGAGCAGGAGCGGGAGACCGGCCTGGCCTCGCTGTTCATGGGCTGCTTCGGCATCTCCGAGGGTGCGATCCCGTTCGCGGCGGCGCGGCCCGCCCAGGTGATTCCGGCCAACATGCTCGGCGGCGCGGTGGCCGGTGCGGTCGCCGGTGTCGCCGGGGTGAAGGACGCGGTGCCCCACGGCGGGCCGATCGTGGCCGTGCTGGGTGCGGTGAGCGGCGTGCCGATGTTCTTCGTGGCGGTGGTGATCGGCACGGTCGTCACCGCGCTCACGACGGTCGCCCTTGTCGATGTCGGTGAGCGGAGGCGGCGGGGCGCGTCGGCGGCCGACGCGGGTGCCGCCGATGCCGAGCCGGCGCTGGTCGCAGCGGGCGTGGGTGTGTTGTCGGGGACGGGCGGGAGTGCTGTCGTACCGGCGCAGGCAGTGGGCGCATCCGGGCCCGCGGCCTCGGGCTCGGACGGTGCGGGTTCCGCAACCGCTGCTCCCGCCACGACGACTGCCGAGGGCTCGTCGGACGAGCCGTCAGACGCCCGGGGCGAAGTCCTCTCCGGTCATCTCACCGACGAGACCGTGAAGCTTCGGCTCGACGCGCGGAACAAGGAGGCCGGCATCCGGGAGATGGCCGGACTGCTGGCGCGCAGCGGCAAGGTCGCGGATGTGGACGAGCTGGTGCGGACGGCGCTGCGGCGTGAGGAGCAGGGCACGACCGGGCTCGGCGAGGAGATCGCGATTCCGCATGCCAAGACGGATGCGGTGACCGCGCCGGTCGTCGGGTTCGCGCGGTCCGACGAGGGCGTCGAGTGGGGCTCGTTGGACGGTACGAAGGCGCGGCTGGTGTTCATGATCGCCGTACCCGAGGCGGCCGCGGGCGATGAACACCTGCGGATTCTGGCGTTGTTGTCGCGGAAGTTGGTGGACGCCGGGTTCCGGGAGCGGCTCCTCTCGGCCGGGGACGAGCAGGCGGTCCTCGGGGTGCTGAGCGAGATCCGGTAGCCGGTTCGGGGCCCGCGTCCGTGCTGGGGCGCGGGCCCGCACAGCCGGTTCACAGAGGGTCGCTACCCTCTGCGCGGCGCGGATGTTCCGTGTGGGGAGGGAGTGGCGATGAGCAGGGCGCGGAAGCTCGGGATCTGGGCAGGGGTGCTGGGGCCGCTGGGGGTGGTGCTGGTGGTTGTGGCTCTGGTGAGCGTGTGGACGGGCTACCACGGGACCACGGTCGCGAGCGACAGCATGTCGCCGACGTACACGCAGGGGCAGCAGTTGGTGTACGAGCGTATGGACGGGACCGGGGTACGGCGGGGCGACGTCGTGCTCTACTCGGCGCCGGACCGCTATCAGGGCGCCGTCGTCATGCAGCGGGTCATTGGTGTGGGCGGTGATCACATCGTCTGCTGCACGGGGGAAGGCGAGGACGAGCGGCTCCTGGTGAACGGCAAGTCGCTCGACGAGCCGTACGTGCCGGACGGCATTGCCGACGGCACACACCAGTCGTACGACGTGCAGGTGCCCGAGGGCCGGCTCTTCGTGCTCGGTGATCACCGGTTGAACTCGCGGGACTCGCGGGCCTTCCCCGACGATCACGGAGGCACGGTGCCCGTGAGCGCGGTCCAGGGTCGGGTGACGGACGACTACACCGTGCCGGCGCTGCTCGGGGTGGCCGCGCTGGTGGGGCTGCTGCTGGCGCTCACCGGGCTCGGGCTGGGGATCGCGGCCGTGGCCGTACGCAAGCGTGTCGTCGTACCTCCGCCCCCGCCCTGGGCCGTGCAGGTCTGACGAAGGGGCCCACCGGGCGTTCGGCGGGCCCCTTCGTCGTACGTCGAAGTGGTGTCAGTGACCGGCGGGGTGCGGCGCCGGTCCGCCGGGCGTCGCCTCGCGGTCCGGGCCCTTCGCCGCCTCGGCCTCGCTGTAGATGTCCGGCTCGAGGTAGATGACGCGGGCGATGGGGACGGCCTCGCGGATGCGGGCCTCGGCGGCGTTGATGGCGGAGGCGACCTCGGCGGCCGTTTCGTCGTGCTGGACGGCGATCTTGGCGGCGATCAGCAGCTCCTCCGGGCCGAGGTGGAGCGTGCGCATGTGGATGATGCGCGTGACCGTGTCACCGTCGACGATGGCGGCCTCGATCTTCTGGACGTCCTCGACGCCGGCGGCCTCGCCGAGCAGCAGGGACTTGGTCTCGGCGGCGAGCACCAGCGCGATCAGGACGAGCAGGATGCCGATGCAGACCGTGCCGATGCCGTCCCAGACGCCGTCGTCGGTGAGCAGGGCCAGACCGACGCCGCCGAGGGCGAGGACCAGACCGATCAGCGCGCCGAAGTCCTCCAGGAGGACGACGGGCAGCTCGGGCGCCTTGGCTCGGCGGATGAACTGCGACCAGGACAGCTTGCCCCGCAGCTCGTTCGACTCCTTGATGGCCGTGCGGAACGAGAAGCCCTCGGCGATGATCGCGAAGACGAGGACGCCCACCGGCCAGTACCAGTGCTCGATCTCGTGCGGGTGGCGGATCTTCTCGTAGCCCTCGTAGATGGCGAACATGCCGCCGACGGAGAAGAGGACGATCGAGACGAGGAAGGCGTAGATGTACCGCTCGCGGCCGTAGCCGAAGGGGTGTTGCGGGGTGGCCTCGCGCTGGGCCTTCTTTCCGCCGATCAGGAGCAGGGCCTGGTTGCCGGAGTCGGCGAGCGAGTGGACGCCCTCGGCGAGCATCGACGACGAACCGCTGAACGCGAACGCCACGAACTTCGATGCCGCGATCGCGAGGTTGGCGCCGAGTGCCGCCACGATCGCCCTGGTGCCGCCTGACGCGCTCATGTGTCCGCGTTGTCCCTTCGCCTTCGTATGTACGCCGTCCGGGGCCCTGCCTCGTCGCGGCTTTGCCCGTCCTTTGCCGGTGGGCCATTCTTGCAGCCCTGCCCGGCGACGGCGCGTCAGGTATCCACAACCCCGGTCATACGATCACAGTGGCCCGGAAGACCGTACCCGCTCCGGACACTTCGGCCTTTTCGCCGGCGGGTACGAAGACCGACTGGCCGGGGCCCAGTTCGTGCTCACCGGCCCGCACCGTACCGGCCGTGCAGAGCAGGATCTGCGGAGTGGCGCGGGTGAGGTCGTGGGCGGAGGCGCCCTCGGGGAGGACGTAACGCGACAGCCGGAACTCGTCGATCGGCGTCTCGTAGACCTCCTCGCCGTCCGGGGACGCCTCGGGGCGCAGCACTCCGGGGTCGCTCGCCTCGAAGTGGACGATGCGCAGGAGTTCGGGGACGTCGACGTGCTTGGGCGTCAGTCCGCAGCGCAGTACGTTGTCGGAGTTGGCCATGATCTCGACGCCGAGGCCGTTCAGGTACGCGTGTGGGATGCCCGCGCCGAGGAACAGGGCCTCGCCGGGCTGCAGGCGGACGTAGTTGAGGAGCATGGCCGCGATGACGCCGGGGTCGCCCGGGTAGTGGTGTGCGATGTCCGCGTAGGGCTCGAACTCGCCGCCGAGACGGGTGCAGGCGGCCGCGGCCGCTGCGACCGTGTGGTGCATCTCCTCGGGGTCGGCGGTCAGGATCGCCGTGAGGACCTCACGCAGGGCCGCGTCCTCGGGGTGGGCGTGCAGCAGGTCGACGTACGGCTTGAGGGAGTCGACGCCCAGGCCGTCCAGCAGGTCGGCCGCCTGGAGCGGGTCGCGGAAGCCGCACAGGCCGTCGAACTCGGTGAGCGCGCAGATCAGTTCGGGCTTGTGGTTGGCGTCCTTGTAGTTGCGATGCGGGGCGTCGACCGGGATGCTGCGGCGCTCCTCGTCCTCGTAACCCTCCTTCGCCTGCGCCAGGTTGGGGTGCACCTGGAGGGAGAGGGGGGCGCCCGCGGCGAGGATCTTGAGGAGGAAGGGCAGACGGGGGCCGAACTTGGCCACGGCCTGCGGGCCCAACTCCTGCTCCGGGGCGGCCTCGATGACCTCGACGAGCGTGCCGCGCTCCGTCCGGGAGGGGGCGCCGGGGTGGGCGCCCATCCACATCTCCGCCTGCGGTTCACCGGTCGGTTCGACGCCGAGCAGGTGCGGGATCGCGGTGGTCGAACCCCAGGCGTAGGGGCGGATGGTGTTGTCGAGGCGGTCCATGCTGTGTCTTCGTCTCCGTACGTACGCCGCTCGGCGGGCGCTGGTCAGTGGGCGCGGGTTGCGCGGGTCAACGTCAGGCCCCCGAGGCGAGCGCCAGGTAAACGGCGGCGAAATCCGTGATGGCGATCAGTTCGGCGAGGGTCTCCAGTTCGTCGCCCTCCTCCGGCTCCAGTTCGCTGATCGGCGTGTCGTGGCTGAGGGCCAGGTCACGGGCGGCGGGAGCAGCCGTGAGGCCACCGATCGGACGGTCGCGGAGCAGCACCACGCGTGCGTGCAGGGCGGGTGCTTCGTCCACGCGGTCGCGGAAGAAGTCGTCCGGGTCGGCGCTGGCGGCGAGCGGACCGGCGAGGAGGGCGCTGTGCGCGGCGAGCGCCTCGGGGAGTTCCGCGACGACCGCCGGGCGGCCGGAGAGCTCGGCGAGGGCGGCGGCGAAGCGGCGGCCGGCGGGGCCTGCCGAGACTCCTTCGGTCCATACGACCGGCAGCGCGTCGGCGAGTTCGGCGGCGAGCGTCTTGGCGGGGTTGCTGTAGGTCGCGATGGCGGGACCGCAGCGCTCGGCGATGTGGTCGAGGCGGTCGGCGACCTTCTCGATGGCGTCCGGCGGGGCGGTGAGCAGGCCGGTGCGGTCGAGGAGCGCGAGGAGGGGCGTGAGCAGGGCCCACAGGACCCCCGGGGCGGACGCTGCGAGCTGCTCCTCGTCCTGGTCGTAGGGGGCCGTCGCCATAGGTACGAAGAAGCCGTGGGCGCCTTCCACCGCCTCGGTGAGCGGGGTGCGGGCCGGGGCGACCGCGACGACCGTGCAGCCTCGGCGGTAGGCCGCGTCGGCGAGCAGGGACAGGCCGGGTTCGGTGCCGTCGGGGGTGGTGATCAGGAGCAGGTCGACGCTTCCGGCCCAGCCCGGCAGTTCCCAGCGCAGGGCGCCCGCGGCGGGGGCCACGCCGGTCGGGGCGAGGCGGATGACGGGGCTGCCGGGTCCGGCGAGGGTGCCGAGGAGGTCGGCGGCGCAGATGGCTGCGGCGCCGGGGCCCGCGATGAGGACGGCGCGGGGGCGGCCGTCGGGTTTGAGGTCGCTGACGCCTGCCTCGGCGGCGTGCCGGGCCGCTGTGCGGACGCGGGCGCCTGCCTCGGCGGCGCCGCGTAGCAGGCCGCGGTGGTCGGCCTCCGAGAGGGCCTCGGGGGTGTCGAGCAGCGATTCGTCGAGCATGGGCGGCAGCCTCCGATCGCCGGGGGTTCCTTGTGTGCGCGCCGGCGTCGTACGCGCGCCGGGGGCTTTGTGCGCGGTGACCTTGTGCGCGGTGGGTTGAGCGCTGTGGCTTTGCGCGCGGGTCGCGGGGCTCGGCGTTACGCGGGGCGGCGGGCCTCGTCGACGAGCAGGACGGGGATGCCGTCGCGGACGGGGTATGCCAGGCCGCAGTCCTGGCCGGTGCAGATCAGCTCGGTGTCCTGCTCCTTGAGGGGGGCGTGGCAGGCCGGGCAGGCGAGGATCTCCAGGAGGCCGGCTTCGAGCGGCATGGGGTGTCCCTTCGGGCGGGTACGCGGGCGCGTGCCTGTGTGTGCGTGTGCGGATGTGCCTGGTCAGGGTACCGCCGTGGGGGGCGCGGTGCCGGGGTTGGGCGGGAGCGGGGTGGGGGTGGCCGTGGGAGGGGTCGTCCCCGCCGCCCCTACCCGTCCCATCTCCAGGGGCGCTGCCCCTTCGACCCCGCCAGGGGCCTTGCCCCCTGGACCCCCGTCGGCCTGAACGGCCTCGTCCTCAAACGCCGGACGGGCTGAAATTGCGGAACCCTCAGGCTCGGATGATCGCCAAGGCCTCGTCCCGGATCTTTGCCATCGTCGCCTCGTCCCTCGCCTCCGCGTTCAGGCGCAGCAGCGGTTCCGTGTTGGACGGGCGGACGTTGAACCACCAGTCGGTGGACGTGACCGTCAGGCCGTCGAGTTCGTCGAGGGTGACGTCCTCTCGGGTGCCGTACGTCGACTTGATGGCCGCCAGGCGGTCGGCCTGGTCGGTGACCGTGGAGTTGATCTCGCCGGAGCCCACGTAGCGGTCGTACTCGGCGGTCAGGGTGGAGAGCGGGCCCTGCTGGCCGCCGAGGGCCGCGAGGACGTGCAGGGCGGCGAGCATGCCCGTGTCGGCGTTCCAGAAGTCCTTGAAGTAGTAGTGGGCGGAGTGTTCGCCGCCGAAGATCGCGCCCGAGTTCGCCATCTCCGCCTTGATGAAGGAGTGGCCGACGCGGGTGCGGGCCGGTGTGCCGCCGTGCTCACGGACCACCTCGGGGACCGACCACGACGTGATCAGGTTGTGGATGATCACGCCCTTGCCGCCGTTGCGGGCGAGCTCGCGCGCGGCCACCAGGGCCGTGATCGCGGACGGGGAGACGGGGTCGCCGTGTTCGTCGACCACGAAGCAGCGGTCCGCGTCGCCGTCGAAGGCGAGGCCCAGGTCGGCGCCCTCTTCACGGACGCGCTTCTGCAGGTCGACGATGTTCGCCGGGTCCAGCGGGTTCGCCTCGTGGTTCGGGAAGGTGCCGTCGAGTTCGAAGTACATCGGGACGAGGGTCAGGGGGAGGCCCTCGAACACCGTGGGGACCGTGTGGCCGCCCATGCCGTTGCCCGCGTCGACGACGACCTTCAGGGGGCGGATGGAGGTCAGGTCGACGAGGGAGCGGAGGTGGGCCGCGTAGTCCGACAACGTGTCGCGCTGCGTGATCGTTCCCGGCTCTGCGCCGGGCTGCGGGGCGCCCGACTCCGTCCACTGCTCGGCCAGTTCGCGGATCTGCGTCAGGCCGGTGTCCTGGCCCACCGGCGCCGCGCCCGCCCGGCACATCTTGATGCCGTTGTACTGCGCCGGATTGTGCGAGGCCGTGAACATCGCGCCCGGGAGGCCGAAAGCGCCCGACGCGTAGTACAGCTGGTCCGTCGAGCACAGGCCGATCTCCGTGACGTCGGCGCCCTGCGCGGCCGCCCCGCGCGCGAAGGCACGCGACAGGCCGGGGGACGACGGTCGCATGTCGTGGCCGGTCACGATCGCCTGCGCGCCGGTCACCTGGACGAAGGCCGCACCGAAGAGTTCGGCCAGCGACTCGTCCCACTGGTCCGGGACCACCCCGCGTACGTCGTACGCCTTCACGATCTGCGACAGATCAGCAGCCACGGCCAACCCTCCTGAAAGTCCTATCGGTCGCCCCAAACTACCCGTACCGACCGACAGTGTGGCGTGTGATCCCGAGTGGACTCCCAGCCGTAACCTCACAGGTCAGAACCGGGTGAGAAACCGGGAAGAGTCAGGGCAGCATCCAGTCCAGGACGGGCGAGCTCTGGCCCACCACGATCAGGCACATCACCAGCAGCAGGCCCACGCTCCAGGGCAGCACCTTGCGCAGCAGGTCCCCCTCGCGGCCCGCGAGGCCCACGGCCGCGCACGCGATGGTGAGGTTCTGCGGCGAGATCATCTTGCCGAGGACGCCGCCCGAACTGTTCGCGGCGGCCAGGAGTTCGGGCGACAGACCCGACTCACGGGCCGCGGTCACCTGCAACGCCCCGAACAGCGCGTTGGCCGACGTGTCCGAGCCGGAGACCGCCACCCCGAACCAGCCCAGGACGGGTGACAGGAAAGCGAGTCCGGCTCCGGCCGCCGCCACGAAGTGGCCGATCGTGCCCGCCTGTCCGGAGAGGTTCATGACGTACGCGAGCGCCAGTACGGAGGTCACGGTCAGGATCGCGAACCTCAGCTCGTGCACGGTCGCGAGCCATTCCCTGACCGCCACGCGCGCGTGCACGCCGAGCACGACCGCCGTGCACACTCCGGCGAGGAGCACGAGCGTGCCGCCCGTCGACACGACCGGCCAGGTGAACACGTTGCCGCCGACCGGCTTCCCGTCCGGCCCCGCGACATCCAGGAACGGCCAGTCGTACGTCTGGGTCGCCCCGGCCAGCCAGTCCTTGACCGCCGGGATCTGCGCGACCGAGAAGATCGCGACGATCAGCGCGTACGGGGCGTAGGCGCGCAGGACTTCGCGCCGCGGGTCCTCTTCGTCCAACTCCTCGCTGCGCACGCCGGTCAGCACGGACGCGCGTACGGACTCGGTGGCGGGCACACGCGCGTGCGGTACGGCGACCAGGGCGCCCGCGCCCGCCAAGGAGGCGCCGATGTCGGCGAGTTGCGCGGAGACGTAGTTGGAGGCGGCGAACTGGGCCACGGCGAAGGCGATTCCGCACACCAGGGCGGGCACCCAGGTCTCGCGCAGGCCGCGCCGGCCGTCCACCAGCCAGACCAGGACGAGCGGAACCACCAGTGCCAGCAGGGGTGTTTGACGCCCCACCACGGAGGCCACGGAATCCAGCGGCAGTCCCGTCACCTGTGCGAGCGTCACGACCGGTGTGCCCATCGCGCCGAACGCGACCGGCGCGGTGTTGGCGACGAGCGCGACGACCGCCGCGCGCACCGGGTCGAAGCCGAGGGCGACCAGCATGACGGAGCAGATCGCGACCGGCGCTCCGAATCCGGCGAGCGCCTCCAGGAGGGCGCCGAAGCAGAAGGCGACGACGAGCGCCTGGATGCGCGGGTCGTCGGAGAGGCGGCCGAAGGAGCGGCGCAGGATGTCGAAGTGCCGGGTGCGGACGGTCATCCGGTACACCCACAGGGCGTTGACGACGATCCACAGGATGGGGAAGAGGCCGAAGACGGCTCCCTGGGCGGCGCTGGAGAGCGTCTGGTCGAGTGGCATGCCGTAGGCGAGCCAGGCGACCAGAACGGCCGCCAGGAGGCCTGTCGCGCCTGCCAGATGCGCCTTCATGCGCACTCCGCCGAGCAGCACCAGAACGATCACCAGGGGCAGGGTCGCGACGAGGGCGGACAGGCCGAGCGAGTCGGCGACGGGTTCCAGTTCCTGGACGTACACGGGCGCCTCCCCGGATTCCGGCATGCGGAAAGCGATTTCCCGCCGGTCTCCCGGAATGGTCGTGTCCGCGACAAGGGCGCGTCAATGGGCGTGCGCCGCTGGATGGAAAGGGGGAGAGGGCGAACGCCCTCAGTTGTCCGGAGAGCGCAGCACCCGCAGATGCCCGCGCCGCGCGACCTCCATCGGGTCCGCCCCGCGCCCGCCACCGCCGGCCGCCCGCTCCTGCGGACGAGCCGCCTCGCGCACGGCGTTGGCAAGCGCTTCCAGGTCGTCACCGCTGGGGCGGGCCGGAGCGGAGCCGTCGAGGAGCCGGACGACCTCCCAGCCGCGCGGGGCGGTGAGGCGCTCGGAGTGTTCGGCGCACAGGTCGTAGCAGTGGGGTTCGGCGTAGGTGGCGAGCGGGCCGAGGACCGCGGTCGAGTCGGCGTAGACGTACGTCAGCGTCGCGACGGCGGGGCGGCCGCAAGCGGTGCGCGAACAGCGACGTACAGGGCTCACGACGTTGGACGGTACCGCACTCTTGAGCGGGCCGCGACGACTCTCCCCCAGGTCACTCCACCGTGTCGTAGTGTGAAACACCCCACACACCTCCCTCGGAACAGCCTGCTGACCTGCACATATGTGCATTCACAGGGCGTCGGGCACTCCCGCGTCCGGTCAACAGTCCGTACAAACCCCGTCATTTGCCTCGTGATCGTCGGTCTCGGAGAGATACGGAAACGAGCCCAACCTTGGCTGGAATGGTCATCCTTCGACATGCCGTGCCGGGCTGTTCGAGGCTGTCCGGCATGCCGTGTGGGGCACGGCATGCGGTCCCGGCAGGGACTACGCTTCACCAGTGATGGACAACCCTGTACCGCCCCGTGCCGCCGGCCCCGGGCCCCGTCGGCGTGATCGCCACGGCCGGGGCATGCGCGGTCCGATCGCGCCGCCCCAGGTGCCGCTCGCCGCGAGCCGTGCCGAGGCGTTCGCGGATCTGGTGCAGGACTCCGTGGAGCGTCTGGAACGGCGCTGGCCGCAGCTCTCCGACATCGATTTCCTGGTCCTCGAGGTGCCGCGCCTGGACAGCCCTGGGCAGACCTGGAACGACGAGGCGGTCCCCCTGGGCGGCACGGTCCCCTCCCGGGACGGGCGGCCGGCCCGGGTGATCGTCTACCGGCGGCCGGTGGAGATCCGCACGAAGGGGCGCGACGAACGGGCGGCGCTCGTGCACGAGGTCGTCGTCGAGCAGGTCGCCGAACTGCTGGGGCTGACCCCGGAGACGGTGGATCCGCGGTACGGCGAGGACTGAGGCCCGCCCGGCGTCACCAGGTCGCCGCTACTTCTGCAGCACCGACAGATCCTGGTCCGCCTGCGGCACCGCCACCATCCCCCGGTCGTCCGGCAGCGTCTGCACCGTGAAGCCCGGTACGCCGTCCTCCGTCGCCGCCAGGGTCCGGGCCGCGTAGACCGGACCGCCGGACAGGGGCTCGACCGTCAGCGCGTACGTGCCCTTCGAGCCGCTCGGGACCGGGGCCTCGACGTCCTGGGTGGTGCCGGCCTTGATCGTGTACGTCTTGGAGACCGCCGTGCCGCCGTCGCTGCCCGCCGACGCGGTGACCTTCACCTTGGCCGTGCGGGTCGGCGCCGTGAGGGACAGCGTGGAGCCCTTGCCGCTGTTGTCGGCGGAGGTCGCGCGCGTGCCGACCGGGCTCGTGGCCGGGATGAACGCCGTCTCCTGCTTGTCGCCCTTGCCGCGGACGACCCGCAGCGCGGCGACGACCGGCACGGAGTCGTCGGTGGGCGTGAGGATCAGGGAGCCCGCCTCGCCGCGCGTCAGGGCGCCGAGATCGACGGCGGTCGTCATGCCCGCCTTCACGTGCAGCGTCTCGTTCCCTGCGGGCGTGATCAGCCCGGACGGAGAGGCGAGGCGCACCTTCAGGTCGGCGTCCGCGTCGCCGGGCGTGAAGGCGATCAGCCGTACGGAGGTGGCGTCCTTCGGGATGCCGGGCAGGACGAGGCTGCCGGAGGGGTCCGTGGAGGCGGCCAGCCAGTCGCCGCCGAGCTTGTCGTCCAGGGCCTGCACGGCGGCGCCCACGCGGCCGCTGCGGACGTTCACGTGCACCGTGAGGTTGGTCTGCTTCTCGTCGGTGAGCGTGGACAGCAGGACCGGGTCGCTGGAGTGCGGCGCGACCGTGATGCCCTCCCCCACCGTGGACTTGAGGGCGCCGTCCTTGCCGTAGAGCTCGATGTCGACGACGGCCGCGGAGTCGTCGGGGTTGGTCAGGTGGACGTAGTCGGTGCGCGCGGCGTCCGTGCTGGCGCCCGGGAACCAGAACTCGGTGTCCGGCTCGGTGCAGTTGACGCCCTGCAGGCCACGTCCCGTGCCCGCGGCGACCTCGGTGGTCTCCTGGACCGTCCAGCCGGGCGCGAACTTGCCCTCGGCGGTGCCCGCGAGCGCGGGGGTGTCGGAGCCGGAGGTGTCACCCGTGACCGGCTTGCCGGGCTCCTCGGGAGTGAGGACGGGCTTGTCGGCCTTCTTCTTGCCGGCCTTCTTGTCGCTCTTCTTGTCGTCCTTCTTGCCCTTGTCGCCCGTCCCGTCGTCGCTCGTCCCGTCGGCCGACTGCTCGGTGGCGGACCGGAGTTCGGCCTTGCCGTCGCTTCCCGCGCCCTTCGTGACGGGCGTGAACGACGTGTACGAGGTGTCGGCGATGTCGGAGGTGCTGGGCGCCGGGCACAGCAGGGTGGTGCGCTCCACGGGGAGTTCGGCGGCAGCCTTGGCGGTGTCCGCGCCGGAGGCGCCCGGGGCGGTGAGCGAGGCGACCCCGGTGATGGCGGCGAGCGCGGCCGTGCCGGCGATCAGGGACAGGGTGGTGCGGTTCACTGCTGACTCCCGTCGGGGCGCTCAGGGGCGTGCGGGTCATGCTGCGCCGGGTCGTACGCGGGGTCGTAGCCCTGCTGGTACGAGGCGTCGTACGCGGTCTGGTCGTACGTCCCCTGGGAGGATCCGCCGTAGGCGTACGGGTCGTACTGGCCGCCCTGGTACGGGTCGGCCTGGTACGTCTGGTCGTACGCGCCCGCCGGGTACTGCTGGGTGCCCTGGTACTGCTCGTTGCCGTAGCCGCCGTACTCGGCGCCCTGGTAACCCGTCGCGTCCCAGTCGCCGTAGGACTGCTGCTGCGGGACGGCGACCGGTGTCTCCTCCGGAGGAGGAGACACGAACTCCTCGCTCCGGCCCGCCTCTTCGGCCTCCGCCTCCGCCTGGGCACGCAGGCGGCGGGCGCGGCGGCCCTCGCCGGCGACGGGCTGGGCGGGGACGGCCGGCTCCTCGGGGAGGTCGTCGTCGACGTCGCGGCGCCTGCCGGGCAGGGCCATGACGACGAGGACGACGGCGAGGGAGCCCTGCGCCCACAGCCAGGCGGTGTGGGTGATCGGGTCGTCGTAGGTGACGTCCAACTTGCCGCCGGAGGACGGGAGTTGGAAGCCCTGGGCCCAGCCGTCGACGGTGGTGCGGGTAAGTGGTTTGCCGTCCAGGGTGGCCGTCCAGCCGTCGGCCGCAGTGTCGGCGAGGCGCAGGATGCGGCCGTCGGAACCGGCCGGGACCGTGGTGTGGATCTCGACGGGTCCGGCGGCGACGGGCTGTGCCGTGCCGGAGCCGGAGGCGGAGGCGGACACGATGGTGGCGCGGGCGACCTCCTGGTCGACCCGCCACAGGGCGCTGCCGTTCTGCTGGCTCAGGCGACTCAGGCCCGGTGTGGCGTCCAGGACACGGGTGACCTCGCGGGGTGCGCCCTTGTGGACGAGGACGTAGCGCACGGCGAACTTGCCGAGCTGGTCGGTCTGGTCGGCGCCGGAGCCGGCGACGAGGTTGGCGACGACCTTGTCGAGCTTGGCGTTCTCGCCGTCGGTCGCGGCGATCTCGGCATCGCCGAGGCGGGCGCCGGAGCCGCGGACCAGGGTGTAGCCGACGCGGGCGGTGGAGTCGCTGTCGAGCACGAGCGTGCGTGCCTGGTCACGGGTGCCGCTCTCCTCGGCGACGAATGCGGGCACCTGCACGGGGTCGCGCCGCTCGATGGGTCCGTCGGCGCCGCGGATCATCCAGCCGGCGGCGACGAGCAGCGGGCCCGCGAGCGAGGCGAAGGCGATCAGTGCGGCCACCGGCTGGCGCCAGCCGAAGCTCTGCTCGGCCACGCGCGCGCGTGCACCGTCGGCACCGAGCGCGGCGGCCGCCAGGAGGGCGATGCCGTAGACGAGGGTGGCCGGGCCGGCCCACGTGGAGTTGTTGGACAGGACCGCGAAGACGAGGCCGACCAGGGCGACCGCCCAGGCCGTCCAGATTCCGAACTGGCGCTCCGAGCGCATCAGGGCGGCCAGCGCGGCCAGGACGATGCCGATGAGCATCAGCCCGCTGACCGTGCCGGGGCCGCCGGGGCTCGCGCCGAGCAGGTCGAGGGCGGAGGCGGCCGAGGGGCCGTACTCGAGGCCGGCTTCCTTGAAGAAGCCGAACGGGAGCAGCGACAGCGACCAGGGCGCGAGGACCAACAGGGGGACGCCGAACTGGGCCAGGAAACGCAGGCCGTAGGCGGTGATGTCGGCGCGGCGCACGGCCAGCACGCCGATGCCGAGGACCAGCGCGATGGGCCACACGATCGGCGTGAACGCCGTGGTGATCGTCAGCAGCAGCGCGTACGCCCAGGTGGCGCGCCAACTGCCGCGCGCGCCCGAGGTGTTCGCGAGGCCGCTCGCGGCGATGCCCGCGCGCGCGATGAGCGGCAGCAGGACGGCCAGGACGGCGGTGCCGATGCGGCCGCCCGCGAGCGCGCCCGTGGCGGCGGGCAGGAAGGCGTAGACGACGGCCGACCACGCGCGCAGCAGACGCGACTCGACGAGCGGGCGGGAGACGAAGTAGGCGGTGACACCGGCCAGCGGGACCGAGCAGACGAGCAGGATCGTGACCGCGAGTCCGGTCGAGCCGAACAGCGCGGAGGCCAGCAGTGCCACGATCGCGAGGTACGGCGGTGCGGACGGGGTGCCGCCGGCGCCCACCGCGTGCCAGGAGTCCAGATAGCGCGACCAGAGCTCACTGGCGTCGGCCGGGGCGGGCAGCAGGGCGCCGCCCGCTAGCGCGCCGCCGCCGAGCAGTGCGCGGCAGGCCACGAGCGAGACGAGCAGCAGCACCAGGAAGAGCATCGGGCCGGGCTTGCGGGCGATGCGCTTGAGGCGGGCGAACTGCTCGATCTCCAGGAATTCGGCGTCGTCGCCGCCGGGTCCGGACTCGACCGCACCGCCGTGCCGTCCCGCTCCGGTGGTGGCCTCGGGGTCGGAGCTGCTGAAGAAGTTTCCCGCGACCTGCTCGACGGTGGCTCGCACGGTCGCGCCCGGCAGCGGGAACAGCGCGCGCAGCTCACCCTTGTCGATCTGCGGGACCCCGCGCCTGCGCCGTCCGGCGATGATCCGCTCGGGCCGCAGCAGTGTGCCCAGCAGACCACGGATCTCGTCGACGGCCTGTCCGGGGACCTTGCCGACGAGGTAGGCGACCGTACGCAGGAGCGTGCCGACCACCAGGCGCAGCAACACCCAGGGCAGCACGGCCGTACGGCTGTTGACGAGGAGGGTGTAGACGGCGCCGGCCTTGTCGACCTTGTGCGGGGAGGCGGCGGTGCGGCCCACGCAGTCGACCATACGGCGCTCGCGGGAGGCGGCCTCGGCGTGTCGTACGACTGCCTCGGGAGCGATGAGGACGCGGTGGCCGGCGGCGGTGGCGCGCCAGCACAGGTCGACGTCGTCACGCATCAGGGGCAGCCGCTTGTCGAAGCCGCCGAGCTGCTCGAACACGTCGCGCCGGATCAGCATGCCGGCGGTGGACACCGACAGCACGGAGCGGACGTGGTCGTGCTGGCCCTGGTCCTGTTCGCGGCGGTCCAGGCCGGTCCAGCGGCGGCCGGAGTTGGCGATGGAGACGCCGACCTCGAGGAGCTGCCGCTTGTCGTACCAGCCGCGCAGCTTGGGGCCGACCACGGCCACGTCGTCGCGGCCGAGCTCCAGTTCGTTCTCCACGACCCGCAGCAGCTGGGCCAGGGCGTCGGGTTCGGGGGCGCAGTCGTCGTGCAGCAGCCACAGCCACTGGACCGGCTCGCCGTGCGGGAGCTCCGGCATGTCGTAGGCGTCGTCGCGCCACGTGCGCGTGACCGGGTCCCAGCCGCTCGGGCGCTTCAGGTACGGCAGCTCGTCCGGGGTCAGTACGGGGGCGGTACGCGCCGCCTCCTCGACGGCCTGGCCGAAGCCGGTGCGCCGGGCGAGGTGCAGTACGCGGTCGGCGCCGAGGGCGCCGGTGACCAGCTGGGCGGAGTCGTCCGCGCTGCCGGTGTCGGCGGCCATGACGTACTGGACGGGGCGCTCCTGGCCGAGCAGCCCGGCGAGCGCGTCGGGCAGCCAGCGGGCGCCGTCGTGCGAGACGACGACCGCGGTCACCACGTGACGCGGGAACTCTGGTGTGGCAGCGACGTCTTGGTGGGCTGCCGGGTGGCTGTGCACGGACATCGAGGTACGGGCCCCGGTTCGATGGACTGCGGTGGACGTCTGTGCCCACTGGGGGCAGCGAGGCGTCTCGGACGAGCGCCCACACTATCGGCTGGGCATGGCGGCGGCCCGCCGCCTGTGGATAACCCACCTGCGACGGGCCGTTCGTGACGTGTGTGTGCGTGTACGCGCGCGTGTCCGTGCGCGTTGTGTCCGTGGGGTGTCTGTGTGCGAAGCGCGGGCCGTCCGGTCAGACGGCGGCCTTCTTCAGCCGGCGCCGTTCGCGTTCGGACAAACCGCCCCAGATGCCGAAGCGCTCGTCGTTGGCGAGGGCGTACTCGAGGCACTCGGAGCGGACTTCACAGGCCAGGCAGACCTTCTTGGCCTCGCGGGTGGAGCCGCCCTTCTCGGGGAAGAAGGACTCGGGGTCGGTCTGGGCGCACAGCGCGCGCTCCTGCCAGCCGAGTTCCTCGTCCGCGTCGTCGACCAGCAGTTGCTGCACCAGCTCGGTCATGTGCGCCCCTCGTCTGTCTTTCGCGTCCCCGTGATGTAGCCGTTACCGATTTCGGCTGAACGACACGAGTGAAATTACAAGTGTGCTGCTCCGGGCGAGTCAAGCCGAGATCTGCTATTGAGCCCCTTATTCACTCTGCGGAACCAAGGCCATGCGGAAAGTGTTCAAATCGGCATAAACCTTGACATGCAGACGAGACCCGGAAGGGCCTCCGACCCCGCGCAGAGCCTGTACGGGGAAGGACGCCCGGACGTTCGATCTCGTTCCACTCGCACCTCGGAGCGAACCGGATCACAGTCGGATCACAAGATCGCATCGAGGTTTGAGCGCCCGGTTGTGCGCCATGTGTCCCGGGGGGCGCCAGAACAAACCTTTCGCCTCGGACATGAACCGGATGAGGTGAAGCATGTCCCACATACCGGGCGCCGAGTTGACAGTCGAAGGTGTCAACCGGTGTTCTTATGGGCATGCTCGCGAACTTGGCACTCACCTCGACCCGCTCCGCCGGGTCCGACGGTGCTGCCCGTGCTCGCCGTAGCTGTTGTTGCTGTTCCAGCTGTTGAGCCACACCTGCTCCAGCTGAAGGCCGCGTCTACTCGACCCGGTTTCCGTTCCCTCTGACCTTCTTTCACTGAGGAACCGCACACCCCTATGAACAGCGACAACGACCTCCAGATCGCCGGCGACATCCTCGAAGTGCAGCACCTGCTGCAGCCCCCGCGCGAGCACCCGGCCACCGTGGCCGAGTTCGTCGGGCTGGCGCGCTCCATCTCCGCCGACCGCTCGCAGTGGGAGCACCTCGTCGAGTACGACGCGACGACCCGCTGGTACCACCGGCTGCGCACGGGGCCGGGCTACGAGGTGTGGCTGCTGTCCTGGGTGCCCGGTCAGGGCAGCGGGCTGCACGACCACGGCCGCTCCTCCGGTGTGCTGACCGTCCTGGAGGGCACGCTGACCGAGCGCACCGACCGGGGCACGCGCGCGTTGGCCGCGGGCGCGCAGCGGGTGTTCGCGCCGGGGTACGTGCACGAGGTCGTCAACGACGCGCTGGAGCCGGCGGTCAGCCTGCACGTCTACTACCCGGGCCTCACCGAGATGCCGATGCACACGGCCTGCACGGCGGCCCCCGCGACGCACGACGAGGTCGACGTCGTAACCGCCTGACGCGTTGTCGTACCCGCCTGTAAGACTTGGCCCATGCGCATTGTGGTTCTGGCAGGCGGCATCGGTGGTGCCCGGTTCCTGCGCGGGCTGAAGAAGGCCGTGCCGGACGCGGACGTCACCGTCATCGGCAACACCGGGGACGACATCCACCTCTTCGGACTGAAGGTCTGCCCGGACCTCGACACGGTGATGTACACCCTCGGCGGCGGCATCAACGAGGAGCAGGGCTGGGGCCGGGCCGACGAGACCTTCCATCTCAAGGAGGAACTCGCGGCGTACGGCGTGGGGCCGGAGTGGTTCGGGCTCGGCGA
Source organism: Streptomyces sp. NPDC001663 (assembly GCF_042893105.1). Classification (NCBI taxonomy): domain Bacteria; kingdom Bacillati; phylum Actinomycetota; class Actinomycetes; order Kitasatosporales; family Streptomycetaceae; genus Streptomyces; species Streptomyces sp. NPDC001663. Next base: position 34,020 of record NZ_JBIAUR010000032.1, on the reverse strand, counting down.
CCGGGACTTCGCCACGCACATCGTGCGGACGCAGATGATCGGCGCCGGATATCCGCTGAGCGCGGTGACCCAGGCGCTGTGCGACCGGTGGAAGCCGGGGGTGCGGCTGATCCCGATGACCGACGACCGGGTCGAGACCCATGTCGCCGTCGAGCTGGACGGCGAGCGCAGGGCCGTGCACTTCCAGGAGTACTGGGTACGGCTGCGGGCCTCGGTGCCGGCCGAGGCGGTCGTGCCGGTCGGTGCGGAGCAGGCGAAGCCGGCGCCGGGTGTGCTGGAGGCGATCGCGGAGGCGGACGTCGTGCTGTTCCCGCCGTCGAATCCGGTGGTGTCCGTCGGCACGATCCTTGCCGTGCCCGGGATCCGCGAGGCGATCGCCGAGGCAGGGGTGCCGGTCGTCGGCCTGTCCCCCATCGTCGGGGACGCGCCCGTGCGCGGGATGGCCGACAAGGTGCTCGCGGCCGTCGGCGTGGAGTCCACGGCGGCGGCGGTCGCCGAGCACTACGGCTCGGGGCTGCTCGACGGCTGGCTCGTCGACAGCGTCGACGTGGGTGTCGTGGAGCGGGTCGAGACGGCCGGGATCCGGTGCCGGGCCGTGCCGCTGATGATGACCGACCTGGACGCGACCGCGCAGATGGCGCGCGAGGCGCTGGCGCTGGCGGAGGAGGTGCGGGCGTCTTGAGCGAAGCATCTGGCGACGGTTACCGGGTCTGGGCCGTGCCCGGGATGCCCGAGGTGCAGCGTGGTGACGATCTCGCCAAGCTGATCGCCGCCGCCGAGCCGGGCCTGGTCGACGGGGACGTGCTGCTCGTCACCTCGAAGATCGTGTCCAAGGCCGAGGGGCGGATCGTCCGGGCGGTCGACCGGGAGGCCGCCATCGACGCCGAGACCGTACGGGTCGTGGCGCGGCGCGGGGCGCTCCGGATCGTCGAGAACCGGCAGGGGCTGGTGATGGCCGCGGCCGGGGTCGACGCCTCCAACACCCCTTCCGGGACCGTGCTGTTGCTGCCCGAGGACCCGGACGCGTCCGCGCGCACGATCCGGGACGGGCTGCGGGACGCACTCGGCGTCACTGTCGGGGTCGTCGTCACCGACACCTTCGGGCGGCCATGGCGCTCGGGGCTCACGGATGTCGCGATCGGCGCCGCCGGAGTCCACGTACTCGACGATCTGCGCGGGGGCACGGACGCGTACGGCAATCCGCTCAGCGCGACGGTCGTGGCGACGGCGGACGAGCTGGCCGCCGCCGGTGACCTGGTCAAGGGCAAGGCCGCCGGGCTGCCCGTCGCCGTCGTGCGCGGGCTGCCGCACGTGGTGGCCGAGGAGCACGGCGAGGGGGCGCGGGCCATGGTGCGCGGCGGGCGCGACGACATGTTCCGGCTGGGTACGTCCGAGGCGATCCGGACGGCGGTGACCCAGCGGCGCACCGTGCGGGCGTTCACCGACGAACCCGTCGACCCCGGTGCCGTACGGCGGGCGGTCGCCGCGGCCGTCACCGCGCCGGCGCCGCATCACACGACGCCGTGGCAGTTCGTACTGCTGGAGTCCGAGGGCGCGCGGGCAGAGCTGCTGGACGCGATGCGCGATGCCTGGATCGCCGATCTGCGGCGGGACGGCAAGAGCGAGGAGTCCATCGCCAAGCGGGTGCGCCGGGGCGATGTGCTGCGGAACGCGCCGTATCTGGTGGTGCCCTGTCTCGTCATGGACGGGTCGCACACGTACGGGGATACGCGGCGGGACGGGGCCGAGCGGGAGATGTTCGTGGTCGCCGCGGGCGCCGGCGTACAGAACTTCCTGGTGGCGCTGGCCGGGGAGCGGCTGGGGTCCGCGTGGGTTTCGTCGACGATGTTCTGCCGGGACGTGGTGCGCGAGGTGCTGGGGCTGCCGGCGGAGTGGGATCCGATGGGGGCGGTGGCTGTCGGGCATCCGGCGGAGGAGCCGCGGCCTCGGGCGGAGCGGGATGCGGGGGCGTTCATCGAGGTTCGGTGACGCTCTGTCGGGGTCGCCGGGCGCCTGCGGTTCGTGGGGGGCCGGAGTCTCGTTTGCGACTGCGGGATCGTGGAGGCTTGTCGCGCCCACGCGGCGGAGCCGCAAACAGATACAGCCCCGCGCCCCTTTAGGGCGTTGTGCGCACCGGCAGTCGTATGTACCGCCTAGTCTCGTGGGGCATCCCCGACACCCCCAGGAACTCTACTGTGGCAGGACGTTTTGCTCCCCGGCCCACCCGCGCGACCGTGCGCGGTGGGCATGTTTCCGTGCCGGCCGGCGTGCCGCGGCAGGCCTCCGCGCCGGGGCGGGTGCGGAGCGTGGTGCCCGACGGGCCGCTGGATCTCGGGCTCGTGCTGGGGCCGCTTCGGCGTGGCGGAGGAGATCCAACGTTCCGGGCGATGCCCGACGGGTCCGTGTGGCGGGCCACTCTCACTCCTGCCGGACCCGGCACGCTGCGGGTCTCCGTGTGCGGGGGCGAGGTGCGCGGGAAGGCTTGGGGGCCGGGGGCCGAGTGGTTGCTGGAGCAGTTGCCTGAGCTGCTCGGGGGCGCGGACGAGCCCGACGCGTTCGTGCCGCGGCACCGGTTGGTGGCGCTCGCGCGGCATCGGCGGCCGGGGCTGCGGCTGACGCGGACCGGGCTGGTGCTGGAGTCGCTGATTCCGTCGGTGCTGGAGCAGAAGGTCACCACCGATGAGGCGTATCGGGCGTGGCGGTTGCTGGTGCGGAAGTACGGGGAGCCGGCGCCGGGGCCTGCCGCGGGCGGGCGGCTGTGGGTGATGCCCGGGCCGCGGACCTGGGCGTTGATCCCGTCCTGGGAGTGGCACCGGGCGGGCGTCGACAACAAGCGGGCGTCGACCATCCTTCGTGCCGTGCGGGTCGCTGCGCGGCTGGAGGAGGCGGTCGGGATGGAGCCGGCGGCCGCACAGGCGCGGTTGGAGGTCGTGCCGGGGATCGGTCCGTGGACGTCGGCGGAGGTCGTGCAGCGCAGTCATGGGGCGCCGGACGCGGTGACCGTCGGGGATCTGCATCTGCCGGGCATCGTGGGGTGGGCGCTCGCCGGGGACCGGAACGCGGACGATGCGGCGATGCTGGAGCTGTTGGAGCCGTACGCGGGGCAGCGGCATCGGGCCGCGCGGTTCATTCTGCTGAGCGGGCGTACGCCGCCGAGGCGGGCACCGAAGATGCCGAGGACCGACATCGGGCGGTTGTGAAGTCGCCCGGCGTCGCGCCGTGGGGGTGGGTCGCGCAGCCCGGCGCTGCGGGGTGCAGCCTGCGCCCACCCGTGCCGCCCCAGCAGCACGACTGCCCGCAGGCCACGCAGCCCCTCAGCTCGACATCCGGTCCGCTACTGGTCGGAGGAGAACCGCACCGCCCCCGCCGGGATCCGCGCGTCGCACCACACGCGCATGCCGTCACGTAGTTCGTTGTCGGGGCCGACGATCGCGCCGTCGCCGATGACCGTGCCGGTCAGGACGGTGCGTTCGCCGACGCGGGCGCGGGTGCCGATGAGGGAGTCGGTGATGACGGCGCCGGGTTCGATGACGGCGCCGGGGAGGATCGTGGAGCCGAAGACCCGGGCGCCCTCGGCCACGAACGCGCCCTCGCCGACCACCGTGCCGCCCGTCAGTTTTGCGTCGGGGGCGACCGTGGCCGTGGGGAGGATGAGGCGGTCGCCGCAGCGGCCGGGGACCGCGGGGGACGGGGCACGGCCCAGGACCAGGTCGGCGGAGCCCCGGACGAAGGCCGCCGGGGTGCCCAGGTCCAGCCAGTACGTCGAGTCGACCAGGCCCTGGAGGTGGACCCCGGCCGACAGCAGGTCGGGGAAGGTCTCCCGCTCCACCGAGACCGGGCGGCCCGCGGGAATCGTGTCGATGACCGAGCGGCGGAAGACGTACGCCCCCGCGTTGATCTGGTCGGTGACGATCTCCTCGGGAGTCTGCGGCTTCTCCAGGAAGGCGAGGACGCGGCCCGTCTCGTCGGTGGGGACCAGGCCGTAGGCACGCGGGTCGGTGACCTTGGTGAGGTGGAGGGAGACGTCGGCGCCCGTCTTCTCGTGGGTGTCCACCAGGGCCCTGATGTTGAGGCCCGTGAGGATGTCGCCGTTGAAGACCAGGACCGGGTCGTCGGGGGCCGAGTGGAGGCGGGAGGCCACGTTGCGGATGGCGCCGCCCGTGCCCAGGGGCTCCTCCTCCGTCACGTACTCGATGTGCAGGCCCAGCGAGGAGCCGTCGCCGAAGTACGGCTCGAAGACCTCGGCCAGATAGGACGTGGCCAGGACGATGTGGTCCACGCCCGCCGCTCTCGCTCTGGCCAGTTGGTGCGTGAGGAACGGGACTCCGGCCGCGCGGACCATGGGCTTCGGCGTGTGGACCGTGAGCGGGCGCAGCCGGGTGCCCTTGCCGCCGACCAGGAGGATCGCTTCTGTCACCTGTCGTCTCTGCTTCCTGCCGGGACCGGCCGAACTGTCTTTCGGCCGGCCAGTGTATGCAGACCGTTGTGTGGCGCCTTCGACGACCGTGCGGCGTTCCGCGGTTCCACCCGGTTTCAGGCCCCCTGGCGTGAATGTGACCTCCTTGCCCAACTCCCCCGCGGAGTCCGGGACCTGTCCGAAGACAGGCCCTAGCGACCCTGGTAGCGCGCCGCGGTGGAGCGGGCCGTGCCGAGCTTGCGGTAGAGCTGCTTGCCCGGGCAGTCCGTGGCGTAGCCGTCACGGTGGCCGGAGATCACATTCAGACGTACGTTCTTACCCTTTCGGTAGAGATTGCCACCGCCCGACTTCAGATATGTCTTTCCGCGCGGATTGGCGCCGTAGAGCCCGAGTTTCCAGGCCGTGAGGCGCGCGATGGCCTTCAGTACGGCAGCGGGCGGCTTGTGCGAACCGAAGCCGCCGAGGACGGCGATCCCCATGCTGTTGTTGTTGAAACCGAGGGTGTGGGCGCCCTTGACCGCCTTCGCCACTCCCCCGGCACGCCCCTCGTAGATGTTTCCGCACTTGTCGACGAGGAAGTTGTAGCCGATGTCGCGCCAGCCCATGCTCTTGACGTGGTAGCGGTAGATACCGCGGATGACGGAGGCGGCCTGCGAACAGCGGTACCCGTTGCCGGTCGCCGTGTGGTGCACGAAGGCCGCCTTGACCTTCTTCGTGTAGACGAAGCCCTTCTCGCGCAGCCTCTCGTTCGCGCCCCAGCCGCGGCGCGTGATGATGCGCGGGCGCGGGCCGATGTACGGCTTCTTGTGCTGACTTGCCGTCAACTTGCTGCCGCGCAGGGCCATTAGCTCCCGAACGGTCGCGGTGCGGCTCAGTGCGGGAATCACGGTGGCACCGAGCGGGACGAGGTCGGCGTTGGCCGCGGAGGCGGCCAGGGACTCCTCCGACTCGGCGTTCTCGGTCTTCAGGGATGCCGCTTGCGCGGCATCCGTCGGACCGCTGTACGGCACGGCCAGGGCCGCGCCTCGGGTCGAGGTCTCCCCGCCGGGGTCCACGAGTTCCAGACGCAGGCCCGAGGGGAGCGCGGAGGCGGCGGGGACGGCGCGGGTGCCGCGGGCGGTCTCTCCACTAGGGCGGTCACCCTCGGCCCGGACCCGGACCTCCACGCCGTCGGAATCGCCCACCCAAAGTGGTGCGGTGGAGCCGCGGACGCGGCCCGAGGTGCGCTCGGCGGAGCCGGGGTCGGCCCCGTCGTCATTGTGCGTCTGGAGGTTCTGCCAGCGGGACCAGGCGCCCTTGTCGGTCGCCCGGGTGCGGACCTGGACCTGGCCGTGCAGTTCGGCGGCCGGGTCGTCCCAGATGACGCCGACCATCGAGAAGTGCGCCACGTCCTCGCGGGTGAGGCCCATTTCGGGGGCGGAGACGGGGGCGAGGGCGCGGTTGCGGGTGAGGGGGGCGACGGTTGCGATGGGCGCGAGGGGCAGCGACTGCGTACTGCCGGGGAGCTGGGAGCCGGCGATCACCTGCGCGGGTCTCGCGCCCTCCGGCGCCTGTCTCGCCGTCGCCGCGACCGCGGCTGCGGGCGGAGGCAGCGGGAGGGCGAGGGCGGCCGCGCAGGCGACGCCGATCGAGGACGCGATCGAGGAAGCAAGGAATCCACGCATGCTCCTGATCTTGGACATAGTCATACATATCTGTCCATCCGGGAACTGACGGACCGTCGGCTGCCGTTCCGCCGAACCGGTGGCACCACCACTCGGTGCGCGGCAGGTCGCCCGCGTACGCTTGCGCGGGTGAACGCCACCGACCGCACCCCTGCCGACCTGCTGTCTTCCGCGCTCGCCGCGGACCCCGGACGCCCCCTGGTGACCTTCTACGACGACGCCACGGGCGAGCGCGTCGAATTGTCCGTGGCCACCTTCGCCAATTGGGTGGCCAAGACCGCGAATCTGCTTCAGGGCGACCTGGCCGCCGGGCCCGGCGACCGGGTCGCGCTGTTGCTGCCCGCGCACTGGCAGACGGCGGTGTGGCTGCTGGCGTGTGCGTCGGTGGGGGCGGTTGCGGATGTCGCCGGGGATCCGGGGGCGGCCGACGTCGTGGTGAGCGGGCCGGACTCGCTGGATGCGGCGCGGGCGTGCCGTGGGGAGCGGGTCGCGCTGGCGTTGCGGCCGCTCGGCGGGCGGTTTCCGCAGGTCCCGGACGGCTTCGTCGACTACGCGGTCGAGGTGCCGAGCCAGGGGGATCGGTTCGCGCCCTTCGCTCCCGTGGATCCGGAGGAGCCTGCGCTGATCGTGGCCGGGCGGGAGTTCAGCGGGGCCGAGGTCGTCGAGCGGGCTCGGGCCGAGGCGACCGAGTTGGGGCTGACCGGGCCAGGGGCGCGGATTCTGTCGGGGTTGGCGTACGACACATGGGACGGATTGAACGCCGGGTTGTTCGGAGCGCTTGCGACTGGGGGGTCCGTGGTGTTGTGCCGGAACCTCGAGCAACTCTCGGACGAGGCGTTGGCCAAGCGGATCGAGAGTGAGCGGGTGACGGCTGTGCGCCGTTGAACGCCTTGCAGTCACCCACATGGGCCAGTAACGGCCGCCTCCACCACCCCCTCCGAGGCATCGTCGTAGGACGAGTACGTCCGTACGCCATGAGGGGTGGAGCCGCACGTGACCGACAACGTAGGCATGCCCGGGCGCGGGGCGGGGGCGTCTGCGAGCGGTAAGGGGCTGGCTCGGCGGCGTCGGCGGCGGTGGGTCCGGGGTGGGGGGCTGGTGATCGCCCTGGGGCTCGTCGCGGCCGTCGGAACGGGTTGGGTGCTGTACGCCAAGCTGGACGCGAACATCACCCCCGACGAGGCCGCTGCCGCCGAGCTCGCGCGGTACGAGAAGGAGCGGCCCACCTCGCTCGTCAAGGGCGCGCAGAACATCCTGCTGATCGGATCGGACACACGGTCCGGGGACGACAACGACGACTACGGGCGGGACTCCGGCACCGAGCGGTCCGACACGACGATCCTGCTGCACCTGGCCGCGGACCGGCGCACCGCCACCGCGATCTCCCTGCCGCGCGACCTGATGGTGGACGTCCCCGCGTGTCTGCGCGCCGACGGAAGCCGCTCCGAGCCGATGTTCGCGATGTTCAACTACGCCTTCCAGATGGGCGGTTCGGGCTGCACCATCCGGACCGTCGAGAAGCTCACGGACATCCGGGTCGACCACCACGTCGTCGTCGACTTCCACGGCTTCAAGGAGATGGTCGACGCGGTCGACGGCGTCCAGGTGTGCCTGCGCAGCCCGATCGACGACAAGGCCGCGAAGCTGAAGCTGCCCGCGGGCCGGGTCACGCTCGACGGCGAGCAGGCCCTCGGCTACGTCCGCGCCCGCAAGACGCTCGGCGACGGCAGCGACACCGACCGGATGGACCGCCAGCAGCGGTTCCTCGGGGCACTGGTCAACAAGGTGCAGAGCAACGACGTACTGCTGAATCCGGTGAAGCTCTACCCGGTGCTGGACGCGGCCACGTCCTCTCTCACCACCGACCCGGATCTGGCGAGCCTGCGCGGCCTGTACCAACTTGTGCGCGGGCTGCGTGACATCCCCACGGAACGCGTGCAGTTCCTGACGGTTCCGCGGGAGTCGTACGTCTACAACGCCAATCGCGACCAGCTCGTGGAACCCGAGGCGGAGAAGCTGTTCGAACGGTTGCGCAGGGATGCGCCGCTGGCGGTCGCCGAGGAAGTTCCCCGGGATTCCGCCACAAAGAGCGGCAATTTGACTGGGTCGTACGACTACTGGGAGTACGAGCGCGATGACGGAAAGTCCCGCGGAAAGCGGGGCGACGAGCCCTCGAACTCCACTTCTCCCGCCCCCACGTTCCGGGGCAGCACCGCCGCCGAAGACACGTGCGAGTAAAGCGCTTGCCAAATCACCGCACTTATGTCCGAGAAAAAGGACGAATTACCCCGCGGGGTGACGTGGAATTTGTCACCGTCGCACCTCGGCGCTGAACAGGGCGGTTAGTGTGAGCGATCCGGTGCATCCATCCGCGAGGTCCGTCCTGGCGTCTTGCACTGTGTGACCGAGACCCGAGCGCCTTGAGGGGGGAAGGCGCGCGCCCCGACGGAGGAATCGGACAACCGTGGACGCGCAAAGCCGTGGGCGGGCGAACGACATCGATCCCGCAGACCAATGGGTGCTCAATCCGAACACCGGCGAATACGAATTGCGACTGACCCCTTCCGCACCGCAATCGGCGGTGCCGGGGCCGCGCAGATCCACTCCCCGCGGTAATGCCGGCGCGGTACGCAGCCGTACGGCCGTTCCGGAGGCGCCAGGACGTCAGGTCCCGCCGCAGCGCCGACGCCGGGGTGTGCCCGAGGAGCCGCTGCCGGGACGGCGCGGTCGCCGGCCGGTCAAGAAGAAGGGCAAGGCCAAGAAGGTCCTGCTGTGGACCGGCGGGACCATGGCCTTCGTCCTGGTGGCCGCGGCCGGCGGCGCCTACCTCTACATCAAGCACCTCAACGACAACATCACGGCCGTCTCGGACGACGGCGCGAGCACCGGCGGCTTCGACAAGGACAAGGCGATCAACATCCTGTTGATCGGCACGGACAAGCGCACCGGCAAGGGCAACACGAAGTACGGCGACTCCGGCAGCGTCGGGCACGCGGACACGACCATCCTGCTGCACCTCTCCAAGGACCGGTCGAACGCGACCGCGCTGAGCATCCCGCGCGACCTGATCACCGACATCCCGGACTGCCCGACCCAGCAGGCCGACGGCAGCGAGAAGGTCATCGCCGGTACGAGCAACGTCCGTTTCAACACCAGCCTCGGCCAGGACGACCGCACGCCCAGCTGCACCGCGCGCACCGTCACCGAACTCACCGGGATCAAGCCGGACGACTTCATGGTCGCCGACTTCAACGCGGTCAAGACGCTGACCACCGCCGTGGGCGGTGTCGACGTCTGCCTGGGCAAGGACATCAACGACCCGGACTCGCACCTCAATCTGAAGAAGGGCATGCAGCACATCGCGGGCGAGACGGCCCTCGCCTTCGTGCGCACCCGGCACGCGGTCGGCTTCGGCGGCGACCTGAGCCGGATCACGCTGCAGCAGCAGTTCCTCAGCGCGCTGATGCGAAAGCTGAAGTCCAACTCCACCCTCACCGACCCGACGAAGATGGTGAAGATCGCCGAGGCCGGCACCAAGGCGCTGACCGTCGACTCCAACCTCGACAGCATCGGCAAGCTGAAGGACCTCGGTCTGGAGATGGGCAAGCTCAACCCGAAGAACCTGACGTTCACCACCGTGCCGGTGATCGACAACCCGGCCGAGAAGGTGCACGCGACCGTCGTCCTCAACCCGAACACGGCGCAGCCGGTCTTCGACGCGATCAAGAACGACGTCTCCTTCACCGCGGTCAAGGAGAAAAAGAAGAAGGAGGCCGCCGCGGTCGCCGCCCGGCTCAAGGGCACCAAGTCCGCCGCCTCCGAGGTGCGGGTGCGGATCCTCAACGGCGGCGCGGTCGCCGGCAGCGCGCAGGCCGAGCTGAACTACCTGCAGAACGACGCGGGCGTACTGAAGTCGGAGAACGCCGGCAACGCGCCCGCCACGCAGGCGAAGACCACGCTCGAGTACGCCCCGGACCAGGCCGACCAGGCACGACGGCTGGCAGCCATCCTCGGTCTGTCCGGCTCGCAGCTGAAGCCCGGCAAGAGCGTGACCAACGATCAGGGCCTGCCGGCGATAACGCTGACCCTGGGCAAGGACTTCCCGGGGGCGGGGAATTCGTACTCCGCAGCGACCAAGGCGCCGGACGTGGACAAGACCACGGCCGACAAGGTCGAGTGCGCCAAGTGACCTGACGGGCCTGTTGTGCGTCTAACAGGGCGCACGGCAGGTCCGTTTGATTGGTGCGAGGGGTGGGAGGACGGGGAATGACGCAGAGCAGTGTGCACGAGGAGGGGGCGCGAGGGGGCGTCCGGCACTCCCGTGACCTGGGGTGGGGGGACGGCGGCCCCGAGGCCGCTCAGGACGGTGACGGCTCCGGCAGACGCGGGACGCCGGGCGGCGGGCACGGGCGCCGCCGCAAGGGTCCCCGGCGCGGGCGCCGGGTGCTGCGCTGGTCGGCGACCACCCTGTCGGTGCTGATACTCGGGACGGCCGGCGCCGGATACCTGTACTACCAGCACCTGAACGGCAACATCCAGAAGGGCGAGCGCAGCAGCGGCGACGCCAAGGCGCAGAAGACCAAGGCCAACGCGGCCGGGCAGACGCCGCTGAACATCCTGCTGATCGGCTCGGACAGCCGTAACTCCGACGAGAACGTGAAGCTCGGCGGCGCCAAGTACGACCGGGGCAGCCCGCCGCTCGGCGACGTGCAGATGCTCATCCACCTGTCCGCGGACCGCAAGAGCGCCGCGATGGTGAGCATCCCGCGCGACACCAGGGTCGACATCCCCAAGTGCACGGACCCGGACACCGGCAAGGTGTACCCGGCGACCACCGACATCATCAACACCACGCTGGCCCGCGGCGGCGCCGGCTGCACGCTGGCCACCTGGGAGAACCTCACCGGGGTCTACATCGACCACTGGATGACGATCGACTTCTCGGGTGTGGTGCGGATGGCCGACGCCATCGGCGGCGTCGACGTCTGTGTGCGGCAGAACGTGTGGGACCACCCGACGGCCGCGGTACCCGGCGGCTCCGGCCTGAAGCTGACGGCCGGCACGCACACGGTCGAGGGCAAGCAGGCCCTGCAGTGGCTGCGCACCCGGCACGCCTGGGGCAGTGACCTGATGCGGGCCAGGGCGCAGCACATGTACCTGAACTCGATGATCCGCACGCTGAAGAAGCAGAACGTCTTCACCGACACCGGGCGGCTGACGGACCTGGCCGAGGCGGCCACCAAGTCCCTGAAGGTCTCCGAGGAGATCGGCACCGTCAAGAAGCTGTACGACCTGGGCATGCAGCTCAAGTCGGTGCCGACGGACCGCATCACCTCGGTGACCATGCCGAACGTCACGGACCCGAGGAACGCCGACCACGTGGTGCCGGACCCCGCCAACGCCGACAAGCTCTGGGAGATGGTCCGCGACGACGTGTCCCTCGACAACAAGGGCAAGGCGTCGGGGGCGAAGAAGACGACCGCCGAGAAGGAGGCCACCAAGGCCCCGTCGGCGGCGGACGACCAGATCGGTGTCGTCGTGCAGAACGCCACCGGGACCTCCACGCTCGCCCCGGTGAGCGGACGCGCGGGCGTCGTCTCCGAGGAATTGCTGCAGAAGGGCTTCTCGAAGGCGTCCAAGGACGTGACGGCGGGACTCTCCGAGGACCGGACGGTCGTGCGCTATCCGAGCGCCGAGTTGGAGGGCGACGCCCAGCGCATAGCGAAGTCGCTGGGAATTCCGCTGAGTTCGGTGAAGCGGTCCACCGACGTGTCCGGTGTCACGGTCGTCGTGGGAGCGGACTGGCGTACGGGCACCACGTATCCGAAGCAGTCCAAGCCCAAGGCCGGTGACCTGCCCGGGAATGCCGACGCCATCAACGGCTCGGACAGCGGTCAGTGCATGGACGTGTACAAGCCCTACCGCTGGTAGCGAACCGTCAAGGAAATAGGGTGAATTGACCGGTTGTAGGGGTGCGGGATTCTTCGTCGACACCACTCGATGCCGAACTGTGCGGTTAGTGTGGGCGATCCAGCCCTTGACGGAGGACTCATACAACCGTGGACGTACAAGGCCGTGGGCGGGCGGAGAGTACCGACCCCGCAGACCAGTGGGTACTCAACCCGAACACCGGCGAATACGAGCTGCGACTGACTCCTTCCGCACCGCAGTCGCCGGTACCCGGGCCGCGCAGATCCGGCCCCCGCAACACGGGCTCCCGCGCCGGCACCGCGCGCAGCCGTACGGATGCGCCGGGCCGGACGGCTCCGGTCCCGCCGCAGCGCCGGCGCCGGGGCGCGCCCGAGGAGCCGCTGCCGGGGCGGCGCGGTCGCCGGCCCGTGCAGAAGAAGGGCAGGGCCAAGAAGGTCGTGCTGTGGACCGGCGGGACCATGGCCTTCGTCCTGGTCGCCGCGGCGGGAGGTGCCTACCTCTACATCAAGCACCTCAACGACAACATCACCTCCGTCTCGGACGACGGAGCGAGCACCGGCGGCTTCAGCAAGGACAAGGCGATCAACATCCTGCTGATCGGCACGGACAAGCGCACCGGCAAGGGCAACGAGGGCTACGGCGACTCCGGCAGCGTCGGGCACGCGGACACGACGATCCTGCTGCACGTCTCCAAGGACCGCTCCAACGCGACCGCGCTGAGCATCCCGCGCGACCTGATCACCGACATCCCGGACTGCCCCACGACCCAGGCCGACGGCACGACCAAGGTCATCAAGGGCACGTCCGATGTCCGCTTCAACACCAGCCTCGGCCAGGGCGAACGCACGCCCAGCTGCACCGCGCGCACCGTCACCGAGCTCACCGGCATCAAGCCGGACAACTTCATGGTCGCCGACTTCAACGCGGTCAAGACACTGACCGACGCGGTCGGCGGGGTCGACGTCTGCCTCGGCAAGGACATCGACGACCCCGACTCGCACCTCAACCTGAAGAAGGGCATGCGCCACCTCACGGGTGAGAACGCGCTCGCCTTCGTCCGTACCCGGCACTCGGTCGGTCTGGGCGGTGACCTGAGCCGGATCACGTTGCAGCAGAACTTCCTCAGCGCGCTGATGCGCAAGCTGAAGTCGAACTCCACCCTCAGTGACCCGACGAAGATGGTGAAGCTGGCCGAGGCCGGCACCAAGGCGCTGACCGTCGACTCCAAGCTCGACAGCATCGGCAAGCTGAAGGACCTCGGTCTGGAGCTGGGCAAGCTCAACACCAAGAACCTGACCTTCACCACCGTCCCGGTCGTCGACAACCCCGCCGAGAAGGTCAAGGTCACCGTCGTCCTGAACGACTCCAAGGCCCCCGCGGTCTTCGACGCGATCAAGAACGACGTCTCCTTCACCGAGGTGAAGAAGAAGCAGAAGGCGGCGAAGGACGCTCAGGCCGCCCGGCTCAAGGGCACCAAGTCAGCCGCCTCCGAGGTGCGGGTGCGGATCCTCAACGGCGGTGCGGCCGCGGGCAGCGCGCAGGCGGAGCTGCAGTACCTGCAGAACGAGGCGGGCGTACTGAAGTCCGAGAACGCCGGCAACGCGGACGCGGCGCTCGCCAGGACGACGCTCGAGTACGCCCCCGACCAGGCCGACCAGGCGCGCAGGCTAGCGGACATCATGGGCCTGTCCGGCTCCGCGCTGAAGCCCGGCAAGAGCGTGACCAACGCCCAGGGGCTGCCGACGATGACGCTCACCCTGGGCAAGGACTTCAAGGGGGCCGGGGAGAAGCTCACCTCCTCGTCGACGGCACCGGCGGTCGACAGCAAGACCACGGCGGACAAGGTCGAGTGCGCCAAGTGACGTGACGCGCCCGTCGCTTGGAAGCGCGGGCCGTTGGGCAACCTCATGGGCCCGTCGTATGTCTCCATGACGTGCGGCGGGCCTCTTCCATGGCGCGCCAGGGGGTGGGAGGACGGGAAGTGGCGCAGAACAGTGTGCGGGAGGCGGAGCCGGCGCAGGCGGCCGACGGCGGCGACGCGCGGCACGGCGCACGCCGGGCGCCGCGCAAGCATCGCCTGCTGAGGTGGACTGCGACCACGCTGGCCGTCCTGATACTGGGCACGGCGGGTGCCGGTTACCTCTACTACCGGCACCTCAACGCCAACATCCGGCACGACGACCTGAACCTGGGCGACAACAAGGTCGCCGCACCGACGCCGAACGCCGCGGGCCAGACCCCGCTGAACATCCTGCTGATCGGCTCCGACGCCCGGGACACCAAGGAGAACCAGCAACTCGGCGGCGCGAAGGAGACCTTCGGCTCCGCGCCGCTGGCGGACGTCCAGATGCTGGTGCACCTGTCGGCCGACCGCTCCAACATGTCGGTCGTCAGCATGCCGCGCGACACCCTCGTACGGATTCCGAAGTGCACCGACCCCGACGACGACAAGGTGTATGCGGCGAGCGACGGGCGGGTGATGACGAACCAGAGCCTCGGGCACGGGGGTCCCGGCTGCACGGTCGCCACCTGGCAGGAGCTCACCGGGATCCACATCGACCACTTCATGATGGTCGACTTCTCCGGCGTGGTGTCCATGGCGGACGCGATCGGCGGGGTCCCGGTGTGCGTGGACGCCAACATCCTCTCCCGGGACAGGCTGGGCCACGGCTCCGGGCTGAAGCTTCAGGAGGGCACGCACCCGGTCAAGGGCAAGCAGGCCCTGCAGTGGCTGCGCACCCGTTACGGCTTCGAGGACGGCAGCGACCTCGCCCGCGCCAAGGCACAGCACATGTACATGAACTCGATGGTCCGCGAGCTGCGCGAGAACGCCACCCTGAGCAACCCGGGCAAGCTGCGCACGCTCGCCGAGCGGGCCACCGAGGCCCTCACCGTCGACCCCGGCCTCGACACCGTGAAGAAGCTCTACGACCTCGGCAACGATCTGCGGAAGGTGGAGCCGAAGCGGATCACCATGACCACTATGCCGAACCGGTACGTGGGCGCCCGCGTCGAGCCCACGGAGGACGCCGAGCAGCTCTTCCGGCTGGTGCGCGAGGACATCGCCCTGGACGGCAAGGACAAGAAGAGGGCCGGCAGGACGGAGGAGAAGGGCTCGGACGACCCCGCCGCCCCCGTCGGTGAGATCGGGGTCCAGGTGCAGAACGGCACCCGTACCGACACCCTCGCCCCGGCCCGCGGGCGGGCGAGCACGGTGGCCGGACTGCTCCTGGACAAGGGCTTCGCCAAGGCCGCCGCCGACCAGAGCGTGGTCCTGAGCGAGCCCAAGACGATCGTCCGCTACCCCAGCGCCGAGCTGGAGGGCGATGCCCAGGCGGTCGCCAAGTCGCTCGGGATTCCACTGAGTTCGGTGAAGCGGTCGACGGCCGTCTCGGGCGTCACGCTCGTCGTGGGCGCCGACTGGCGGGAGGGTACGGCGTACCGGGCGCCGAAGGAGGACGACAAGACCCCGAAGTCCGCCGAGGCCCTCAACGGAGCGGACGACGAGGCCTGCATGCACGTTAATCCGGGTTTCACATGGTGACCCACAGCTGACTCCTAAGTGGCTGCAGAATGATGAGGCGCGCTCACGTCCCAAAGCCCGGAGCGCAAGGGTTTGAAAGGACAGGGAGTTGGCGCGGAGCAGCATTCCCGCGGTCGAGGACACGATGTCCCTCACTCCGCAGGGCAGCGAGAGAGTGCCGGAGCAGCGGCGCGGCAGTGGTGGGGGCCGACGAAGACGCGGCGGTCAGGGCGGCGATCGCAAGCGCCGCAGACGCCGGATACTGCGCTGGTCGGCGACGATCCTGGCGTTGGTCATAGTCGGCACCGCGGGCGCCGGCTACCTCTACTACCAGCACCTCAACGACAACCTCAAGAAGGACGACCTCAACATCGGGGACAAGAAGGACCGCGCGGCCAAGTCGAAGGCCAACGCCGCCGGGCAGACCCCGCTGAACATCCTGCTGATCGGCTCCGACGCCCGCGACTCCGCGGAGAACCAGAAGCTCGGCGGCGCGAAGGACACGTACAACACCGCCCCGCGCGCGGACGTGCAGATGCTGCTGCACGTCTCCGCCGACCGCACCAACATGTCGGTCGTCAGCATGCCGCGCGACACCCTGGTCTCCATCCCCAAATGCACGGACCCCGACAGCGGCAAGACGTACGCGGCGAGCACCTCCACCATGACCAACGCCTCGCTGGAGCGCGGCGGCCCCGGCTGCACGGTGGCGACCTGGGAGAAGCTGACCGACATCCACGTCGACCACTTCATGATGGTCGACTTCTCCGGCGTGGTGTCCATGGCGGACGCGATCGGCGGGGTCCCGGTGTGCGTGGACGCCAACATCTACTCGCACACCTCATCCGGCCACGGCTCGGGCCTGAAGCTGAAGAAGGGCACCACCTCGATCAAGGGCAAGCAGGCCCTGCAGTGGCTGCGCACGCGCTACGGCTTCGAGGACGGCAGCGACATCGCGCGCACCAAGGCGCAGCACATGTACATGAACTCGATGGTCCGCCAGCTGCGCGAGAACGCCACCCTCAGCAACCCGGGCAAGCTGCGCAGCCTCGCCGAGACGGCCACGAAGGCGCTGACGGTGGACGACGGGCTCGGGACCGTGACGAAGCTCTACGACCTGAGCAAGGAACTGAAGAAGGTCCCCACCAAGCGCATCACCATGACGACGATGCCGTGGGTGTACTCCTCGGACGGCAACCGGGTGCTGCCCAAGCCGACCGACGCGTCGAAGCTGTTCCGGCTGGTCCGTGAGGACATCGCGCTGGACGGCAAGGACAAGAAGAAGTCGAAGAAGACCACGACGTCCTCGGACCCGGCCGCCGCGGACGACAAGATCGCGGTGCAGGTGCAGAACGGCACCAAGAGCAGCACACTCGCCCCGGTGAGCGGGCGGGCGAGCGCCGTCGCCCAACTGCTCGTCGGCAAGGGCTTCGACGAGGCCAAGGCGGACTCCTCGACCCTGCTCAGCGAGGACGAGACGGTCATCCGCTACCCGAGCGCCGACCTGGAGGGCGACGCCCAGCGGGTCGCCAAGGCCCTCGGCATCCCGACGAGCCAGGTGGAGAAGTCCACGGACGTGAGCGGCGTCACGCTGATCGTGGGCGCGGACTGGCGCTCCGGCACCAAGTACACCGCGGCGGACGAAGACGACACGACACCGGAGTCGGCGAGCGCGCTCAACGGCGCGAACACCAAGGCGTGCATGCACGTCGACCCGGACTACACCTGGTAGTCCGGGTCGGGACGGGTCGACGGAGGCCCTGCGGTGCTCAGTTGGAGGCGAGCACCGCGGGGCGCCGGGACGCGATGACCCTCTTCGCCAGCGACTTCGGGCTGGTGAGAAAGCCCCAGCCCCAGCACATGTGCATGGTGGCGAGGGCGACGGGGATCTGCAGCCGCGCCTTCAACGGCAGCCCCTTGCCGGCCGGCACCGAGCCGAGGGCGATGGCCGCGAGATAGCCACCGGGGATCACGAAGCCCCACGGGGTGACCAAGGCACCGAGGACGATGCCCGCCGCTATCGCCAGGAACGCCGTCGGCGGCGCGAGGTAGCGCAGGTTGATGGAGCCCTCGTGGTAGCGCGCGACGACGTGCCGCCAGCGGCCGTAGTCCTTGTACTGCTTGGCCAGCGCCTTCACGCTCGGGCGCGGACGGTACGACACCTTCAGCTCCGGCGAGAACCAGATCAGCCCGCCGGCCTCGCGGATGCGGAAGTTCAGCTCCCAGTCCTGGGCGCGGATGAACTCCTCGTTGTACCCGCCCTGCTGCTCCAGCGCCGCACGCCGGAACACACCCAGGTACACGGTCTCCGCCTCACCGGCGGCGCCTCCCGTGTGGAAGACCGCGTTGCCGACCCCGATCTTCGAGGTCATCGCGGCGGCGACCGCGTGCTCCCAGTCGTTCTCGCCCTCGGCGTGCATAATGCCGCCGACGTTCTGCGCGCCGGTCTCCTCCAGGAGCCGTACGGCGGTGGTGATGTAGTTCGGCGAGAGCATGCCGTGGCCGTCGACGCGCACGACGATCGGATGGCGGGAGGCCTTGATCGCGGCGTTCAGCGCGGCCGGCGTGCGACCGGTCGGGTTCGGGACGGTGTGGACGCGCGGGTCTTCGGCCACGAGCTCGGCGGCGATCTCGTCCGTACGGTCCGTGGACGGACCGAGGGCGATCACGACCTCCATCTCGCCGGCGTACTCCTGCGCGAGGATCGCTTGGACGGCTCCGCGCAGATGCCGCTCCTCGTTGAGGACCGGCATGATCACAGACACGGCGGGGAGCTGCACGTCGGGATTGGCGTTCATAGAGGGCTCACGTTACCGCGAACGGGGGACAGCTTTGCGCCCCGCCGGGGCGGTGGCCCGGGCCACAGATCGTATGGGCCTACGGTGCTCACGATCCCACGTACGGCCGCCGCCCGGAGGTGTCCCTCTTGCCCACGCAGCCCCGGTCCGCCGCCCCGGCCCGCCCGCAGCGCCGCCCCCAGCCCGTGCGCACCCCGCAGCAGCGCACGCCGCGGCCCCCCGTACGGCGGAAGAGGCCGCGCTGGGCGATGCGGGCCGTGACGACCCTCTCCGTCGTCGTCCTCGCCTCCGCCGGGATCGGGCACGCGGTGGTCTCCAGCCTCGACGCGGACATCGCGCGGGTGGATCCCTTCAAGGACATGAAGAACCGTCCGCAGGCCGGACACGGCATGAACGTCCTGCTGGTCGGCACGGACGGCCGCGACAAGATCAGCCGGCAGGAACGGCACCGCTACCACCTGGGCGGCGCCCCCTGCCACTGCACGGACACGATGATGATCGTGCACATCTCGGCGGACCGGGAGCGGGCGAGCGTGGTGAGCCTGCCGCGCGACTCGTACGTCATGACGCCCGAGCGCGTCGACGAGGCCACCGGGAAGAAGCAGCCCGGCCACCCCATCAAGCTCAACGCGGCATACGCGGAGGGCGGCCCGAACCTCACGGTGCAGATCGTCGAGGACACGACCCACGTCAAGATCGACCACTATCTGGAGGTCGACTTCACCAGCTTCATGAAGACGGTGGACGTGCTGGGCGGGGTCGCGGTCTGCACCGCCGTACCCCTGAAGGACTCGTACACCGGACTCGACCTGCCCGCAGGCACCCGCACCCTGATGGGCGGCCAGGCCCTCCAGTACGTGCGCGCCCGCCACCTCGACGGGGCCTCCGACCTCGGCCGTATGAAGCGTCAGCAGCGCTTCCTGGCGGCGCTCATCGAGCGGGCCACCTCCTCCGGGATCCTGCTGAACCCGATGAAGTTCCGGGACGTGACGCGGGCGGTGCTGGGCTCGGTCCGCGCCGACAAGGGCTTCGGTACCGACGAACTGCTGGACCTGGGCCGGGCGATGCGCAACTTCTCCCCCTCGTCCTCGGAGTTCACGACGGTGCCCATCGGGCAGATGGGATACCCGGTCAAGGACATCGGCTCGACCGTGAAATGGGACACCGCCAAGGCCGACCAGCTCTTCCGGTCCCTGCGCGACGACAAGCCGCTGGCCGTGCGGCACGGCCGTCCCGAGACGGTGCAGGTCGACGTGGACCCTCGGCAGATCCACGTCCAGGTCGAGAACGGCACGCGCACGGACGGGCTCGCCAAGCGCGTGGACGCTGCGCTGGCGGCGACGGGCTTCCTGACGACCCGGATGCCGGCGCCCGCGGCCGACCGCACGGTGAAGCGGACGGTCGTCGAGTACGACCCCCGCTGGGACCGCTCGGCGAAGTCGCTGGCCGCCGCGCTGCCCGGCAGCGAGACCCGGCCGGTGAAGGGCCTCGGGCCGACGCTGAAGGTGATCGCGGGCGCCGACTTCAAGCAGGTGCAGAAGGTACGGGCGGAGGACCCGGACCAGGGCGAGCCCGGGGTGGTGACCGGGGACCAGGTGACGTGCCCGCAGCAGCAGTAGCGGTGCGGGTCAGTCGTCGAGGCCCTCGGCGGCCCGCTTCTCCCGCAGTTCCATGATCGCCCGCCGCCTCGCCAGCCGGTGGGTGCGGCGGATCTGGGCCTCCTGGTAGCGGCGCTTGTCCTTCTCCGTCTCGGGCAGGACCGGCGGCACGGGGCGCGGCCTGCCGTCGGCGTCGACGGCCGCGAAGACCAGGTACGCCGAGCCGACCTGGGTGGGCGGGGTCGACTCGTTCCACCGCTCGGCCAGCACCCGGACCCCGACCTCCATCGACGTCCGGCCGGTCCAGTTGACCTGCGCCTTCACATGCACGAGGTCGCCGACACGGACCGGCTCCAGGAACGCCATCTCGTCCATGGACGCCGTGACCGCGGGTCCGCCGCTGTGCCGGCCGGCCACCGCGCCCGCGGCGTCGTCCACCAGCTTCATGATCACGCCGCCGTGGACCGTGCCCAAGAGGTTGGTGTCGTTGTGGGTCATGATGTGGCTGAGCGTGGTCCGGGACGCCGAGGTGGGCTTGCCGGGGATATCCGGAGTGTCCGATTCCGCGGCGGGGGCCTGGTCTGTCATGGCCTCCACCTTATGCCGAGGCGACATCTGCGGACTTTGTGTTGGGTTCGCAACAGCAGTGCCCTGATTTTCCTACGACCCTTGTAATGGACGTAGTCGCGCCCTGCACACTGGGGCCCATGAATGACTGGCCCGAGGCATGGTCCGACGACAACCGCAACCGGTACGGACGCGGCAGCGCCGGCGCACCTGAAGGTGCGCGCGCGATGCGGCAGGTCCGCCGGCCCTCCTCGGGCGCGTACGGGGGCTCCGGCCAGTCCGCGCCGCCGTACGGCGGGCGGGTTCCCCAGCAACCGAACTACGTCGACGGCCAGGGGTACGGCGGCGGATACGGCGACGACGCCGCGCCCGACAACGGCTACGACGGCTACAACACCGGCCAGGTGTACGGCGGCGGGAACGGCGGGAACGGTGGCCCGGGCGGCGACCTGCGGCCGCGGCCGAACTGGCGGCGCCGTATCAAGTGGACGGCGATCACGCTGGTGACGGTGCTGGTCGTGACGTCCGTGGCGACCTACTTCTGGGCCGACTCCAAGCTGCACCGCGACGTCGACCTGTCCACGGTCATCGACCGGCCGGAGGCGGGCGACGGCACCAACTACCTGATCGTCGGCTCCGACAGCCGGGCCGGGCTGTCCTCCGAGCAGAAGAAGGACCTGCACACGGGGTCCGCGGAGGGCAAGCGGACCGACTCGATGATGATCCTGCACGTCGGCGACAACGGCGACACGCTGATCTCCCTGCCCCGCGACTCGAACGTGACGATACCGACGTACAAGGGCTCCACCTCCGGCAAGACCTACCAGAGCACCGGCCGGCAGACGAAGCTGAACGCGGCCTACGCGGAGGACGGCCCGACGCTCCTCGTGCGCACGGTCGAGGCCAACATGGGTCTGCACATCGACCACTACGTGGAGATCGGCTTCGCCGGCTTCGCGAACATCGTGGACGCGGTCGGCGGTGTCGACATCACCATCGACAAGGCGTTCAAGGACAAGTACTCGGGCGCCGACTTCAAGGCGGGCAAGCAGACGCTCAACGGCGAGCAGGCGCTGGCCTTCGTCCGTACCCGGCACGCCTTCGCGGCGAGCGACCTGCAGCGCACGAAGAACCAGCAGAAGTTCCTCTCCGCGCTGGCCCACCAGGTGGCGACCCCGTCGACGGTCCTGAACCCCTTCAAGCTGTACCCGACGATGAGCGCCGGCCTGGACTCGCTGACGGTCGACAAGGACATGAGCCTGTGGGACCTGGCGTCCATGTTCTGGGCGATGAAGGGCGTCAGCGGCGGCGACGGCACCTCGATGAACATGCCGATCTCCGGCTCCTCCGGCGGCAACCTCGTCTGGGACAAGGCGAAGGTGAAGACGCTGGTGAACGAGCTGAACAACGACCAGAAGGTCACGGTCTCGAGTGAGTGAGCAGCCCGGCAGAGCACCGTTCGACGCGGTGCTCTGCGACGTGGACAACGTGATCCGCCACTACGACCCCTCCGGGCTGCACGCCTTGGAGCGGGCCGCCGGGCTGGCCGAGGGCACGACCACGAAGGTCGCCTTCGCGCCGGAGCGGGTCGAGCCGATGGTGCTGGGGCGGATCGACCAGCAGGAGTGGGTGCGGTCGATCGCGGAGGGCCTGTCCGGACTCGTGCCCGAGGAGTCGACGGCGTGGGAGCTGGGCACGGCCCTGCTGGAGTCGCCGTTCGCCGCCGACGAGGCGGTGGTGTCCCTGCTGCGCCGCGCCCGCACCCGGGTTCCGGTGGTCCTCGTCAGCAACGCCACGCTCCGCCTGGAGGACGACCTCGCCACGCTCGGCCTGGCCGATCTCGCGGACGACGTCGTCAACAGCGCCCGTGTGGGCCTCGCCAAGCCGGACCCGCGCATCTACCGGCTGGCGGCGGAGTCGGCCGGCGCCCGCCCCGAGCGCTGCCTGTTCGTCGACGACAGCGAGGAGAACGCCGAGGCGGCGGCCGCGCTGGGCATGCAGGCGGTGCACTTCCACGAGGCGGCGGACCTGGAACGGGCGCTGCAGCCGCTGTTCACCTGACGCGCGCGGAGGCCAGCAAGGCGGTACAGGGCAGCACCAACTGCCCCTGGCCATCCGCGAATTCGGCACTGAGGCGCTCGTAGGCCTGCTTGATCCGTACGACGGTTGCGGGGGCCTGCGAGGTGATGACGCGCCCGACGTTGCCGATCCCGGCGGCGGCCCCGCTCCACCACTCCTCGACTCCGGCGCGGTGCTCCCAGCCGACCCCGACGCACCGGGCCTCGGCGAGACCGGCGTCGGCGAGCAGCCGGGCCACGCCCTCGGCCGTACGGTCGAAGTCCTCGCCGGGATCGAGCCGCGGCAGCCACTCCGGCGGCACGGCCCCCGCGTCCTCGCAGGCCCGCCCCAGCAGCTCCATCCCGGCGTTCCGCCCGCCCCACAGGGTCAGGGCGACGCGCCCGCCAGGCCGCAGTACCCGCTGCACCTCCGCCAGTGCGGCACGTGGCCGGCCGACGTGGTTGAGGACGAAGTTCCCGGCGACGGCACCGAACTCGCCGTCCGGGAAGGGCAGTTCGGGCAGTACGGCGATCCGCGCGTCGACCCCTCGCGCCCTCGCCGCCTCGACCATGCCCGCGTCGGCGTCCACGGCCACCACTCGCGCCCCACGCCCGTGCGCCGCCAGCGCCGCCGCCCCGGTCCCGGTCCCGACGTCGAGGACGTACGCCCCCGCCGTCACCCCGGCGGCGTCCAGCAGCGCCTCCACCGGGTGGGCACACAGCCGCGCGAAGCTCCCCGCGTACGCCTCGGCCTGTCCGTCCCACATCTCCCGCTCGGCCGCGTCGAAGGCCTCGGTCGCGCCGGTCATGTGAAGTCCGCGTAGGCCAGGTGGCGGGCGCAGTGCCGGCAGCGGAAGAGGTAGGCGGTGGGCTGGTCGTCGGCGTCGAGGGCCGTGAGGAAGGTCTCGTCGAACTCCTCGGCGAGGTGCTCCAACGCGTCGGGGTACGGCCGGAGTTCGCGGGCTCCCGCGCGGCCGAGGAAGACGGCCGCGTCGTCGCAGTGTGTGAGCCACCGTTCCTGCTGCCAGCCGGCGAAGCCGGGGGTGCGCTGCTCGACCGCGCGCACGATCTCCATCGGCACCCGGCCCTCGACCTCCGTGAACTGCGCCTCGTAGCGCTCGGCGGCACTGCCGTCCGCCAGGCACCACGGGCAGAGGGCGTCGTCGAGGCCGTCGTCCACGGCGTACACGGGCCCGGTGTAGACGTAGCCCCGTCGGCGCCCGCAGCAGACGCACAGCGCATCGGAGGCCATGACGCATCCCGTGGCCAACGGGTCCGGGTGGTAAGGGAATTCGGGCAGCGGATCGGAGTCGGTCATGGGGGTCAGACTGCCCGACACGGATCAGGGGCACCCGGCGGGGTGCCCCTGAAAGCGGTCACGCGGTCGTCACATCGTGGCGCCCGCCATCGTGCGGCACATCTCGGCGCAGCGACGACACGCCTCCGCACAGCGCATCATCTGGGGGTCGTCCGGCATGGACATACACGCCTCGGCGCACATGTCGCAGGCCTTGGCGCACATCGCGCACATCTCGGCGGACATGGGCGAGCGGCGCATCATCATGTCCGCGCACATACGGGTCATCTCGGAGCAGTCGATGAGAGCGCGCATGATCTGCATCTGGGCCTGGCCGCCCATCTGCATGCAGGAGCTCATGGTCTCCTCGCAGATGCTGTGGCACGACATGCAGGCCTCGACGCAGTCCTGCATCTCCTTGCTCATGGCGCTCATGGGTCCGGTCTGGGTCATGGCTCCTCCTGGGAGACTTCAGGGGTCCGGGGCGGGCCCCGTGCCCTTCCGTCCTACGCCCGCCCGCAGTCCGGCGCCATCGGGCGGACACGAACAATCCGCTACGAACCACCCACCGTCAAAGCGACAAAAGCCCCCGGAATCACTCCGGGGGCTCCGCCGTCACTAGGCCGATCGGTAAGCCGCGGCTACGGCAGGTTGCGGGCCATGACTATGCGCTGGACCTGGTTCGTGCCCTCGTAGATCTGCGTGATCTTCGCGTCGCGCATCATGCGCTCCACCGGGTAGTCCCGGGTGTAGCCGTAACCGCCGAGCAGCTGCACCGCGTCCGTGGTGACCTCCATCGCCACGTCCGAGGCGAAGCACTTCGCCGCCGCGCCCTGGAAGGTCAGGTCCTTGTCGCCGCGCTCCGAGGCCGCCGCGGCCTGGTACGTCAGCGCGCGGGCGGCCGAGACCTTCATGGCCATGTCGGCGAGCATGAACTGGATGCCCTGGAAGTCGGCGATCGGCTTGCCGAACTGCTTGCGCTCCTGGACATAGCCCTTGGCGTAGTCGAGGGCGCCCTGGGCGACACCGAGCGCCTGGGCGGCGATGGTGATGCGGGTGTGGTCCAGGGTCTTCATCGCCGTGGCGAAGCCCGTACCCTCCTCGCCGATCATGCGGTCGGCGGGGATGCGGACGTTGTCGAAGTAGACCTCGCGGGTCGGGGAGCCCTTGATGCCGAGCTTCTTCTCGGGGGCGCCGAAGGAGACGCCCTCGTCCGACTTCTCGACGACGAAGGCGGAGATGCCCTTCGAGCGCTTGGTCGGGTCGGTCACGGCCATGACCGTGTAGTACTCGGAGACGCCCGCGTTGGTGATCCAGCGCTTCACGCCGTTGAGGATCCAGTGGTCGCCGTCGCGGACCGCCTTGGTCTTCATGCCGGCCGCGTCGGAGCCGGCGTCCGGCTCGGAGAGGCAGTACGAGAACATCGCGTCGCCCTTGGCGAGCGGTGTCATGTACTTCTTCTTCAGGTCCTCGGAGCCCGAGAGGATCACGGGCAGCGAACCCAGCTTGTTCACGGCCGGGATCAGCGACGAGGAGACGCAGGCGCGCGCCACTTCCTCGATCACGATCACGGTGGCAAGGGCGTCCGCGCCCGCGCCGCCGTACTCCTCGGGTACGTGCACGGCGTGCAGGTCGTTCGCGACCAGCGCCTCCAGGGCCTCCTGCGGGAAGCGGGCCTCCTCGTCCACCGCGGCGGCGTAGGGCGCGATCTTCGCCTCGGACAGGGAACGGATGGCGTCGCGGAGCATGTCGTGCTCCTCGGACGGGCGGTACAGGTCGAAGTCAGCCGATCCGGCCAAGGTTTCTCACGCTCCAAGGACGCTTCTGACGCACTGTGGTGATGGCGCTAATTACCGTTAAGTAACTCAAATTTTAGGGGGCGGCTCACGGGAGTGATACGTGAGCTTGGCGACAACGGGCAGGCTGCCCGTGAGTTGCCCGTGGGAAGCCCTTCGAACGCCCCGGATATGCTCGGGCAGCGCAGCAAACTCCGTACCCGTCTGGAGCACCCATGAGCCTCAAGATCACCGTGATCGGCACCGGCTACCTCGGCGCCACACACGCCGCGGCCATGGCCGAGCTGGGCTTCGAG
The DNA here is from genome assembly GCF_042893105.1 of Streptomyces sp. NPDC001663. NCBI lineage: Bacteria > Bacillati > Actinomycetota > Actinomycetes > Kitasatosporales > Streptomycetaceae > Streptomyces > Streptomyces sp. NPDC001663. The sequence continues at coordinate 8,076 of NZ_JBIAUR010000032.1, read as the reverse complement.
GTGCTCGCTCTCGACGTCGTACGGGAGAAGATCGAGAAGCTGGAGCGGGCCGAGGCCCCGATGTTCGAGCCCGGTCTCGAGGAGCTGCTGCGCAAGCATGTCGCCGGGTTCGAGGGGTCCACCGGGCGGCTTCGCTTCACCATGGACTATGCCGAGGTCGGGGCGTTCGGCGACGTCCACTTCCTGTGCATCAACACCCCGCAGAAGCACGGCGAGTACGCCTGCGACATGTCGTACGTCGACGCGGCCTTCGCCTCCCTGGCCCCGCATCTGACGGGTCCGGCCCTCGTCGTCGGCAAGTCCACGGTGCCCGTCGGCTCGGCCGACCGCCTCGCCGCCTTCCTCGCCGCGAACGCGCCGGCGGGCGAGGACGCCGAGCTGGCCTGGAACCCGGAGTTCCTGCGCGAGGGGTTCGCGGTGCAGGACACGTTGCACCCGGACCGGATCGTCGCCGGTGTGCGCAGCGAGCGGGCCGAGAAGCTGCTGCGGGAGGTGTACGCGACGCCGATCAGCGAGGGGACGCCGTTCATCGTCACGGACTTCCCGACCTCCGAGCTGGTGAAGACCTCGGCCAACTCCTTCCTCGCCACCAAGATCTCCTTCATCAACGCGATGGCGGAGATGTGCGAGGCCTCGGGCGGTGACGTCGCCAAGCTCGCCGAGGCGATCGGCCACGACGACCGGATCGGGAAGAAGTTCCTGCGGGCCGGCATCGGGTTCGGCGGCGGCTGTCTGCCCAAGGACATCCGGGCGTTCATGGCGCGGGCCGGTGAGCTCGGTGCCGACCAGGCGCTGACCTTCCTGCGCGAGATCGACTCGATCAACATGCGCCAGCGCGGGCAGATGGTGGAGCTGGCCCGGCAGGTGCTCGGGGGCGGTCCCTTCCTGGGCAAGCGGGTCGCGGTGCTCGGCGCCACGTTCAAGCCCGACTCGGACGACGTGCGGGACTCCCCCGCGCTGAACGTCGCCGGGCAGATCCACCTCCAGGGCGGCCAGGTCACCGTCTACGACCCGAAGGGCCTGGACAACGCCCGCAAGGTCTTCCCGACGCTCGGCTACGCCGACACCGCGCTGGACGCGGTGCGGGGCGCCGACGTCGTCCTGCACCTCACCGAGTGGCGGGAGTTCCGCGAGCTGGACCCGGCGGCGCTGGGCGAGGTCGCGGCGGCCCGGGTGATCCTCGACGGGCGCAACGCGCTCGACCCCGCGCTGTGGCGCAAGGCCGGATGGACGTACCGGGCGATGGGCCGCCCCACCGCGTAGACGCGAACGACGCCGGTTCGGCCGAGGCTCAGTCGGCCGAACCGGCGTCTTGTTGCATTCTGCACCACCGGGCTGTGGCGCGGCCGGTGAACTCCTTCTGAACTACTTCGCCCGGTACCGGCGCATCTTGGCGCGCGCCCCGCACACCTGCATCGAGCACCAGCGGCCGCGGCCGGCCGGGCTGCGGTCGTAGTACGCCCAGTGGCAGGTCTCGGCCTCGCAGGCCTTCAGCCTGAGCCAGGTGCCGGCGACCAGGGCCTCGGCGACGGCGGCGGCGACCCGGGAGTGCAGCGGGCGTACGTCTGCGGGGGCGAGGGCGGCCGAGCCGTCCCCGGCGTCGATCGTCACCTGCAGGGGCGCGGCGGCCAGCAGGTCGCCCAGGGGCGTCACCGTGGCGTGCGGCGGGTGACCGGCGTGGGCGAGCAGCACCGCGCGCAGTGACTCACGCAGTTCGCGCGCTTCCGGCACCTCCTCCTCCGTGAGTCCGAGGAGAGCGCGGCCGTCCGCCGTGTCGAGCGCGTCGGCGCCCGACTCGATGTTCAGGGTGTTGACCAGGGACTCCAGCAGGGCCAGGCCTCCCGGCGCCGCCGATCTCTCACTCATGGCTGCACGCCACCTCCCGAATTTCCCTTGCGACGTTACCTCCAATACGGGAGCATGCAGTAACCGTTACCGGTTACTCGACTCTACGGGTAACGTCGGTTTCGAGAACTCAAGGAGGAGTCATGGCTCTCGCAAAGCTGGGCGTGGTCGTCCTGGACTGTCCCGACCCGCGCGCACTGGCCGGTTTCTACGCCGAACTGCTCGGCGGCGCGGTGGAGGGCGAGGGCGAGTGGGTCGACCTGAAGGTGCCCGGCGGTCAGTCGCTCGCCTTCCAGGCCGCGCCCGGGTTCGTGGCCCCGCAGTGGCCGGCCCCGGACCACTCGCAGCAGTTCCACCTGGACCTGACCGTCGAGGACCTGGACGCGGCCGAGGCGGGCGCGCTGGCGCTCGGCGCTAAGCCGCTGGACGCGGAGGACCGCTCGCGCGGCTGGCGTGTGTACGCGGACCCGGCGGGGCACCCGTTCTGCCTCTGTGCCTGCTGAACCGGGAGGACCCGTCGTGACTGTGGCACGTTTCCGATCCGTCGTACTCGACTGCCCCGATCCGAGCGCGCTCGCCCGCTTCTACGCCGGTGTCGCGGGCGGCACTCCCGAGAAGGAGGACGACGACTGGGTGGTCCTGCAGATCCCGGGCGGGCCGCGGCTCGCCTTCCAACTGGCCGAGGACCTCACGCCGCCCGAGTGGCCGCGCTCGGACCGCAACTCGCAGCAGTTCCACATCGACTTCGACGCCGGGGCGACCTGGGCGGAGATCGACGCGGCGCACGAGAAGGTGCTGGCGCTGGGTGCGCGGCCGCTGGACCTGGAGGACCGGGAGAAGAAGGACTTCCAGGTGTACGCCGATCCCGCGGGGCATCCGTTCTGCCTCTGCCGGGTCGAGCCCGCCGACCGCGTCTGAAGGGCCTGGTCACCCGTCCAGGTCGGCGATCTTCGCCGTCGAGGGCTCGCGGCGCTGCTGGGTGGCGCGGGCCGTGAAGTCGGCGCTGCGCAGGACGCGCTGGACGTTTCCCCAGGTCAGCAGGGTGATGTCGGACTCGGACCAGCCGCGGTGCAGGAGTTCGGCGATGAGGTGCGGATAACGGGAGGCGTCGCCCGGGTCCTGGGGGTGCGCGGTGTCGGCATCGTACGTGCCGGACAGCCCCACGCACTCCGGTCCCGCCACCTCGCGGACGTGGTCCAGATGGTCGGCGACGTCTCGGACGGACGGCCCGGTCTGCTCGGTGGTGAGCGGCACCATGCACAGGCCCTTGGCGGCGCCGAGCTCGGCGAGCAGTTCGTCGGGGAGGTTGGCCGGGTGGGCGCGCAGGGCGCGGGCGGCGGAGCGGGTGAACAGGACCGGCGCCTTGGAGACCACGAACGTGCGGCGGACGGTGGCCGCGGCGGCGCCGGAGAGATCGGCCAGGACGCCGAGCCGGTTCATCTCCCGTACGACCTCCTCACCGAACCGGGTCAGCCCGCTCTCGCCCGCCCAGGACGTGCCGGACAGGGTCAGGACGCGCAGGCCGAGCGTGTGCAGGGCGCGCAGGATGCCGAGGGAGTCGCCGAGGGCGGCGGCCTGGGCGGGGCCGAGCAGGACGGCGACGCGGCTGCAGTTGCGGGCGTCGGTGGCCTGCCCGGCGGTGTGGACGAGGCGCAGGCCCTCGGGATGGGCGTGCACGACGGTGTTCACGAGGTCGAGCTGCTCCAGCGTCGCACCCACGGCCCGGAGCCCGTCGATGCCCTCCGGCAGGTGCAGCGACCAGAACAGCGCGCCAACATGGCTCTCGCGCAGCCGGGGCACGTCCGTGTCGAGGGCGCCCTCGCCGAGCTCCAGGTCGTACCAGGGCAGGCTCCGCAACGCCCACGGCGGTCCGCTGTGCCCGTCGGCGACGGGATACGCGTCGAGGATGGCGTGGGCGCGCTCCAGGGGGACGGCGTCCGGCTCCGAGACGGGCAGGGCGTCGTGCTTGCTGACCTCGGTCCGGGTGGGCCGTTCGTCCTGGAGGTCTGCCATGGCTGGCTCCGTACGTCGGGATCGTCCGGGGGTACGGTCACCGTCGCACGGAGCCGAGGGGGCTTCCTGGTGGGTGCGGCGTTCGGGGGTCCGCCGGTTCAGCGACCCCGGGCCGCGTCCAGGGCGTCTCGGACGGGGGGGACCAGGTCGGCGATCGTGCGGGGCGGACGGCTGCACCGACCACCCCGCCCTCGAAGCTCACTCGCTCTCGCCGTCGAGTTCCTCGATCGTCGCGTTGGACGGCGGGCGGGTCGCCTGAAGGCCCCGTGCCACGTCCTCGGCGGCACCCAGCACCCGTACCGAGTTCTGCCAGGTCAGCTTGGCCAGGTCGGGCTTCGACCAGCCGCGGTCCAGCAGCTCCGCGATCAGGTTCGGGTAGCCGGAGACGTCGCCCAGGCCGTCGGGCGTGAAGGCCGTGCCGTCGTAGTCGCCGCCGATGCCGAGGTGGTCGATGCCCGCGACCTCGCGCATGTGGTCCAGGTGGTCGGCGACCGTCGAGACCGTGGCGACGGGGCGCGGGGTGCGCTCCTCGAAGGCGCGATGGACCTTCATCGCCTCGGCGGTGGTGTCGAGGTGGTGGAAGCCGTGCGCGCGCATGTTCTCGTCGGCCTCGGCCGTCCAGTCCACCGCCGCCTGGAGCACGAACTTCGGCACGAACGTCACCATCGCGACGCCGCCGTTGCCGGGGAGCCGTTCGAGGACGTCGTCCGGGATGTTGCGGGGATGGTCGCAGACGGCCCGGGACGAGGAGTGCGAGAAGACCACCGGGGCGCTCGTCGCGTCCATCGCGTCCCGCATCGTCGTCGCCGCCACGTGCGAGAGGTCCACCAGCATGCCGAGCCGGTTCATCTCCCGGACGACCTCGCGGCCGAAGGCCGACAGGCCGCCGACGTTCGGCTCGTCCGTCGCCGAGTCCGCCCACGCCACGTTGTCGTTGTGGGTGAGCGTCATGTAGCGGACGCCGAGCGCGTACAAACCCCGCAGCGTGCCGAGGGAGTCGGCGATGGAATGGCCGCCCTCCGCGCCCATGAGCGAGGCGATACGGCCGTCCCGGCGCGCCGACTCCATGTCGGCAGCCGTCAGCGCGGGCGCCAGGTCCGCCGGATACCGCGCCAGCAACTGCCGTACGCAGTCGATCTGTTCGAGCGTCGCCGGCACCGCGTCCGGGAGGTCGGAGCGCACGTACACCGACCAGTACTGCGCGCCGACGCCGCCCTCACGCAGGCGCGGGATGTCGGTGTGCAGATGTGCGTTCTGGTGTACGGCGATGTCGCGGGCGTCGAGGTCGTAGCGGACCTGCTTGCGCAGGGCCCAGGGCAGGTCGTTGTGCCCGTCGACGACCGGGAACTCGCGCAGGAGCTCCCGGGCTGCCTCCAGTGAGGCGGAGGTCATCGCCGTCACTTCCCCGAGCCGAAGCCGAAGCCGTTCGCGCCCTCGACCTTGGCGCGCAGGCGCTTGCCCTTCTCGGTGGCCTGGTCGTTCAGCTCCTGCTGGAACTCCCGCATACGGCCGAGGAGTTCCTCGTCCTGGGTGGCGAGGATGCGGGCCGCGAGCAGGCCCGCGTTGCGGGCACCGGCGACGGACACGGTCGCGACGGGCACCCCGGCCGGCATCTGCACGATCGACAGCAGGGAGTCCATGCCGTCCAGGTACTTCAGCGGCACCGGGACGCCGATGACCGGAAGCGGGGTCACGGAGGCGAGCATGCCCGGCAGGTGGGCGGCGCCGCCGGCACCCGCGATGATCACCTTCAGACCGCGCTCGGCGGCCTGTTCGCCGTACGCGATCATCTCGCGCGGCATGCGGTGCGCGGAGACGACGTCGACCTCGTAGTCGATCTCGAACTCGTCGAGGGCCTGGGCGGCGGCCTCCATCACGGGCCAGTCGGAGTCGGAACCCATGACGATGCCCACGACGGGGCCGGCAGCGGTGCTCATTCGGTGATCGTGCCTCTCAGGTAGCCGGCTGCGTGACGTGCGCGCTCGAGGACGTCGTCCAGGTCGTCGCCGTAGGTGTTGACGTGGCCGACCTTGCGGCCGGGCTTCACGTCCTTGCCGTACATGTGGATCTTGAGCTGGGGGTCGCGGGCCATGCAGTGCAGGTACGCGGAGTACATGTCCGGGTAGTCGCCGCCGAGGACGTTGACCATCACGGTCCACCTGGCGCGGGGGCGCGGGTCGCCGAGCGGGAGGTCGAGGACGGCGCGGACGTGGTTGGCGAACTGGCTGGTGATCGCGCCGTCCTGGGTCCAGTGGCCGGAGTTGTGCGGGCGCATCGCGAGCTCGTTGACGAGGATGCGGCCGTCGCGGGTCTGGAACAGCTCGACGGCGAGGTGGCCGACGACGTCCAGTTCCTTGGCGATGCGCAGCGCCATCTCCTCGGCCTGCAGGGCGAGGGGCTCGTCGAGGTCGGGCGCGGGCGCGATCACGGTGTCGCACACACCGTTGACCTGCTGGGACTCGACGACGGGGTACGCGACCGCCTGGCCGTGCGGGGAGCGGACGACGTTCGCCGCAAGTTCCCGTACGTAGTCGACCTTCTCCTCTGCGAGCACCGGGACGCCCGCGCGGAACGGGTCCTCGGCCTCCGCCACGGAGTCGACGACCCACACGCCCTTGCCGTCGTAGCCGCCGCGGACCGTCTTGAGGACGACGGGGAAGCCGTCTCCCTCGGCGCCTTCGGGAAGGCCTTCGGCCGCGAAGGCGGCCACGTCCGCCGGGTCGGTCACGATGCGGTGCCGTGGGCACGGCACGCCGATCGCGTCGAGCCTCGCGCGCATCACGCCCTTGTCCTGGGCGTGCACGAGCGCGTCGGGGCCGGGGCGCACGGGGATGCCGTCCGCCTCCAGAGCCCTGAGGTGCTCGGTGGGTACGTGTTCGTGATCGAAGGTGATCACGTCGCAGCCCCTCGCGAACTCGCGCAGCGTGTCGAGGTCGCGATAGTCGCCTATGACGACATCGCTGACGACCTGCGCCGCGGAATCCTGAGGGGTGTCACTGAGGAGCTTGAACCTGATGCCGAGCGGGATGCCTGCCTCGTGTGTCATACGAGCGAGCTGGCCCCCGCCGACCATGCCGACTACCGGGAACGTCACGCCCCTAGGGTATCGGCCGCGCCGGGGCGACCGATTTCCGGCCGTTTTCTGGGGTTCTTACCCTCCCCTTCCCGGACCTTTCCCCTCTTTCGCCCCTCTTTCCACGCTCTTCCCGACCTGTTTCCGACCTGTGAGCTCATCCACAGGCGTTTGCGCAGGGGGGTGGTTAGCATGGCTGAGTTGACGAAACCGATAAACGACGTCGGTACCTACCCGGACGGGGGCCTTCACAACCATGGGACGTGGTTCCTCGGGGCTTCGAAGGCTCGCGCACGAGATCGCCAAGTTCGGTGCGGTGGGTGCGCTCGGCACTGTCGTGAACTTCGGCGTCTCCAACCTGCTGTGGCATCTGACCAGCCTGCAGGCGGTGCGCGCCAACGTCATCGCCACGGTCGTTGCGATCGGCGTCAACTATCTGGGCTTCCGCTACTTCACGTACCGGGACCGCGACAAGAGTGCCCGTACGAAGGAGCTCAGTCTGTTCCTGGCCTTCAGTGCGGTGGGCCTGGTGATCGAGAACGGCATCCTGTTCGCCGCGATCTACGGCTTCGGCTGGGACAGCTCGCTGGAGCGCAACATCTTCAAGGTCGTCGGCATCGGCCTCGGCACGCTGTTCCGCTTCTGGTCCTACCGCACCTGGGTCTTCAAGACCCTGCCGGCCCGAGAGGCCGTCGCCGACGCCGAATCGTTCCTGGAGAAGGCCGACGCCGAGGCAAAACCCGAGCCCGAGCCCGAGGTCGACCGCCCGAAGACGAAGCAGCGGGTTAGCTGAGACCTGGGGCGAGCGGTCCGTCACGACGGGCGGGCCCCGGCGGTCAGCTGCCTTCCCGCTGCTGACCGGCTCCCGCAGCGGCTGGCTTCCGGTGCCCTGTTGTACCCGGCGGCCGGCTGACTCGCGGCGGCCCGCCCGCTCCGTGGGCGACTACCCCCGTCGCCCGGCTAGTGTCCTGCGCCAGAGATCCGTCGGCAGAAGCGGGCGAGGGAGTCGAGGATCTCTTCGGCTGTCTTGGTCCAGATGAACGGCTTGGAGTCTTCGTTCCAGTCCTTGACCCAGGCACGGATGTCGGCTTCCAGGGCTTGGATGTTCTTGTGTGCGCCGCGGCGGATCATTTGGTGCGCGAGGT
>NZ_JBIAUR010000031.1:0-75968 GCF_042893105.1 Streptomyces sp. NPDC001663 | reverse complement strand
GACGGCGGCTACCGCTTCTGGGGCCTCACCCCGACGCCGTACCCCATCCCGAACGACGGACCCGTCGGCAAGATGCTCGACGCGGTCGGCCGCTCACCGCTGCGCGCCGCCCATCTGCACTTCATGGTGTCCCACGAGGGCGGGCGCATGCTGGTGACGCACATCTTCCCCGAGGGCGATCCGATCGGCCGCAAGGACACCGTCTTCGGCGTGAAGGACTCACTGATCAAGCGGTTCGCACGACAGCCGGCCGGCACGCCGACACCCGACGGCCGCGTCATCGACGGCACCTGGAGCCGGGTGCGCTTCGACATCGTGCTTGCCCCCGCGGGCGTATGAGGCACTGGGACAAGGACGAGATAGGCCATGGGCGATCGAGCGACGGAGATCTGCGAGCTTGCTCCCGATCTCTTCATGATCCGGACGGGCTTCCCGCAGGTCTACCTCTGGCGCGACGGGTCGGAGGTCACGATGATCGACGCAGGGTTTCCCGGGGACGAGCCCGCGCTCGCCGCCGCCTTCGCCGAACTGGGCTTCCGTACCACGGCCCTCCGGCGGCTCGTGCTCACACATCACCATGAGGACCACGCGGGCGCGGCCGCGGACGTGGCGAGCTGGGGCGATGTCGAAGTGGTCGCGCATCGCGCGGACGCTCCGATTATCCGCGGCGAGCGCCGGCCCCCGCGCCGGACGCTCACCGACGAGGAACGCGCGGTGTTCGAGCGGCTGTCCGCCGGCATCCCACCGGCCCCTCCGTGTCGCGTCGACTCCGAGGTGGAGGCGGGAGACGTCATCGCGATCGGGGGCGGGGCGGCGGTGATCAGCGGAGCAGGGCACACGGAGGGCAGCATCGGCCTCCTGGTGAGGGGGTCCCGTGTCCTGTTCACCGGCGACCTCATCGTCACCCTGTCGGGAGGGCCAACGCTGGGTCATTTCAACGACGACGCAGCCTCGGCCCGCCGCTCCGCCGCGGCGATGGCCGCCCACGACGTCGCGCTTCTGTGCCCCGGACACGGCGATCCGGTGGCGGACCCGCGGGTGCTGAGCGGGTTGGGAGCGGCGCTGGCGTCCTCCGTACCCGGCAAGCTGTAACGTCTCGCGTGGCGCTGCCCCCACCGACACGGTCTGCACAGTGTCGGTGGGGGCAGCTGTCTCGAGTCCAGGGGAGCTGGTCCCGCGAATCGAGGAGGTCGGGTTCGGGGAGCCGCGCGCCGATGAGATCCTGGTGCGCGTTGTGGCGACCCGGATCTGCCACACCGACATCAACGCGCACGCCGGGCGCGGCATCCCTGTGGTCGTGGAGCGGGTGGGCGCCGACGGGTTCACGGCCGGTGACCACGTCGTCCTCTCTGGCGGCACGTGCGGCGGTCTGCCCCGGATGTCGCACCGGGCGACCCACCTACGGCCGCGAGGGCATGTTCGTCGCGTTCGGCGGCCGAAGCGTCGACGCCGCTGAGCCGGTACGGAGGGCGGATCGGCGGTTTGTTCTTCGGGCAGTCCCCGCTCGCCACCTCTGCGGTCGCTACGGCCGGGAGCGCGGTGAAGGTCCCGACGACGTGCCGCACCAGATACCCGGGCCGTTGGCCTGCGGGATGTTCACCGGCGCCGGGTCGGTCAGCGAGACCCTGCGGCTGCGCCCCGGCGACTCCATTGCCCTGAGAGCGCTCACGGTCGATCCGCGCCGCTGACGCGGAAGTGCCGGCGCCATCCGGTTCCAGCAGGGCCGGATGGCGCCGGTACTCAAGTCGGTTGGGGTCACTCGAGTCCGTGGATGACCTTGCCGCCGGGCGGCGGACGGAACGCATCCCAGTGCTCGACGAGCAGCCCCTCGCGTACGCGGAAGACGTCGATCAGCATCCCGTCCTCGCGGATTGCCTGACGGGCGATGAACTCGCCGTCCGCGATGACGTTCACCTCGATCTCCTTCGCCGGGTCGAGCCGCTCCTCCGGGGGCAGCGAGAGGATGTAGGTGAAGAACTTCCGGAGTCCCTCGCGTCCCTGCTCGATGTTCGGGTTGTGCTGGATGTAGTCCTCGGCCACGTACCGGTCGAGGTGCTCCAGTCCCGCCACAGTGCCGTGGGCGATGTCGAAGAACTCGGCGACGATCTGCTTGTTGCGCTCGAGATCGTGGATCTCGTCAGCCATGCTCAATCCCTTCGCTGGATCGGAATCCCGGAAGAAGCCCGTGCGCGGGGCGCCAGGAGTCCCTATTCGAGACCGTGGATGATCGTGCCGCCGGGTGGGGGGCGGAATGCGTCCCAGTGCTCCTTGACGAGGCCGTCCTCGAGACGGAACACGTTGATGAGCAACCCGTCCTCGCGGATCTCGTGCCGGACGACGAAGTCGCCCTCCGCGATGAGGTGCACCTCGAGCTCCTTGGAGGGGTCAAGGCGCTCGGAGGGCGGGAGCGAGAGGATGTGGGTGAAGAACGTGCGCAGCCCCTCGAGGCCCTGCCCGATGTTCGGGTTGTGCTGGATGTAGTCGGCCGCCGCGAACTCGCCGAGCCGGTCCAGACCCGCGAGATCGCCGTGGGCGACCGCCAGGAAGTCCTCGACGAGCCGCTTGTTGCGTTCGAGCCGCTCGGGTTCCGATGCCGCCGCCTCACCGGCTCCGACCCCCGCCATCACGAACCCGCCGGCGGGTCGTAGCCCGGCGCCGAACGCCACGCGTCCCAGTGCTCCTGGAGCATGCCGTCCCGAACCCGCCAGATGTCGATGTGGAGCCCGTTGACGCGGATCTCGTGACGCACCACGAGATCCCCCTCGCCGATCAGGTGGACCTCGATGGTCCCGGAAGGATCGAGATCCTTCTCGCGTGCGCGATGGAATCCGGCGAAGTACTCACGGACGCCCTCTCGCCCCTGCCCGGCGTGTGGATTGTGCTGGACGTAGTCGACCGCGACGAGGTCGTCGAGACGGTCGAGTCGCTTGGCGATCGCCACGTCGTTGACGAACGCCTCGACAACCTGTTTGTTGCGCTCGATGCTTTCGTCGCCTGTCATCTACTTCTTGCCCCAGAGCTTGAGGAACCCGTCCACGTAGTCGGCCTTGCCGTACCACGAGCCGCTCGACCACCCCTTCTGGGTGAGGTCGAGGCCGGTGACGTTGGCGGACGTGAACAGACGCTGGAACGGGAAGTCCAGCGCGCCCGCACGCGGCTGACCGACCATGAGCCGCAGCAGCGAGTCGGACAGGTACCAGGAGAGTGCCGGAAGGCTGAACGCGGCGACCGCGCCGGTCCACTGGGACTTGCCGAGCTGCTGCATCACGGCCAGGGAGCCGCCCACGGTGCCGACCTGGGTGTCCGTGGCGCTACGGCCGGCGGCCTGCGCTCCCGAGACGACATCGGGGACGTAGTTGTTCGTACCGGCCACGATGTACTTGATGCTGGAGTCCGCCACCAGCGACGTCGACACTTCGGTGGGGATCTTGTCCTGGTTGACCGTGTTCACGTCGATCACCTTCGACGAGCAGCCGCTGCAGTCGTCCTTCAGCACCTTGACGACGCCGTCGTTGGCCCAGGCCGGAGTGATGTCGTTCGAGGTCGTGCGCATCGCGAGCACATGGGCCGAGCCCTTGGAGTCGACGATGAACTGATCGGTCAGCCAGGAGTGAAGCTTCACGAAGTTGGGGGTCACGTAGCTGACGAGCTTCGGGTCGCCGGGGCCGGAGGAGGTCGTCACGCCGTTCACCAGCGGGATACCCGCCTTCGCGACCGCGGCGATCGCGCTCGGGGCGGTGTTCTGGGTGATGCCGACGGTGACGATGCCGATGGCCTTCGCGTTGATCGCCTGCTGGAGGCAGTTGGCGACGCCGTCCGGCGAGCCGCCGGTCGTGCCGCACGCCTCCACGTCGACGCCGAAGCGCGAGAACACGCTCTTGATCTCGTTCGCGACGACCGAGAAGTCCTGCACCTCGAGCGCCGGCACGATGACATAGACCTTGCCGCCGGTGATCTTCGACGTGTCGATGGCCGGACCCGGCGCGGCGAACGTGTCGATCGGCTGTCTCGCCGACTTGACCGCCTCCGCGACGCTGGCCGCAACGGCGGCCTTCGCGTCTCCCGACGAGCCCGAGTTCGCCTTGGTGCTGCCGCAGCCGACGAGAGTGAGTGCCAACACCGTGCAGGCCGCGAGAAGTTCGCGCGACCGATTGCGCCCGTTCAGCATGAGATTGCCTCTCTCCTTTGAGTACGTAATCACTTGGCCCTCTTCTTCGAGAGCAGAGCGCTGTGCTGTCCGCGGGCGAGGAGCATGAGGGTCCCGGCCCGGGTATGTCGCGACAACGCGACGGGGAAGACGCAACACAGCGGCGTGTTGGCGTTCGCGGCCTCGCTACCGTTCGGGCAGACGCGTATCGCGCTTCCCGAACCGCGCCGCGTCGTCGAGCAAAGCCGCGAGATGAGTCAGGACGATCTCGAAGCCGAAAGGAGCTCGCCGACGGGCCGAGGACTCCTGCGCCGCAGGCGGCGGTCAAGAGGGAGGTGCCGTGCAGGAGCCCGTTCAGGCACGTGCGCGGCGGCGGAGAAGAAGCGACACGGTGATGGCGATGATCAGTGCCGCACCGTAGAAGACGTTCGTCACCCATCCGGATAGCCCGAGCAGCTGCAGCCCGAACATGCCCGTCAGCAGGAAGTAGGCGGCGATGAACATGCCGATCGCGTTGAAGCGCCCGGGGACCACCGCGATCGTTCCGAGGAACACGGCGGCGAGGGCCGGCATCATCTGCACCTGAGCCGTCGCGGTGCTGAACCCGCCGACGCCGCACGCGAGGATGATGCCGATGACGCCGCTGAGCAGGGCGGCCGCCAGGTAGCCCCCGAAACGGATGCGGCGGACGGGGATGCCGGCGAGCCTCGCGACGTTCGGGTTCGAACCGACGAACAGCATCGATCGGCCGAGCGGGGTCGCGGTCATGACGTACGCGGTGATGATGACGAGCACGACGCCGTACCAGAACACCGCCGGGAGGCCGAGGAAGCTGCCGAGCGCGACCTGCGCGAGCGCCGGGTCGAGGCCGCTCACGTTCGACTGGTTCGACATCAACAGCGCGATCCCCAGAGCGACGCTCCCCGTGCCGAGGGTGACGACGATCGAGCTGATCCCGACGATGACCACGAGTATCGCGTTGATGAGGCCGACGAGCACCGCCGCGGCGAGGGCTACGAGGATCGCCAGCGGGACCGGCCAGCCGTGCAGGACGACGAGGGCCGGGAACGTGGTTCCCGCCAGGCCGTAGATGAAGGCGAACGACAGGTCGAACTCGCCGACGGCGATCGTGGTGATGACCGCGAGGCCGAGGAAGACCACCGGTGTCTGCTGGCCGAGGACCGCGCGCGAGGCGTTTCCGAGGTCGACGCTGGTCGGGAGCAGCACCAGGAAGAGCACCACCATGATGATCCAGAGCAGCACGAGGCTGTAGCGCTGGAGCACGTAGGTGGCCGCCCGGATGAGAGGGATGCCCGTCTTCTGACGTGCGGCGCCCGCGGCGATGGTGGGTTGTGACCGTGTGGTTGCCATCAGGCCTCGTTTGCGGGAGTCGGTGCGGGGGAGGGAGCGTGCGCCGCGTCATCGACGGCGAAGATCGCGGCGAGAACGGCGTCCGCGTCGAACGGTCGCGTCATCTCGCGGACGATCCGGCCGTCCTGGAGGATGAGAACCCGGTCGCAGATCGCCGCGAGGTCCTCGACCTCGGCGGAGCAGACCATGACCGCGGATCCGTCGGCGGCGGCCTGCCGGCTCGCCGTGAGGATCGCGTGACGCGCGCCGACGTCGACCGCCTGGGTCGGGTCGTCGAGCACGAGCAGGTCGGGCGTCCCGAGGAGCCACTTGCCGAGCAGCACCTTCTGCTGGTTGCCGCCGGACATCGCGGCGACGGGCATCGTGGGGTTCGGCGGTCTGATGTCGAACCGCTCGATGATGCCCTCGGTCTCGGCGCGCTGCCACTTGAACCCGGTCCACCAGGGCTTTCCCCGGCTGCGCAGGTGCGGGAGGGTCGCGTTCTCCTCGACCGTCAGTTCGAGGGCGATGCCCTTGTCGTGCCGATCGGCGGGGATGAAGGCGATCCCGGCGTCGAGGAGGTCGACGACCCTGGCCCGGGCCAGGTCGACGACGCGTCCGCCGAGCCTGACCTGGCCGGCGCCTCGCCGGTCGCCGCCGAGCAGCGGCCCGAGGTCCGACAGGCCGGAGTCGACCGTCCCCGTGAAGCCGACGACCTCGCCGCGACGGATGGCGGCGCTCACGCCCTCGACCCGTCCGCCGGAGACGTCGACGAACTCGACCGTCTCGGGCCGGGGCGCGAGCGGCAGGCTCTCCATGATGTCGCCGAGCTCCGCGGCGCGCCCGAGGACGAGGCTGGTCAGCTTGGCCTCGTCCAGCCCTGCCGTCGGAACGCCGGTCTCCACGACGCGGCCGTTGCGCAGGACGGTCGCCCGGTCGGCGATCTCGAGGACCTCCTTGAGGTTGTGGCTGACGAACAACACGGCCGTGCCCTGGCTCTTGAGCAGGCGGATCATGTCGTAGAACGCCGGCAGCGCCTCATGCGGGATGGCGCGCGAGGACTCGTCGAAGACCACGACGCCCGCGCCGGGCGTCCGGTCCTGCAGGGCGCGTGCGACCGCGACCGCGACCCGCTCGCTGGGCAGCAGGCTCAAGACCTTGGCCGACGGGTCGATGTCGGTGCGGAGGTATTCCAGCGTCTCGCCGACGGCGACGGCGTCCTCGGAGGTCCGGATCCGGCGGGTGAGCGGGTTGACCGCGTGCCGGCCGACCCGCACGTTGTCGCGCACCGAGAGGTCGGGCACGAGACCGAGATCCTGGTGCACGAACGACAGACCCTGTTCGTGCAGCGCCTTCGCTTTGATCGGCGGACCGATCCGCTCGCCGTCGAGGAGGATCTCGCCGCCCGGATCCGCCGAGTAGACGCCGGAGATCAGCTTGATGAGCGTCGACTTGCCGGAGCCGTTCTGCCCGACGAGGGCGTGCACCTCTCCCGGGGCGATCGTCAGGCTCGCGTTCTCGAGGACCGCGACGCCGGCGAACGTCTTGGTGAGATTGCGGACCTCGAGCCGCGGGACCGGCGGGGTCACGGATTCATCGGCCATGGCTACCGCCCCTGCCGTGCGAGGTCGGTCTCCTCGACGCCGCCGGGGACGGAAAGGGCTGTCTGCGCAAGGCGGACAGCGACAACTGCTGCGGCCGGACTGCCTGAGCTCAGGGTGGATCTGCCACCCTCTCCCTTTGCCTCATTGGGTGAATCGGTCTGAACCATGGACGACTCCTTGCGCACAAAGCGCTGCTGTCGGAACCGACGTCCGCTGCCGGCCCCGGATGTGGGTGCTTCTGTCGCGGCCATCCCGGCAACACTGCTGCCGAACCGCCCCATGGGCCTTCGCGGAGCTCCTCCGCGTGGCTCTTCAACCAAACCTGATTCAGAACGCTCGACACGGTGACCGACCAGCGAGCAGCGACAAGGTAGGAAGTGACTCCCGTCACGCTCAATGGACATGTTCATTGGATGAACAAGTCGCCCATATCGGTAGCTCCGATGTGCACCATCCAGGAGCGACGGACGTTGAACGCTCACTGAGGAGCGATGAGTCATGGCTGGGAAACTGGCGGGCAGGACTGCCGTCGTGACCGGGGCGGTTCCGGTATCGGGCATGAGATCGCCCGCAGGCACGTGTCGGTATCCAATGAGCACGCGATCCAGGAGTTCGCCGCGCGGGTCCACAGGGGTCTGCTGCAGGTTTGGGTGGCAGGTTCGGTCATACGGCTTGGAGGGCCGGTGTAGTCATGACGGCTTCGAAGGACCTATCGAACCGGCATCCCGTGGCCGTCGAGGGCCCGGCCGCGGCTGACGACGAAGGCCAACCTGGACCATGTCGCCGGTCACGTGGACGATCTGCTGTGAGCCACCGCGCCCTGATCCAGGAAAAAGAGACGCGGCTTCTAAGGAAGCCTCGATCAATCAGGGTGAGGACGGTGTCGTCTGGGCGGCGGAACGGCCAGGCCTGCTCAGCGGTTCACCGTCGGCATCGGCAGGCACCAGTTGTCTCCGACGGCCTCCGAGTCGATCCGGCGGCCGTCGGCGTAGGCCGTGCGGTGGATGGGGCCGGTGCCTTGCGACAGGGGCAGACCGGTGCGGTGGTTGGTCCGGGCGATGATCTCCGCCGTAATGGACACCGCCGTTTCCTGGGGGGTGCGGGCGCCGAGGTCCAAGCCGATCGGGGAGTGCAACCGGCCCAGTTGGTCCTCGGGGACGCCGGCCTCCCGCAGCAGGTCGATACGGCGCTCGTGTGTACGTCGGGAGCCCATGGCGCCGATGTAGCCGACGGGGAGCGTCAGCGCCAGGCGCAGCAGCGGGATGTCGAACTTGGCGTCGTGGGTGAGGACGCAGATGGCGGTGCGGGGGTCGACTTCGGTGGCCGCGAGGTAACGGTGGGGCCAGTCGGTGACGACCTCGTCGGCGTGCGGGAAGCGGGCGGCGGTGGCGAAGACCGGGCGGGCGTCGCAGACGGTGACCCGGTAGCCGAGGAAACTGCCTGCCTGGCTGAGAGCGGAGGCGTAGTCGATGGCGCCGAAGATCAGCATGCGGGGTCGGGGCGCGTGGACGTGGACCAGAACGGTGAGCTGCCGCGGGCAGGTGTCGTCCCCCGAGTTCTCCGACTCACCCTCGGCGCGGCCCAGTTCGATCCGGGCGGTGCGGCCCGCCCGCAGGAGCGCACGGGCATGCGCCACGACCGCGCGGTCCTCGTTCTCCTCGCCGAGGGTGCCGTCGTGGGCGCCCTCGGCAGGGACATGGAGGACACGGCCGACGAGCTCATCAGGGCCGTCGACGACGTGGGTCACGGCCAGGGGGCGCCCCGCTGCCACGGCACTGAGGGCGGAGGCGAGGTGGGGCTCGGCGGCGGGCTCCACTCGCTGTACCAGTACGTCGATCTCTCCGCCGCAGGTCAGGCCGACGGCGAAGGCGTCGTCGTCGGAGTAGCCGAATCTCGCGCGGGTGGGTGGCCCGCCGTGCGCAAGGACCTGTTGGCACAGTTCGTAGACCGCCGCCTCCACACAGCCACCGGAGACGCCGCCGACCGCGGCGCCGTCCATGCCGACGGCGAGGGCGGTGCCGAGGGGCAGGGGGGAGCTGCCGCTGACGTCGACGACGGTGGCGAGGGCGAAGGGGCGAGCCTCGCGACACCAGCGGTGCAGGGTGTCCGCGATGTTGAGCATGGCGGGCTCTCTGTTCGGTGTGTGGTCGTGGCGGGCCGGCGGTACGGCGACGGCCCTGGGGCCCGGGTGACCGGTGGCGTGGCGGCCACCCGGGGTTTCAGAGCAGGACCTCGGGCTTGATCGGCAGCTCGCGGATCCGGCGGCCGGTGGCGTTGAAGACCGCGTTGGCGATGGCGGGCGCCACCCCGACGATGACGATCTCGCCGAGTCCCTTGACGCCGATGGGGTCGGCTTCGTAGTCCTCGCCCTGGATGAAGATCGCCTGCATCTCGGGTATGTCGGCGTGGGTCGGCACGAGGTAGTCGGCGAAGTTGGCGTTGACGATCCGGCCGTCGCGGTGGTCGGTAATGGTGTGTTCCAGCAGGGCCTGACCGATGCCGCCGGTCATGGCGCCGATGGCCTGGCTGTCGGCCAGTGTCGGGCTGATGATCCGTGCGGCGTCGTACACGCCGACCATGCGCCGGACCCGCACCAGCCCGAGCCGGGCGTCGACGGCCACCTCGGCGAACGTCGCCGCGTACGCGTACAGCGAGAACCGCTCAGGTCCCGAGGGCCCGGCGTACGACCCGAGCACTTCCAGGTGGGTCCGGCCGTTGCGGGCCAGGAGCCGCTGGTACGTCTCCCCGCGTGCGGGCTCGTGCTTCACATACAGCCGACCGCCCCGTACGACGACGTCGGCGGCCGCGGCGCCGTACAGCGGTGAATCCTTGTCGGCGACCGCGAGCGTGATCGCCTGCTTGCGCAGTGTGTCGCAGCCGTCCTGGACGGCGGATCCGACACTGGCCATGGTCAGTGAGCCGGCGTGGATGGGGGCCGTGGGCATGCTGGAATCGCCGAGCCTGAAGGTCACCTGGCGCATGGTCAGGCCGAGGGCGTCGGCGGCGACCTGGGTCATGGAGGTGGCAGTGCCGGGACCCATGTCGCTGGTCGCGGACTGCACCAGGGCGGTGCCGTCGGCGTCGAGCCTGACCGAGGCCTGGGCCGGACTGCGCAGGGTGTCGTAGACACCGGCGGCCATCCCCATGCCGATGAGCCAGTCGCCGTCACGCGTCGATCGGGGCTCGGGGCTGCGCCGGTCCCAGCCGAACGCGCGGGCGCCCGCTCGGTAGCACTCGCGCAGGCGGCGGGTGGAGAACGGCAGCCCGCTGGACTCGTCGCCGGCCGGTTCGTTGCGCAGCCGCAGCTCGATGGGGTCCATGCCCAGTTCGTGGGCGAGTTCGTCGATCGCCGACTCGACGGGATAGGCGCCGCTGGAGTAGCCGGGGCCGCGCATGAACCACGGCGTGCTCACGTCCAGCGGAACCAGAGAATACGTCTGGTGGACGTTGGGTGTGCTGTACAGCATCCGGCCGGGGTTGAGGACCGCTTCGGTGTACGTCTCGTAGCGGGAGGTCTCGGCCCGGACCTCGTGCGCCGACGCGGTCAGGCGGCCCCGCCGGTCGCTGCCCAGCCGCAGTCCGTACTCGTACGCGGGCCGGTATCCCACGCCGAAGTACAACTGCCTGCGGGTGAGGACGAGTTTCACGGGGCGTTTCACCTCGCGGGCGGCCATGGCCGCGATGACGGAGTGCACCCAGGTGCGGCCGAGGCTGCCGAAGGAGCCGCCGACGAACGGCGAGAAGACGCGGATGTGGTCCGGCGGGATGCCGAACTCGCCGGCCAGGGTCGACACGGCGCCCTGCACCCACTGGGTCTTCTCCCAGACGGTCAGCCGGTCGCCGTCCCAGCGGGCGACGATGCCGGCCGGTTCGATCGGGTTGTGGTGATTACGGGCCGTCTGGTACGTCATCTCCAGCCGGACGGCGGAAGAGCCCAGGGCCCCCTCGGCATCGCCTCGGGCATAGGTCTGGCTGTCGCCGGCGGGGTTGGCGATGCTCATGTCGGTCGAGGGAGGCTCGGCGTCGTAGGAGACGCCGACCAGGCTCGCGGCGTGCTGTGCCGTCTCCAGCGTGGCCGCCACCACGACCGCGACGGGCTGGCCGAAGAACCGGACCCGGTCGTCCTGGAAGGCGCGCAGCGGCGCACCCGGCGGGTATCCCCCTGCGAGGGGCGGCAGCTTGGGCGCGTTGAGGTGGCTGATCACCTTCAGGACGCCGGCCTGGGCCACGGCGGCGCGGGTGTCGATGCCGGTGATACGGCCCTTGCCGACGCGGCTGTCGACGACGACCGCGTGCACGAACCCGTCGGGGCTGTTGTCGGCGGCGTACTTCGCTCTGCCGGTCACCCTCAGCCGTGCGTCGACCCGGCGGACCTCCGCGCCGACTGCTGCCTGTGGCTGGCTCATCCGGTGCCCCCTACGGTGCGCAGCTGGCGTTCGACGGTGCGTTTGAGCAGCTCGGCCTTGAAGCCGTTGTACGCGAGGGGACGGGCCCCGTCGGCTGCGTGCTCGGCCGCCTCGGCCCACAGCCCGTCGGAGGGACGCCCGCCGACGAGGCGGCGTTCGACGGCGGGCAGCCGCCACGGCACGGTGCCCACACCGCCGGCGGCGACCTTCGCCTCGCGGACGACGCCGCCGCGGATGTGCAGCGCGACCGCCGCGGAGGTGAGCGCGAACTCGTAGGACTGCCGGTCGCGCACCTTCAGATAGCCCGACTTCAGTGGTCGCGGGTGGGCCGGGATCTCCACGGCGGTGATCAACTCGCCCGGTCGGACGGCCTGTTCGCGGTTCGGGGTGTTGCCCGGCCGGAGCAGGAAGTCGGCGAAGGGCACGGTGCGTTCGCCCTCCCGGCCCAGCAGGTGGACGTCGGCGTCCAGGGCGGTGAGAGCGACCGCGAGATCGGAAGGGTGCGTGGCCACGCAACTGTCGGAGGTGCCGAGGATCGCATGGCCGCGGTTGAAGCCGTGCAGCGCGGCGCACCCGGAGCCGGGCTCGCGTTTGTTGCAGACGGCGGTCACGTCACGGAAGTACGTGCACCGGGTGCGCTGCATGATGTTGCCGCCGATGGTGGCCATGTTCCGCAGCTGGGCCGAGGCGCTCAGCTCCAGCGCCTGCGAGACGAGCGGGTAGCCGGACCGCACCTCGGGGTGGGCGGCGGCCTCGGCCATGCGGACCAGGGCGCCGATGCGCAGACCGCCGCGCGCGGTGACGGTGACCTCGCGCAGGGGCAGGCCGCTGATGTCGACCAGGGCTCCGGGGCGTTCGACGGTCTCCCGCATCAGGTCGACGAGCGTGGTGCCGCCGGCTATGTAACGCCCGCCGCGCCCACCGGCGACGAGGGCCTCCCGCGTGTCCGCGGCCTTGGTGTAGGTGAAGGGATGCATGGGGATCGGACCTCACATCCGGTCGGCGGCCTGCTGGACCGCGCGGACGATCTTGACGTAGCAGCCGCAGCGGCAGAGGTTGCCGCTCATCCACTCCTGGATCTCGTCCTGCGATCCGGTGTGGCCCTCCTGGATGCAGCCGACCCCGGACACGATCTGCCCCGACGTGCAGAAGCCGCACTGGAAGGCGTCCTGGTCGATGAACGCCTGCTGCAGCGGGTGGAGTCGGCCGCCCTTTTCCAGGCCCTCGATCGTGGTGACCTCGGCGCCCTCCAGCCGCACCGCCAGCGTCAGACAGGAGGCGACCCGTCTTCCGTCGACCAGGACCGTGCAGGCGCCACAGGCACCCGCGTTGCAGCCCTTCTTCGAACCGGTCAGGTCGAGGTGTTCGCGCAGCAGGTCCAGCAGCGAGGTGCGGTTGTCGACCGTGACGGTGCGCCGGACGCCGTTGACCGTCAGGGACACCAGGCTGTCGGGCGGTGCCTCGGTGGCCACCGCTTCGTCGGTGGCGAGGGCGGGCGGCGCGGTGGCCAGGCCGCCGATCACCACGGCTCCTCCGACGGCGGTGGTGGCGATGAAAGTACGCCGGGTGGGCGCGGATTCGGACTCGGCGGATGAGGTCCCGACCGGGACGGGACGTTCGGTGGACATGTCCACTCTCCCTCGATGGGTGCGTGGGTTGTCAGGGCGTGGGGCGGACTCACCGGGAGGGAGTCGCGCGAAGGGGGGTTGCACAGGTGAGGGCATCCGGCCGCGCCGCCGGCTGAGTGCTCGCGACGCGGCCGGCCCGACTGCCCTGGTCCGGCCGAATCCGCCGGGGGGCGTGCGGCAGGCGGGAGGGCCGGCCGCCGTTCAGCCGTTCAGCCGCCGGTGACCTCGACGTAGGTGGTGCCGGTGACCGGGCGGTGGTCGTAGCTTCCTGTGACGGCGGCGCTGCCTTCGTAGCGGGGTCCGGTATCCGGCAGTTCCTGGTTCGCGGTGTAGGAGACGACGTTCAACTTGGCGTCCTCGCCGGGGATGCTGACCTTCCAGCGCGTCGGGTAGGTCTTTCCGGTGGTCGGGCTGGTCCAGAGGGTGGATTCGTCGGGCGTGAGGGTCGCCTCGGCGACGGTCTGGGTGCCGTCGGGCTTGAGGATCGTCGCGAAGTTGTTCTTCTTCTCCAGATTCGTGTTCCAGACGCTGATCCGGTCGCCGTTGGACAGGCTGAGATTCATCCAGGTCCACGCGCGGTCGGCGGTGTTGCTGAGGGGCAGGGGGCCCCACTGGCGGTCCAGCCAGGACTGCCCCCGGAGCTTGTCGGTGCGGCCGTTGATCGTCAGCGTCCCGGAGGTGTCGATGGTGGGGAGGGCGTACTCGTAGTTCGGGTACTTCGCGTCGCCGAACATCGGGAAGTACCCGGTCCCCATGTTGTAGAGGACGTTTCCGCGCGGGCGGAGCGTGACGTCGATGGTCCCCTCGGGCACCTTCGCGCGCAGCTTCTGCTCGCTGGTGTCGCCGGTCCAGGTGATGTTGTCCGTGTGGATGTCCACGCCCTGCTTGTCGGACAGACCCGACCCGGCGGGGAGGCGGATCTCCGACTTGGTGTACCAGCCGGTGTCCTGGTCGATGATCGACACGGCCGACGAGCCGAACCCGTTCTTGACGTCGCCGATGTTCACGTAGTGGGCCAGGAATCCGTACCGGTGGCCCCCGGCGGTCACCTGTGCGGTCACATACCAGGACTGGTTCTGCCGGTCGGTGGTGGCGGCGAGGTCCGCGGCGGGGTCGACGAGAACCGGAAGGTCGGTCTGTGCCAGACCCGAGGTGGTTTTGTGCGTCTCGGTGGAGTCGGCGGCTGTCGCGGTGGCCGGTCCCCCCGAGGCGAGGGTGAGCGAGGCGACGAGCGCGGATGCGATGGCGGCCGCGCCTACGGTGGTCTTGCGCATGATGGCTCCTTGCGCGGATGTCCCGCACGGATGCACAGAGCATCCATCTTGTACGAAACGGTTTCGTACCTTGAATGGGCGCACGTAACCCGTGGGAGGAAACCCGTGGTGCCGGAAAAAGGGGGCTGGTGTGCACCCCCTTGCGATAACTGACACCTGTAAGATTAGCTGGTGCTCGGCCGGTGTCAACCACTGATCCGAGGAGGCCGCCGCATCTGCCCTCGCTTGAGGCGCTGATCTGGGGCGATGCGCAGATGTACCGATCCGGGTGGCTACGCTGGCCCCGACTCGCGGGCACACGCGTACAACCGTCTGAGGAGGACACGTGGGAGGCAAAGCGAGTACCAGCCGACGCCCGGGGCGGCCCAGCGGGGATTCCCCTGCGGTGCCCACGGAGCGGGACGTCCTGCTGCGGGGCTTGGAGGCGTTCGCGGAGCTGGGATACGACCGGGCGTCGGCACGGGAGCTGGCGCGCCGACTGGGTGTGAGCCACGTCTTCATCAACGACCGCTACGGGTCGAAGGCGGCCTTCTGGCGTGCGGTGGTGGATGCCGCCCTCGGGGCTCAGCTCGCGCGCATGACGCCGCCCCCGCCGGGAAGCGAGGACGAGGCCGTGGTACGGCAGTTCGTCATGGAGTTCTACCGGATCCACATCGACGAACCGCGGCTGGCCCTGCTGATGGAGGACGCGTTCGCACGGGACACCGAGCGGCTGGACTACCTCTACCAGCGTCACATCGAGCCGACACTGGCTCTCGTCATGCCCAGTATCGAGCGGCTGATGGCGTCCGGGCGCATCGCACGGGTTCCGATGGACGTCCTGTTCTTCGCCATCACCGCTCCGGTGTCAGGACTGATGCATGAGGCTCTCGCCCAGCGCCTGGGGCGCCCCGAGCATCTGCCGCGGGCAGAACGTCTCGCCAGGGCGGAGGCCCTGGCCGGACTGGTGATGGACGGCCTGTTGGCCCCGGGCGGCGCGAAGCCCCGGTAGGGAAGTGTCGAACCGCCCGCGCTCCATGGTCGCAGGGCGGAGCGAGGCGATCGTTTGCCGGCGGCCCGTCGCACTGACGCCGACCGACTGCGAGCGCTGCCGGCCCGCCTGCCGCTGCCCCGGTTCCCGGACGGTGCCCGGCGCCGACGGTGGATGTCTCGCCGTAACTGCGGTCGCATGCGCCGGGCTGACTGGTCCCGCGGACAATCCCGGGCAGGCCGTATCGCACCCCTCGCCCGACACCGTCGTGCCGCCTCCCCACGCGGGCGTTCGCCTGCCCCACGGTCAGGCCGGCAGCAACTCCGCGAAGTCGCGCACCGGCCGCGATCCGTCCCAGCCGACCGATGCCCGCCAGGCCGAGGTGAAGATACCTCGCGTGATCTCGCTGTCCTGGACGAGCTCGATCATCCCCGGGGCATCCTCACCGCCGTCGAGGAAGAAGACGTCACCGCCCGGGGTCAGATCGTGAAAACGCACCGACGCTCCGCGCGCCTCACGACGTTCGACCTCCTCCCGGACGTCGGGCACGATCTTGGCGACGTGATGGAAGCCGTAGCCATGGCGTTCGTGGGCGTCCTTGTAGATGGAAGGCTCGTCGTCGAGGGTCTGGATCAGCTCGACCATCATGTGCCCCGAGAAGGCGAGGGCGAGGGTGAACTCCGCCTTCCCCGGCTCACCGCGATAGGTGGAGCCCTCGCCGCCGAGCCTTCCGTTCACGAACCAGGGCCCGACGCCGAGTTCGTCGGTCCACCAGCGCATCCCGGCGGTGAGGTCGGGGACCACGTACGCGACCTGGATGATGGCGTCCGTCGGCTGACCGAAGGGGAACTGCATGGTGGTCGTCCTCACTCGGGTCGGGTCCTGCGGTTCTGTAGGTGATCGACAGCGGCCTTCGCCGCTATGCCGAGGGGCGGATGAAGCCGGTGAGGCCACCGTCCACGAGGAGGGCCGTACCCGTGATGTAGCCGGCTTCGGACGAGGCCAGGAAGAGCACGGCGTCGGCGAGTTCCTCCGGCTCTCCCTCTCGGAGCATGGGAGTGCTGAGCCTGAGCCGCTCCCGGAAGGCGTCCGCCCCGCCTGGCGGCAGGCCCGTCGTACGTGCGGAGATGTCGGTGTTCATGCCGGCCGGAATGACGATGTTGACCCGGATTCCCTCCGCGATGACCTCGGCGGCGAGGATGCGGGTCAGGTGCTCGAGCGCCGCCTTGCTGGTGCCGTAGGCGGCGGTGCCCGCGCTGGCCCTGCGACCGGCCGCCGAGCCGCAGAAGACGATGGCCCCGCCAGGGGAGAGCAGGGGCTTGAGACTCTGCATCACGAAGAACGAGCCCTTGACGTTGGTGTCGAACACCGAGTCCCAGGTGGCCTCGTCCATGTCGTCGAGGCGCTTCATGCCCGCCTGCCCGGCATTGACGTAGGCGGCGTCGATACGTTCCACCCGTGCGGCGACCTCGGTGAAGGCGTCCTTGATGCCGGCCACGGAGGAGAGGTCCGCCGATACGGCGATCGCGCCGTCGCCGATCAGATCGCTCGCCGTCTTCAGCTGGTCGGGGTCCCGCGCGACGATGACCACGCGGGCGCCCTCGCGGGCGAAGGCCCGTGCGGCTGCCAGGCCCAGTCCCCGGCTGCCGCCGGTGACGAGGCAGGTCTTCCCGAGGAATCGCCGCCGCCGGTCCGCGGCGGGCGGCTCGCCGCTCATGAGTCGACCTCGATGCCACCGAACGGAGCCCCGCCGTTCAGGACGCGCTCCTCCGGAGGAATGGGCGCGAGGCTGACGCGTACGTCGATGCACGTCGGGCGGCGGGCCGCGAGGGCTGCCTCGATCGCGGGGCGGAGCTGGTCCAGCTCTGTGACGTCGACGCCGTCCGCACCGAGAGCTCGTGCTACGCCGCTGTAGGAGCCGTTCTCCAGACGGTTGTTGGTGACGCGGTCCTCTCCGAAGATGAACTGCTGGGTGTGCAGAGTGGCGCCCCACGCCTGGTTGTTGAGGACGATCACGACGACGGGGAGCCCCGCCCGGACGAGGGTGTCGAACTCGGCGAGGCTGTAGCCGACGGCGCCGTCTCCGGTGACGAGGATGGTCGCCTTGTCGGGGATCGCGTACTGCGCTCCGATGGCCACGCCGAAGGTGCTCCCCATCGAGCTGAGGTAGCCGTGCCCGAGGTAGTGGGCCAGCGGGGCGAGCGCGATCGTCTCGGAGAGCCACAGCTCGGTCAGAGCACCGTCGACGACCACGGTGGCCTGGTCGGGGACGCTCTCGGCGATCGTCCGGACAGCGAGGTACGGGTGGATCGCGCCCTCGTGTCCCTCGGTCTCGGCGGAGAGCGCGGACCGCCGGGTGGCCGAGACCTCCCGCAGGGTCTTCAGCCAGTCGTCGCGCCCGGAGGGCACAGGGCCATCGCCCAGGCGCTCGTTCAGCAGGCCGACCGTGCCGACCGGGTCGGCCTGGACGCCGAGTTCGACATCCTGGAGACGGCCGAGCTCACGCCCGTCGGGGTCGATCTGGAACAACCTGGAACTCTTCGGAAGCAGCCGGCCCGTACCGAACTGGGTGGTCATGCCGAAGCGCAGACCGAGCAGCAGGACCAGGTCGGGTCGCTCGTCCTCGGGGACGGTGGCCAGGGTCTGGACGAGACCGACGTGTTGCTCGGAGTCGACGATCGCCCCGAGGCCCTCCCAGTCGGAGAAGAGGGGCACTCCGGTTCGCGCGGCGAACTCGTGCAGCTGCGCCCGGGCTTCGGCGGTCACGAAGGACTTGCCGACCAGCGCGACCGGGCGCCGGGCGGTGCTCAGCGCGTCGACGATGCGGTCGACGGCACCGGCTGGGGAGACACCGGTGCCGTCGACCTCGACGCGGTAGTCGTCGACCTCGTCGACGTCCACCGACTGGCGCAGGACGTCCCAGGGAATGTCGAGGAGCACCGGGCCCCTGGGCTCCGACAGGGCGGTACGGATCGCCTGGGCGACCAGGCGGGGGATCAGCTCGGTGCGGGTGACGCGATGCGCGAACTTGGTCACCGGGGCGGCCATGGCCACCTGGTCGAATCCGGCCTGCTGGTCGTTGACCTGGTCCGTCTCCAGAGGACCGGAGCCCGCGATGTAGAGGACCGGGGTCCGGTCCAGATGCGCGTTGGCGATCGAGGTCAGGACATTGGTGAAGCCGCCGCCGGCCGTGACGACGGCGACTCCGAGATCCCCGGTGACCCGGGCGTAGCCCTCGGCCGCGTGACCGGCGTTCATCTCGTGGCGCACATCGACGATCCGGAGCTTGGCATCCAGGGCGTCCTGGAGGATGCCGTCGATGTGCGCCCCAGGCAGGCCGAAGGCCACGTTGACGCCGGCTCGCTGCAGTGTTCGCACGACGAGTCCACTACCGGTTGCGGTTGCCATTCGATGGTCCGCCTCTCTGGGCGTATGGAGAGTTTCGACAAAAGGTGCAGGTGGGGCCGCGTCTGAGGCCGCCCGTACCGCAGTCTCTTGTGTGGTCTGGGCGAGGACAACGGCTGTGTTCGTTGGACGGTCAACGCCTTGTTCGCCCTGGAAAGATCGATACCGCGTCGACGTGACTGTTCGCGGAAGCGATGTCAGGCTTCCGGCATTCTGAGCACGGCCTTGATCACCCGCCCGGAACCGGCCTCCTTCCACGCCTTGGCGAAGTCGTGGAAGGAGAACTCATCGATCATCCGGTCGAAGGGGAACCGACCCGCCCGCCAGTACTCGACCAGCCGGGGGATCAAGGCGTGGGGGTTGGCCGAGCCGCCGATGATCCCTTGAAGCCTGCGGCCGCCGGAGAGGAGGAAGCCGGTGTCCGGGACCCACTCGCCCGCGGGTGCCACCACGTAGCCGAGGGTGCCTTCGACGTCCAGGCACGTCGTCGCGGTCGCGTAGACGGACGGCACGTCCGCCGTGACGAACGCGAAGTCGAATCCGTCAGGCTCGATCTGTCGCAGCGCCGCCTCCTCACCGCCGTCGCCCCCCAGCACGGTGTCGGTCGCGCCCAGGTCCACGGCGAGCTCCAGCCGGGGGCGGCTGATGTCGACGGCGACGATGCGCCGGGCGCCCGCGAGACGCGCGGCCATGACGGCCGCGAGCCCCACGCCGCCGGTGCCGAACACCGCGATCGACTGTCCGGGGCGCAACCTGAACGACTCCAGAACCGAGCCCGCCCCCGTGACGACACCGCAGCCGAGCGGTCCCATCAGATGCAGAGGGGCGTCCTTCGGGAGGAGGACCGCGCTCCGTGCGGGCGCCACCGCGTACGTCGCGAAGGAGGACTGTCCGAAGAACACGGCCGCGACACGGTCTCCCGCCTGGGTGATCGGCGAGCTGCCGTCGAATCGCGCCCCGCCGAAGGCCGCGCGCATCGCCTCCCGGCAGTAGGTGGGCCGCGCGTCGAGACAACTGGGACACACACCGCAGGAGTTGCCCGAGAGCACCACATGGTCACCGGGCCGCAGGCGCGTGACGCCCGCACCCACCGTCTCCACGACACCCGCGCCCTCGTGCCCGAGCACGATCGGGTGAGGTACGGGGACCCCATGACCGTTGTGACAGTTGATGTCGGTGTGACAGATGCCTGTTGCCACGATGCGCACCAGGACCTCGTCCGGCCTCGGGTCCCCGAGGTCGACCTGCTCGAGTTCGGGCACGGCCCGGCTCTCGCGTGACACCGCGGCCGTGATCTTCATGGCTGCCTCCGCGTCACACCGACGCCGATACGGCGGTCTCGGGGTCGTACTCGTAGATCCAGCCGTTCGCCCGGAGCGGGTCGGCCTGCGAGTACTCCAGGTCGCGTGCCAGCTGTTCCGGGCCGTCCGGAAGGTGGTTGATGTGGGACCGCCCGTGCGACACCTCCTGAAGGCGGGCCGTACGGCGCCGGCGGAGTTCTTCGTAGCGTCCCAGCGCCGCGGTCGGGTTGTCCGGGTCCGCCGCGAGGCAGAGGGCCAGAACCGCGCCGTCCTCGATCGCCTGGGCGGCGCCCTGGGCGAAGAACGGGAACATCGGGTGGGCCGCGTCACCCAGCAGGGTCGCGTTTCCACGGTTCCAGCGGTCGAGGGGCTCGCGGTCGAGCAACGCCCAGCGCCCCGGTGTGTCGGCTGCCGTGATGAGCTCCACCAGACGCGGATCCCAGCCGGCGAACTCGTCGAGCAGTTCCGTGAGCGTCGCGGTGGCTGTCCATGACTCGACGCTGTTGGTCCCGGCCGGTGCGAAGGCGACGAGGTTGACGTACTCCTCGCCGGAGACGGGGTAGTGCACGAGGTGGTGGTCGGGGCCGATCCAGAGGGTCTGTGCGCGCCGCCTGGCGAAGTCGGGTGCCTGCTCCGCGGGTACGAGAGCCCGGAAGGCGCAGATGCCCGACTCCCTGGCCTGTGTCGGCCCGACGATGGCGCCGCGCACGCGTGAGTGGACGCCGTCGGCGCCGATGAGGATGTCCGGGCGGACCGTCTCGCCGTCCTCGAACCGAAGGACCGCCTGGTCGTCCTCGAACTCGACCGAGACGCAGCGCTTGCCGAGATGGATCGAGTGTTCGGGGACCGCCGACCTCAAGGCGTCGAGCAGATCGGCACGGTGGGCGGTGTAGGTGTGCTCGCCGTACAGACGCACGCACCCCTCCTCCAGGTTCTCCGCAGAGAGAACGGCGCCGTTCTCCCAGCGCCGGAACTCCCAGCCGATCTCCATGCGCACCGCGCGCTTGATGAAGCGGTCCAGCACGCCGAGGCGTCGTAGCAGGCGGGCGGCGTTGGGTGCGATCACCAGTCCGGCGCCCACCTCGGTGAGGGCGGTCGCCTGCTCGTAGACGTCACTTTCGAAGCCTTGGTCGCGAAGGAACGCCGCGGCGGCGAGGCCCCCGATGCCGCCACCGAGGATCGCGATCTTGGGGCCGACTTCTGTGCTCATGCTCTTTCACTCCTGTGGACCTCGATCGAGGTGGTAACCGGCTGTATTCCAAGGGTTCGGTGAAATGCGCATTGATAGAACAGAGCTATCCATCCAACGAACATTGAAGGTAGGGTGAGTGGGGTCACGCTCGACAAAGGAGAGGCCCATGCCTCGCGCGAACGAACCGGGACGCTCGGTCAGCTCCCGGCTGTGGGACCTGCTGTTCGCCTTCGACCCCAACAACACCGAGCTGAGCCTCGCCGACCTGGTCCGACGTACCGGCATGCCGCACGCCACCGCCAGGCGCCTCACGCTGGAACTCGTCGAGGCCGGCGCGCTGGAGCGCACCAGCGACAACCGGTTCGCGATCGGCCTGCCGCTGTGGCGCCTGGGTACCCTCGCGCCGCGCGCCGAGACGCTCCGCAGCGCCGCGCAGCCGTTCGTGGAGGACCTGTACACGGCTCTTCGCCAGCATGTGCAGTTGGCGGTCCTCCAGGGCGACCAGGCCGTGATCATCGAGCGACTGTCGGCGGTCCACGCCGTCGGACTGACGTCACAGGTCGGCGGCCTGCTCCCCTTGCACTGCTCCGGTGTCGGCAAGGTGCTGCTGAGCCACAGCAGTCCGACCTTCATCGATGAAGTACTGGCCGGAAGGCTGCAACGCTTCACTCCCAAAACGATCGTGGAGCCCACCGAACTCCGTCGCGAACTGGCGTCCTGTCGCTCGACCGGAACGGTGGTCGTCAAGGAAGAACTGACCGAAGGGGCCGAGTCGGTCGCGACGCGCATCGTCGACGGCAGCGGCAAGGTCGTCGCGGCCCTGTCCGTCGTGGTGGCCGCGGGCTCGATCAAACTGCAGGCGGCGGTTCCCTCGCTGGTCGCGAGCGGGCTGGGACTGTCCAGGAGCCTCGGCTGGCGGCCGGGCATTCCCATTCGTACCTCGTAGCCCGCGGGGCGAGGGAACCGGCACGTCATGCCGACGGCTGGCGCCGGGAGAGCTGCATGTGACCGAGGCGCCATCCCTCGTCGGTCGAGAACCACACCCGCGTCGCCACGGCCTGCACCAGGAAGGGCGGCAGGTCGGGCACGCGCCGGATGCGCATCTTCTGAAAGCACGTCACGATGACACGTCCTTCCCGCTCCTGGCACGTCACCTCGCTGGTCTCGGCCTCGAGGGTGGCCCCCATCGACGCGTTGTAGCGGAGGAAACGTTCGCGGTCGTGGACATTGCCGACCGGGCCGTGAACGATCACGCAGTCGGGGAGCATGAGCGCACGCTGCTCCTCGTCGCCCTTGGTGAGGGCGACGAGCCACGCTGCCTCCGCCTGGGCGACCTCTTCCGGCACACGGGCATCGTCCGTACTGCTCGGTGCCGATGGTGTGGTGGTCATGGGTCCGACTCCTGTCCGAGTAGGTCGCTTGAGCGTTGTTCTGTGTATGCCGTGGCCCGTCGCGGCCGCTGCCCAGGAGGAGCAGTCGCGACGGGCACTCCGGCCGTCCTGGCCGACTTGTCACTCATGTCCCGGCGCTGGCGTGTTCGCCGGGGCATCAGCCGTCGAGGGTGTGCGGGTCGTCGTCGAGATGGGTCTCGCCCACGCCACCGCGCGCACCCACGAGAGTGAGGGCCGCCGCCACGAGCGCAGCCACGCCACCGAGCACGTACGCGTGGGAGTAACTGTGACTGAGGGCGTGGAAGGCCACGTCCTTGAGCGGGTTGAAGGGCACGACCTGACCATCGGGCGTGGTGATGCTGGCCGGCACGGAGTTGGCGCCCAAGGGTCCTGAAGCCACGGCATGAACCGCCGCCTCCAGTTGCTGTCTCTGATCCGCGGGAGCATGGGCCGCGGAGGCCTGGAAAGCCGCGTAGGCCTTGCTCAGGCCGGGATCGCCGGCCACGTTGCGGGCGATCTCCTTGGCGGCCTGGCCCAGCGCGACGGCACCCGTGATCGCGGGGCCGAGGGCGAACCCGAGGTCACGGAACGTGCTCGTGGCACCGCTCGCCATACCGGCGAGGTGGTTGGGCAACGAGTTGACCGCGACCGCGCTCATGGCGGCGAAGGCGAGTCCCGAACCGACGCCGGCGAGGATCAGAGGACCGACGATGGCGCCCAGAGCGCGGTCGCTCGCCGGAACGCCGGCGAACCACAGCCCGCCTACGCCGATGAAGACCAGGCCGGTGAAGAGCACCCACCGGGGGTTGTAGCGCTCCAGCAGCCTGGAAGTGAGGGGCAGCAGTACCAGGCCGATGCCTCCGAAGAAGAGGTAGGCGACGGAGCTCTTCAGCGGGCTGAACCCCTGGATGGTGGTGAGGCGGATACTGGTGGAGTACATGATCGCCAGGAAGCCGAACATACCGATCACGGTGACCGCCGAGTTCACGGCGAACGCTCGGTTCTTGAAGGCGCTCAGGAGAAGCAGCGGCGCGGCCACGCGACCCTCCGCGAAGACGAACAGCACGAGGAAGACGGCCGCGAGGACGAACGCGATGACGATCTGCGGGCTCCCCCAACCGCTCTCGGGGCCCTGGATCACGGCATACAGCAGAGCGAACAGGCCGAGCGCGGCGGTGATCTGCCCCGGCCAGTCGATGGACCGGCCCTCGGGTGACGTCGAGTTCTGGGCAAGGGCGAGCGACAGGATCACGCTCACCATGGCGATGGCAAGGACACCGACGTAGGCCCACCGCCAGTTCGCGTTCCCGGCCCATCCGGTGTGGATCTTGGCGGCGACTCCTGCCAGCAGCGGCCCGAGAAAGCCGCCGACCGAAAGCGCCGAGGCCCAGACCGCCACGCCGCGCGCGCGGGTGGCAGTGGTGTGCGTGCCGGCGGCCACCATGGCGAGGCTCGTCGGGAAGATCGCCGCGGCCCCGATGCCGTTGAGGACCTGGGCCAGGATCAGCAACGTCACCCGGGTGCCGGTCGAGGATCCCTCACCCGGCACCAGGACCGCGAGAGTCGAGCCCACGACGATGAGCGCGGCGCCCCCAATGAGCAGGCGCTTGCGGCCGAACAGGTCACCTAACACGCCGAAGCCCAGTTCCAACGCGGCGACGGGAATGAAGAAGGCGTCGACGATCCACGTCAGCTGGGCCGAGGTCGGCGTGAGGTCCTGCTGGATCAGCCCGGTGATGAGCGAGGGGACGGAAAGGGCTATCTGCGAGAGGCACACAGCGAGCACCACCGCAGCGAGCGTGCCCGAGCTCAGGGTGTATCTGCCACCCTCTCCCTCTTTCGCACCGGGTGTTTCGATCTGAACCATGGACGACTCCTTGCGCGCAAAGCGCTGCCTCCGGAACCGACGTTCGCCGCCGGACATTGCTGCGGGTGCTTGTCTCTCGGCGCTCGGCCATCCCGACAGCACCGCTGCCGAACCGGCCCTGTGCCCTCGCGGAGCTGCTCCGCGTGGCTCTTCGGTCACACCTGAACCAGGACGCACGGCACGGTGACCAACCAGCGAGTAGCGACAAGGTAGGAAGTGACCCCCGTCACGCTCAATGGACATGTTCATTGGACGGACAAGCCACCTCCCGTCGACGGCGTCGATGCGCACCATCCAGGAACGAGACAGTTCGAGCGCTGGCCGAGGAGAGATGCGTCATGGCTGGGAGACTGACCGGCAAGACCGCCGTCGTGACCGGAGGCAGTAGGGGGATCGGGCAGGAGATCGCCCGCAGGCTCGCGTCGGAGGGCGCGGACATCGCGGTCGCGGACGTCGATCCGGCCGACGAGACGCGGACACTCGTCGCGGAGACCGGACGACGATTCCTCAGCGACAAGGTCGACATCTCCGACGCAGACGCGATCCACGGGTTCGCCGCGCGGGTCCGCGACGAACTCGGTCCCGTCGACATCCTGGTGAACAACGCGGCCGTGGTTCTGCTGGCCGACTTCGACCACGTGACCTACGACGAGTGGCGTCGCACCTTCGCCGTCAACGTGGACGGCCCCTTCCTGACCGCCAAGGCGTTCCTGCCGCACCTGAAGGAGTCCGGGGCGGGCCGGATCATCAACATCACCTCGTCCAGCTACTGGACCGCGCCGCCGCCATTCGTCTCCTACATCTCCGCCAAGGGCGCCCTGAACGGACTCACTTCCGTCCTGGCCACCGGCCTCGGCGCCCACAACATCACCGTGAACGGCGTCGCCGCGGGTCTCGTCCGGACGGCCGCCGCCGTGGAGAACACGGACGAGTCCTTCTTCGAGCAGGCCGTGCAAGGTCAGAACATCAAGCGGGTACAGATGCCGTCCGACGTCTCAGGCGTCGTGGCGTTCCTCGCCTCCGACGACGCCGCGTTCATCACCGGGCAGCTCATCGTCACGGACGGGGGCAGCACACGCCGCTAGGACCTCCGCGGCGGGCCGCCGGGTACCCGTCCGCCGAGGTGTTCGTCACCCGGCGAACTGCCCGCGACTATGGGCGGATCGGGCGCGGCGTGACAGCGAAGTCAACCCGCGCCCGCCGATGCGGTAGAGCTGCCTGAGCGGCCTCTCGAAGAGGGGCGGTCATCGGTCTGCGTTGACCGGATTCCCTGAAGAGAGGTCGGTTCGCGAGAGCGGACGGTCTGTCCAACAGCCACGGGCCCATTGACGCGTCGGACATCATCAGCCGCCTGTCCGGTCCTCCGAGACGTCCGTCCACGACCGGAACAGGGCGGCCTGACCATGGTGTGAGCCGTCGGCGTCCACCAGGTTCCACATCGTGACGTCTTCTATCCAGAATCTCCGGCCGGACTTGGCGATCCTCAGGCCGCGGTAGCCGGACGCGTACCCGCGCTCCGCCACCGATCGCACGAACCCCGCCCTGTCGCTCTGTCCTCCCGGAGCCGCGGACAGCCGGGACGGGAGCCGCACGAACTCCTGCCAGGTGTACTCGAAGCACCTCTGGGCGGTCGTATTCGCGTAGATGAAGATCGGATCCGCGCTCGTGTCGTGCGCGAGCAGTCCGAACGGTGCGTCCTCGTAGAGCCGGCGGGCCGTCTCGCCGTCGTGCGAGGGCCCGGACGGCCACAACGGGGCGCCGGTCAACCGCTGGTAGCTCGACACGAGAAGCCGCGCGAAGGCGACGTCGTGGTGGGAGACCGCAGTCATCGATGTGGGCCTCTCGTCCCTCCTCGGCGTGTACACGGAACCAAGGCATTCGCACGCACGTGCTGAATGCCTTGGCCGGACACAAACTACTCCGTCGATACGGTCATCGCCGCGACCGGGGGTTGTGCATCCCGGGGGAGGCGTCAGCCCTGGCGGCCGTCCAGGGGGAGGAATCGCCGAAAGGCGGGGACGGCGACAGCCGCGACGACGAAGTGCATGACCATCAGGGCGATGACGGCCCCCCAGCTGGTGCCGGGCTTGCTGTCGGAGGCGCCGACGAGAACGTCAGGGACGAGGCTGACGAGGACGACGACGGGTACGAGGGTGCGCAGCAGACCGGCGGGACGTGCCGAGCGGGCGCGGACGATCGCCCAGGCGGCGGCGCCGACCAGGACCCCGAAGACGGTGAGGGGCGCGTAGGCGGTGAGGTGGAGCGGCTGGAAGTCGTCCGAGGCTCCGGCGGCGCGCGCGGACACGGCGACGACGGCGTTGAGCGCGATGGCGACGACTGCGGTCCCGACCAGACCGCCGGCGATGGCCAGGCCGTTGGGGCGGGCGGAACGGGTGGCGAGCTGTCCGCTCATGGTGTTCTCCGAATCAGAACAGGGCGATATGGCGAAAGGGGGAAAGAGGCTCAGCCGGCGATGGCGACGGAGCGGCGGCTGGTGGAGGCGTCTGTGACGGCGGCCAGCATCCAGGCGGCCACATCGGTGCGGCTGACGGTGTCGCCCATGCGCAAGGTGGCCGAGATCGGGAGGGGCTTGGCGCCACCGGTGGTGGGCCCGTTGGTGAGGCGGACGGCGTGGACGATCGTCCATTCGAGGTTGCTGGCGCGGAGCGCGTCCTCGGCCGCGGTCTTGTCCTTGACCATCGCGCCCATCGCCAGGCCGGCCATGGCCTTGGCCGGGCCGCTGAGCCGATCGTGCAGAACGGCGAACGACGAGAGGTACACCAAGCGGCTGACGCCGGTGTTGGCCGCACCGGCGATGACCGCGCGCGTCGCGTCGGTGATGACGGTTCCCCCACCGGCTCCGAGGACGCTGATCACCGCGTCCACGCCCGCCATGGCCTGCGTGACGTCGCCGGCGTCCGTAGCTTGGCCGGAGACGACGTCGAGTCCGGGCCGGGCGGCGTCCAGTTTCTGGGGGGAGCGGACCAGGGCGCGCACGGTGTGACCGGCCGCCAGAGCCTGGTCGACGACCAGACGGCCGGTGGCGCCGGTGGCGCCGAGAACGAGCAGCTTCACGACGGTCTCCTACGGAGTTCGCTGCTCGGCACAGACCCGGGCAGTCGCTTAAGCATTGAAGTGAAATGTAGCGCGCTATGACTTCAAGCATCAAGTGATCTCGGTCCGCCTTTCGCTTCAAGTGTGAAGTGACGGTAGATTGGGGGTGTGACAAAGATCCCGGCCGAAGAGGGCCCCCGATGGCTCGATGAGCAGGAACGACGCGCGTGGCTCAGTCTGGTCGGCATCATGCTGCGCCTGGAGAGCGCCCTCGACGCACAACTGCGGTCGGCAGGGCTGAACTACTTCGACTACGGCGTGCTGGCGGCCCTGTCGGAGTCGCCGGAGCGGACGCTGCGCATGAGCGTGCTCGCCTCCTACGCCGAGGGCTCGCTCTCCCGCCTGTCCCAGGTCGTCGCCCGTCTCGAACGCAAGGGATACGTACACCGCAGCCCCGACCCCACCGACGGCCGCTACACCCTGGCGGCCCTGACCGAGGAAGGGTACGAGACGGTTCTCGCCGTCGCTCCGGGGCATGTCCAGGAGGTCAGACGGCTGGTCTTCGACCCCCTGACCAAGGCCCAGGTCCGCCACCTCACCGACATCGGGCAGCGTATTCTGCACGCCATCGACCCCGACCACCCCGGCGGCGACGACGGCTTCATCCCCGGGCGCTGAACAGCACTGGCCACATCCTGGGTGGGACGGTCCGCGTCGGCCGGTCCTTCGGGAGGGGTGTCAGAAGCAGGGCGGCGGTGAGGCATGTTTCTGCTTGGGCTGCTGGGCTTCGCCCCCGCGATGGCCGGCGGCGCCGCTCAGACGTCCGTCGACGACCAGCCACGGGTCGTCCGTGCCGAGATTCTCGCAAGCCGCATCCAGGGCGCGTCCCACGGTCGGCCGGGCGTAATCGCAGGCGATGACCCGTCTCAAGGGCCCGCAGAGTCCGGCTGACGGCATCCCGCCATCGCCGCGTCGGCGACATGCGCAAGCTGCCCCCGGAGAGCGCCTGGGCCCTGGGAGCAGCTTGCGTGGTCGGGACTCACATGTGGACGACCGGTGCCGCGTCCGGGTCTTGCGCGGGGACGCCTCGGCGGTAGAGGAGGGCGCTGATGACCAGGCCCGCGGCGAAGAAGGCGGCGGACCACCAGTAGGCGGTGGAGTAGCCCTCCAGGCCGGCGTGGGCGAGGACCATCGGGTCCTTGGCGTCGCGGCCGTCGAGGTAGGTGGTGACGGCGGTGGTGGAGAGGGTGTTGAGGAGGGCGGTACCGAGGGAGCCGCCGACCTGCTGCATGGTGTTGACGGCGGCGGAGGCCACGCCGGAGTCCTCGGCGGCCACGCCGGCGACGGCCAGGCTCATGGCGGGGGGCATCACCAGACCGAGGCCGAGGCCCGCGATGACCAGCGGGGGCAGGACGTCGGTGGTGTAGGTGCTGTTGAGGTCGAGGGTGGTGAGCCAGACCATGCCGGCGGCGGCCAGTCCCATGCCCAGTGGCACGACCGGCTTGGGGCCGATGCGGGGGATGAGGACAGTGGTGGCGAGGGTGGAGGCGAGCATGAGCCCGGCGACCATGGGCAGGAACGCCAGGCCGGTCTTGACGGGGGTGTAGCCCAGGCTCTGCTGGAGGTAGTAGGTGAGGAAGAGGAAGACGCCGAACATGCCGGCGCCGCTGATCAGCACCGAGACGAAGGAGGCGCCACGGTTGCGGTCGAGCAGGACGCGCAGCGGCAGCAGGGGGTGGGTGGAGCGGGTCTGCCACCAGGTGAACGCGGCGAGCAGGATGCCACCGGCCAGCAGATAACCCCAGGTCTGTACCGAACTCCAGTCGTGGCTCTCGGCGTTGGAGAAGCCGTAGACGAGGCAGAACAGGCCGCCGCCGACGAGGAGCGCGCCGGGGATGTCGAGGGTGGCGGTCCTGTCGCGGGTGGTGTGCTGCAGCAGGATCACACCGCCGACGAAGGCGACGGCGGCGAAGACGAGGTTGACGTAGAGGGTCCAGCGCCAGTCGAGGTGCTCGGTCAGCAGGCCGCCGAGCAGCAGGCCGATGGCTCCGCCGGCGCCGGCGATGGCGCCGTAGACACCGAAGGCCTTGGCGCGTTCCTTGGCGTCGGTGAAGGTCACGGTGAGCAGGGACAGGGCGGCGGGGGCGAGCAGGGCGCCGAAGACGCCCTGTGCGGCGCGGGCGGTGACCAGCATCTCGAACCTGGTGGCGGCGCCGCCGAGGGCGGAGGCACCGGCGAAGCCGACCAGGCCGACGAGGAAGGTCATCTTGCGGCCGAACAGGTCGGCTATCCGGCCGCCGAGCAGGAGCAGGCTGCCGAAGGCGAGGGCGTAGGCGGTGACCACCCACTGCCGGTTGCCGTCGGAGAAGCCCAGGTCCTTCTGCGCCGAGGGCAGGGCGATGTTCACGATGGTCGCGTCCAGGACGACCATGAGCTGGGCCACGCCTATGACGGCGAGGATCCACCAGCGGTGACGCGGCGGTGCGTCAGAGGGAGGGAGCATGGACACGGTGGCCGTGTCCGACGCGGGGGCTGATCCATGGGACATGACGAAACTCCTGAAGACAGAGGAAGGGGAACTGTTGAACGGTGCGGGACGGCTGCGTCGTCGGAGCTCGTCATCGGCTGGGCCGTGGTGGCCGGCAAGGAGGGGAAGGTGAATCAGGCCGCCCGGACGCCCGTGCGATCACCTTCCGGGGCTTTGTGGCACGAGCGGGCGCGAGGAGGGAGGGCGGCCTTGAGGTGCGGCCCGGGCTCCGCCAGCGCTCGGCGGCGGGCTTCTTGGGCCGAGGCGGGGGAGTAGGTCTGCCAGTAGCGGGCCTGGCGGTTGAGCCGGCTGATCAGCGGGACGAGATCGGTCGCGGGCGGGACGACGGGGATACCCAGGTGATCCCCCCACTCCTCCCCGAAGGTCCGCCGGAGCACGCTGTGGATGAGGTGGCGCAGCTGCTCCTCGGACAGCCCGACGCCCGGTGCGCCGGCCATCGCGCGGGCCTGTGCACCGATCATGGCCGAGATCAGGGTTGTCGAGTTCTCATCGGGCGCGGGCGTCGTGAAGTCCAGCAGGTCCAGCAGCCGGCACGGGCCGGCGTGGTCACCGACGTCCTGGTGGAGGCGCTCGTCGAGTCCCAGGAGATGGGCGACGTACGACCAGTACTGGTAGAGGTAGTGCTCCTCCTCCGGGCTCATGCCGATGCCGACGGCATCGAGGGCCCGGAAGGCGGTGAAGGTGAATCCGAGCCACGTACGGGCCATGTCGAGCTGGCCGATCGGCAGGCCTTCGGCGCCCCGGTCCCAGTCCTCGACGGCGTCGGCCCGCATCCGGGCATGGCGCAACCGGACCTCGACGGTGGCCAGGTAGCCGGGCCGTCCGCGGAGCAGCCCTCCCGGCCGGACGGTCTGCCGTGCCCATACACCGCTCTCCGCGAGCCGACGCGCAGCCATGTCCGTCGTACCGCCTGTCCGGACCAGCTGTCGTGCGGTGGCAGGAGAGGCGTAGGAGTGCGCGAGCGCACTGGTCAGCGAGCAGAGCTGGAACCACATGGGGGGCACGGACAGGCTCGCGACATCGCCGCGATGGAGCATCAAGGGGTCGACCCAGGAAGGGGGCGTTTCCAGTTGACGCAGCAGCGCGGCTACGGCCGTGGGGGGCTCCGCGTCCAGGCTTGCCAGGCCCTTCCTGAGGCCCGCGTCGAGAGCGCGCCGCGCCTGTGCGCCGTGTTGGTCCAGTTCGGCGACGACGGCATCGGCGAGGGGATCCCCGGCGGCGATCAGGGTCACCACGTGGTCGGGGGCCTTTCGGAGCGGGGGGTGTGCGGTCATGTGGCACTCACTTTCGGAGGGTGCTCGGCCTGCTCCGGCATAGGACGGAGCAGGCCGAGCGTGGTGGGGGGAGCGGTGGTTCCGGTGGTGATTCGTGCGGGTCAGCCCTGCGAGGCACGGGCTAACTCGACTGCTTGCCTCACGCGACGAACGTTCTGACACCTGTCAGATTAGTCGTATTCTGACAGGTGTCAAGTAGAGTGATGGTTAGCCGCCTAAGCTGGTGGCGAGTCCCAGAGGTCCGGGGCGAACGGTGAGGAGGCAATGGTGGGAGCCAGAACAGAACCCGCGCGACGGCCGGGGCGCCCGAGCCGGGACACTCGTGCTGTGCCCGACGAGGAGAGCATCCTGCTGCGCGGGCTCGAGGCCTTCGCCGAACTGGGGTATGACGGCGGTTCCGCACGGGTGCTGGCCGGCCGCCTGGGGGTCAGTCACAACTTCATCAACGACCGGTACGGGTCCAAGGCGGCCTTCTGGCGTGCGGTGGTCGACGCTGCCCTGAGGGTGCAACTGGAGCGCCTGCCGAAGACGGATCCTTCACTCGACGATGCCGAGCAACTGCGCCTGATCATCGCCGGCTTCTACCGGAGCGCGGTGGACACGCCGTTGATCGGACGGGTCCTCGTCGACGAGTTCTCCCGCGACACGGAGCGGCTGGACTACCTCTACGAGCAGTACATCGCTCCGACTCTGCAGCTCATGGTGCCGAGTATTGAACGGCTCGTCGCTGCCGGACGCATGGAGCCCATCCCGATGGACGTCATGTTCTTCGCCGTCATCCCTCCGGTCTCGGGCTTGTTGGAGGGACCTTTGGCGCGACGCCTGGGCAGGCCGGACCCCGTTTCGGCGGAGCAACTCAAGGCCACTGCGGAGCGGTTGGCGAGGCTCGTGGTCAACGGACTGCTCGCGACGGGGGCGGAGGGTGGCCGCGGCGCCTGATCCGGCTGCCCCGTCCCGGTGCGCGCCGGACGGCGACCCGGGCACGCAACTCGGTGGTGGACGGCACGACCTGACTACCGCAAAAGGGCCCCCGCAGGCTTCGCCTGCGAAGACCCTTCGCGCCGCCGGGACGGCAGTATGTGGGCAGGACCCGCCGACCTCGCAGCCGGCGAGCGGTCAGGCAACCTTCTCCCACGTGCCCTGGCCGTCGAGGTAGAAGTCCTCTCCGACCATCAGACCGTCGCGGAACGGGATGACGATGGCCTGCCTCGCCGTGAGCACGAACACGTCGTCGACCGTACCCCCGTCCGGCAGGGGCACGCCCGCCTCGGCCAGCGCCGCACCCGGCAGACGAAGACGCACGTAGCCGTCCCAGGCGATGGCCTCATCACTGATGAAGAAATGATCGACCTCGACTTCGAGACCGTCCATGTCCAGCGAGCCGTTCGCCATGTTCTCGAGGTAGTTCGCGCGCACCGCGTCTCGGTAGGCGACCGGACCGCCGTTGCGCGCGATCGCGCCGGGGTCGCCGTAGTTGTGGTAGACGCAGTCGTCCACCAGTGTCGCCATGGTCCGGTCGATGTCGTGGTCGCGTACCTCGGCGACCGAGTGCTCGATGAGCAGGTCGATCATCGCGGCATGCTTCGGATTCTCCGTCTCCGCCTTCCGGGCTTCGAGGAAGTCGATGAACCTCGCCATGTCGGGCAGGCGAGCTCCCGTGGTCGTCGATTCCTCTCGCTGTTCAACGGTTGCCATGAACTCCTCCTCAAGATCGGTCGCGGGATGTCGAGCGGTTCGTCAGTTCGGCCATGAGCCGTCGACGAACAGGTCGGCATGGCCCGCCTTGCGGGTGGTCTTGGGGTCCGGATCAGGCCATTCCGCCATGTGCAGGTGCATCGTGCTCGCGGCCGTCATCACTTCGATGAAGTACGGGCCCTCCGCGGCGATCGCGCGCCGGATCGCCGGCGCGAGCTCGTCCGCTTTGTCCACCCGCTCGCCCGGCACGCCCATGCCCTGGGCGACCGCGGTGTAGTCGGTCTCGGGAAGGTCGGTCCAGTGCGTGAACGGCACCGAGCCGGGGCCCCCGTGCTCGCGGCCGCGCCGGCCGCCGTACAGACCACCGTTGTTCAGGACGATGCTGATGACCTTGAGATTGCGCTCGGCGAGCACGGAGAGCTCGCCGCAGTCGTAGTAGAAGCCGGCGTCGCCGCCGACGCTGACGACCAGGCGGTCGGGCGCGGCGAGCTTGGCGCCGATCGCCACCGGGAGGGACGACCCGAGCGCCGCGTAGTGGAAGCCCAGTGGGGCGGCGAAGCCGTCCGGGTACTTCGACTCCCGGTACACCATCCCGGGCACCGGGAAGCCCTCGTCGTTGACGAAGATGGTCCCGGCGGGAGCCTCCTCGGAGAGGATCTGGCCGATCGCGGCCGGCATGATCGGGTCGGTGCCGACGAAGGACTTCAGCGTCTCGGCGTAGGAGTCCTTCGCCGTTGCGATCTCGGCTGACCGCACCTCACCTGTGTGGCGTCGGCCCTTCAGTCCGGAGGCGTCAAGGCCGCCGTTGAGCTGGCCGAGGAACGTCTTCGCGTCGGCGACGATGCCCAGCGTCGGCTGGAAGATCCGGCCGAGCTGAGACTCCTCGATGTCGACCTGTACGACCTTCTCCGGCTTGGCGAGGGACCACGACAGGGTGGCCGTCTGGGAGAAGGAGAACCCGACCGCGACCCACAGGTCGGCCTCCTCGGCCACCTTGGTGCCCGTTCCGAAGTACCCCCAGCCGCTCATGTCGCCCGCGTAGAGCGGGTGGTCGTCCGGCAGGACCGCGCGGCCTCCCGCCCCGCTCGACACCACCGGAATGCCGGTCGCGTCGACGAACCGGCGCAGCTCGCCGGTCGCGTCGGCGAGATGTATGCCCGCTCCCGCCAGGATCACGGGCCGTTCGGCGGCCTCGATCAACTCCAGCGTCCGCCGTACGCTCGCCTCGCCCGCCGCAGGGGGTTCCGGCAGCGTGAGCGGCTCGGTCTTGACCGTGGTCCGCTGGTACATGGCGCCCTGGGTGAGGTCGAGGACCGCGGGGCCGAACTTGCCGGTGCTCGCCGCGAGCACCGCCTGGCGGACGGCCAGCGGCAGGTCCTCGCCGTCGACGACGCGCTTGATGTACTTCGACAGGGGCTTGAGCGCCGGATACAGCTCGGTCGCGTCCTGGAGGATGTCCCGCATGTCCCATGCTGCGGTGCTTTCGATCAGCATGAGAACCAGGGGGGTGGAGTCGAGCTTGGCCGCGTACACGGCCGGTGAGGCGTGCAGCGCGCCGACGCACCAGGTGAGCGCGGCGGAAGCGGCCCGCCGTTTCACGCGGTTGTAGCCGTAGGACATCCACGCCGCGGACAGCTCGTTGCGGGCGTTGAAGTCCTTGATGCCGTGCGCGGTGATGCTGCGCTCCAGGCTCGTGGACACACCGCCCGTGTAGCCGAAGACGTACTCGACGCCGCACGCGGTGAGCGTCTCCACGACAGCGACCGATCCCTCCCGGAACGGCAACCGGGCGCCCGACCCGACGCGCACGGCCTCCACCGGGGCTCGCTCCTTGAACGGCCCGGCGCCCAGCTCGACGTGGCCCAGGAGAAGGTCGCCCTCGACCTCCGCCTCGAAGCGAAGCGGGGCCGGGTTGCTGCCGACGGCGACGGTCCACGACAGGCGCCGCCCCTTGATGTCTCCCTCGCCGGTGCTGGAGCCCTCCGGGGTCTCGAACCGCACCGACAGCGAGTCGCCCTCCGGGGTCAGGGTGAGCACACCGCTCCGGGGCGGGAACGCCCCCGGGCGCAGGGTGAGGTCCCACGTGCCATCGATCCGCGTCGCGGCCTCGTCAGCAGTTGTCATCGAATGCTCCTCCACGTGCCTCGGGTCGGCGGATGTCAGGTCTGGGTGGTGCCGCGTAGCCGGTCGCGCAGTTCGCCGCGGCGGATCTTGCCCGACACGGTCTTGGGCAGATCACTGACGAAGTGGATCCGGCGGGGGTATTTGTAGGGGGCGGTCAGGCGCTTGACGTGGTCCTGCAGTTCCTCGGCGAGCTGCGGTGAAGGGGCGGCGTCGGGGTGCAGGATCACGAACGCGGTGACGATCTGGGTTCGGTCGGGGTCGTCCTGCCCGACGACCGCGGCTTCGATGACGGCCGGATGTTCGACGAGCGCCGATTCCACCTCGAACGGGCCGATACGGTACGCCGAGGAAGTGATCACATCGTCCTGCCGGCCTTCGAACCAGAAGTAGCCGTCCTCGTCACGGCGCGCCTTGTCGCCCGTGAAGTACCAGCCGTTGTGGAACGCGGCGGCGGTGGCGTCGGGATCGCGCCAGTAGCCGGTGAACAGCCCGGCCGGCCGCTCGGGCTCCACCCGGATGGCGACGTTGCCTTCATCGCCCACGGATACACGCGTGCCGTCGTCGTCGACCACGTCGACGTCGAACCCGGGAACGGGTTTGCCCATCGAGCCGCTGCGTACCGGCAGGCAGCGGAAGTTGGCGAGCACGTTGACCGTCTCGGTCTGGCCGTAGCCGTCGTGGACGACCAGCC
This sequence comes from Streptomyces sp. NPDC001663, assembly GCF_042893105.1. NCBI lineage: Bacteria > Bacillati > Actinomycetota > Actinomycetes > Kitasatosporales > Streptomycetaceae > Streptomyces > Streptomyces sp. NPDC001663. The sequence continues at coordinate 40,047 of NZ_JBIAUR010000031.1, read as the reverse complement.
CGCGCGTGCCGTCCTCCCAGATCCGGATCACCTCGGGGTTGAGCGGTTCGCCGGCGGAGACGCAGTGGCGCAGCCGGGAGAGGTCGTAGCTCGCGAGATCGGCGACGACCAGCGAGCGGTACAGGGTCGGCGGCGCGCAGAGTGTCGTGACTCCGTGGCGCTCGATCGTGTCGAGGATCAGATCGGGGTCGGACTTGCTCAGGTCCATCTCCAGGACGGTCGCGCCCTGGGCCCACTGCCCGAAGAGCTTGCTCCACGCGGCCTTCGCCCACCCGGTGTCCGACAGGGTCCAGTGCAGATCCCCGGGCCGGAGGTCCTGCCAGTAGCGGGCCGTGACCAGGTGGCCGAGCCCGAAGCTGGCCTGGGTGTGCGCGACCATCTTGGGGTACGAGACCGTGCCGGACGTGAAGTAGATGAGCATCATGTCGGCGGCGGCGGTCGGGTCGGCCGGCGTCGGCCCGACCGACGCTCGCGCCAGCAGCCCGTCCATCGTGTGCCAGCCGGCGGACGGCGCGGTCCCGACGACGATGCGGTGTGCGAGCGTCGGCAGGCGGTCGGTGAGCTTGTCGACCTTGACCGCCCCCTCGCCGTCCGTGATGACCGCGACGGCTTCCGACCGGTCGATCCGGTACTCGATGTCACGGGAGGTCAGCTGCGGGGTGCCGGGGACGGGGACGGCGCCGATCCGGATCGCGCCGAGCAGGGCCACGTACCATTCGGCGATCCGGGGGAGCATCACGAAGATCCGCTCGCCCTTGCCGACACCGATCCCGGCGAGGGCGTTTCCCATGCGCCGACTGGCCAGGCTGAGTTCGCGGAAGGTGAACGACGAGGCGACTCCGCCGCCGCGGCGCAGTGTCACCAGGGCGAGTTCGTCAGGGCTCTGCTTCGCCCGGCGCTCGAGGACGTCCAGGACGGCGTTGAACCGCTGTGGAACCTCCCAGCGGAACCGGGCCCGCTCGGCGTCGTAGTCCGTCATGTTGGGGACGGCATCCCGTCCCGGACGTTTCACCGGCATACGCTGTCTCTCCTCCCCGCGAGCTGTCCCGCGAGCTCCCGCCGGCTGCGGTGATCCGAGGCTCGCCCGGCGGGTTCATCGCCGTAAACCCCCCAAAGGAAGCGCCCTGTGCCCTACCTTCGGACGCTGGTGACGGCCGTGACGCGGTCCTAGCCTCACAGCGTGTCCCCCGGCCGATCCGGGCACGAGGTGCGCCTGTCGGAGGTCGTCGTGCGTCCGCACCCGGGGGCCGGTCAACCCCGAGGTCACCGTGGAGGACAAAGTGGGCGCGGACGAGTTTCGTTTCGATGGACGAGTGGCGATCGTGACCGGCGCGGGCAGCAACCCCGGGCTCGGACGGTCGTACGCGATGCTTCTGGCATCGCGGGGGGCGAAGGTCGTGGTCAACGATCTCGGTGTCGGTCCCGACGGGCGCGGGCAGATCGGTCCCGGTGCCGATGCGGTGGTCGAGGAGATCCGCAAAGCCGGCGGCGAGGCTGTCGGTGACGGTCACTCGGTGGCCGAGCGTGACGGCGCGCGGGCGATCGTGGACACCGCTCTCGACGCCTGGGGCCGGGTCGACATCCTGATCAACAACGCCGGCATCGCACCGTTCGCGAGGTTCGACGAGATCACCGACCAGGACATCGAACGCGTCGTCGGCGTCCACCTCATGGGTCACATATGGATGACCCGTGCCGCCTGGCCGCACATGACCGCGCAGAACTACGGGCGCCTGGTCAACGTCAGTTCGGGCGTCGCGCTGGGGGGACTGCCCACCCAGTCGATCTACGCTGCCGCCAAACTCGGCGTCGTGGGACTGACCCGCTCACTGGCGGCCGAGGGAGCGAAGCACGGGATCAAAGCGAACGCCATCTCGCCCTATGCCGACACCGTGGCTCTGCAGACAATGTTCACCGAGGAGGCCAGCAAGCAGAACCAGGCAGCGGGGCTGACCCCCGAAGTCGTAGCGCCGGTCGCGGCATGGCTCGCCCACGAGGACTGCACGATCACCGGCAAGGTGATCGAAGCGGCCGCCGGCTCCTTCAACGAGGCGTTCATCAGCCAGACCACCGCCGCCCCGCCGAATCCGCACCTCACGCCCGAGGACGTGGCAGCCGCGATGGAAGGCGTACTCGACCGCATGGGAGCAACCCCCTATCGCGATGGCGGCGACTTCATCTACGACATGATCAAGCCGTACGAGACGACACCACGGACCGCATGAGGACCTTCGGCAGGTGATGCGGCTGAGCCGGCACCCGACGAGCTGACGGTGCGGGCTCTTCTGCTGCCACCGGCGCCGCTCGTTCCTCTCGCCGTGGACCGAGGCGCTGATCCACAACTCGCGGTCGGCCCCGTTCGGTCGAGGCGACGGCCCGGATCAACGACAGGTTCGGGACGATCGTGAAGCTGACCGGTCGAGGCCATCTCGGGCGGGTAGTCCATGACCCGGGCACGGTCATTGCAGGCGGCTTCGAACGATCTCGGGAACGGCACCCCGGAGTTCGTCAACCGGCAGTCCCCGTGCGGGCGTTGGCAGTCCTCCTTTGTAGATCCCCGCGTCCGCGGGACACCAGCCGTCGAGCCGGACGGCGACATCCGTGCCGACGCCCGGCTCGCCGAGACAGGCGCCGCCGGCGTGCGGATGACCTGCTTCGTCACCAACGCCGAGCACCCCGATCACCGAACTCGAACCGACCGGAGGTAGGGCCCACTTGCCGGGTTCACGACCGGTACGTTCAGCGGATCACTTGCCCAGCCTGAGCAGCTTTTCGGTGTTGATATGGGCGATCTTCTCCTTGTCCGGTCGGCTCAAGGGCAGGCGGTCGAGGAACTCACGAGCCGCCGTGTTGCCGCTGAAGGGGTAGTCGACGGAGAACAGGATCCGGTCGGTGCCCAGCGCGTGCAGGGCCGCCGCGAAGGGCGCGTAGTCGAACAGCCCGCTGGTGGTGACGTAGAGGTTGTCGGTGAAGTAGTCGACGACGGGCCTGTCCAGGCCGGCGACCGCGTTGAGTACCGAGTTCGCCCGCCAGATCATCGACGGAAGCGCCTCGCCCATATGCCCGATGATGATCTGCAGGTTCGGGAAGCGGTCGAACACACCGCCCAGGATCAGCCGCAGCACATGCAGTCCGGTGTCGATGTGCCAGCCCCAGGCCGCATTGGCGAGGATCTCACTGACGACCGGGGTGAAGCCCGCGTAGCTGGCCTCGAACACCGGCTCCGGCGGCCGGGTGGGGTGCAGATAGACCGGCACGCCGAGGTTCTGGGCGGCCTCGAACACCGGCCAGAAGAATTCGTCGTCCAGGTAGCGGCCGCCGACATGGCCGTTGATCATCGCGCCGACGAAGCCCAGGTCGGTGACAGCCCGGTCGAGCTCCCGCGCGGCGGCCCGGGGGTCGGTCATGGGCAGGGCGGCGAAGCCGGCGAACCGGTCGGGGTGGGCGGCGACGGCCTGGGCCAAGGCGTCGTTGGCCACCACGGACAGCCGTACGGCCGCGTCCGCCGGGAGGCTCTCCGGGCCGGGCACGGTGTGGGAGAGCACTTGGACGTCGATGCCCGCGGCGTCCATGTCCGCGAGGCGTCGATCACCCAGGTCGAGGAGCGGGCCGATGAAGTGGGGGATCGTCTCCTCGTACAGACGGCTGACCGGATGGTCGGCGGTCGCTTCCCGCAGCGCCTGGGTGAGGAAGTGCTCCTCGAGAGCGATGATCTTCATGCCGATTCCTTTCGTTGGCGATGGCGAGGTCGGTCTCGCCGCGCGTGAAGCAGGGCAGATTGACGGGAGAACTTGGCAGGTACAGGTTTTCGCTGCCCTAGAATTCCCACCGTGGCGACCACCAGCGACACTCGAGGAGTGCCCCCGATACAAGCCGAGAACGTGCGCGGCGAAGTCGCCGTCGGTGAGACCCATGTCGGTCGTCGCGGAGCGCTCATCGCGGCGGCGCTTGAGCTGTTCGCCAGAAAGCCGTACGAGGACGTCTCGGTCGACGAGGTCTGTGGGCGGGCCGGAGTCGCGCACGGCCTGTTGTCGTACCACTTCGGAGGGAAGCGCGGCCTCTTTGCGGCCGCCATTCGGCAGGCATGGGAAGAACTCGTCTCCTATGAGAGGCCACGTGACACGGAGCTGACGGCCGTCGAGCGCGTCCACGGCTTTCTGTTCCGGCACTTCGAGTACGCGCGCCTGCACCCCGAGCGATTCGCGATCATGATGAGGACGGGCCACGCGGACGAGCAGGTCCGGGAGGTGCTCCAGGCGGCACGGCTCGACGCGCTGGCCGAGATCTCCGCGTCACTGGGATGCCCGGAAAGCGCGCCGCCGCAGCTGCAGGCGGCGCTCACCGGCTGGAGCGGCTATGTCGACGCCGTCACGGTGACCTACCTCGACAACCTCGACCGGCTCAGCGTCGAAGACGTCACCGACATGTGCGCCCAGGTCCTGGTGGCTTCCGTTCGCAGTGCCTACAGGATGCCGATGGACGCCGCGGCGGAGCTGGACGCGCTGACACGTGTGACGGGCGGGCACTCCTCCGTCGAGCGCCAAAGGCAGCGGATCGGCGCGGCTACGCCCACCGGCAGTACGGGCCACCCACGTTGAGCAGGACGCACACGGCCTCGAGAGTGCGCTCGGCGAGCACCTAGAGGTCGGCGAACGCGTCGGGCCGTTGCGCGTCAGCTCGGCCACGAGCCCTCGACGGAACGGTCGCCGTGGCCGAATTTGCGGACGGTCTTGGGGTCCGGGTCGGGCCACGCGTTGAGCGAGAGGTGCAGGGTGCTCCCCGACGTCATCACCTCGATGAAGTAGGGGCCGTCCGCTTCGATCGCACGCCGGATCGCCGGCGCGATGTCGGCCGCCTTCTCGACCCGCTCGCCGGGCACTCCCATGCTCCTGGCGATCGCGGTGTAGTCGGTCTCCTCGGGAAGGTCCGTCCAGTGCGTCAGGGGCAGTGCGTTGACGCCGTGCTCACGGCCGCGCCTACCACCGTACAGGCCGCCGTTGTTGAGCACGATGCACACGACCTTGAGGTTGCGCTCGGCGAGCACCGAGAGGTCGCTGCTGTCGTAGTAGAAGCCGCCGTCGCCGCCGACGCTGACCACCAGCCGGTCGGGCGCGGCGAGCTTGGCGCCGATCGCCACGGGCAGCGTCGACCCCAGGGAGTCGTAGTGGAAGCCCAGCGGGTTGGCGAACCCGGACGGGTACTTGTCCTCGTTGAAGACCATTCCCGGCACCATGAAGCCCTCGTCGTTGACGAGGATGGTGTCCGGCGGGACCTCCGCCGCCAGGGCCTGGCCGACGGCGGCGGGCATGATCGGGTCGGCTCCGACGAAGGAACTCAGCAGTTGGAGGTAGGACTCCTTGGCCTGCGCGATCTTCGCCAGCGTGGCCGGGTCGCCGCCGTCCGAACGCCGGAGGCCGGATGCTTCCAGCCGGCCGCTCAGCTGCGCCAGGAACTTTCCGGCGTCGGCGACGACACCGACGGTGGGCTGGAAGATCCGTCCCAGCTGCGCCTGCTCGATGTCGACGTGGACGACCTTCTCCGGCTTGGCCAGCGACCATGACGCGGTGGCCGTCTGGGAGAACGAGAACCCGACCGCGATCCACAGGTCGGCCTCTTCGGCCAGTTGGGTGCCGGTGCCGAAGTAGCCCCAGCCGCTCATGTCGCCCGCGTACAGGGGATGGTCGTCGGGCAGCACCCCCCGACCGCCGGGACCGCTGGAGACGACCGGGATCCCGGTGGCCTCGACGAACCGGCGCAGTTCGGCCGTCGCGTCGGCCATATGGATCCCCGCGCCCGCGAGCAGCACCGGCCTGGTGGCCGACCTGATCAGCTCGATCGTCCGCAGTACGGCTTCTTCGTCCGCGGCGGGCGGCGTCGGCAGCGTGAGCGGCTCGGTCTTGACCGTGGTCTTCTGGTACATCGCCTCGTGCGTCAGGTCGAGCACCGCCGGGCCGAACTTGCCGGTGCTCGCCGCGAGCACCGCCTGGCGCACGGCCAGCGGCAGATCCTGGCCGTCGACGATCCGCCTGACGTACTTCGCCAACGGCTTGAACGCCGAATACAGCTCCGTGCCGTCCTGCAACGCGTCGCGCAGATCCCACACCGCCGAGTTCTCCATCAGCATGTACACCAGGGGTGTGGAGTCGAGCTTGGCCGCGAGTACCACCGGCGAGGCGTGCAGCGAGCCGACGCACCACATCAGCGTCGCCGAGGCGGCCCGCCGCTTCACGCGGTTGTAGCCGTACGACATCCATGCCGCCGACAACTCGTTGCGGGCGTTCATGTTCTGCACGCCCTGCCCGACGACGCTCCGCTGCACGGAGGTGGTCATGCCGCCGGAGTAGCCGAAGACGTACTCCACCCCGCACGCGGTCAGCGTCTCGACAAGGGCCTCCGAGCCCTCACGAAACCCCACCCGGGCATCGGAACCGGCGCGCACGCCCTCCATCGACGCGATCATCCTGAACTGCCCGAACTCCGCCTCCGCCCGCCCCTGCAGCACGTCCCCGTCGATCTCCGCGCTGAACCGCCACGGAGCCGGCAGCTGCCCGAAGGTACCCGTCCACGAGAGCCGGCTCCCGTCCACCACCCCTTCGCCGGTGCCCGAGCCGTCGGCGCTGTCGATCTTCACCGACAGCGCGTCGCCGTCCCGGGACAACTCCAGCACCGCGCTGTGCGCGGGAGACAGGTCTGGGCGCAACGTGATCTCCCACCTGCCGTCGATCCTGGTTTTGGACTGGTCAACAATCGCCATCGGGTTCTCCTCACACGTGCCTCGGGATCAGTCGCTCTCAAGAAACGGGATTCTCGGACCGGCCTCTGCCTCGTCCGTGACCGGACCGCGTGCGCGGTCGCTCTCTCGACGGGAGGGCCGACACGGATCGACTGAAGACCGCATGGCACTGGGATCGGTCGGCGGCCACACGCCGCCTGATGAACGGGGGTGCTCGCGCCACCACGACCGGGGACTGCGGAGCTGTTCCGTGTCCGGTCGGAGGCACGGCCCCGCCGAAGGGGACTGACTGCCAGTCAGTGCGCCACAGAATGCCCCCGCCGACCAGCGGCGTCAAGAGGCGTGCACGCCCCGGCCCGAGCCTGTGCGGGGGCTGTCGATCGCGGCGAATCCTCTTGGAACGTGGCGGTTGACGCGCGGTCTGACGGGTGTCAGTATTCGGGCAGACTTGACTGCCAGTCAGTCGCCGACGACGGATGCCCGGGAGTCTTCCCGCGAGCCGCCGGCGACCGCACAGGGACGACTGAGCCGCATTTCAGCGCGTCCCGCATGTCTGAACCCGAGAACGGAGCGGACTTGTGGCTGGAAAATTCGACGTGATCATCGTGGGTTCCGGCTCCACCGGCGGAGCCCTCGCAGCCAGACTCAGCGAGAATCCCGACCTCACCGTGCTGCTGCTGGAAGGCGGCCCGGTCTACTCGACCGCCGACGAGATGCCCCAGGAGCTGCTGGCCCCGGCCATCGTGGCCGCCGGAGCACCCGGGCACCCGAACAACTGGGCCTACATGGGAGAGGTCCGGCCCGGCCTGCGCATCCCCTATCCGCGTGGCAAGGGGCTGGGAGGCTCCAGCTCGATCAACGGGTGCTACTACATCCGGGGCCTCAAGGACGACTTCGACACCTGGGTCAAGCTCGGCAACGACGAGTGGGCCTTCGACACGGTCCAGAAGTACTACAAGCGCATGGAGCGTGACCTCGACTTCGACGGGGACGCCCATGGCTCCGACGGGCCGATCCCGGTCATGCGCGAACCCCTGGACCGGGCCCCGGAGTTCACGTTGGCGTTCGACGACGGCTGTCACGCCCTGGGCTTCGGGTCCGACCCGGACAAGAACGACCCTCGGCCCGAGGGCGGTGTGGGACCCGTCCCACTGAACATCTTCGAGGGCCGCCGGATCGGCACCGCCCTCGCCTACCTGCTGCCCGCGACGGGCCGGCCGAACCTCACCATCGTGGGCAACGCGGTCGCGCGGCGCGTGCTGACCGAGAAGTCGCGCGCGGTGGGCATCGAGGCCATCGTCGACGGCCGCCCTCAGGTCTTCCACGGGGACGAGATCGTCATCTCGGCCGGAGCGCTGCGCTCGCCGCACCTGCTGATGGTCTCGGGCATCGGCCCGGCGAACCACCTGCGCGAACACGGCGTCGACATCGTGCACGACCTGCCCGGCGTCGGCCGGCACATGACGGACCATCCCATGGTGAGCGCCGCGTGGGACTCGCGCCTCGATCTGGTCAAGCAGCCCGAGCGCGGTGCGATGACCTCCGTGCTCCACTGGACCGACGAGGGCTCGGACCTGGAGATCCTGCCGTTCGTCACGAAGAACAGCGACATGCTGGGCATGACGGACGTCTTCGCGCGCCCCGTCCAAGCCGCCAAGGCTATGCGCGGCACCTCGGCGAAGGCCGTCACACGGCAGGCGCGCGCGCTGCGACACGCGATGCTGGGGATCGTCGTCGAGAAGCAGGAGAGCCGTGGCGCGGTCACGCTCGTCTCGGGCGACCCCGACCAGCTGCCCGACCTTCGATGGAACCTGTTGAGTGAGCCGCAGGACCACGTTCGCTTCCGTGCGGCGATCCGTGTGGCGTTCGAGATCTTCAACTCCGCCGGGCTGCGCGGGATCGGCGCCTCGATCGTCGGGCTGGACGCCAAGACGGTGGGCGACGACAAGAAGCTCGACCAATGGGCGTTCGACCGCGTCGGTGGTGGCCACCCTTCGGGCACCTGCCGGATGGGACCGGCGTCCGACGACCAGGCCGTCGTGGACCAGCATCTGCGCGTGCACGGAATCGACGGGCTGAGGGTCGCAGACACCTCGATCTTCCCGACGATCACGTCCCGCGGTCCGAACGCGACCGCGATGATGGTCGGCGAATACCTCGCGGACATCATGAAGCACGAAGCGGCGCACTGAACCCGGGCCCATCAGGACACAAGAGAACACAGCCGAGAGGAGTTCACATGAGCTCGATCGAGAAAGTCCCCGGGGGAGCCGCTTTTCTGTCCGTGTTCAAGGGCGACGTCATCACGGCCACGTCACCCTCGTACGACACGGCGCGCAGCCTGTGGAACGGGGACATAGACCGCAGGCCGCTGGCGGTCGTCAAGGCCACCGACGACGACGATGTCGTCGCCGCGATCCGGCTGGCCCGGGAGGCCGAACTGCCGCTGGCCATTCGCGGTGGCGGCCACAGCTACCCCGGCCACTCGATGTGCGACGACGGGATAACGCTGGATCTGTCGAGGATGGGGAACGTCGTCGCTGACCCCACGACGCGGCGCGTGCGCGCGCAGGGAGGCGCTCTCCTCGGCAGCGTGGACGCGGCGACCCTCCAGCACGGGCTGGTCATGCCGGCCGGAATCGTGTCCCACACCGGACTGGCCGGCCTGGCTCTCGGCGGCGGGATCGGTTACCTCACGCGGTCGTTCGGCATGACCTGCGACTCCTTCGTCCGCCTGCGCCTGGTCACGGCCGACGGCGAGATCATCCACGCGAGCGAGGAGGAGAATCCCGATCTCTTCTGGGCCCTTCGCGGCGGCGGCGGCAACTTCGGGGTCGTCACCGAGTTCGAATGCAGTACGCAGCCCCTCGGTCCGGTCCAGGGCGGCCCGTTGGTCTACCTGATGTCGGACGCCGTCGACGTGCTGTACAGGTTCGGGCAGCTCATGAAGCAGGCGCCCCGCACGATGAGCATTACCTGCGCGCTGGGCCTCGACCCCAACGCGTTCCCGTTCCTCGCCGAGCAGGTCGCCGGCCAGCGCCTCATGATCGCCAACGTCGTCTACCGCGGGGAGCAGGACGACGAGATCCTGCGCGAGGTCCGCAGTGTGGGCAAGCCGCTGTTCGACGCGGTCGCGACCACCGACTTCCGCGCTGTCCAGACGGCCTTCGATGAGATCGCCGGCTACGGCGCGGGCTGGTACATGAAGTCCGGACTGACGCGCGAGCTGTCCCAGCCCCTCGCAGAGGGTGTGGTCGAGCACGCCGTGGAGTACCACGACAAGATCTCGTCCGGCGCCGTCCAGCGCGAGGTCTTCGCGGTGCAGTCGCTCGGCGGCGCCGTCCAGGATCTGGACGACGACGCCACCGCGTACAGCGGACGGGCCGCCGAGTGGCACATCGGCGTCGAGGTCGGCTTCACCACCGCCGAGGACCGTGAGCGCATCGTGCCCTGGACCCGCGACACATGGACGAAGACCAAGTCGCTGCTCGACCTGAGCACGTCCTACGTGAACCTGAACTTCGAGCCGGGCGAGAACGCGCTGGCCGACGTCTTCGGCGCCGGCAAGTACGAGCGGCTCCGCAGGATCAAGACGCAGTACGACCCCACCAACCTGTTCAGCCACAACTTCAACATCAAGCCGCTGCCCACCGGCTGACGCACGGTTCCACCAGAGTCGGGACAGTCCGACAACTCCATCGACCCACAGGACGGCCGAGACTCCTAGCGCGCCTGGCGTGGCCCCGCCCTCCTGTATGAACCATCTCGTCAGCTGACCAAATGACCAATTTGGTCAGCTCACGCAAACTCCAAGCTCAGGAGGTATGAAGGCATGGAGGTACAGAGCGGCATGGAACGCCGGGCCCTTGTGGTCGGGCTCGGGATCAGCGGAATCGCGGCCGCCTTGCGGCTGCGGCAGATCGGGTGGACGCCGGTCGTCGTCGAGCGGGCTCCGGCCCGGCGCACCGGCGGGTACTTCATCGCACTGTTCGGTGGCGGCCGGCACCCGGCACAGCGCCTGGGCATCCTCGACAAACTGAGCAACCGCACCCCTCCGGGGACCGTCCAGTACGAGTTCGACCGCGCCGGGAGCCGTCGGCGTGGTGCCCTCAGTTACGCCGACCTGCCCGGCACTCCCTGGATGACGGTGCGCGGCGATGTCGAGGAGGCCGCCTTCATGGCGCTGCCCGACGATGTCGAGATCCGCTACTCGACGGTGCCGACCCGTATCGAACAGGATGCCCATGGCGTGGACGTCACGCTGACCGACACCACGGACGACACCTCGGTCACGGAGCGGTTCGATCTGGTGGTCGGTGCGGACGGGCTGCGCTCCACCGTGCGGTCCCTCGTGTTCGGACCACACGAGAAGTACCTGCACCGGATGAACTACATGGCGGTCGCCTACAAGCTTCCCGGCCCGCTCAGCGAACTCCATCCGGACGACGGCGCCACCCTGTTCGAGCCCAACCGGTCGATGTGGGTCTTCCCCTTCAACGGTGGTTTGCAGACGGTGCTGCTCAACTACCACACCGACGACGTGGACGGAGAGTTCAGCCAGACGCCGGCCCAGCGTGTACGCGCGGCGTTCGGTCCCGAGCCCACCGGCCGCCTGCTGGGCGAGGTGCTCGACGCGCTCGACACCGCCGACGACCTGTTGTTCGACTCGGTCGAGCAGGCACGGATGGACACCTGGCATCGCGGCCGGGTCGTACTCGTGGGCGACTCCGCCTGGTGCGTCAGCCTCTACGCCGGCATGGGCGTCTCGATGGGGATCACCGGGGCGGACCTCCTCGGTACGATGCTGGACCGCAACCCCACAGATGTGCGCCATGCCCTGTCCGCATGGGAACAGACCCTGCGCCCCCATGTGGACGTGTTCCAGCAGAACGGCCTCGACCAGCGGGTGTTCTTCGTGCCCGCCAACAACAGAGAGCTGGCGATACGCAAGGCCCTGAACGTGGGGATGCGGGCTCCAGGGATCTCCCCCCTGCTGAAACGGATGGTGACCGGCAACAAGGCCGGCCTGCTCAAGGACCGCGACCTCTCCCTGGCATGAGACCGGCTCGGCGCCCATGGGCCCACGCGAAACAGCAAGGGAACGACGATGACAGCACTGGCCGAACACGACTCCGCCACGGCGGCCCGGATTCTCGCCGCGACCCGGCATCTGGTCCTCAAGCGTGGCGTCAAAGGGCGGACCGTGGCCGAGATCGCGCAGAAGGCACACGTCGGCAAGGGCACGGTGTACCTGTACTGGGGCACCAAGCACGACCTTCTGTTCGGGCTGTTCGCCAGGGACTTCCTGACCTTCCTGGAGGGTGAGATCCAGGCACTAGGCGCCGACCCGGCCATCTGCCGTCCGCATGTGCTCTTCCCGCAGATCGCCCGCAACGCCGTGAGCTACCCCTTCGTACGCGCGATGCAGACCGGCGACGACGACCTGTTGGGCGTTCTCGCCCAGCATCCGCGCAGCGTGGAACTGCTCGACCAGCTGGGCCCCACAGCGCTGATGTACACGGTCCTGCCGGTGTGGCGCGAGCACCGGCTGGTACGGACCGACTGGCCCCTCGATGAACAGGCCTACGCCCTGCAGGCACTCATGACCGGCTTCCTCGGCGCCGTCACCGGGCCGCAGGCCCCGAGCGTCGTCACCGTCGACGACCCCGACCGGGTCATGGCCGCCACGGTGACGGCCCTGCTCGGCCCCGCGGAAGCCGGCCCGGACGAGATCCGCGCAGCCGCCGAGGAAGGCCTGCGTGTGCTGCGCGAGCGACGCGACGCCGTGCTCGCCCTGATCGCCACCTGACCCGAGAGAACACACAGTCCAGAACCGGAGGGTTTCCGGTTCGAGTCGAGAGACGACGGAGGCACCAACATGACCGAGACGACCGGGGCAACCCCCGTGAAGGACACCGTCATCGACCGCTACATCAGTATCTACGACCGTACGGCGTACGAGCCTGAGGCCCTGAAGGAGCTTGAGGCGATCTTCGCGCCGGACGCCGTCGTCGAGCTCGCCGACGGAATGGAACCGGCGACCGGACTGCCCGCGATCATGGCGGTGTACGAGCACCTGGCCAAGGGCATGGCCGACAGCAAGCACTTCTGGACCGTCACGGAGCTCGACGACGGCAGGCTGGAGTGCCACTGGATCCAGGCCGCCCGCGGGACCGACGGCCGCCTCATCGGCCAGAGCGGCATCGAGCAGGCCACCGTCAACGCCGACGGGCAGATCACCCACCTGGTCAACCGGTTCGTACCGGTCGTCGGCTGGGTCTGAGAGGAGTTCCGGCTTCTCAGACTCCGAGTGGGCCTGCGTGAACTCCCGTTCCCGACGGCAGAGATGGGCGTGACTCGTCCGCCGGTGAACGAAGATTCATGCGGGCCCACGCCCCTGAGCACCCGCCGTCCACCCATGGGAGGGTGCCACCCCGCGGGGCGTGGCCGGATGGTGCGGGAACCGGACCGGCCGCCGTGGCCACAAGGTGCGCGTGCACCGGATCCTCTCCCGGTGCGCTGCTCCAACAGGGCGGCCGCACGTACGTGTTCGTACTCACGCGGACAGCCGGACGGCAGCTCAGTGCCACCCTCGCCGTGCCCGGTCTCGCGGTCGACAACACGACCATCGCCATCGCCGAAGGCCGCCCCGGCAAGGGTTTCTCCGCGCAGTTCGTCAGGACCAGCGCAGACGAAGCGGCAGGGACTGCAGATGCCTTACGTTGAGGCCGGGCTGGTAGTCGAGCTGCTCCGGTGGGATCGCCAACTCGAAGCGTGGCACCGTGCCCAGCAGCACATCCAGAGCCGTGCGTGCCTCGACACGGGCGAGGGCATGACCCAGGCATGTGTGCTCTCCCCGGCCGAACGCGAGGTGCGCGTGGGGCGAGACACGGTCCAGGTCGATCTCGTCGGGCCGTTCGGCCAGCTTCGCGTCACGGTTGCCGGCTCCGAAACTCACCAGGAGGCGAGCGCCGGCCGGAATCGGGGTGCCGCCGAGCTCGGTGTCACGGGTCGCGGTCCGGTACAGCCCCTGAACCGGCGATTCCAGGCGCAGTAACTCCTCTAGGAACGGGGCCAGCCGCGACGGGTCCTGCCGCAACCGATCGGCCAGCTGCGGATCCTCGGCCAGCAGCCGGGCGCCGCTGCTGATGGCGTCGGCGGTCGTCACATTGCCGGCGAACAGCAGCTCGAGGACGAACCGGGTGGCGTCCTCCGCGTCGAGCCCGGATGCCGCGATCGTATGGAGAATGGTGGTCTCCTTCTCGACACCCGCCGCCGCCTCCAGCGCCGGCGCCAGAAGCGCGCCGAACTCCTCGCAGGCCCGTATGAAGCCTTGCAGGTCGGGTGAGTAGGTGAGGAAGGCGAGCACCTTCTCCGAGAGCCGCCGCATCTCGGCGGTGTCCGCTTCCGGCACGCCCAGCACCGTGGCGATGACAGCGATGGGCAGCTTGACGGCGAAGTCGGCCACGAAGTCGACCTCGTCGCGTCCGCGCAGGCCCTCGATCAGCTCCGTGGACATCGCCCGGATCTGCGGCTCGAAGGGAGCGATCCGGCGGGACGTGAACGCCCTGGCCGCCAAGCGACGGCGCCCGGTGTGTTCCGGCGGATCACTGGTGATCAGATAGAACCCCGTCCTCGTCGGCTCGTTCCCCTGCTCGATCGGCGGGAGTCCGAGCGCGTCGAGCGAGGAGAACGTATCGACATCACGCAGCACCGCGTCGATGTCGTCGGCCCGAGTGACCATGAAGGCGTTGGCCTCCTCGACGAAGGTGACACCTCGCTCTCGCAGCCGGTCATAGAGCGGGTAAGGGCAGTACGAGGCCTCGGGCCCGACGTGGTCAGTACTGTCATGGCTGGACATGGCTTTCTCCCTGTCCGTGCGGCGGCTCGCCGACATTCCGGGCCGGGGCACGCGAACCCGAGGCCCGTGGAAAGTCCTGACCGGCCATGCTGCATGGACTCGGCTTGGGAGAACACAGCGGTGACCGTTGAACGAACAACGCCTGCGGAGCTTCATACAGGTCGCGGCGCCTCGTTGTTCACTGGATGAACAGTGGCGTTGTGCGGCCCGGACCGCCTTCGGATACTCGCGTGGCAGCGCTTGCCGCGAGTCGGCAGCCGACCGTCACCAGGGGACACCGACGTGATCATCCGAGACGAAGAGCAGCTCACCGCAGCGGTACTTGCCGAGACGGAGCGGGCCGGCGACCCGCGCGTCAAGGAGATCGTCCAGGCGCTGGTGCGGCACCTGCACGACTTCGCCCGCGAAGTACGGCTGACCGAGAAGGAGTTCGACGCCTCCCTCGACATCGTGACCAGGCTGGGGCGGCTCACCACGTCCAGCCACAACGAGGTCAGGCTGATGGCGGGCTCGCTGGGTCTGTCGACGCTGGTCTCCCTGATGAACAACGGCACCGAGGACAATCCGACCTCGGCGAACCTGCTCGGCCCGTTCTGGCGCCAGGGCAGTCCGAGGATGGGCAACGGCGAGTCGATCGTCCGCTCGCCCACCGAGGGACCGCCGCTGTTCTTCTCCGGCCGGATCGTCGACACCGAGGGGAACGCGGTCGCCGGCGCCGAAGTCGACGTCTGGCATGCGTCACCGGCCGGCCTCTACGAGAACCAGGATCCCGAGCAGGCTGAGTGGAATCTCCGCGGGAAGTTCTTCAGCGACGCGGAAGGGGTCTTCGCCTTCCGCAGTATCAAGCCTTCCGGTTACCCGATACCCACGGACGGGCCCGTGGGCGATCTCCTGGCCGCGCTGAAGCGCCATCCCTTCCGGCCGGCCCATCTCCATGCGCTGATCTACAAACCGGGTTACAAGACCATCGCCTCCCAGCTCTACAGCCACGACGACCCCATCCTGGAGACCGACGCGCAGTTCGGCGTCGTACAGCGTCTCATCGGTACCTATGAGCGCCACGAGAACGAGCCGGCTCCGGACCCGGACGTGACCGAGCCCTGGTACAGCCTTGAGTTCACCTTCGTCGTCGAGCCGGGTGAGGCATGGCTGCCGACCCCGCCCGTGTCGGCCCAAGCGCAATACAAGCCGGACAGCGCGTGACGCGACCGAGAGGAACTCAGTGATCACCGAAGCAGAACGTTGCGCAGCCGCGGCTGCCCTCATACAGGCCGACCGCGATCGGCGACCGATCACCCAGCTCAGCCGCACCTATCCCGGTCTCGAGATCGTCGATGCCTATGCCATCCAGCAGCTCTGCGCGGCGGAGCGGGTGGCGGCCGGGGCCCGGCTCGTCGGGCACAAGATCGGACTGACGTCCCGCGCCATGCAGATGGCCTCGCAGATGACGGAGCCCGACTACGGCTTCCTCACCGACGACATGGTCGTGGGCGACGGCGCCACTCTCGACGCGGACCGCTACACGAAGCCCAGACTGGAGGTCGAGCTCGCGTTCGTGCTCGGCGCGGACCTGCACGGGCCGAACCTGCGCGTCCACGACGTCCTGCGGGCGACGGAGTACGTCGTCCCCGCCCTCGAAGTCATCGACTACCGCACCGAGGTGCCGCGTTCGATCACCGACACCATCGCGGACAACGCCGCCGCCGCTGCCATGGTCGTCGGCGGTCGCGTCGTACGCCCGATGGACGTCGACATCCGGTGGGTGGCCGCGACGCTGTCGAAGAACGGAGTGATCGAGGAGTCCGGCGTCTCGGCCGCAGTCATGGGACACCCGGCGGCAGGCATCGCCTGGCTCGGGAACAAGCTCGCCGCGGTCGGCCGGCACCTCGAAGCCGGTCAGCTGCTGCTGTCGGGCTCGTTCACCCGGCCCGTCTCGGTCGAACCGAACACCGTCATCCACGCCGACTACGGCCCTCTGGGCTCGATCGGGGTGGCGTTTCGGTGACCACTCCCAACCCGCCGACCGGCGCGCCGCAGCCCGCGCCGGGCCAGTGGCCGCTGCCGCCGAACGCGTTCAAGGCGGCGCTTTCCCGGGGCGAGCAGCTGATCGGCCTGTGGTGCTCGCTGGCCGACCCGTACCCGGCCGAGATCGTCGCCGGCGCCGGCTTCGACTGGCTGCTCCTCGACACCGAGCACTCGCACGCCGATGTCGCGACCGTGCTCTCACAACTCCAGGCGGTCGCCCCCTACCCCTGCTCGCCGGTGGTGCGTCCGCCGGTCAACGATCCCGTCGTGATCAAACGGCTGCTGGACGTAGGCGCGCAGTCGCTGCTGGTACCACAGGTCGAGTCGGCCGAGGAAGCGCGCGCCGCGGTCGCCGCCACCCGCTACGCTCCCCTGGGCGTCCGTGGTGTGGCGGCATTGACCCGGGCAACCCGGTTCGGCCGGGTCAAGGACTACGCCGAGCTGGCACACACCGAACTGTGCGTCCTCGTGCAGGTCGAGTCGCGGCTCGCCCTCGGGCAGATCGAGCGAATCGCGTCCGTCGACGGCGTGGACGGGATCTTTATCGGCCCCAGCGACCTGGCCGCCAGCCTCGGTCACCCCGGAGACCCGAACGCACCGAGCGTCATCGCGGCGGTGGAGGAGGCCATCGGACGCGTGCGCGCGGCACACAAACCGGCCGGCGTGCTGACGACCAACGCCACGTTCGCGCGGCGGTGCATCGACCTCGGGACCACGTTCACCGCGGTCGGTGTGGACGTGGGCCTGCTGGCACGCGGCGCCGACGCCCTCGCCCGGAGCTTCACGCGGCAGATCCCGGAGACTGCGAACCAGTCCCCGGAGGGCCGCTGACGCCGGAGCAGTAGCGCCACCGTACGGCTGACTCGTCGTCCCCTTCGCCCTCGCCGACACCGCCCGCGGATGGTGGCTCCGCTCTCGTGGCCGGCAAGCGGTCAGGCCGCCCTTTCCCAGGTGCCCTGGCCGTCGAGGTAGAATTCCTCTCCGACCATCAGACCGTCGCGGAACGGGATGACGACGGCCGCCCTCGACCTGTGCACGAACACGTCGTCGGCCGTACCCCCGTCCGGCAGGGGCACGCCCGCCTCGGCCAGCGCCGCGCCAGGCAGCCGAAGTCGTGTGTAGCCGTCCCAGGCGATGGCGTCGTCGCTGATGAAGAAGTGCTCGACCTCGACTTCGAGGCTGTCCATCGCCAGCATGCCGTTGGCCATGTTCTGGAGGTAGTTCGCGCGCACGGTGTCCCTGTCGGCGATCCGCCCGCCCTGCTGCTCGATCGCGACGGGGTCGCCGTAGCAGTGGTAGACGCAGTCGTCCACCAGTGTCGCCATGGTCCGGTCGATGTCGTGGTCGCGTACCTCGGCGACCGAGTGCTCGATGAGCAGGTCGATCATCGCGGCGTGCCTCGGATTCTCCGTCTGCGCCTTCCGGGCTTCGAGGAAGTCGATGAACCTCGCCATGTCGGGCAGGCGAGCCCCTGTGCTGGCTGATTCCTCTCGCTGTTCAACGGTCGCCATGAACTCCTCCTCAAGATCGGTGTTGTGATACCGCGTCGTTCGCCAGTGCCTCGCTCCAGCGCTGCCACCAGCGCCGCTGGTTCCTCTCGCCGAAGGCCGAGGTGCTGGCCTCGCCGGGTCCCATCCAGTCGGTCCTGGGCTCGTAGTCGCTCATTCCGTCCAGGCCCATCTGGAAGTTGAGCTTCATGTCCTGGCGGGCGAACGCCGAGCGGCCCACCATGGGGCCGCCGCGCCAGACGACGGTGTCGTCCTGCTCGAACACCCCCGAGGGCCCGAAGCTGAAAACGCCGGCGTCGTACGAGGCCTGGTTGAACTCGGGCGGGGCCGAGTTCCACACCATGGGCCAG
Source organism: Streptomyces sp. NPDC001663 (assembly GCF_042893105.1). Classification (NCBI taxonomy): domain Bacteria; kingdom Bacillati; phylum Actinomycetota; class Actinomycetes; order Kitasatosporales; family Streptomycetaceae; genus Streptomyces; species Streptomyces sp. NPDC001663. The sequence goes on along the minus strand of NZ_JBIAUR010000031.1, from coordinate 21,570 downwards.
TTCCACAGCTCGAACTGCTCGGGCCCGCGCGGCTGCCACTGCCGCAGGGAGGTGTTGACCGTCGGAAACCCGCCCACCTCCGTCGCACCAGGGGCCTGGAAGAGCGACAGGTTCGGGAAGATCGTGAAGCCGACCACCCCGTACCCGCTCTCCAGGAAGGCGCGCTGGTCGTCGTGGAGCCGGTCCAGATCGAAAGTCGAGGCGACCTCGGGCGGATAGTTCCCCACCCCGAACGGCTCAGGGAGGGCTTTCGGGATGACGATGAGCCCGTGTCCGCCCTCGAGAGCGACATGGAAGGTCTCGGTCACCGACTTCGAGTTGTCGGGGATGAGACCGATGTCCCCGAGCGAGCTGTGTGCGGACTGTACGTGGTAGGCGTCGCCGACGAAGTTCTCGGCGCCTGACTTCCAGTTGGCGGGCACGATCCAGCGGTGGGGGTCGCCGGCCGCCCTCATGCCTTGTTCGTTGAGGCCGAAGACGATGTCCAGGTACCAGCACATGTCGCCCAGGTACTCGCGCAGGGGTACGGCGTCCGGGTCCAGACAGGCGAAGATCAACCCCTGGTAGCTGTCCACGTGGGGTGCCTTGCGCAGGCCCCAGCGGGTGGTGTCGATGGTGCGGTACGCCTTGGCGCGGTAGGGGGCGCCGTTCCATTCGCCGGAGTTCTTGTAGATCCAGCCGTGGTAGGGGCAGCGGAAGTGTGAGGTGTTTCCCTTTTCCGCCCGGCACACCGGTGAGGCGCGGTGCACGCAGTTGTTCAGCAGCAGCTGGATCTCGCCCTGTTCGTCGCGCGCCAGGATGAACTGGTCCTCGCCGACGTAGCGGAGTACGTAGTCGCCGGGGCTGGGAATCTCCGAGACGTGTCCGACGAACACCCAGCACTTGGTGAAGATGCGGTCCAGCTCGGCGCGGTGGATGTCGGGGTCGTTGAGCACCCGTGGCGAGAGCATCCCCTGCGCGAGATCCTTCTGGACCTCCGCGAGGAAGGTCTGCATCGTCCCGTTCAGCGAGCCGTAACCGCCCGTCCCGGCCCGCCGGTCAGCAGACACCATGGGTTCCTCCTCAAGTTTGCTTACTCCAGGCGCTGGTCGAAAAGGGCGCCCATTCCAGAAGGGCGCCCCGTCGAGATTCCAGGCGACAGCGTCGCCGACGCTAACCCCGCCATCCACCGGCGTGACCCCTCCGAAGGAAGCAACCTGTCCCCGACCTTTGGACGCTGTTCACCGTCAGGGCAGCGTCATTACAGTCGGCTCCCATCGACCTCAGCGCTTTGCGGCTGGTGACGGGCGACGTGTCGCCGGCAAGGGACGGGAGACATGAAGGTACTGGTGGACCGCGGGAAGTGTCAGGGCTACGGCAACTGCGTCATCGCCGAGCCGCATGTGTTCGATCTCGACGACGACGGGTTCGTCCAGCTTCTGGTCGATGAGCCCCCGGAGGAACTGAGGGCCCAGGTCGCGCACGCCGTTCGCGACTGCCCGGCGCGTGCGCTGACCCTGGGGGACTGACGATGCCCCGACAACGGCGCGTCGTCGTGGCCGGCGCCTCGCTCGCGGGCATCCGAACCGCCGAGACCCTGCGGGATCGCGGGTTCGACGGCGAGGTGGTGCTCGTCGGGGCCGAGAAGCGACTGCCGTACGACCGCCCGCCGCTGTCGAAGGCCGTGCTCGGGGGTCAGGCCTCGCCGGACGACATCCAGCTGCTGTCCGACGACCGGCTGGCCGCGCTCGACCTCGACCTGCGGCTCGGGCGGCGAGCGCGCGCCCTGGATCCGGGCAGAAAGACACTGGAGCTCGACGACGGCGAACCGCTGGCCTATGACCAACTGGTGATCGCGACCGGCAGCGCGCCGTGGATGCCGCGCGACTGGGACCTCTTCCAGGGCGTCTACCCGCTGCGCACGGTCGACGACTGCCTCGCGATCCGGTCCGCGCTCCAGGGCTCGCCGCGCGTCGCGGTCGTCGGTGGGGGCTTCCTCGGCTCCGAGGTCGCGTCGACCGCCCGCCGGCTCGGGTGCGACGTGGTGCTCATCCAGCCCCTCGCGGCTCCGATGGCACGCATTCTCGGGTCCGAGATCGCACTCGCGTGTGCCGAGGTTCCGTTGGCCGCGGGGGTGCGCCTGGTCTGCGGCTCGTCGGCCGAGGGGTTCGACGGAGGTGCGCGCGTGGAGCGCGTACGTCTCAGAGACGGCCGCGTGATCGACGCCGACGTCGTGGTCGTGGGGATCGGCGCACGGCCGGTGACCGACTGGCTCGCCGGGTCGGACGTGAACATCTCCGACGGGGTGCTGTGCGACCACCGCTGTGCCACGTCGATCGCCGATGTCTACGCGGCGGGTGATGTGGCGCGCTGGTTCAACCCGTTGTTCGGGCAGACCATGAGGGTCGAGCACTGGACCAACGCTTCGGAGCAGGGTGCGTTCGTCGCCCGTGCCCTCCTCGATGGTGGGCGGTCCGGCAGCTACTCACCGGTCCCTTTCGTCTGGTCCGAGCAGTACGGCGTCAAGATCGAGATCGCGGGAGTCCCGCAACCGACCGATCAGATCCGGATCGTCGAGGGAACGCTCGCCGAGCAGCGGTTCGTAGCGCTCTACGAGCGCGAGGAGCGGCTGACGGGAGTCGTCGCGCTCAACTCGACACGCAGCATGCTCAAGTACCGGCGGCTCCTGGCTCAGAGCGGCTCACGCGGCGAGCGGGTCGACGCCCCGTCCATATCTTCCTGACCCCGCGCGAAAGGCGAAGCCATGACGGTAGAACAGACGAGTACCCCACTGGTCGGTGCGGAGCTGGAGCGGTCCTGCACGCAGTTTCTGTACCGGGAGGCGGAGCTCCTGGACGAGGCCGACTACACGGGCTGGGCCGACACCTGCCTGTCGGAGGAGCTCGAGTACCTGATCCCTATCCGCACCACGCGGGAACGCTCGTCGGGGATCTCGGAATTCAGCCGAGAAGCGTTCCACATGAAGGACACCTACGCGAGCATGCGCCTGCGGGTCGACCGGCTGCTGACCGAGCACGCGTGGGCCGAGGACCCGCCTTCCCGCACCCGCCGTGTCGTGACCAACGTACGTGTGCGTGAGCTGGGACCGGGCGAGGTGGAGGTGAAGAGCTACCTGACGCTTCACCGCTCCCAGTGGGACACGACCGACTACGACCTGCTGGTGGCCGAGCGCCGGGACATCCTGCGCTCGGATGCAGGCGGGTGGCGTGTGCGGCGGCGCGAAGTGCTGCTCAACCACACGATCCTCGGCACGGCCAACCTCGGCGTCTTCCTCTAGGCGGGATCGCGATGTCCGAATACCAGTACAGCGACGACCCACCGATCCAGATTTCCAACGAGTTCGCCGACATACGCGTCCGCAAGGTCTACACACGCAACGGCGAACGACTGGAGATCCACGCCCCCCGCCGCGGATATCGGATCCTGCTCGACGCCGTCGAGCTCGAAAGCCTGACCTGGCAGACCGCGGAGACGTTCTCCGGCTTCCTGCGCGCCTCGGTCGGACAGGACGCCGAAGAGGACTGACCGCCGCAGACACAGGAGACGGCCGGTCTTCTGGAGAAGGCCGGTCACCCATCCCTCACGGTCGTCGATGAATGGAGGCAGTGGTGGCACGTACGGCGGAGAGCGTCGCAGTGATCGGAGCCGGGATCGCGGGGCTCGCGACGGCGACCGGGCTGGCCGATGCCGGGATCCCCGTCCGGGTGTACGAGCAGGCGGAAGCACTCGGCGAGGTCGGCGCGGGTGTGTCGCTCGCTCCCAACTCGCTGCGGGTGCTCGACTCGTTCGGGCTGACGGACCGCCTGAGCGAGATCGAGTCCCGCGAGCCGCTCAGGATGGCCTTCTACAACCACGAGGGCGTTCGGTCCGAGGACTCGGAGGTCGACGCGAGAGGCGCGAGGCCGATCCACCGGGCCGATCTGATCGACATGCTGTCCTGGCGTCTGGAACCGGACGCGCTCCGGCTCGGGGCACGGCTCGTCGGGGTGGACGAGAACGGCGACGGACTCGTCCTGCGCTTCGCGGACGGAAGCACCGAGACCGCGGCGGCGGTGATCGGGGCGGACGGGATCCACTCCGCCGTGCGTCCCTTCGTGGTGGACGCCCCGGAGCCGGTCTTCTCCGGCATGATCGCCTACCGGGGACTCGTGCCCGCCGAACGCCTCCCCGACTGGCCGATCCATGAAGCACAGCTGTTCACGGGGCCGGGGCGGCACTTCATCTCCTTTCCCGTCCGCCGTGCGAAGCTGCTGAACTTCGTCGCCTTCGTGGCCGCGGACGACGAGATGCGCGAGTCCTGGTCCGCGCCCGGCGACCCGGCCGAGCTGGCGAAGGAGTTCGCCGGCTGGAACGAGTCGGTACGGGGCCTGATCGACCAGATCGACAAAACCTTCCGATGGGGGCTGTACGACCGCGAACCACTCCCGACATGGGTGCGCGGCCGCGTAGCGCTGGCGGGCGACGCCGCGCACGCGATGCTGCCGCACGTGGGGCAGGGCGGCAACCAGTCGATCGAGGACGCGGCCGCGCTGGTGGAAGTGCTGCGCGACCGTCCGCTCACCGAGGTCGCCACCGCTTTCCAGGAGTACGACCGAGCGCGCCGCGAGCGGGCCTCCTACATCCAGCGGTTCTCCCGCCGCCTCGGGCTGCAGTACGACGGCCGCCACGCGGAGTTCTCCGCCACTGACCAGCTGGCCGGCAGGGATGACGTCATGCGCTGGATCTTCGGCCACGACAGCGCCCTGACCGCACGACAGGTCCGCGCCGGCGGACCCTCGGTATCCCTGCCCACCGGCGCGGCGATCTGAATGTCGTGCACGACGGAGTACACGATGGCGACGGTGCCCCCGGGTGTGACTGGAGACGTCCGGCGTGCCTCCTTGCTCGACGAACTCCCCGAGCACGTCGTACATGACTTCCTCGAGAGGGCGCGCTTTGTCACGTTTCCCCCGCGCAACACGGTCTTCCAGGCGGGTGACCCGACCCGCGTCCATCTCGTCGTCACCGGCCGAGTGAAGATCTCGCGGCTCGGCGAGCACGGTCGTGAGAACATCCTCGTCATCGCGGGACCGGGTGAACCGCTGGGCAGCCTCGACCTCTTCGACCCGCGGCCGCAGCCCACGACGGCCGTCACTCTCGGCCCGGCGAGGGTCGCGGAGCTCTCGACCGAGTCGATGCTCGCATGGCTCGCTGCCCACACAGAGGCTGCGATGCGCTTCATCCACCTCCTCGTCCTGCGGGCGCAGCGCCAGAACGACGCGCTGCACGACGTCTTCGGCCTGGACGTCGGAACTCGGCTCGCGCGCGCGATCCTGCGCGAGGCCCAGCGGTTCGGCCGCCGTACATCGGAGGGCATCCGAATGGATCTCGGGCTCAGCCAGGAAGAGCTCGCATCGCATGTGCGCGCTTCCCGGGAGAGCGTCAATCAGTCGCTCGCGGGCTTCGCCCGACAGGGATGGGTCCACCGTGACGGATGCGAGATCGTCATCCTCGACGAGAAGCAGCTCGCCCACCATGCCAAGCACGAGCCCCAGGCCTGCACGACAGAGCGGCGCAGCCCCTCGAAAGCCAATGTGGCAAATTCCACTCCCGCTTCCGATCACCTGCCGCTCCGAGCAGGCTCGCAGCGGCAGGTCGGTCCGCGACCGAGGACGTCAAAAGGAGAGGCAACCATGCACGATGTTCCCGGTGGCCGGCTGAGCACGACGGAGGCACGGGCATGAGTGATCCGGCCCCCTTCGAGCTTCCCGACGCCGTGCGAGACGAGTTCGTCGCGGTCGTCGGCCGTGACAACGCGCTCGTCGCCGACGAGGAACGTGACGAGTACCGCGACCCGTACTGGCCCACGGAGGACCGGACGTACGACTCGAGCCTCGTCCTGTTCCCGACCACGACCGAGCAGGTGCAGGACATCGTCCGCGTCGCGAACCACCACGAGGTCCCGGTGTGGGCATCGTCGCAGGGCCGCAACAACGGCTATGGCGGTCCTTCGGCGCGCGTGAAGGGGTCCGTGCTCATCAGCTTCCGCAGGATGAACCGCGTCCTGGAGGTCGACACCGAACTCGCGTACGCCGTCGTCGAGCCAGGTGCGCGGTGGTACGACCTCTATGACGTACTGCATGAGCAGGGCGACGAGCTTCTCCTGTCCGTACCCGACATCGGCTGGGGCTCCGTCATCGGCAACTCGCTCGACAACGGTCAGACGTTCCTGCCGAACGGCTCCGACTTCAACACGCTGAACGGGCTGGAGGTCGTGCTCGCGGACGGGTCGCTTCTGCGCACCGGCTTCGGCGCACAGGAGGGCAACCCCACCTGGCACCTCTACAAGCGGGGGCTCGGGCCCGTGGTCGACCCGCTGTTCGCGCAGTCGAACTACGGCATCGTCACGAAGGCGGGGGTGTGGCTGCAGCGCCGGCCGAAGGCGTACGCGCCGCTGTACCTCTCCGTCCCGCGCTACCACCAGCTGGCGCAGGTGATCGACGTCGTGCGCGAGCTGCGGCTCGGCGGGATTCTGCGCGGTATCCCCTACGTGCTCGACCTGTTGACGGTGGGTGACGCTCACTTCCCCGAGTACAAGGGCAAGATCCCGCCGCCGGGCACCCCGGTGATGGGGGAGGAGCGGCTCGACGCGATCGCCGACGAGACCGGGCTCGGCCGGTGGGGCGTGCGCACGGCCCTGTGGGGCGACCCCGAGGTGGTCGACGTGCACGAGCGTCGGATCCGCGAGGCGTGGAGCGCGATCGAGGGTGGCGAGGTGCGTCGTCTCGCGACGTACACGGCTGAGAACTGGCACGAGATCAAGGACGCCGGGCTCATCGACCGCATCTCCGGCGGCGTGCCCAGCAGCGACATCCTCGACAGTCTCCCCGACTTCGTGGGGCACGTCGGATTCTCGCCTGTCGTGCCGCTGCGCGGCGAGGACGTGACGAAAGTCGTCCAGCAGATCAAGGACAAGGTCGTCGAGCGCACGGGCGTCAACTTCTCGGCGCAGGTGTTCGTGACCAACGACCGCTCCGCGATCGTCGTGTCGGCGATGTTCTTCAACCGGCACGACGCCGGCCACCTGCGGGCGACGATCGACACCGCGAAGGAACTGCTCGTGCAGCTCGGGCAGCAGGGTTATGCCGAGTACCGATCACACCTCGACTTCTCGGACCTCGCGCAGGACCAGCTCGCCTTCGGTGACCACGCCTACCGGCACTTCGCCGAGACGATCAAGGATGCCGTCGACCCGAAGGGCATCCTGTCCCCGGGCCGGCACGGCATCTGGCCCGCGCGGTACCGCGCCCGGTGACATGCACGGCGTGTGCCCGCGCCCACTCTGCTCAGCCTTGCGCCGTTGAAGACGTTCGTTGAATGAACATGGCCGTTGCGGCATGTCCGGCGGGGGCGCAGTCTTCGGCTGTCGAGCTTGTCGCCGGGCTTCGGGATCGTTGCCCACTCATGGAAATGTGCAATGTTGACCGGGTGTCGCACCAGGAGGCCGACGAATGACCGTCCCGACGAGCCGTGATGTGCTTGAAGGTTTCCTCTCGGCCCTTCAGGCTGATGGCGCGCGCCAGGCTTTCGAGCGGTATGCCGTCGAAGACTATATTCAGCACAACCCCAAAGCCGGGAAAGGCAGGGAAGGCGCCATCGCATATTTGGAAGACGAAGCGGCGAAGGGCGGCCGGGCCACGGTCAAGCGGATCATCAGTGATGGGGAGATGGTTGCCCTTCACTTGCACATGGAATTCGTGGATGGGAGCCCCGATCTGGCGATCGTCGACATATGGCGCGTCGAAAACGGAAAGCTCGTGGAACATTGGGACGTCGCTCAGGAGATCTCGAAGGAAAGGGTCTCCGCAATGTTTTGAGGTTTGCTTCGACGTAGTTTTTCGAGGATCGCTTCAGCCGTCAGGCGGAAATTGCCTGACGGCTGAGGCATGAAGTGCTAGAGCCCATAGATCGGTGGTGTGTCCGGATTCGGGCGGAACGCGTCCCAGTGCTCCTGCAGCAGGCCGTCTCTCACCCGGAAGAGATCGAAGAGCACTCCGTCGGTGCGGATCTCGTGTCGCAGGACGAGGTCGCGCTCGGCGACCAGATTGACCGTCACCGTCTTCGCAGGGTCGAGTCGTTCCGTGGGAGGGAGGGACAGGATGTGAGTGAAGAACTTCCTCAGCCCCTCACGTCCCTGGGCGAGGTTCGGGTTGTGCTGGACGTAGTCCTCGGCGACGAATTCGTCGAGGCGGGTGAGTCCTTCGGCCGGCCCGTAGATGATCTCGAACAAACCTTCCACGGCGCGTTTGCCGCGCTCCAGGTCATGGGCGATCGCCGCCCCCTCATGCGTGTCCATCCTGGGCGACTCCCTGGTCCGTGTGACAGCTACGGGAAGAATCTGCCTCGCGACAGGCCTGCTCATCCAGCTGGTGTTGGAAACGCCACAGGGGCTTCCGGTCGGCCTGCGGACTGCTCACGCCCTTTCCGCACCGGGGGCGACAAGCCCGAGTTCGTACGCGTGGACCACTGCCTCCAGCCTGGAGGAAGCGTCTAGCTTCTGGAGAAGGTCGGTCACGTATCCCTTCACGGTCGTCTCGGAGAGGCAGAGCTCTTGCGCGACCTTGCGGTTCGAGCAGCCGTGCGCGAGGAGCCCGAGCACCTCCTGTTCCCGATCCGTGAGCCGTACCGTTCCTCTGGCCTGGCGCCTGGCGAACTCCGGGGCAAGCTGCCTGGCGATCCGCGGGTCGAGCACGAACTGACCCGCCAGAAGCGCCCGAAGGGCAGCGCCGATATTGACTTCCGAAGTGTCCTTCAACAGGCACCCGTTCGCGCCCGCGGCGACGCATGCACGTAGGACCTCGGCGTCGTCGAAGGCGGTGAACATGACGATGACGACGTTCGGGAGCGACTCGCGCAGTTCACGACACAGCTCCTCCGGCGGCATGGACTCAGGCATCCGGGCGTCAAGAAGGATCATCTCCGGACACTGGTCGTGAGCGTGAGCGAGAGCCGTTGTCGCGTCGTCGGCTTCGAAAATCTCGCATTCCCCGAGGTTGGAGGTGATCACTGCGCGCAGTCCGCGGCGTGCCACCGGGTGGTCGTCGACTACGAGGACTTTCATCAAACCGCCATATCGTTGTACGGAATGTCGAGCCGCAGCACGGCTCGGCCGGTCGAGACCGCCGTAAGCCGCAGCGAACCTCCCAGTCGCTCCGCGCGAGTGCGCAGTGTGCGGATACCGGTCCCCGTCCCCGTCGCCGATGTGCTGCCGGGCTGCTCAAGCGGCCCGTCGACGGCCAGTGACTTGACCGCTAGCGAGAGTCTTCCCTCGTCGTACACGATCTCGACTTCGATGAGACCCGCGTGACCGTGCTTCACGGCGTTGCGCGTTCCTTCGACCGCCGTGTCGATCACCAGTCGGGCGATGTGGTCCGGCATGCGGGTGAAGTTACCGTGCCGCACAACGCGCACCGTGCAACCGGTGACGTTCTCCAACAGGCGGAGCTCACCGTTCAGTTGTACGTCGAATGCGAGGTTCTCAGGATCACGGTGGAGCTTGAGGAGTGTCTCGCGCAGTTCTCGGCGCGCGTCCGCCGCCGTCGCCTCGATCTCCTCGATCGCGTCGATGAGGCCGTTCGGATCGTCCTGGGCGCGAGATGCCTGGGCGACCGCGCCGATCGTGAACAGTCGTTGTGCCACCGAATCGTGGAGCTGGCCGGCAATACGCTCCCGCTCGTGCAGTCGAGCGAGTTCGAGTTCCAGCTCGCGCGCACGAATCTGCTCGAGCCCCACCGACGCGAACGCGCCGAGCTGTTCGAGGACCGCGACCGCACGGTCGCCGAGCACTCCTTCGAGGTGTGCACCGGCATACAGCAGCGCCTCAACACCCGCAGGACCCAGCACGGGGACACAGGCAACCGCTCGCAGCCCCTCACCCCGCGCCACAATCTCGACGAAGTCGCGACTGATATGTGCGTCCGACGCGTAGTCCGCAACGATCATGGGGCGTCCCTGCGCCAGGACTTCGCCCCCGAGCCCAGTGTGCGGTCGAACGACGATGGTGCTCCATCGCGGGTCGCGAATCCCTTTCGCCGAGGCGATCGGGAATTCCGCGGCGCGGGAACCGATCGCCCCGAAGGCGACGTCAGAACCCAACGCGTCTCGCGCAACGTCAACGGCGGCCCGAATAACAGCGGCCGGTGTGCGCTGTAATGCGATGGCTTTGACTGGCGCGTGACTGTTCATGACGAACCGCTCTTCTACGGCGGACGATGCCGAGTGACAGCAACGTAACAGTGACTGCAACGTAACACAGCACGTACCGATTGACCATGGCTAAAAGCGGGCGGTGGCTGCTCAAAGCCAGGTCTCAGTCCGCCCTTTCGGAACTCGCTCTCTCAACGCTGCTTTTCGGCCTCTTGTTCATCCAGTTCGGCGTTGAGCGCCGCGGGCACGGGCTCACCGGAGGTGACACCGGCTTCGCCAAACGCGTCGACGGCCACCCAGTACTCCGCACCCGCGTTGAGGGAACGCAGGTCCAGGGTCGTGCGTTCGTACACCAGCCAGCTGTGGTAAAGCTTTTGCGGGTGACGGCCGTAGCGGACGTTGTAGCCGATGGCTCCGGCGGCGGCTTCCCATTCGACTCGGGCGGTGCGGTCGTCCACACGGACGGCTTTAGCGCGCCATGCAGGTGGAGCCTCGCCTGCGCCCGCCCCGAAGACACGGACACCGCTGACGGCGAAGGTGCCGCCGAACGGCATTCGGCCGCCGGTGACCCTGACGAATCGAGTCTCCTGCGGCGAGTCGAGGACGATGAAGGCGTGCGGAGCGTCGGCGCCCGTGCCGCGGGAGTCCCGGACGACGGTCCACTCCCGGCCGTCCTCCGAGATCTCGACCAGGATCTCCGCCGGTTGATGGCTCGGGAAGATGCCCCGCCAGGAATGGCACACATCCACTCCGTCCGGCGCGTGCGGGGCGGTGTCGGCCAGCTCATGGTCCGCCAGGTTGATCTGCACGGCGTGGACGGTCTTGTTCGCACCGAGGTCGACCGTCAGGGATTCGCCCGGTTCGCTGCCGGCGGCCGCCCACCACGTGCGGACGTTCTCGTCGACGGCGGACACGGGGTCGTGGCCGGGGGCCGAAGACGAGGCGACGGCATCCGCCCTGTAGGAGAGCCGCATCCAGGCGGGGGGGGGGCGTCCACGGGTCGAACGGTCCGTCCGGGACCGTCATCGGGTAGTCGGCGAAGTTCTGGTTGCAGAACAGCACGCCGTCGTCGTCGAATCCCGCGGGGAAGATTCCGACGCGGCGCTCGAACACGTCGTTGACCGAGATGCGCATGGTGGCCGCGTGCCACCAGTTTCCGTGCCGGTCCTGGAACGTGCTGCCGTGTCCCGCCCCGGTGATGAACCCGCCCGGCTTCGACGAGAACGGACTGTCGAGCGAGTAGGTGAAGGGGCCCAGAGGCGCCGAGGCCGTGTAGTACCCGTCGGCATAGGTGTTGAGCTGGGTGCCGGGCGCCGAGTACTGCAGGTAGTAGGTACCGTCGCGTTCGGTCATCCAGGCGCCCTCGATGAAGGGGGCGGCGCCACCGACCTGGGCGATGAGTCTCTCCAACTCGTTCTTCGGCGGTACGACGACGTAGTCCTCGCCCAACTGCTCCCAGCCGTGGGCGAGGACATCGGAGCCGATCAGAGGCGACGGCTCGCCGATCAGGCTGAACGTGTCCGAGAGCCGGACTCCGTAGATCGGTGTCTTGTTGGCACACCTCCAGGAGAGGTACACCGATGTGTCGGTGTCCTGGAACAGGTTCGGGTCCCAGAAGGGGAAGGTGCCTGGCGTGACCTCGACGAAGTCGTCGGACAGGGGGTCGACGCTCCGGAAGAAGGGGCAGTTGTCCTCCTTGCGGGAGGCGCTGATGTGGAGCGCTCCGTTCACCTCGCGGACGTCCGGCGCGTAGTCGAGGGCAGGCAGCTTGGACGTCGCGCGGTACTCCCACCGTAGAAGGTCCGTCGAGTGCCAGAACCCCGCGGACATCGAGACGAACATGTAGTAACGGCCCCGGTACAGCACGATCGACGGATCCGCTGCCTCCCGGTGCACGCTCCGCCGCGGCTCGCCGAGCTTGTTGCCTCTGACCGTGCCGGAGAACTGAATGTCCTGATAGCGGTAGGCGATGTCGAGCGGATTGCAGAAAGTGCGTTCTGAAGCGGTCACTTGGGGCTTCCTGTCAGCAGCTTCTTGAGGTCTTCAGTTCTCGGCGGACGACGGCTTGCGGCCTGCCAGTCCCCGCCAGCGGCGCCGCAGTTCGTGCACCGCGGCTTCGAGCGGGGTGTCCAGTGGCCCGGCCCATGGGTGTTCGCCCGCGCCCGTGGCGGTGGTGAACCTCCACAGGCCGTCGAGGTTCACCAGCTCGCGGGTGGCGGTGGAACGGGGCTGTCGAGTGCGGAGACGGGCTCGTCGCACACGATGAGCCGTGGGGCAGGTGCCAGGGCGCGGGCGATCGCGACGCGTTGGCGCTGGCCGCCGCTGAACTCCCGCGTCATCCCGAGGGAACTGCACACGTACTACGGCACCAGCAGCCTGTTCGCCGAGCTGTACGACCACCAGGACACGCTCCTGAAGTACTACGAGACGCTGTTCACCGCCGAGAACGACGTCAAGTTCGAAGCCTCCCTGGGTGCACCTACTCCGGCGCCGAGAGCCCCGGCAGCAACGCCGTCATCAGCCTCGCCTTCTACATCCACTTCTGCGACTACATGGACGAGGTGGGCCGTGCCCTCGGCCGCACCGAACGCGCGTCCCACTACGCGATGTCGGCGCGCACCCTGCGCAAGGCGTTCATCGCCAACTACTGGGACGCTGCGCAGGGCCACTTCACCCAGGGCAGCATCTCCAGCGAGAACGCCCTGGCCATCGCGTTCGACCTGGTGCCTGGCTCGGACCTGGACCCCGACGACCCGCGCCACCTGGCCGGCACGAAGACGCTCGCGGAGAACAAGAAGGCCCTCGCGAAGCTGCTCGCCGACCGGATCGTGGTAGCCGACCAGCACATCCAGAACGACATGTACGGTTCGCGCTACGAGTTCAACATCCGCAGCGAGTACGGCTATACGGACATCGCTCTGAAGGCCGTCACCCAGACCGGCTTGCCGGGCTACGTGTACCAGATCGCCAAGGGTGCCACCTCGCTGTGGGAACAGTGGACCGACCGGCTCTCGGTCAACCACCACTACCGCTCCAACGTGGCCACCTGGTTCTACCAGAGCCTGGCCGGCATCAGACCGACCGCAACTGCCTACGAGACGCTGCGCATCCGCCCGTACATCCCCGCAGTTGCGGTCAACAGCCTGGTCCCGAACGGCACCGAAGACACCGACCTGTCACCCGCGACCTTTGACCATGTCAGCGCCTCGATCGACACCGTGCGCGGCAAGGTGTCCTCGGAGTGGCGGCGGCGTGGGGACGGCAGGATCGACCTCGCGGTGACGGTCCCGTACAACACCGAGGCCGAGATCTGAGTCCCCACCCAGAACCAGCCCGTAACCGCACCCCGGGGCGCCGCCTTCGTCCGCGACGACACCTCCGGAGGCGCGGCCTACAAGGTCTACCGGGCCCGGGCGGGCTCATACCGCTTCAACGCCTGACCGGTCGAGCAGGTGAACCACTGCACCGTGCCGTGGTGGCGGACCCGGCACGGTGCGGTGGGGCCGGTGGGCGCCGTGCTCAGGAGATCAGGACGATCTCGCCTCGGGGGCGCCGCTCCACCAGGTCCCGCGTGCGGTCACGTTGTGGCGGCCGTCGGTCGTGCCTGATCCCCACAGACGGTCACACAGCTGACCGGCGCAACTGCGAGGCCGCGCGCTCCAAGTCCGCGGCGGAATCGCCGGCCTTGGTCACGGGGGTTCCGCTGCCGAAGTCGATGAAGGAGTTGCCGTCCGCATCGACGATCACCCCGCCACCGGCCGCCTCCACGAACACGGGCAGGACGGCGCCGACGCCGGCCAGGCACCACCTTCCGCTGACGGGTCAGCGGTTCACGGGAGTGCGGGCCGGGGATCTCGCTGACGACACGCTGGACCCGAGCGAGGTCGGGACCGTCGACCGGCTGGGAAACGCCGGACATGAAACGTGCTCCGGATATGGAGGGTTGGGGCCGCCGAGCCAAGCGGGTTCGGGGCTCGTCCGGTGCCGCACCGCTAGTGCAGTCCCCACCATGGCGGTCCGGATCCTGGAAGCGTGCGGGGACGAAGGACCAGATGCGGCAGGCCGCGGTCAGCAGCACGGCGGCAGGCGAAGAGCAGCCAGCTGGCGGAGAACTGGGTGCTGTGGCGGGACGCCCGCGACTGGGAACGGTTCGCCACCGTCTGGCGCCCGACAGGTGTTTGAGCGTCACCTGGGTGCAGCCCCAGCGCGAACTTCGTAGCCGCCGGCAAGCAGGGCTTCGAGAACGGGTCAGCATCCTGCACTTCGCGGGCGGCCGCACGTCGGACCTGGCCCGTGGCGTGCACGGGCCGCTTCCATGACTTCCTCTTCCGGGACGACGACGAGTGGACGCTCGTTCGCAGGCAGCCCGTCTACGGGAAGGACCGCCTGGACGTGGCCGACCCCGCCGCCTCCTTCAAGCCCGCCCCCGTGCTGCTCGCCCGGTTCCCGTTTGGCTACCGCCACCTCGGCTATGTGCAGACGAAGGCCGGATTCACGCTGAAGCCCTGCTTGACCGGCCTGGCCCACCGCCCGGTGGCGGTTCTCCCCGTGAGGCCGTCGGCGATCACCAGGTACTGCGGCTCACCCAGGGAATCTCATTGCCCTGCCAGGACGCCGATGGCGAAACCGCTCTTCGCCTGGAACGAGCCCATCAAGCTGGACGGTGGGCGAGCGCAGCAAATCCTGCAGCGCCGTATTAATCAGTCCGTCGCCGAGTACGAGGTGTTCAACGTCCTCGAAAACTCCTGGGGCGGGCTGTGCGCCCACGTGCGCGAAGGCTGGAACATCGGTAAGCCTCCGTACGGCTACCGGGTCAAGCACTACCGCCACCCCAACCCCGTCAAGGCCGAGCGTGGCGAGACCAAGTCGCGCTTGGAGCCCGACGGCATCCTCGCGGAGACGATCACGGTCGCGCACTGGCGCTACTACGAACGCCTCGGCTACGCCACCATCGTCGACCGTCTCAACGCCGACCCGGAGAAGTACCCGCCGCCCGTCCCGCCGGGCGGCGCCACGAAGGCACGCGGTGTGTGGAGCAAGTCGGCGGTGTGCGAGGTCCTGCGCGCCCCCAGGCAATACGGACTACCAGGTCTTCAACCGGCGCGCTCGACGAAGCCGCCGCGGCGCCCACAACGACCCGGCGCTGTGGGTGTGGTCACCGGAACCGGTGCACCAGCCGCTGATCCCGAAGTGGATGTACGACGAACCCGCCGAACGGCGGCAGGAACGGCGCGGCTCCCGGGCTGGCAACGCCCTCAACACCCGTCCGCAGACCCGCCGCACCCATGTCCTGCGCGGCATGCTTCTGCACGCCTGCGATCGGCGGATGTTCGGCAAACACCGCGACGGCATCACCCACTACAGCTGTCAGCCGCAGGCCCGACAACCGAGGCCGCCCCGACGCGTACGCCGGCCACTCCACGACCGTGTACCTATGCGAGGACGCCGTCCTTGAAGCGATTTCAGCCTTTCGCTCGGACCGCGTGTTCGGCCCCGAGCGCCGAGAGTTGCTCGCGGCGGAACTCCGTCGATGGCCGGGCAGCGAGACAGCGACAGGCCGAGCGAGACCGGCTCCAGCACACTCTCGACTCACTCTCGATGCGGCAGGCGAACATCTTTCGCCAGGCCGAGACCGCCGGTCCCGATGACCCGTTCGCCAAGGGCCTGCGCGAGAGCTACAACCGACTGGAATCCGAGCGGACGGCCGCTCCGACCTATCGGAGGTGGACGCAGCCGACGCCGCCGAGCCCGCCCGTCCGACTACGGAGGACGCGGACCTGCTCGACGGTCTGCCCTATCTGGCACTCAACCTTGTGAACCCCGAGCAGCTGCTCAGGCAGTTGTTCGAGGTCCTTCAGCTGATGGTCCGGCTGCACTACGACCCGGAGGAGGTGACGATCCGTATCACGCTGCCTGCCGATCTGTTGTCAGACGTCGCCACGACCGCTGACAGGGATGCTGGTGGAGGACCGGACGCCGGTCGCGGCTGGGACGGCGGCCGGGCTCGGTACCTTCGCGTCGTGCTCGGTGTGCTCGTGGGTCTCGTCCTCCCGGCCTCGGAGGCCCAACGCCGCGAGGGCGGCGCCCACGAGGGCGAGGATGCCGGTGACCAGGACGGCGGTGTGGACGCCGTTCATGAAGGCGGTGTGGCTGCCCTCCACCACGGCCGCCCTGAGCTGTGCGGGCATCGCGTCGGAGACCGGGGCGACGCCCATCGCGACCGCGTCCTTCGCCTCCTCGAAGCGGGCGGCCGCCGAGTGGGGCACGTCGGCGTCGGTCAGTGAGTCCGTGAGCGTGGAGCCGACGCGGCTGCTGATGAGGGAGACGAGCACCGAAGTGCCGAGCGCGCCGCCGACCTGGAGCGAGGTGGCCTGCAGGCCACCCGCGATGCCGCCGTCCTTGACGGGGGCGTTGCCGACGATCGCGTCGGAGGACGCGGCCATCACGATGCCGACGCCGAGACCGAGCGCGACGAACGGCGGCCACATGGTGGCGTACGAGGAGTCGGCGCTCCACGAGAGCATCGTGAACGCGGCGCCGGTCTGGAGCACCATCCCCAGCGGCATGGTCAGGCGCGGGCCGAACTGCTCGGTGAGCTTCGCGCCGAGCGGCGAGGCCACCATGGAGGCGAGGCTGAGCGGCAGGGTGCGCACACCGGACTCGACGGGCGTGAAGCCGTGCACGTTCTGGAGGTAGAGCATCACGAAGAAGATCGCGCCGAGCAGGACGAAGAAGTTCAGCGCGGTGACGAACACACCTATGGTCAGGGCCGGGTTGCGGAACAGCCGCATAGGCAGGAGAGGGTGCGCGACGCGGGTCTCGTACCAGCCGAAGAGGACCAGGACGACGACACCGCCGACGATCGCCCCGAGCGTGCCGGCCGAAGTCCAGCCCCACGTCTCGCCCTTGACGACGCCGAAGACGACGGCGATCAGGCCGAGCGCGAGCAGTACGACGCCGGGCACGTCGAACTTCTCGCTCGCCGCCGCCTCGTTCCTGGACTGCGGCAGCACCACGAGACCGAAGACCAGGGCGATCACGCCGATGGGGGCGTTGATGTAGAAGACGGACTCCCAGTTGACATGCTGGACGAGCAGTCCGCCGACGATCGGGCCGAGCGCGGTGGCGACGGACGAGATCATCGCCCAGATACCGACCGCCATGCCGAACTTCTTCGGCGGGAACACCGCACGCAGCAACGCCAACGTGTTGGGCATGAGCATCGCACCGAAGAGACCCTGCACGGCGCGGAAGGCGATGACGCCCTCGACCGAGCCGGCGAGGCCGATCGCGACGGACGCGACGGTGAATCCGACGACGCCGACGAGGTAGACCGTGCGGCGCCCGAAGCGGTCGCCGAGCTTGCCGCCGAGGATGAGGGCGGCGGCGAGGGCGAGCAGGTAGGAGTTGGTGACCCACTGCAGTTCGGCGGTGGTGGCGCTCAGGTCGCGGGCGATCTCGGCGTTGGCGATCGAGACGACGGAGCCGTCGAGACCGACCATGAACAGGCCGAGCCCGACCGCGATCAGCGTCAGCCAGGGGTTGGCGCGCAGACCGCGGGGGTGGGGGTCGGACAGGGGAGTGGACGCTGTGGAAACAGCGGTGGCAGACATGTGTGGGCTGTCCTCGTGACGTGCGGCGCGCGGCTGGGGCGCGTGGACATGTGGGCGAGCTGTGTGTGGGCTGTGCAGGGGGCAGCACACCGTGCCCTGCACGGCAGCGGCAAGGGCAATAGACGTACGGGAGCCGGACCGAACGGTCAGGCGGCGGAGTCGTTGCGCAGGCGCCGGGTGAGAGCCTCAAGGGCGCCGAGCGCCGAGCCGAGGGCGTCGCGGTCGCCGTCCGTGAGAGTCCGCAGCGCGGCCGCGAGCTGTCGCGCCGCGACGTCCTCGGCCTGGCGGATGCGTTGACGCGCCACGGCGGTGACACGCAGGTGCGCGACGCGCTTGTCGGTGTCGTCCTGGTGCCGTTCCAGCAGGCCCGCGTCGGTGAGGCGGGTGACGAGGGCGCTGACGTTGTTCGGCATCATCCGCAGCGCGTCGGCGGCCTTGTGGACGGTCGAGCCGTCGTGCTCGGCGACGTACTGGAGCAGGGCCAACTGCCGCTCGGGGAGCTTGGGGTAGGGCAGTCGCCCGTCGATGCTCTGTTTGACGTACCGGTTCAGCGCGGGCAGGCACGCCACGAGGCCTGCGGCCACCTGGTCGACGCCCTGGCTCGGACGAGCCTCACTGATTCCGGTCACGACCCCAAGTTACCTATGACAAGAAACCTATGTCAAAATACTAATTCCCCCTGGCGATCGGTCTGCCGCCTGGCGCCACCTGATCATCGGCCAGCCGCGGAAGAATCCACGATCGAGTGATCCCATCGCTCTACCGTGCGGATCCGGTGAGGGGGGGCAGGTCGACGGCTATCTCGTCGCCGGACCTGACCAGGAGGCCGCTGAGGGGGGCGCCCACTCCGTAGAGCCCCCTCAGCGGCGCGTGCTTCCGCCGTCTGCGACGACGATCTGCCCCATCTGCACACGCTTGATGTTCTGCATCCGCACGGTCTGCTCGAAGAAGGACTCGCTCGTCTTCTCCGCGGCCGTGGCCGTCCGGACCAGGCTCGCTGCGACGCCGTTGACGGTGATGTGGTGAGCGGCGAGGTTGGCGGCCAGGACAGAGGTGAATCCGTTCAGCGCGCCCTTGGCGGAGACATAGGAGAGAAACGGAGGCGGCGGAGTCCAGTAGCTTGAGGACTGATGTTGATGATCCGTCCCGACCCGGACTCCTTCAGGTCGGGCAGGAACGCCCTGGAGACCAGGAAGGGGCCGTCCACGTTGACGGCGAAGGTGCGACGCCATTCGTCGGAGGTCACGTGGTCGTCCTCGTCCGAGACGTCGACCTTGTCGCTGAAGAATCGCCGACCGGTTTCCGCGACGAAGTCCCGCGTCGCGTCGGCCGGATCGATGTCCGCGACCGCGATGTCCGCTCCCCCCGCCGCGAGTCTGCGGGCGATCTCCTGCCCGATGCACGTACTGCCTCCGGTCACGACGGCGGTCCTGCCCGTCAGCCTCCCAGTCATGAGTCACTGCTCCTTCCGGGCGGCAGCGGCAAGGCCGTCCTCCAGGGATGATGCGTGTCGAGACCGAGGATCGGCGGCGGCTTGTTCGTCTAATGAACATGACCGTTGAGGGTGATGGGGGTCACTCCTACCTTGACGCTGCTCAGCCGGTCGGCCAGCGCGCCGAGCGTCCTGAATGAGGTCCGGTGGAAGGGCGGCGGCGCGGAGGCGCTCAGCAAGGCCCAGGGGCGGCACGGCAGCGGTGTTGCCGGGATGACCGCGACAAAAACACCCACAGCAGGGTCCGGCAGCGGACGCCGGTTCCGACAGCAGCGCATTGCGCCAAGGAGTCGTCCATGGTTCAGATCGATTCGCCCAAGGCGGCAGAGGGAGAGGGCGGCAGATACACCCTGACCTCGGGCACCCTGGTCGCGGTGGTTCTCGCCGTCTGCCTCGCGCAGATGGCCCTCGCCGTCCCTTCACTCATCAACGGGCTGATCCAGCAGGATCTCGCGCCGTCCTCGGCCCAGCTGACGTGGATCACCGACGCCTTCATGCTTCCCGTGGCCGCGCTGGAGCTGGGCTTCGGCGTGTTCGGTGACCTGTTCGGCCGTAAGCGTTTGCTCGTGGGGGGCGCTGCGCTCATCGCGCTCGGTTCGACCCTCGCGGTCCTGGTACCGGGTTCGGCATACTCGAGCGACACTCGGGTGACGTTGCTGATTCTTGCCCAACTCCTCAGTGGCATCGGGGCCGCGGCCATCTTCCCGACGAGCCTCGCCATGGTGGCGGCCGGCACGCACACCACTGCCACCCGCGCGCGTGGCGTGGCGATCTGGGCCGCCGCGCTGTCGATTGGCGGTTTCCTCGGGCCGCTGCTGGCAGGCCTCTCCACCAAGATTCACAGCGGCTGGGCCGGGAACGCGAACTGGCGCTGGGCCTACGTCGGTGTCCTCGTCATCGCCGCCGTGAGCGCGTTCCTGTCGCTGGCGATCGCCCGCAACTCCTCCTCGCCCGAGGGCCGATCCCTGGACTGGCCGGGGCAGATCACCTCAGCGCTTGGCCTGTTCGCTCTGCTGTACGCCGTGATCCAGGGCTCCGAGAGCGGTTGGGGGAGCCCGCAGATCGTCGTCGCGTTCGTCGCCGCGGCCGTGCTCCTCGGGCTGTTCGTCTTCGTGGAGAACCGGGCGGACGCGCCGCTCCTTCTCCTGAGCGCGTTCAAGAACCGGGCGTTCGCCGTGAACTCGGTGGTCACCGTGATCGGGATGTTCGGCTTCCTCGCGATCATGTACTCCACCAGTATCCGCCTCACCATCATCCAGGGAATCAGCCCGCTGAAGGCCTCCGTCGCATACCTCTTCTTCGGTGGCATCGGGCTCGTGCAACTGCCCCTCACCTCCAAGCTGTTGGAGCGGTACAACCCCCGGTGGGTTCTCTTCACCGGTCTGATCCTCGTCGGCGCCAGCGGGCTGTGGTTCGCCGGCGTTCCGACGAGCGATCGGGCACTGGGTGCCATCGTCGGGCCTCTGATCCTCGCCGGCGTCGGCTCGGCACTCGCCTTCGCCGCCATCAGCGCGGTCGCGGTCAACACGTTGCCCAACCACCTCGCCGGCATGGCAAGCGGTGCCACGAGCACGTTCCGTGACCTCGGGTTCGCGCTCGGCCCTGCGATCATGGGTGCTGTCGCGCTGAGCCAGGCTGCCAAGGAGATCGCCCGCAACCTGGCCGACAATCCTGGCCTGAGCAAGGCTTATGCGGCTTTCCAGGCCGCTCCGGCCCATGCTCCGGCGGATCAGAAGCCGCAGCTGGAGGCGGCTGTGCACGCCGTGGGATCGGGCCCGCTCGGCGCCAACTCGGTGCCCGCCAGCATCACCTCGCCGGACGGTCAGGTCATACCCTTCAACCCACTCAAGGACGTCGCTTTCCACGCCCTCAGCAGCAGTTACTCACTGGCGTTCGTGCTCGGTGGCGTGGCTGCTCTCGTGGCGGCGGCACTCACTCTCGTGGGCGGGCACGGCGGCGTGGACCAGGCTCATCTCGACGACGACCCGCACACCCTCGACGGCTGACCGCATGACGAACGCGCCGGGGCCGGGACACGGGTAGCAGGTCGGCCAGGCCACCCGGCCGCCCGCCGCGACTCCACCTCCTCCTCAGGAGCGGCAGTCGCGGCGGGCCACGGCGTACAAGACACAACGATCGACAGACGCACTCGGACAGGAGTCGAACAATGACCACCGCATACTGAGAGCGGCCGACCGCGTCGAGCATCTTGCCGACGGGTCCGTCGTTCGGGATGGGGTACGGCGTCGGGGTGAGGCCCCAGAAGCGGTAGCCGCCGTC